>DATINM010000019.1:0-60521 GCA_035474235.1 Pyrinomonadaceae bacterium
ATGGACTCCCTGTATGCAGGCGCTTCCTCCAGACGGACGCTTTTAGTTATGACCGTCTCGAACATCCGGTCGCCGAAGACGCCTTTTATCTGCTCAAACACTTCCCTCGCCAAGGTCGTTCGTTTATCGAATAAAGTGACCAGGACGCCCAGTATCTGTAGGCCGGCGTTCGGGCGAGCCTTAACCTTCTCAATGGTCTCTAAAAGATCATCCGTCCCTTCAAGTGCATAAAACGACGATTGTATAGGGATAATAACGTAGGAAGATGCGACCAAGGCATTTATCGTTATCAGACCTAGGGTCGGCGGTGTGTCTATGAAAACGGTGTCATATTTCTCGCCCAGAGCGACCAGACGATCCTTCAGCCTGAACGGCGCGTCAAAATCGCCGACCAACTTTGACTCAAGCTTCGCGAGGCTAATTCTGGCAGGGATGACATCCAATCCCTCAATCGCCGTCTTATAAATGTAGGACGAGACTTCCCCTCCGTCTTCGCCGACCATCATTTCATATGCGGAAGCTCGAATTTCTCGCGGGTCTAGAAAAGAGATCGAGCTGTTCCCCTGCGGATCCAAGTCAATTAAAAGCACCCTTCGACCGCAACGTGCGAATGCCGCGGCGAGATTAATGGTAGTTGTAGTCTTCCCCACCCCGCCTTTCTGATTCGCGATTGCAATTATATTCCTCAAATGTTTATGTTCCCGCCTCTGGAATTCTCACAAAAGGCTACATCGGCAAATCACCCGCCTCCCCTATAATGTCGGGCCATTCGTCGTCCGCCGCGGACGATCCCTCCTCTTCCTCCGTGCCGGAAACCGTATTCCTTGAGGCACGTATCACCTCCTCGTTAACGAAGATCGGGCAATCTACGCGCAGAGCCAGGGCGATTGCGTCGGACGGTCGGGCGTCTATCATGATCGACTCGCCTGCGCGACTCTTCATCATGATGGCCGCGAAGAAAGTGTTGTCCCGAAGCTCCGTGACCGTCACGCGTTCGACGCTCACGCCCATCTGTAAAATGACGTTCCGCAGAAGGTCGTGAGTCATCGGCCTCTGCGGTGTGACCTTCTCGATTTCGAGCGCAATGGCGTTGGCCTCGTTCGCGCCGACCCAGATCGGCAGCATCGTGTCGCTGTTCACATCCTTGAGGATGATGATCGGCGTGCCGCTGCTCGGGTCCATCATCAGCCCCCTGATTTTCACTTCGATTTCCATGACAGCCCTCGAACGATTCCCCTCTAAAGAACACCCAAAGCTTCGCCGTAGAGACTATGAGACTTCAATTCGGTCACGCGCACGTTTACGATTTCACCCAAGAGGCCGCGCCCCCCTCGAAAATTGACGACCTTTTGACACGAAGTGTGCCCTGTCAGGTCGTCCGAAGACTTCGCGCTCGTCCCTTCCGCCAGCACGGCCATGCTCTTGCCAACAAGATTATTATAAATCTTTCGTTGAACCGTCGCCTGCAGTTTTTCGAGCGCCATAAAACGTTCGGTCTTTTCGGATTCCTCGACCGCGTCCGAAAGCTTTGCCGCAGGTGTCCCGCGTCTCGCCGAATACTTGAAAATATATAGCCCTTCAAACCCGCACCGCCCGACCAGTCTCAAAGTCTCCTCGAACTCCGAGTGCGACTCGCCCGGAAAGCCGACGATTATATCGCTCGTGAGCGCAATCCTTCGGCACGCGCCTTTTATCGCATCTACGTGCCTGTAAAAGTCATCCGCCTTGTAGCCCCTACGCATCGCGCGTAGAACACGGTCACTCCCCGACTGTACGGGCAGGTGAATCCAGTTACAGAGGTTCTCATTCTCCTCGATAGCCTTCACGATATCGGCATGAAAATCCCTCGGGAATGATGTCGTGAACTTGACGCGGGGGATTCCTGTCGAAGCGACCGCGCGTAGAAGCCTGGAGAATGGGGTGGCCCCTTGAAATTTCTCAAAACCCGCCGAGGACTTCGGGCGATAGCTGTTCACGTTCTGACCGATCAAATGAATCTCTTTAAAGCCCTGTGCGAGCAGGCTCCTGACCTCAAAGAGAATTTCGTTCGCAGGGCGGCTGCGCTCGCGGCCTCGCGAGTAAGGGACTATGCAGTACGTACAGAACTTGTTACAACCTTCGATGATTGGCACGAATGCGACACGAGCCGAGCGGCGAGCGACCGGCGCTATGTCGCTCTCAAACGGCAGTTGACGCCCGCCCAGATCAGAAACCTTCTCTTCCTCCGCCTTACGTATGAGTTGCGGGATTCTCTCCGTCGCGCCGGTGCCGACGACAAATCTGATCGCCGGCGCGGTCTCAAATAACGACGCACCCTCCAATTGCGCAACACAGCCCATCAAACCAATCAGAGGCGCGTCAGCTTTGCGGCTCCGGCTTATCTCCTCGACGCGGCGCAGAGCCTTCTTCTCCGCCTTCTCACGCACAGAGCATGTATTGATGATAACCACGTCCGCCGTGTCGGAAGAGTCCGCAAGCTCAAACCCGCTCTTATAGAGAAGTGACGCCGCGCGCTCAGAATCGGAGACGTTCATCTGGCAACCTAAAGTTTCTAAATAGACTCTCGATTTTTTCACTATAACAACCCCGCAAACCTTAAATCGCCCGCCGTTCAACTCACATATATCTGAACTTCTGGTATCGCCTCGCGAGCCTCTCTCTGGGATCCCATGAAAGGACTTCATCTAAAGTCCTACCTAATATACCATCAAGCAAACGCACGGTTTCGTCAAAAGAGACGTGCGCGCCGCCCTCCGGCTCCGGCACTATCGCGTCAATTATCTTAAGTCTGAAAAGATCATCCGCCGTAAGACGCAGAGACTCGGACGCGCGCGTCGCCTCGGAGGAACTCTTCCAAAGTATTGCTGCACACCCTTCCGGGGAAATTACCGAATAAATAGCGTTCTCAAACATGAGCACTGCATCCCCGACACAAATCGCAAGAGCCCCGCCCGACCCGCCTTCGCCGATCAAGACGTTTATAATCGGCACCGATAGCGTTATCATTTCAAATAGATTGCTTGCGATTGCCTCGGCCTGCCCCCTCTCCTCGGCGTCAATGCCCGGGTATGCGCCCGGCGTATCAATCAAGCTGATGATAGGCCGACCGAACTTTTCCGCATACCTCATAGCCCGCATGGCCTTCCTATACCCTTCCGGCTTCGGCATACCGAAATTTCTTAGACGCCTTTGCTTTGTGTCGCGCCCCTTTTGCTGGCATATCACCATCACCTGAAGATTCTTATATAATGCGGGGCCACATATCAGCGCGGCGTCATCTGCGTGTCTCCTGTCACCGTGCAATTCAACAAATTCCTCGAAAATTCTTTCGATAATATCTAAAGCATAAGGCCGTTCGAGGTGACGGGCAGTTTTCACCCTGTCTATTGCATTGCCGGAAGACTTCATACTCACCTCTTCACTCTCAATATTCTGCACTCACCCTACCCTCCTACCCCAGAATTTTCACCGCCGGCATAATCCCCTGTCTTACGTAATTAAGCGATTGCTTAATAAGCTTTTGTTTAAGCCTCAGACCCGCATGTAACCGTGTCGCATTATAATCGCTATTCCCACTCTATTGTGCTCGGAGGCTTGGAGCTGATGTCAAAAACCACCCGGTTAATTCCGCGCACCTCCGAAGTCAATCGAGATGATATTCTAGCCAGCAGATCGTGTGGTAACCGCGCCCAATCGGCTGTCATTCCATCCGCGCTTGTAACAACCCGAATGGCAATGACCCTCTCGTATGTCCGAAAGTCCCCCATAACCCCGACGGTGAAAATCGGTAAAAGCACAGGGAAAGCCTGCCAGACACTTTCGTAAAGATTTGCTAATTTTAATTCTTCGTTAATGATTTGATCAGCCTCGCGGATGATACGAAGATTAGGGGGATTAACCTCACCGATGATTCTTACTGCGAATCCCGGGCCAGGGAAGGGATGGCGGATTAGAAATTCATCTGGAATCCCCAGTTCTCGCCCGATCATCCTCACTTCATCTTTGAAAAGCTCTCGGAGCGGTTCAATAAGCTTGAGGCTCATCCGCTGTGGCAATCCACCGACATTATGATGACTCTTTATCACAGCCGACGGGCCGCGCACAGAAGTTGACTCGATGACATCAGGGTAGAGCGTCCCCTGCACAAGGAATCCGACATCGCCGATTGCCTTGGCCTTTCTTTCAAATGTCTCTATAAAAATCTTTCCGATTATGCGTCTTTTCTCCTCCGGGTCAGTAACCCCTGCAAGTGCTTTTATGAACGTCTGCCCCTCGTTAATCCCGTGCACATTCAACTTCATCTTTCGCTCAAAGAGTTCACGCGTTGCCTCAAATTCACCTTCTCTTAAAAGTCCCGTATCGACAAAAACACATGTCTGCCTATCCCCTATAGCCTCATGCACTATCGTCGCCGCGACCGTCGAATCTACGCCGCCCGATAAGCCGCAAATCACCTTTTCATCGCCCACCAAACTTTTAATTCGATCGATTTGCTCCGAGATAATAGCCTTCGGCGACCAGTCGGCTTTCGCCCGACATACTTGAAAGAGAAAGTTTCGTAAAATCTGCCCTCCGAAAGGCGTGTGTGCGACTTCAGGGTGGAATTGCACCCCGAATATGCGTCCGCTTAAATCCTCGAAAGCATTAAGCGCATCCTCTGTGAGCGCCGTAACGCGGAAACCCGCAGGGATTTTTGTAACCTTATCCCCGTGGCTCATCCAGACATCCATCTCGCTCGGGAGACCTTGGAAAATACGGCTCCCCGGCTCCGTTATGATAAGGCGCGCGTACCCGTATTCCCTGTTGCTGGAAGGGAGAACTTCGCCCCCCAACCCTGATGCTATGGTTTGCAGGCCGTAGCAAATACCAAATATAGGACAATCGGTTTGTTCGAGGATATCGAATGAAAGTTTTGGCGCATCTTTATCATAGACGGAAGCCGGGCCACCGGAGAGAATTATCCCCTTCGGCTTGCGTGATACAATCGTTTCAGCGGACACATTAAAAGGTAGGATTTCGCAGTACACATTCGCCTCTCGAACCCGGCGCGCAATCAACTGCGTGTACTGCGAGCCGAAATCCAAGATGATGATCGATTCATGCGTGCCGATATGATTGTCCAACGCCACCCTCCTTCGTGAACGAAATTCGGGATAAATCTTCTTCTAAGAAAACGGATGATAACTTAAGTCCAATTATATGTTTCCATCCTTCTACCAGCAAAGGCCAATGTCCGTTTATATTATTACGCGCGTGACAACTAATACAGTGAAAATACTCCGTAACATGATAGCAGCGTTGTTTTCAATTGCTCTGATTCAGTGGGTCTTAGTTCAAAATATCTTCGGGCAGGGGCAGACCACGCTTTCAAAGCCCCTCCATCTTAACTGGCATATCGAAATAGACAGCCTTACAAATCTTACACCCGCTGTTAGCGATGGGAAGATTTATATAGCACTCAATGCCGGTAACGTCGTGTCCTTGAACACCGCCGACGGGTCTCTATATTGGAAGAGCGACATAGGGGGAGAAATATCGGCAACCCCTGTAGCGGATTCGAGAGGCGTCTATATCGCCTCGGAAAGCCACCCGACCACGACCCACGGCGGCACATTTTATCAGGCCACCGGCGCTTTACGAATTATAGGCGGCGCGAGCGGTGTAACTTTGTGGATGCGGACGCTGCCCTCCCCCATACGTGGAGACCTTGTTTCAAATGAAACGGCTATTTTCGGATGTACCTCGGACGGGTATCTCTACGCAATAAAAAAAATGTCCGGGGAAATCGCATGGGTCAAGCATAGCTCTTCCGGCTTTAACCCTTCCCCGGTTCTTAGTGGAGGCAATCTATATATCTGCGACCGCGAAGGGAATATATTCTCAATCGATCAAAACACCGGCCAGATGCTCTGGCATTATCGGACTCGTAAATCCTTGCGAACTCCTATCACGATTACTGACGGTGTTCTCTACTCAGGTTCAAACGATGGCTCCGTCTATGCCATAAATCTTTCGACGCGGCAGTTGAGATGGCGCGTGCGGACGGGTGCCGCCGTCCAGTCCCTCCTTCCCGCGGGAAAGTGCCTTTTAACCACTTCTTTGGACAATTTTGTCTACTGCCTTTCTCCTGAGAATGGGGACAAGCTTTGGAAGCGGCAGATGGCAGGTAGAGTCGAAGCGCAGCCGCTTGTGCTCGGTGACGGAGTTCTACTCTCTCCGCTGGCGGGAGACGAATGTGTAGTTTTAAGCTTGGAGGATGGGCGGGAGGTTAACAGCATCTACGTCGGCGAAGACAGTAATAGCGGGACATCCCCTCTGCTCCTTGGGAACTTTTTGCTGTTAACAACCCGAAAGGGTTTGTACGCCTTCTCTAATGAGATAAATCAGTCGATCAAGGACATTGGCGGAGCGTCTCCGTCGCTGCATTGATAAATGCGTTGGAGGCTATCATGCGTCTGCGGGACGGCGCGCGCGGAAAGAGGCGTCCGTCGCCTGAGAAGCATTATTTTCCATTGCCCAACCTCCCTATGACCGAGACCCCTCCGCGCACGCGCGTGCCGGGACTTACGACCACCTCGACCTCGAAGGGGAGAACCAGGTCGGTTCGCGAGCCGAATTTAATCAGGCCGAAGCGCTCGCCGAGCGCAAGCTTATCGCCCGGACGTTTCCAGCAGACGATCCTGCGCGCGAGCACGCCCGCGATCTGCTTGCAGACGATAGTGATCTGCTCGCCCTTGATCGTCAGTGCGTTCTGCTCGTTCAAGACGCTCGCGCTGTCCCTCATCGCGCTTTTGAAAAGCCCCTTCGTGTAGGTCACTTCAACGACGGTTCCTGCAATCGGAGATCGGTTGACGTGCACGTCGAAGGGCGAGAGGAAGATGCTCACGACCGTCGGCGACTCCGCGTCTTCGAGCGAAAGCTTTTCGACGCGTGTCACGCGACCGTCGGCGGGCGAGACGACGAGACCCGGCTCGTCTGGCGCTTCGCGCCGCGGGTCGCGGAAGAAGTACGCCATGAACGCCGCGAGAAAAAGCGCCGTCGCGGCCAACGCCAGAAGCGCGCCGGAGCCGAACATAAATCCAAGCCCCCCCGCCGCCAGCGCTGCGAGCAGAGGGATCAGAACCCACATATAACCTTCTCTGACCATCTTCGACCCTTCAAGTGCTCGTAAAAACCTTGCGTCCTCAAACGACGTCTGTGTCCGTCCAAAGGAAAAGGGGGCGCTCAAGTATTCGATGCGTCCCCCTTTCATTATAAACGTTCGAGCCTGCGGCTCGCCCTCGTTCTCGATGCGTCGTGCGACTAGTGCGCGGCGCTCTCCGCCTTCTGGTGCTTTAACATTATTGCGTGCATCTGATCTTTGACGGCCAGCTTCTTCTTCTTCAGAGTGACCTCTTCGAGTTGCTCTTCGTCGCTCGGGTACTGGAGCGAGGACAACTCGCTGAGCCGTTGCTCGTAGCGCCCGTGCTCGCGCGCAAGCTCGCGGAACTCCGGGTCAACCGCAAGCAACTGCTCCTTCAGGCTCTCCGTGTTTGTGATGTCCATGGCGGAAAAGTCTCCTTTCAGATGCGTTGAGTGGTGCGTCAAGTTTTTTTTCAGCCGGCATCGTCGCCGCGCTGTGGCCGTCGCTCTGTGAGAAAATGTTAGCCCAATTCGCAGGCCGTATCAAGCGCGCGCCGCGAGCGGCCTCGTCATGATTATGGCATTCTCGACCGGCTCCCTGTAATAGTTGCGCCTCTCGCCTACAATCTGGAAGCCCAGGCCCTCGTACATTGCCTGCGCGGCGAGATTCCCCGCACGCACTTCGAGCACTGCCGACCTCGCGCCGTTCTTCGCGCCCGCGCCGAGCGCAGAGGCTAGAAGCGCGCCGCCCACGCCGCGCCTGCGCGACTCCGTACGCACTCCAATGTTGTTTATGTGCAACTCGTCCGCGCTCACGCGCGCGGCGATGTAGCCGACCAGACGCCTCCCCGTCAGAGAGTCCGGGCTGTCTCTGCGCGCGACGAGCATGACCGCCTCGGCCTTCGAGAGTTCGGCGCGGTACGCGTCCCAACCCCACTGGCTGAGTCCCGTCGTCTCCTCGATCTCGACAACCTCAAGCAGGTCGTGTTCCGTCATCGGCACGATGACGCAGCCCGCCCCGGAAACCTTCACCCTCATCCCCGCGCGTGACATTGTTCGTTCAGTTCCGCATCCGACGGCCTAACGTAGATCGCGCGCAGACCCGACGCGCCCTCCGACCCGCCCCCCAAAAATTTCGCGCGCCCAAGCGCCGCGACGTTTACGGCCAAAGCCTCTGGCAGAGGCGCAATGACCCATTTCCTTTCGCCTTCGACGCATCCCTCGTCCTCGACGATCTTGAACTCAAAGCCTTTTGCGCCGGCCCCTTCCCGAATCAACTCTATGAATTTATGCGCGCCTCCTCCGGCCCACTTCGCCGCGCCGCCCAGACGCGCGACCTTCTCGATCAGTAAGGCGGGCGGCAAGTGCGTAGGCGGCTCGCGCTCTACGATTTCGCCTGCGCCACTGGCCGAGAGGATTTGCGCGAAGACCTCGCCTCGCCCCGCCGGGATCATAGACACCAGACGCCCGGCAGGCCGCGCCGCGTGCGCCAGCGCGTGTAGAGTCTGCACGCCCACGGCGGGTTTGTCTAAAGTCAACGCGAGCGCCTTCAACGTCGCGACACCAGCGCGCAGACCCGTGAAGCTGCCCGGCCCCGTTGCGCACGCGAACAGCCCTACGTCGTCCAACCCTACGGAAGCGGCTTCGAGCGCGCGCTCGATGTCGCAGAGGACGTTCGCAGACCCTCCGTCCGGCGCGTCGTTCGCGAAAGTCGAAAGCACGCGAGCGCCGCGCACGAGGGCGACGCTTCGACGCTCCGTCGCCGTGTCAAAGGCGAGAGTCAACAGTTCTTCATCGCTTGTAAACGACATATGTCTCACTCAATACGTAAACGCAGTGCAAACGCACAAGCGCAAACGACGAAAGTTAAATGTGCCAAAGATAGAGTCGCGAAGAGCGACTGTTGTCGAGCCTCGATCATACATACCTTCGTCGAATGCCTCACGCCGAAAATCGCTTTGTTTGACACGGCCTGTTTCGTCGCGCGATTATAGGCGTGGCGAGCAAATCAAATCAATTATCGGTTTCGCCGGCATATTTTTTTTGGTGTTTAGATGAGCCTGCGCGTTGGAATCTTGACGGGCGGCGGCGACTGCCCCGGCCTGAACGCAGTTATACGCGCCGTCGTCCGACGCGCGATGCTCGAAGAGCGTGCCGAAGTCATCGGCGTCAGGAACGGCTGGCGTGGGCTTATCGAAGACGACGTAGTGCCTCTGACGCGTCAGGATGTCACGGGAATTCTCCCGCGCGGCGGGACGATACTCGGCACGTCGCGCACGAACCCTCACCACGCAGACGACTATCCCGGACTGTTAAAAGCCACTTGGCTTCGGCACGGACTCGACGCGCTCGTCGTCGTCGGCGGCGAGGGCACTCTGCGAGCCGCGCGCGACATGTGGCGCGGCCACGGCCTCCCGCTCGTCGGCGTGCCGAAGACGATTGACAATGACCTTGACTGCACGGACTTCCCCTTCGGATTCGACACGGCGGTCAACACCGTCATGGAGGCGGTTGACCGCCTGCACTCGACCGCCGAGTCGCATCATCGCGTCATGGTCATCGAGGTGATGGGACGACACGCCGGTTGGATCGCCGCCTACGGCGGCATCGCAGGCGGCGCGGACGTGATACTCGTCCCGGAACATCCCTTCCGAATCTCGCGCGTCTGCGACCTCCTTCGCCGAAGGAAGCAGCAGGGCAGCCCTTTCTCCATCATCGTCGTCGCGGAGGACGCGCACCCGCACGTGGAAGAGGACTTTCTGGAAGAGGCGGCGAAGGCAGAGATTTACCGCCGCGGTCGGCTCGGAGGCATAGGCTTTTACCTCGCGCGCGAGATCGAAAACCAGACCGGCATCGACACGCGACACGCGAACCTCGGCTACGTGCAGCGCGGCGGCTCGCCTTCGGCGTTCGACCGCGTGCTCGCCACGCGCTTCGGAGTCAAAGCCTTCGAGCTTGTCCTCGAAAAGCGTTGGGGGCAGATGGTGGCGCTCCGTGGCAACAAGGTCGTTGCCGTCCCTCTGGACGACGCCGTTCGGAAGATCAAGACACTCGACGAAGAGATTTATCAGGTGGCCGAAGTCTTCTTCGGTTAGAGACGCGCGTCCGGAAAGAGCAGACCCATTTTTCTCTACGGCGCGACGCTTTTCATTCGTCAACACCCGAAGCGATCTTCTCCTTTATCTCCGCCTCGACCTTCTCGCTCTTTATGTCGAGGCGAAGCCTGTTGTAGAGGCTCATGTACTGGTTCGCGACCCATACGAGCGCGAAGCCGCCGACGAGATAGCCGCGCCAGTCGCCGTAGATAAGTTTGTAGCGCGTGACGAAGAGGAAGGCCGCCGTCACGTAATGGCTGAAGCAATATTCGCACGTGAACAGGTAGAAGAATTTTCGCTCGTACCAGCGACGGCAGTCTCGACTCTTATCGACGCAGTATTCGCGCGGCTCGCGGAAGACCTCCTCGTGAGTTACAGTCCAGGCGACGCAGGCGACCGGTATCGCCAGAAGGAAGAGGACGATTATCTGCTCGCTCAAACTCATCAGGAAAGTCTCTCGATACCGCCCCGCGAATCTCTCTGCGCACACTCTCATCCAACGGTATCACGGTTTTATTCCGAAGCGTTCGGAAAATTCTCCCGCGGCGAGCCTCTTCAAAGACCGAACGCGCCCCGCGCCCCTTCGTGCCTTTGCGAACCGTCTGTGATAGTTTTTATGCGTAAGCCTGTGGCCAGACGCATTTCGCATCTCAAGCAGGATTCAGCCGACACATGACGACGAACGCAACGCTCACGCCGATGCTTCGGCAATATCAGGAGCTGAAGCGGCAGCATCCCGGCACGCTCCTCTTCTTCCGACTCGGAGACTTCTACGAACTCTTCTTCGAGGACGCGATCACAGGCTCTCGCGCGCTCGAAATAACTTTGACCGCGCGCCAGAAGGAGCGCGGCCAGCCCATCCCGATGTGTGGCGTCCCGCACCATTCTATCGCCGGACACGTCGCACGCCTCATACGCAAAGGCTTCCGCGTCGCAATCTGCGAGCAGACCGAAGACCCTTCCAAGACGAAGAAGCTCGTGCGCCGCGAAGTCGTGCGCGTCATCACGCCGGGCACGGCCGTTGACCCGACCCTCGTCGAAGCCAAAGAGACTGTCTTCCTCGCGGCGGTCTGCGGCGCGGGCGACACGTTCGGCGCTGCACTCCTAGACCTCTCGACGGGCGAATTCCGCGCCACAGAGTTGAGCGGCGAAAATGCATGGGCGCGTATGCGCTCGGATCTGGACTCGTACTCGCCGCGCGAAATCCTCTTCCCTTCGTCTCTAGCGCCGCTGGTCAGAGACTCTTACGCGGCACAGGGCGCGCACAAGTCGATCCTCGCGCTCGAAGACGAACCGAAGGCGTCGGGCGCGTCCACGGCCCGCATCATGCCAGCCGAGCACGCGGCGACGCCGAGCACGGGCGTCGCGCTCACGCCTCTGGACGAATGGCTCTGGGAGCCTGCGTCTTGCGCGTCGCTCCTGCTCGAACAGTTCGGCGCGCGCACGCTCGAAGGCTATGGACTCGCGGGCAAGATCGCAGCCGTCAGCGCTGCGGGCGCGTGCCTTCGCTACGCGCGCGAGACGCAGCGCGCAGCCGCAGCCCACGTCACAGATATAAACTTCTACGAGACGCACGAACATCTTGTGCTCGACGCGGTCACATGCCGCAATCTCGAACTCGTCGAGTCGCAGGGCGCAAAGGGTCGAGGCGCTTCCCTGCTCGAAGTGCTCGACGCGACCGTCACGGGCATGGGCGCGCGACTCCTACGCTCTTGGCTCCTGCGCCCTTCGATCCGTCTCGTAGAGATCGAGTCGCGCCACTCCGCCGTCGAAGAGCTACAGCGTTCGCAGATGCGTCGCGACCGCGTGCGTGCGTTGCTCAAGGATGTCTCCGACCTCGAACGTCTCACGGGCCGTATCAACATGGGCACCGCGACGCCGCGCGACCTCGTCGCACTCCGACGCTCTCTGGATCAAGTCCCGCACATCCGACAGGCGTTATCGGACGCGGAGCCTTCCCTCATCCAAGTCATCGTCGAGAACGCGGACGAGTTGGCGGACGTGCGCGAACTCATCGCACGCTCTCTGAGCGATGACCCGCCCTTGAACTTCGTCGAGGGCGGCGTGGTTCGCGCGGGCTTCGACGCGGAACTCGACGACCTTCGTTCGACGAGCGGCGACGCGAAGCGCACGATTGCCGCGATCGAGGCACGCGAGCGCTCGCGCTCGGGCATACAGAATCTGCGCGTGCGCTTCAACAACGTCTTCGGCTACTTCATAGAGGTTTCAAAGGCGGGCGCGGCGCGCGTCCCCGCAGACTACGAGAGGCGGCAGACGCTCGCCAACGCAGAGCGTTACACGACGCCCGAGTTGAAGGAGTGGGAGCAGAAGGTTCTGGGCGCAGAAGGCCGCATACTCGAAATCGAGACGCGCATCTTCGGAGAGTTACGCGCGCAGGTCGCGAGGGAGACACGGAGGCTGCAAGCGACCGCGCGTGCGCTCGCTTTGCTCGACGCGCTCGCTTCGCTCGCGGAGGTCGCGGCGCGGCGTCGCTACCATAGACCCTCCATGCACGACGGCGACGAGTTGGAGATCAAGTCGGGACGCCATCCCGTCATCGAGGCAATCGGCGAAACGCCCTTCGTGCCGAACGACCTCTACATGAACAACTCGACCGAACGCCTTCTCATCATCACGGGGCCGAACATGGGCGGCAAGTCAACACTGCTCCGGCAGACTGCGCTCATCTCTCTGATGGCACAGATGGGTTCGTTCGTCCCCGCGGAGCGCGCGCGCCTTCCTGTGCTCGACCGCATCTGGACTCGCGTCGGCGCGTCCGACGACCTCTCGCGCGGGCGCTCGACCTTCATGGTCGAGATGACTGAGACCGCCGCAATCCTTCACAATGCGACCCCGCGCTCTCTCGTCCTTCTCGACGAGATCGGGCGCGGCACGGCGACGTTCGACGGGCTTTCAATCGCGTGGGCGGTCGCAGAGCACCTGCACGACTCGCCGGAGCACGCCGCGAAGACTCTGTTCGCGACCCACTACCACGAATTGACAGAGCTTGCAGAGCGTCTGCCCGGAGCACAGAACTACCGTATTCGCGTCGCCGAGCGCGAAGGCGAAGTCATCTTCCTCTACCGAATCGAGCGCGGTCGCGCGTCGAAGTCTTACGGCATAGAGGTCGCGCGGCTCGCGGGGCTGCCGCCGTCCGTCATCGCGCGCTCGCGCGAAGTTTTGTCAAGGCTTGAGCGGTACGAGTTCGACGTGTTCGAGGACGAGAGCAACGCAGACGAAACCCCCGCGCCGGATTCGGAAGAGAAAGCCATGTCGCCGGGCGGCGTCGAAGGGGCGCTCGAACGCGCAGCCTCTCGCACGCGGCGGCAGTCGGTCGCGGCGAAACTCACGCTGTTCGACGCTGCCAACGAGAGTCTCCTTGACGAGCTTCGAGGCGTTGATGTAGAAACCCTGACAGCGGAAGAAGCGCGCAGACTCCTGCTCGGATTGAAGAACAGAATCGTTTAATTCATGTCAGACTTCCAAACCCTTCGCTCGCTACCCCTCGAACAGCAAATCGGACAACTGCTCTACATAGGGCTTCCGGGCACGCTGCTCGATTCCGACGCACGCGCGCTCCTTGAGCACGTCTCGCCCGGCGGCGTCATCGTCTTCGGTCGCAACGTCTCGTCGCCCGAACAACTCCGCGGACTCCTCGACGGCGTGCGCGAGATGTCACCGGTCGAGCCTCTGTTCGGCATCGATCAGGAGGGCGGACTCGTTGACCGTCTCAGAAAAATCTTTACGCCGATGCCCGCGGCGCGCGTCATACGCCAGCACGGCGACCTCGCGGGCGCACGCACGCACGGGCGCATCACGGGCGAGGTCTTGCGCCTGCTCGGCTTCAACATGAACTTCGCGCCCGTCATGTCAATCATGACGGAAGACCGCGACCTACTCTCGAACGGACTCTACTCGCGCTCCTACGGCCGCTCGCCCGGCGAAGTCCTGGGCTATACGATGGTCTACCTGCGCGGCCTGCAAGGCACGGGCTTACTGGGCTGCGCCAAACACTTCCCCGGAATCGGCGCGGGCGAGGTTGACACGCACGAGGAGTTGGCCATCATACATCTTTCGCACGACGACCTCATCGCGCAAGACCTCGCGCCCTACATCGAATTGTTCCAGCGCGAAGACAACATGGTCAGGGCCGTCATGGTCAGTCACGGCGGATTCCCGAACATAGACATTCACAGAGGTCTCGCGGGTGGCCGGCTCGTACCGGCCTCTATAAATCCGAGCATCGTCACGGATTTGCTTCGAGACGAACTCGGCTACAAAGGTCTTGTCGTCACCGACGACCTTGAGATGGGCGCAATCGCGAAACACTGCGAGATCGAAGAGGCCGCGCTGCGCGCCGTACTCGCGGGCGAAGACATGCTTCTCGTCTGCGCCAACCCTTTGATTATCCGGCGCGCATACGACGCGCTCTTGAAAGCCGCGCGTGAAGGCGCGCTCACGAGCGAGCGCATAGAGGCTTCGCTCCGGCGCATCGCGACCTTCAAGGCCACGGCTGAGCCTCCGCCGCCCTTCGACCCGAAGAAGTATCAGGAGCTTTCGATGGAGGTCGCCGCGCTCAACCAGAAGCTGAACTACGTTTACGGAGGCAAACTCTGATGCCGAGCCGGAAAATGGTCTCTGCCGCGCTCGCGCTGCTCGCGGCGGTGCTCCTTCTCGCGGGCTGTCGCGGCGGCGGCGGCACGCAGTTCGTCACCATCCTCGACTCGAATCCCGCGACGCTCGACCCGCTCGACGGCACGGATGCTTCGAGCGAGCGGCTTCGGCAATTGATGTTCAACTCGCTCCTGAAGAAGAACGAGAAGTTCGAGTACGTCGGCGACCTCGCGGATGGCTACCAGATTTCCGAAGACGGCAAGACCGTCACCTTCAAGCTCCACGAAGGCGTAACGTTCCACGACGGTAAGCCGCTGACGTCAGCCGACGCCAAGTACACGCTCGACTCTCTGTTCGCCTCCGGCAAGAAGAAGGCCGCCCCGTTTTTCGAGGCAATATCCACAAACGTTAATAATGCAGGCGCGAGCGCCGCAGCCGCAGCGACGCCCCCCGCAGAAGGAAAGGCCGCAGCGTCTCAGCCGTATATAACTTCGGTCGAAGCGCCCGACCCTCTGACGCTCGTCATACATCTACGCAAGCCCTGGTCTTCGCTTCTCGGTAATCTCGTCTCCGTTCCGGTGATACCGCAAGGCAGTGCCGATGCGCAGAAGACGCACCCCGTCGGCTCCGGTCCGTTCAAGTTCGTCAACTACGACGAGTCGCAGCAGATTGTCGATCTCGCGGCCTTCGACGGCTACTGGCAGGGCGCGCCGCAGATCAAAGAGCTTCGAGTGCGTGCGATACTCGACGCCAACACCTTGCAGGCCGAGTTGCAGAGCGGGCACGTTGACCTCGCGAGCGGCGCGTCGAACCTCTCGCCCGACTCCTACAAGTTTCTGGGTCAGGACTCGAAGCTTCAGGTAAAGCAGTTTCCCGGCGCGAACGTCACGTATCTCGGATTCAACTGCGAGCACCCGCCGCTCGACAATGTGAAGGTACGACAGGCGATAGCTTTTGCGATTGACCGCGAGTCAATCGTGCGCGACCTCTTGCTCGGTCAGGCGCGGGTCGCGAACTCGATCTTGCCCGAAAGCTCTTGGGCATACGACGCCGGACAGACATACACCTACGACACTGCGCGCGCGAAGCAACTGCTGGACGAGGCCGGTTTCCGTGACCCCGACGGCGACGGCCCGCAGATGCGTTTCCAGAAACCCATCTCGTTCAAAATCTCTGCCGGCAACGCGGCGGTCAGCCAGTACGCGGGCGTGATTCAGAACTCTCTCAAGTCAATCGGCGTCCCCGTCGAAATAGAGACGCTTGAGACGGCGACCCTCATACAACAGTTGAGAGATGGACAGTACGACATAGGGACACTGCGTTGGGTTGGCGGCAATCAGGATCCCGTCTTCCTCCACGACATTTTTTACAGCGGCGAGATTCCGACGGTGGAGCGCAAGTATGGTCAAAACCGAAATCGCTACCGGAGCGAGGAGTTCGACCGCGTCATCGAAGAGGCCGTGGGCACGCTCGACCGCTCGAAGGCGAAGGCGCTCTACGCGCAGGCGCAGCAGGTCGTCAGCCGCGACCTGCCGATGCTCCCGCTCTGGTACCCGAACATAATGGTCGTCGCGCGCACGGGCGTCGAGAACGTACAGGTTGACCAGAGCAACGATTACAGCTTTCTACGCGGCGTGACCGTTCAGAAGAAGTGAGGGCGGCGTGCGGCCTCGTAGAGTTCGGGCCGGAGTCGAGTTTGCGTTGCCGGACTTGCGTTCAGATCGGAGTCGTGTTGATTGACCTCAAAGCCTCTTCAATCGTTGCGCGCGTCACCGCTCCCTCGCGGATTATGTGCGGGTGCTCGCCGCTCACGTCGAGCACGGTCGAAGGCAGTTCCGTTCGCGCCGCGCCGCCGTCAATCAAGAGGCCGAGGCCGCGCGGGAAGTAGCGCGCGACTTCCGCGGCTGTCCGCGCGGGCGGCTGTCCCGCCGGGTTCGCGCTCGTCGCCGTGAGCACGCCTCCGCAGGCGCGCACCACCTCGCGCGCCGCGTCGTCGTCGGGCAGGCGCACGCCGACCGTCCCCTTGCCCGCCTTCAGAATCGACGGCACTTCTGCTCCCGCCTCCGCCACAAGAGTCAGAGCACCGGGCCAGAGTCTCTCGGCCAGCAAGTCGAAGACGCGCGTCCGGCGTGCGAGCAGACGCGCGACCACTTGCTCGTCGCTGACGAGGACGAGAATCGGCTTGCCGTCTCGCCCCTTCAAAGCGTTTATCGCGTCGAGCGCCTCGACGTTGAAAGGGTCTGCGCCGATGCCGTAGAAGGTGTCCGTGCGAAAGGCCAAGAGGCCGCCCGCGGCTATCGTCTCCGCCGCGCGCTCGCGCGCCGCCACGCTGTCGGGGTAAATTAACAAGGCCGAAAGCCTCCCGCGAGATGTTAGCAGAGGCGCGAGAACTTTTCCCGCGCGGTCGTCTGAGGTTGACGGTTCGATTGTTTGCGATTCGATTGTTTGCGATTCGATAGAGGCACGGGCGGCGAATTGATTCAAGGGCTGAAGATGGCCGAACTCACTCGACAACTATTAAAAGCCGCGCGGCTGCCGAAGCGCGCAGCGCGGCTCGTGCTCGGAGAGCCTCGCGGCGCGCTGCTGGCGCTGAGGATGGCCTACTGGGTCGCGGCGTTTTCCTTGCTCGTCAAACTGCTGCCGCTCCCGCGCGCTCTCCGGCTCGCCGCCCCGCGTGTGCGCGGCGTGCGCCCGCCGAATCCCTCGAACGTTGAGGACAGGCTCGCACGCGCGCTCGACTCCGTGCTCGCCGCGGACTTCCTCGTCTTCACGCCGACTTGTTGGAAACGCGCGCCCGTTCTGCACCGCTATCTCGCTCTCAACGGCATCGAAACGCGCGTCGTCTTCGGCGTGCGTCGCGCGGGCGAAGACGCTCTGAGCGGCCACGCGTGGCTTGAAGCGGACGGCAGAGCCATACTCGAAACGACCGAGCCGGATTACTTCGTCACCTACAGATTCCCATCCTGATTCGACGGCCCGACATTTGAAGCCCGACGCTTCCCTGCGTGCACGCGCCAAGCGCCCGCCGCACGACGGAGCAAGCCGAACCGTTCAAGCTTCCCTGCGACCGCGGGCCAGTCAACGAACGTCAGATACATCGCTAGATGATATGGAAAAAAGACGTTCATTAAAAACAGCGTCGAGACGTGGAACATAACGCCCGCGGCGAGGATTACGCGGCGCGCGAGTCTTGAAAAGATAGCGAGTGGAAACGAAAGCTCCCACAGGAGCACGAGCGCGACCGCGAAAGGCATCAAAGCGCGCACGCGCGGCAGAAGGAATGCCAGCTTGAAATGCGTGTCGTGCAGATTGTCGAGCGAGTGCATGATCGCCAGAGTCGGCAGGTTGTCGGGGCTGAAATAGCCAAGCCCCGCGACTCGCAGCTTGATGAGCGCGGAACTGAAGTAAGACCACGCGAGCAACGAGCGAGCGAGCAGAATCGGATAGCCGTAAACGAAAGCTGACGCGCGCGCGACCGGCCCGCGCGCCGAGGCGTCAAACGAAAATGCGTCGCCGCACGGCGCGAAGGCCAGTACGAAGAGGATGTATGCGGCGGGCATCTCGTCGTGATTGAAGTGACCGATGCTTCTGAGCAGTCCCTCGTAAAAAAGGAAGAGCAACGCCGACGACTTCGTCGCGAGACCCGTCAGCCACCCGGCGGTCGCGGCGGCGAGCGACGCCGCAAGCAGGCACTTGAACGCGATCATCCCCGAAGGAGTCAGAAGCGCGTCGTAGAGTCGCCAAGAGAAAATTTGCATCGCGCCCGTCGGGCGAAGGACGGTCGAAGGCAGGCGGCCGAGATCGGAGAAGGACGTGAGAAGTATCTCGCAGAGTACGAAGCCGCAGACGCCCGCGCGCATCATTCCGAGCGCGGCTGCGTCGGTCGGCACAAGCCGTCTTAAAGTTCCGCTCTCCACGACTCGATGAAACGTTCGTATTCGCCGTAGCCCCTGCCGTCCCAACTGTACTCGTCGAGCCTCACGGCGCGCAGGCGGCGCGCGGACGAAGAGGGAAGCCGCGAGTTGTAGATCGCGCCCCAGATGTGCATGAGTTCTCCGAGCCTTGCGCCGCGCGGGAGCTTTTCAGCGCCGCCCGCCGCAATCGCCAGCGCAACGTTCGACGGGTGCGGCGAAGGAATCGTGAAGCTCTTGTTTTCGACCGTGGCCGAGACGAGACTCCACGCGCGGCCCGCGAGCGCGTCGGTCAGTCCGACGGGCGGTAGGTCAATCGTCTCTCCGGCAACCGTTTCGCCGCGCAGGACGTAATAAGTCCCGCCCGCTCCCAAATCTCCGCCCGCCATCATCTCGGTCGAGGCGGCGAAGGGGTAAAGATTTCTCACGAAGGCGAAAGCAAGAATCAACGGGACGAAGAGCGCGACCGTAAGCACGACGTACCGAAGCAGCAGGCGATGCTCGTAAGCTTCTCTGCATTCGTCCGCGACTTCGAAATGTTCTTCGTTCATTTCGCGGGCCGTCGCCGTGCGATTCGCCGTGGGAAGCCTGCGTCTGCCGTCGCTCGCGCCGGCGTCTTCGTCCACGTTCAGCTACGGCGCACAAGCCTGAACGCGCTCAGATTTTCCAGAAGCCTTCGCACGCTCTCGGTCGCGCGCTCAGGCGTCACGTCGTAACGGGCCGTTATCTCTTCGACAATCTCATCCAACGTCCGATCCTTTTCAATGCCGCGCCAGACGATCAGTGCCGTCTCGTTAAGCTGAAAATACTTCTTCGTGTTCAGGTCAACGAGTATCCCCTCGCCCGCGTCGAACTCAGTGAAGACGACGTGTTCGTGCGGCGCAAATCCGTTCGTGCTCATCGGCTCAAAAGCCCCCTCAGTTCTCGCGAAGTTATAAATCCGTGCGCGCTTGACCGTCGTTCACGCGCGACGACACGGGAGACGAAGTCGTACACCGGCGCGCGTGACGCCTGCTCAGACGGCCTGCACGACGGGCAGCGCGCGCGAGACGCCTGTGTCGTCCGCGTGCCAGGGCATTTTCCCGAAGCTCTTGAGGCAGAAGAGACATGGCGAGCCGAGGTAAACGTCCGGCCTCTCGTTTCGTCCGGCGTGTTCCGCGAGCGCGACGCGTCGGCGCTCCGACTGTTCTTCGGCTAGTCGTTCGAGTCGCCCGAAGGCAGACGCGAAAGACTCTTCGTTCAAGTCGGCGACAACGTCCGACTCGCCCGACGCGCCGCGATAGCCGGAGAGGTTGCAGCAGAGCGAAAGCCTCCCCCGGTAATCGATGTTGCAACTCGTCCCTGCGAGCGCCGAACAGGGCGCTGCCGCGTCCGTGTTGTAGTAGCCAACCTCGATTGTGACTCTCATCTTCAGGACGCTCGCGAGCACTGCGATCTCCTGCTCCGCCGCGGTTCGGTCGTCCGGGTCGAGCGCAAGCTCTCGGTCGATGTCGCCGGAAGTCGGAAGGACGTGGCCGAAGCTCAGAGACGACGCGCCCATCCTCGCAGCGAAGAGTGCTATCTGTTCCAGTTGAGGGAGCGTGTCGCGCCGTATGCCGACCTTCACGACGAAGGGGAGCTTCGCCGCGCGGCAACGCGCGAACGCGCGGACGAGCCGGACGAAAGAGCCTTCGCCGCGCCAGCGGTCGTGCGTCTCGCGCGTGGCTCCGTCGAGGCTGAAAGCGACGTGGCTGATTGTCTCGCGGTTCGCGCTCAGGGCGGGCCAGACGCGCTCGAAGTGCCATCCGTTCGTGACGAAGCTGCACTTGAGTCCTTCAAAGCCGACCGCCTCGATTACCTCTCGGAATCGCGGGTGCAGAGTCGTCTCGCCGCCCGTGAACATAACCTGCGAGGCGTTCATGAACTCGCGCGCTTCGCGCGTGATGCGTTTCAGAAGTTCGACGGGGAAAAAATTTGCGGGCGTGTGATAGAGCGCGTCTTCGTCGCGCAGGCAGTAGCTGCAATGCAGATTGCAGATGTTCGTAAGCTCGACGATGAGCCGCGGCGGGCCGTAGTCGCGCGTCCTCTCGACGCCTGCCGCCGCCGTTTGATTGTCGAAGCTCATTGCGTGCATTCCAACCGAGCCTGCATAAAGCTGCTCGCGTAAGCGGCGTTGCCAAACAAGTCTCGCCCGGCGAGAAGCTCGAACCCTCCGGCCTGTCGCGCGAGCCGCGCGAGCAATCTCAGATGCTCGTTCGCGGCGGGCCGGTCGTAACAAGCCCAAGGGCACATCCTGATTAGACGCGACATCGTTTCCGCCTGCGAGAGCTTGCGCGTTCGGCTCTCGCGCTCGTTCGTGACGGACGGAAAGATGACCGTTTGCGGCGTACACGCCTCGACGAATCCACCGGGGAAAACCGTCTGCGGCTCGAACCTGAGCTTGCGCGCGTCGAAGGGCGCAGGCTCTTCTAGAAGAGTCTCGTAGCCGTCGAGTATGCCGGAGGCGACCGTCGGCTCGGTCACCGCGAAGACTCGACGGAGCGCGCGAGCCTCGACCGAATCGCCGCGGTCTGAGAGCAGAAGCGTGTCGTCGGAAAGATACTGCCAGCCGGCGGCGGCGAGTTGAGTCGTGAGTGTCGATTTGCCACTGCCGGACGGGCCTGAGAAGAGGACACCCGCGCCCGCGGGCCCGACGACGCCCGCGCCGTGAAGCTCGTAGAGACCGCAGCGGCGCATCGCCGTCATCGAGGCGTTGAATATAAGACGCGCGAGCGCCGCACGCTCTCTATCCAGCGTGCCTTCGCCAATCCAGACTTCGACGAGCGGAGGCGTCCCGCCTCGAACCCTTACGGCGGAGCCGCCGCTCTCGAAAAAATATTCTCTCCCGTCGGTGCGGCAGACGCCGCCTTCGGCCACCTCGAACGACTCGAAGCTGGCGGGCGCACGCGGAGGCTCTTCGCCGTCGTTCACTCTGATCGTGGCATCGGGAGCGACCGTGCCGTCGTCGTCGAAGGGCGAGACGTGCCAGTCCGCGAAGTAGCGCCGGAAGAGACTCGCCGACTCTTCGTCGCCTTCGACGCAAATAAAACGACCGGCTACCGCGTAAAGACTCGCGAGAGCCGGTCGTGCGGAATGTTTTGAACCACTCACGGAGTAGTCAGGGCGTTCGAATCTCTCCATCCCGGCGCGGAACCCGAAGGCTTACTCAATTGGTGGAGCCGCTGTCTGTCAACTGGAAGAAGGTGGTCGCTTCGAGCACGTCAACTGGGAAAGAGACTTCCGGCTCGACGAACTCCTTTTTATTCGTTCGTGCCTCGCGCGCGTCGGCGTCAACGTCTTCGACGCGGGAAAGCTGGGCGGGGATCAGATTCTCGGTCTTAATGCTCAAGGTTCAAGCCTCCTGTAATTTAGTAACTCGTTATGACTTTGGGGCGGACGGCGCAACGAGGGCGAGACGCAAAGGCTGTATCTGGAACGTCTGCAAGTCGAGCCGGTAGTAAAAGCGCACTTCGGGGGAAAGACTTCTCACTGCCTGATCAATCGAATAATTGCTGAACTCAACATCGACCACTTCCGTCGATTCGTAACGCATCTCGAAGGGGACGCCGACCTCGCTCGCGATCCTGTAGAGCACGACCGACAGCGGCTGCTTCCGCGCGCGGACGCTCAACTGGTTGTTGACGAACGAGACGCGGAGCGGGTCTTCCTGTTCCTTCTTCTTCTGCGCGTCGCTGTCCGTGCCCTCTTCCGTGTCGCCCTCGATGAGAATCGCCTCGGAACTGCCGTGCACGGCCTCGCTCGTTGAGGGCGGTCGCTCGTTCAAGGCTTGCAGGTAGATTGCGAGCGGCCTCGGCTGCGCTTCCTTGCCGCCCGAAACGTAGTCAATGAAAGACTGCGGCGCGAGCATACGAAGCGTAGCTTCGAGGTTCAGACCGCCGAAGTCGAGCGTGACGCGCTGCTTCGACATCAGCGGACTCAAAGAGATAGGGGCCTTGAGCAGTCGCGAAAGCTCTGCGGTTATCTCCGGCAGCCTCGCGTCCTTCGCCTTGACGGTGAAGGTGGTCGGAGTCGCCCTGGTCATCTTGATGCTCCAGGGTTTCTCATCGGGCTTCGCGTCGGCAGCCGCCTGCGCGGGCTTCGCCTCGCCGCCCGCCTTCTGCGCGTCGGCTTTATCTATTCGGCGTGCAAAGACCGTGGCCGTTGACGCGAGCATCGTGAACGCAAGAACCGGAACGACGAACGCCCGCCGCGACCAAAAGAGCTTCTCTAACATAAAGCCAACAAAATCCTCTTGCCTGTAACACCGGAATCTCTTGAAAGTATTTACGTGGGAAGAACCCTTCAACGCAAATCGGGCGCTAAGAATTGCAGCCCGTTGTATTATTTCGCGCAAGCGGAAGCTAACATAAATGTATAGCAAGGTCAACAATGCAGAGCCGTTCGCTCTTTCCTATCTTAACTTTGCCGGAATGCCTCGACGCTGCTGCCGCGACCGCGGATGCTTTCGCGTTTGCAGGCGGTTCCCGGCGGGCGAAACCTATCGGCGGAGCTTTGCACAAATATTCAGGCTAAGCGAATAAGCAGCGCATAAATGAATGGTAGAGGTTCATTATGCAACTTTCGCTGAATATTTGTGCAAAGCTTATCGGCGGATTAATGCTCGCCGCTGCCTTTCAGAATCAGGCGGAAAGGCCGGAGCAGGTAGTAAATGAACGTAAGACCGGCGGGTAGCGACAGTGCCGCGAGGTCGCCGTCGGTCGGCGTGAAGATAAAGCGGAAGTATCGAATCTTCTCGCGGAGCCTGCGGCGTGCCTTCAAATTAAAGCCGACGTTGGCGACGAAACTCACAGGTTCGTACTCGGCCCCCGCGAAAAGCCTCTCGACCACGCTCGCGGCAAGGCTTTCGGTCGCCCCGTCGCTTTCAAACTGCGCGGCTGAGTCACGTGGAAGCTTCGCGCCGAGCAGGCCGCAGGCAAGACGCAGGCCGACGGACAGCATCCGCTCGGTGCGACTCTCACGAGCGCGCCGCAGCAAGTATTCAAAATCGAGTTGCGGGTGCGAGTTCAACATCTCGGCCACGTCGCAGATCCATGAGAGCCGCTCCCAAAGATGCTTCGTGCCGTGGACGCAGAGTGCGAGTAGAAGGTCTTCCGGCGAAAGACATCTGACATCGCCGCCGCACAAGCTCACCGTCTCGGCGCGCTTCCACGAGCCTTCCCCGAGTCGAATTTCCGCGAACCGCGGCGACGCGATACCCCAGTGCAACTCGACGATAAGTTTTCCCGCGTCGCGCGTGTACGCGAGGTTGTGCTGACACCTGAGCAGAATTTTCTCCTGCGACTCCGAGAGCCTTTCGGCCAACGCGAAACCCTCAGAGCGAAGCAACTCTCCGGCGCGACGAGCGTCGCCGGCGTTGACTACGATGTCGAGATCGATGAATCGCCGCAGCGAAAGGTCGCCGTAGGCCGAGACGGCGAGCGCCGGGCCCTTGTAGGCGAGAACGGGCACGCCCTCAGACTCGAACAGGCGCACGACGCGCACAAGCTCGCCCGCGAGGAGAAGGTTTCGCGTCGCGTTCCCGCGAAACTTGTCTCGGTGTTTCAGAAGATGCGGCGGCGGCACGGCGTCGGGCGCGTGCGCGCTCAGGCTCTTGAAGACGAGCGGGAGGACGGCGTGGCGGCCCGCGAGTTTGAAGAAATAATCCCAGTCGGTTTTTTCGGAAACGAGTCTCGTGATCCGCGCGGCCTCTTCAACGCCCGCCCTCGCACGCGCGCACAACAGCAGCAACTCGTTTTCGGAGCGCGAGGTCGCCGCCTCAAACGGCTTGGGGTATTTGAATGATTGAGACATCAGATTTCCGCCGCGCGTCTCCGGGCGAGATTTTCCTTACGACGCTCGGACAGGCAGGCGCTCAAACGACTTTCACTCCGTAGCCTAGTCCGTCGCCGAGCGGCAGCACGACGGAGAGCATTTGCGGATGACGCACGAAGAGTTGGTTGAACTCGCGCAGAGCCTGTGTCGAGGCGGTCTGATCGGGCGCTCGAATCTCGCCCGCGACCTGTCCTCCCCAAAGCAGATTGTCTGCGACGACGACTCCACCAACGCGTAGAAGCGGCAAAGAGAGTTCGAGGTACTGGCCGTACTCCTGCTTCACAGCGTCGAGGAAAATCATGTCGAACGTCCCGTCGAGGCGCGGGAGGACTTCGAGCGCGCGTCCTCGCTCGATGCTGACGCGTTCACGAAGACCCGCGCGGCTCAGGTAGTCTTCGCTGCGCGCGATCATCTCTTCGCTCGGCTCAATCGTCACGACCTCGCCGTCGGGCGGCAGCGCTCGCGCGATGTGTACGACCGAATAGCCTATCGCCATTCCGATTTCGAGGACGCGGCGCGCGCCGACAAGTCTCGCCGTTATCTCAAGGAATCGCGCGACCTCGCGGTCTGCAATCGGCACGCGGTGCTCGCCCGCGTACTGCTCCATTTCCGCGAGCAGTCCGGTGTTTTCCGGCGTTAGGCGTTCGAGGTACTCGGCCTGTTCGGGCCGGAGGATGGCGTCAACTCGCGCTTTCATTTTTAGTCCTCCTCGGAAGAAGATTTCGACGAAAGCGCAAGTCTAACTTGTACGGTCGTGTCAGGCAAATTCCGCGTCAGTTGTCGGAATTATCCTGCGGCTCGTCCGAGCCGACGGCGACGTAGCGGCGCGCGAGTCCGAGTTCGCGGAGCTTGTGTTGGAGCGACTGGCGATGCATTCCGAGAATCGATGCGGCGCGCGTAACGTTGCCGCCCGTCTCTTCGAGACAGCGCGCGATGTAGCGCCGCTCGAACTCGCGCCTGTCCTCGCGAAAGTCCGAGGTGAAAGGGACTGCGAGCGCGCCCGCATCGAGCACGGCCGCGTGAGTCTCTTTCGACGGCTTCGAGACGCCGATCTCCTCCGGCAAATCCCTCGCCGTCACCTCGTCGCCCTCTGCGAGTATCAGCGCTCGCTCGACGGCGTTGCGAAGCTCGCGCACGTTTCCGGGCCAGTCGTACTCGACGAGACGGCGGAGCGCCGAAGGCGCGATGATGCGCGGCGGCAGACCATAACGCTCCGCGGCCTGTCGTGCGAAAGTTTCGGCGAGGATGGGGATGTCTTCGCGGCGCTCGCGCAAAGGCGCGATCTCTATCGTGACGACCTGCAAGCGATAGAAGAGGTCTGCTCGAAAGCTCCCGCGCCCGATCTCCTGTTCGAGCGGGCGATGCGTCGCGCTCACGATGCGAACGTCAACGGGGATCGATTCGTTGCCGCCGAGTCGTTCGACCCGACGCTCTTCGAGCGCGCGCAGAAGCTTCGCCTGCACGTTCGCGCTCATGTCGCCGATCTCGTCAAGGAAGAGAGTGCCGCCGTCGGCCTGCTCGAACTTGCCGCGACGGCGCGCCGCAGCGCCCGTGAACGCGCCCTTTTCGTGGCCGAAAAGCTCCGACTCGATGAGTTCCGAAGGGAGCGCCGCGCAGTTGACGGCGACGAACGCGCCGCGGCGACGCTGCGAGCTACGCTCGTGAAGCTCGCGCGCGACCAGTTCCTTGCCCGTGCCCGACTCGCCGCGCACCAGAACGGTCGCGTCCGTCTCTGCGACCTTCTCGACGATAGCGCGCACGCGCATTACCGCCTCGGAGTTTCCGAGGAATGTGCCGCGCTGCGCGCCCTCAAGCTCGATGCGCTCGCGAAGCGTCTGGTTCTCGCGACGGAGCCGTAGAGTTTCGAGCGCGTTCTTGACGACGAGCCGCAGGTCTTCGATCTCGAACGGCTTCGAGAGGTAGTCGTATGCTCCGGCCTTGATCGCCTCGACCGCCTTGCGCTCCGAGCCGTAGGCCGTGACCATGATGACGAGCGGCTTTCTCTCGTCGTCGCTCTCGGAAATCTCGCTCAAGTATTCGAGGCCGCTCGCGCCCGGCAGGTTCACGTCGAGCAGGATGAGGTCGGGTCTGTTCGCGGCGACTGCCGTGCGTGCGTCCTCGACGCTTGCGGCCTCTTCGATCTCGTAGCCCGCGCTCGCGAGCGCGCGCCGTGTGCCGTAGCGTGCAGCCTCCTCGTCGTCAACGACGAGCACGCGCCATTTTTCGTTTCTGATTCTTGAGGTCATTTGAGTTTCCATGCGCGCTTGAGACGCACGCTGTATGCCACGCGTTTATGATTGGCGCGTGCGGACGGGGATGGTCAACTCGAAGCGCGCGCCCTCGCCGCTTTTCGACTCGGCGAGTCGTGCTTCGCCGCCGACCTCTCGAATCCGCTTGCGGACGATTGCGAGTCCGAGACCAGTGCCCCGCTGCTTGGTCGTAAAGAACGGCTCCCAGATGCGCCGACGATTCTCGCTCGCGACGCCGGGGCCGCCGTCAACGACCGACACGAACAGACTCTCGCCGCGCGCGCCCGCGCTGAGTTTGACCTGCCCGCCGTCGGGCGTGGCTTGCAGGGCGTTGAGCATGAGATTCGATAGAGCGTCGCGCAGAGACGACGCGCACGCGCCGTCAAGCTCGCAGGGCGCGGATTCGATCTCCGTCTTGATCGAGACGTTGTGATCCGCGGCCTCCTTTCGGAAGAGATTCAAGACCGTCCGAATCAACTCGTCAACTTCGCGCGGCGCTTCACCGTTCGGCCCGCTCCGCGCGAAGCTGAGCATCTGCGAGACGCTGCGCGAGAGGCGGTCTGTCTCGCCCACGATGAGTTCGAGATCGCGCGCATACTCGCTCTTCAGGTAGTCGTCTTCGCGCATCACCTGCGCGATTGACTTGATGGCGGAGAGCGGATTCTTGACCTCGTGCGCGACGGTCGCGGCCATCTGTCCGAGCGCGGCGAGCCGCTCGTTGTGCGCGATGCGCCGCTCAAGACGCACGTTCTCTTCGACGAGCCGGCTGTCCTCGATTGCGATTGCGACCTGCGCCGCCAGCAGTTCGAGTACGGCGCGCGCCTCGTGTGTGAGCGTGTCGGGCGGCGCGTCAACAAGCATCAGGCCGACGACGCGATCCTCGCGCTTGAGCGGCAGCGCCGCCTCCCAACCTTTCTCGCGAAGCACCGGCGCGACCGCGGCCTCGGCCCATCCGGCCTCGCTTGAGATATCGAGCACGCGCGACTGCCAACTCGACCCGTCTCCGACATCGACGAACAGTTCGCCCGCCTCGACTTCAACGACGCCTTTGCCGGTGCCATTGCCGCTCCCCTCGCCGCCGGGCGAAGAAAGCGCTTTGTCGTTTTTCGAGCGCGGGGCGTCGAGCTTTACGACAGTCTCAGCTTTACTCTCTTCGTTATCGGACGAAGCGGAGGCGGCGAGCAGCCGGACGCGGCGCAGGCCGAGTCCTTCCGCGGCGCGCTCTTCGACGAATCTCAGAAGCTCCGGCAGTTGACCGTACCTTCCCGCCGTGTTGCCTATGCGCGCGGCCACGTCGCGGAAGAGTCCTGTCTCCTGCTCGAAGAGTCTGCGAAACCTTCTGTCGAGCCAGCGGCGGAAGGGCGCGGCGACGAGCGCCAGCATGAGAATCAACAGAGACTCGACCGCGCCCGGACGCAGACCGTACCGCGCCGTCAGCCAGAGCGCCAGCGTGCGTATGCCGTAGAGATAGACGACGAGCACGACCGACGCGAACGACGCGACGATCAGGCTCTCTTTGAACATGAGTTCAAGGTAGCGGTAACGATAGATGTGATATGCGAGCAGCGCCGTCGGCAGCAGCGAGCCGAGATTCGCCAGCGTCTTCAGGTACGCGCCGAGCGGCGTGCCCTCGCCGACGCCGAAGACATAGACGGCGAGAATGAGTGCCGCTATGACCAGGAACGATCCGGCCAGAGTTCCGAGAAGCCTCCGCTCGGTCTGCGACTTCGACGTGCGCGCGATGAGGATGTCGGTCGCCGCGACAAGGCACAGAGCGTACCCGGCCCAAAGCGCGAACGGCAGAAGAAGATTTGAAAGGCGCGCGAACATCGGCTCGTATTCGCCCGCCCAAAGCTTCGGTATGGCGTAGACGAGGAACAGCAGCGGCGAGTAAGAGAGATAGACGCGCGCGCGTTCGCTCAGGGTCAACGCCCTCCTTCTCGCGTCGGCCCAGAGATGCAGGTGCGCGTGCAGGAGTAGCGAATAGGTCAGCGTGACGGTCGCGACGGCGAATGTGTCAACGAGGCGAAGCGGCGCAGTCCAGCGAGCTTCGGAGAGGTCGAGCATCGCGCGGAGCGCGACCAGAAGATTCGACGTGTGCCAGACGCCGAGCGTCGTGGCGAGCACGAGCAGCACGCGTTCGAGTCTTCTGAGCGCGTGGCGACGCCTGAAGAGCAGCGCCGCGATCCAGAAGTGCAGCGCAGCCGCCGTGCTGTATCCGACGAGTTGTAAGACTTCGAGAAGCGACATAAAAAGAGATCGGAGGGCGGTGAAAGAACGTGTCGTCTTTCACCGCCCTCCGACCTTCGACCTCTGCTCTTTCACTGCGAGCTTCCGGCTGACGCGGAGTCGCTTGCGACCGAAGGCGTGAGCGTTATCTCGACGCGACGGTTGCGCAGGCGTCCCGCGGGCGTCGTGTTGGGCGAGACAGGGTTCGCAGCGCCCATGCCGTTAGCCTGTATGCGCGTGCCGTCAACGCCGGAGGCGACGAGACGACCGGCGAGCGCCTCGGCCCTGTCCTGTGTGAGCTTCTGCAAGGCCGACTCGTCGCCGCGCGCGTCTGCGTAAGCCTCTATGCGAATCTTGAGGTCTGGATTGTTCGCCAGCAGAGCCGCGAGCGGATCAACCGTCGCCGCGACCGCCTTCGGCGAAAGGTCTGCCGCGCGCGCGCTCGACCAGAGCGCGTCCGAGAGCACGAGCACGATCCCCTGCCCCGTGTCTTTGACCGTGCCGAAGCGCGCGAGCGACGACTTCAGGCTCGCGAGCGCCTCGCGCTGCTGCGCCGCCTTGTGTTCGGTGTCGAGGCGAGCCTGTTCCGCCTGACGCTCGCCCTCGATGCGCGCGAGTTTGAGCTTCGCGTCGTCGCCTTCCGAGCGGACACTCTGAAGCTCGTCGCGCAGGCGCGCGTTCTCGTCGCGTAGCTCGCGCAACTGCTGATTGGCGTTCGCGGCATCGTGCTCGGCGACTTCGCGCGCCTGCTCCTCGCGGCTGAGCCTTTCGCGCAAGTCCTGAATCTGCTTCGACGACTCGGCGGCGTTCTCCTCCGCCTCGCGCACTGCGTTGTCGCGCGAGGCGATCTCGTCGCGCCGTTTGCGCGCGGCGGCGTGAATCTCCGCGTCCTCCTCGGCCTTCGAGCCGAGGCTTATCGCGCGGCGCGAGATCACGTCAACGTCCGCCTCCGGCTGGTTCAGACGCCATGCGTTCTCGGCCTGTTCGAGTTGCGTCTGCGCGTCCTGAAGCTCCTGCGGCGCGTCCCGCTCGGCGCCCGCGTAGCGCGCAAGGTTGATGGCCTGACGCGCGCCGAGCAGCGACGTTGGCGTGCGTACAAGGTCGCGGTCGGCGAGGTCTGGGATGCGCGGGTCTCGGAAATAGTCGGACGAGTTGCCGACGTATGTGACGGGCACGGTCGCGACCTGCGCGTCGCCGGGGTTTCGCGGCGGGAGGTTTTCGAGCACGACCATACGGCTCGGCGTGCGGACGAGGTAGTGCGGCTCGGCTGTGACGATCAGCGCGAAGGTTTCGAGCGGCGTCGTCACGTCGATCTTCGAGTTGACGAACATCCCGCCGCCGCGCTTTATCTCGCCGAGGTTGTCTGCGCGCCCTTCGGGCGAGATGGCCCAGAGCACGAACGTCGTATAGACGCTTCCTAGTTCGTATGCGCGCGGAAGATTCTCGACCTCCAACTCGACGCGCGTGTTGCGCCGCCCCGAACGCCTCACCTTCGCCTCGCCCTTGAGTCGCGGCAGGCGTGTCGTCCCGCGAAACTTCAGGCTGACGGTCTGGTCGAGCGGGTATGTTACGGCGACCGTCTCGCGCTTGATGTCACTCTGCGCGAGCGCCGAGGCGCAGAACGCGAGCGCCAGAAGCGCCGCCGTCGTCAAGCGTAAAGTAGAGCCTTTCAAATTCATAAATCACGACTCCTTACTTGCCGGGTGAAGTTCGAGCGCTTCGGGGAGCCGCAATGGGAAGCGCGAAGAATCACAAACTGATTGATGCACGGCGCGCGTGCCCGTGTTGCCGCCTAAACTTCCTTCAACGCTGCGCCGTGCGCTGCTCCTGCGCCCTTTGGACGACCGCGAGGGCGAAGGCGCTGAGAAGAAGGATGTGTACGTACCCGCTCTCGCCCAGAACGAACGTGCAGACGAGCCACGCGACGAAGAGTGCTGCGGCTAGTATCCATGTGTACAAACCTTCGGCCCGAATCCTTCCCCGCGCTTGGGCTACTTCGACGCGGTCTTGACGGAACCTTTCGGCAACTCGACCGCACGCAGTCCTACGTGCGCAGGGTCGCCGCCGACGAGCATACCGCCGCCACCGAGAGACGGCGTGACAACGAGCGTGCGAAGCGAACTGCCCGCGGCCTGCTCGACGGGACGCTTCCCGCCCTCCGCGACCTTCATCACGAGCGAGCCGTCCTTGCCGGAAAAGCCGAGCGCGAAATCCCGCCCGCCCGCGACGATCACGTCGAGCACGCCGTCGCCGTTCACGTCGGCAAAGCTCGCGGTCGCGGCGTCGGTCGCTCCCTCGCTCGCCCAACGGACGTTTCCGTCGCTCGTGCTGACCAGAGCCACGCGCCCGAGCTTCGTCAGCATCACGATCTCCTGCGAGCCGTCGCCGTCAACGTCCGCCGCGGCGAGCGTGCCGCGCACCGAATCGCCGTCGGCCTTGATTACGCCGAGCACCTTCATTTCGGGGACGCTCATGGCCCAGAGTCCGCTGTCGGTTCCGACGACCAGAATCGTCATCTGCCCGCGCGTGACTGCTATCGGCGCGGTCGTCACTTCGCCTTCGACCTTCGCCGCCGCGACGACCGAGCCGTCTGCGCCGCGAAGCTCGACGCGCCCCTTCTTAATGCCGACGGCGACGCCGCGCGTGCTTCCGTATGCGACCGGATACGGAGCGCCCGCCGCCTCGCCTTCGAGCTTCTGGCTCGCGACGACGCGCCCCGTGCTTGAGTCGAGCACGTAGAACCTGTCCGGCGACTGCGTGACGACGAAGACCTCCGTGCTCGCGTCGCCGCCCGCGTCGTCGGCGACCCCGCTCGCGGCGCGGCCTTCGAGACTCGCGCGCCACAACTCTTTTCCGGTCTCGCCCTGAAGCGCGCGAACGCCGCCCTCGCTGGCGACGACGACATTGCTTTCGCCCTGCTTCGCACGAACGACGACGGGCGCGAACGCGCTCGCGCCGGCGGGCGCGGCGGTCGTGCCGTACCTCGCAGTCCAAAGCGAGATTCCGCTCGCACCGTCAACCGCGAACGCGCGCCCGTCCGTCCCGACGCCGACGAAATCGACGACCGCGCCCGTGCGAAGCCGCGCGGGTACGAGCGTCGCAACGTCGCCCGTCGCCGTGCGCCACCCGGAAGAATCCGACGGCATCAAGACGTTTGCGACCTCGACCCCTCCCGCTGACGAAGAGAGCGCGACGCGCACCGGAGGCGTGTAGGTTACGCTCGTCTCGGCGGCGGCGGGGGCGACGCGCCAGAAGTAGTCGCCGGGCGGAAGACCCTGAACGACGTACTGCCTGCCCTCGACGGCCTGATCGAAAACAATGTCCTCGAACTTCTCGTCGGTCGCGAGTTGAAGCCGGTAGCGGTCGATGCCGGGCTTGCCCTCCCACCGGACGAGTATCGAGGGCGCGGACTGCTGCGCCTGCGGCTTCTGCTGCGCGTCCGCCGGTGCTTTTGATTGCGACGCGGGAGTCGCCGTCTTCTGCGGCGCGGTCTTCTTCGCCGCGGGCTTTCTCTGTGCGGCTGCGGGAGCGAGCAAGAGGGCCGTGAGCGCGAGCAGGCTCAAGCCCCTTTGAAGAATCTTCGGAGGGTTATAAGTCATGGGGCCTCGTTCAGTTTGTAGCCGACGCCGCGGACGGTCAGAACGTAACGCGGGTTCTTCGGGTCTGATTCGATCTTGCGGCGAAGGCGATTTATGTGCGGGTCAACGTTGCGCTGGTAGCCTTCGTACTCCGTGCTCCAAACCTCGTCGAGCAGATCGTTGCGCGACCATGCGCGCCCCGGCTCGCTCGCCAGTCGTTCGAGTATGTGAAATTCGAGCGGCGTCAATTCCACGCGGCTGCCGCCGACTGAGACTTCGTGTCGCCGCTTGTCTATGACAAGCTCGCCGATCTCGATCCGATCCTTTCTGTCGCCGTCGGACTTCGCAGACCACTTGCCCGCACGCCGGAGCAGCGCCTCGACCCTCACCTCAAGCTCGCGCGGGCTGAAGGGCTTTGCGAGATAGTCGTCCGCGCCCGCCTGAAAGCCCGCGACCTTGTCGTCAACGGCGTCGTGCGCGGTCAGAAACATCGCGGGCGTTTCGATGCCGCGCTCGCGTACTCGTTTAAGAAGTTCGAGTCCGCTCATGCCGTGCATCGAAACGTCGAAGATGAAGCAGTCGAACGTGCCTGAGAGGGCGTCTTCGAGCGCGGCCTCGGCGCTCTCGCGCTCGGCGACCTCGTAGCCAAGCCGCCGGAAATACTCGGCGAGCAGCATCCTCATGCTCAGGTCGTCGTCAACAATCAGAATCCGTAGGCTCAAACGTGTGCCACCCGGAGAGTTTTTTTGTAGAGCTTGGAACGTCGAAAGTCCGTGCGCGGAGATTATAGCGCAAGAGGCGCGAAGTTGCGCGAGCCGATTGCGACCATTGCCCCTCCAATCCTTGACGCCCTTCGCCCTCGCTCCGTATAGTTTTGATTTACAATTTGCCGGTGCGACTCGGCCCCTTCCGAACTTGCAGACGAAACCTGTAATGCGCGATCTACGGCGACTCTTATTCTATCTCAGACCGCACTGGGTTAAGTTCACCCTCGCGACGTTCGCGATGCTCGCCGTCGGCCTTTTGCAGAGCGCGACGGGCGCGCTCATCGTCCCCATCTTCGATCAGGCGCTCAGGCAAAGCGGCTCGAACGGACAACGCACGCCGACGCTCTTCGGCCTTCAAAACTTCATCCCTGATTCGGGTTTCGCCGCGTGGCGCACGATTGCCGTCCTGCTCATCATCTTCACAATCGCGAAGGGCGTCGCCGAGTACTTCTCGACCTACCTGATGGCGCGCGTCGGTCAGGAGTCGATCTTGAAGCTTCGCACAGACATGTACACGCACCTGCACTCGCAGTCGGCTGACTTCTTCGAGCGACACCGGACGAACTACCTCGTCTCGCGCCTCGTCGGCTCGGCGGCGGCCATCGAGACGGCGGTCTCGAACACTCTGCGCGACATGCTGCGCGAGGGCTTCACGCTCGCGTGCTTTCTCGCCGCGTCTTTCTATTATTCATGGCGTCTGACGCTCGGCTCGCTCCTGATCGCGCCCATCGTCGGCCTCCTGACCGCGCGCTTCGGCGGAGCGCTGCGCAAACTCGCGCGCGAGTCTTTCGAGGGCGGGCAACAGCTTGTTGACACGGCGCAGGAGGCGCTCGCCAACCAGACGATAGTCAAGGCTTACGTCGCAGAGACGCGCGAGCGAAAGCGATTCACGCGCGTCGCCCGCCAGATCATGCACGCGAACCTTCGCGCCGCCAAGATCAACGGCATCGCGCCCAACACGATAGAACTCATCGGCGTCTTCGCCGTCGCCGCGCTGCTGTTTTTCGCGCAGCGCGAGATACTTTCTGGACGCATGAACGCCGCGCTCTTCATCACGTTCCTCTTCTTCCTCTTCTCAAGCTACGACCCTATGCGGAAGCTCTCGCGCCTGCACAACGGCATGGAGCAGGCGCTCGCCGCAGCGCGTCACGTCTGGGAAGTGATGGACGAGCGCGCAGAGATGCCGGAGAAGCCGAACGCCGTCGCGCTCGAACCTTTGCGAGATTCGATAGAGCTTCGCGACATCGTTTTTCGCTACGGCAACGAAGAGAGGCTCGTGCTCCGGGGCATCTCGCTCCGAATACCGGCGGGGCGTATGGTCGCACTCGTCGGCGAGTCGGGCGGCGGCAAGTCAACTCTGACGAAACTCGTTCCGCGATTCCACGACCCCGTGGAGGGCGCGGTTCTCTGGGACGGCGTTGACCTTCGAGACGCGCGGCTCCGAACGCTTCGCGAGAACATCGCGCTCGTCACGCAGGAGACCGTGCTTTTCAACGATACCGTCCGCTACAACATCGCCTACAGCCGGCCCGGCGCGACCGACGCCGAGATCGAAGACGCCGCGCGCGCCGCGCACGCCGACGAGTTCATAAGGGAGTTGCCTGCGGGCTACGACACAGTAGTCGGCGAGCGCGGAATCTTTCTATCCGGCGGGCAGCGCCAGCGGCTCGCAATCGCGCGCGCCGTTCTGGCCGACGCATCCGTGCTCGTGCTCGACGAGGCAACGTCATCGCTCGACGCCGAATCGGAGCGCCTCGTTCAGAAGGCGCTCGCGAATCTCACGCGCGACCGGACGACCATCGTCATCGCGCACCGCCTCTCGACCGTCCGGCGCGCAGACATGATCGTCGTCGTCGAGCGCGGGCGGATCATCGAGACCGGCAGACACGCCGAACTGCTCGCGCTCGGCGGCGCTTACCGAAGGCTCTACGAACTCCAATTCGCCGACGAGGAGGAAGTCGAGGCAGTGAGCAGTGAGCCGTAAGCAGTAGGTAGTTATAATTTTTGTCGCGGCTCAAACAAAGACAGGAAGCTCCGCTCGATTGCTTACAATCCACGATGAAATCAATGACAGGATTCGGTCGCGGCACGGCGCAGGGCGACGGATTCATCGCCGCCGTTGACCTCAAGACCGTCAACAATCGCTTCCTAGACGTACACCTTCGCGCCGGGGCGGAACTCTCTTCAATCGAGGCGCTCGTAAGGCGTCGCATCGGCGAGAGGCTCTCGCGCGGTCGCGTTGACGCCAGCATCTCGCTCGAACGCACGGGCGAAGTCGCATACGAACTGAACCGGCCCCTCATCGCCGGGTTCATACAGGCCATGCGCGAGATGCAAAAAGATTTCGGTCTCGCGGGCGAGCCTGACATCAACGTGCTGGCGCGTCTGCCGGGCGCGATGCAGGCGGCGCGCGATGGGGTTTCGGACGAGATGTTGCAGGGAGTCGAGCAGGCGCTTTCGCAGGCGCTCGACGAGCTTGAGACGATGCGCCTTCGAGAAGGCGCGGCGCTCGCCGCGGAGATGAGCGCGCGGCTCGACGAGATCGAGCGCCACCTGCCCGTCATCGAGTCGCTCTCGTCGGAGCAGGTCGAAAATTATCGCGCGCGAGTTTACAAGCGCATCAGCGAACTGCTGGCGCGCGACGGTCTTGAAATAGTAGAGCTGGATCAGGGCCGGCTCGCGCAGGAGGTCGCATACCTCGCCGACCGCAGCGACATCACAGAGGAGACGACGCGGCTCCGAAGCCACGTCGCGCAGTTTCGCGCGGCCATCGCAGAAGAGGGCGACGTTGGCAAGCGTCTAGACTTTCTTCTACAGGAGTTCAACCGCGAGGCGAACACGGTGCTCTCGAAATCCACGGACACGGCGATCAAGGAGTCTGCGCTTTCGATCAAGGCGGCGGTCGAGAAACTTCGCGAGCAGGTGCAGAACGTTGAGTGAAGCGCCGCGACACGCGGGCGCTTCGGCCTCGCGCCCCGCCGACTGTTATCAAGGCATCCTCTTTGTCATAAGCTCGCCCTCCGGCGGCGGCAAGGGCACGCTCATACGCCGCCTGCTCGACACCGTGGCAGGCATCAGCTACTCCGTCTCATGGACGACGCGCGAGGCGAGGCGCGGCGAGATTGACGGCGTAAGCTATCACTTCGTCACGCCCGACGAGTTCGTTCGGATGCGCGACGCGGGCGGCTTCCTCGAATGGGCTGTCGTGCACGGCCATCTCTACGGGACTGCGCGCAGCGTCGTCGCGCAGGAGTTGAGCGAGGGGCACGACATCCTTCTGGAGATTGACGTGCAGGGCGCGGCCAGCGTGCGCGCGGCGTTTGCCGATACGGTTTCGGTCTTCATCCTGCCGCCTTCGTTCGAGATTCTACGGTCGCGCCTAACGGCTCGAATGACCGAGCGGCCCGAAGAGCTTGAGCTTCGACTCCGAAACGCGCGCGAAGAGGTCGAGCAGTACAGGCACTTCGATTACGTCATCATCAACGACGAGATCGAGCGCGCCGCGTCGCAGTTAGCTTCAATCGTTTACGCAGAGCGTGCGAGGCGCGTGCGGCAGGAGTGGGTCGCGCGCCGCGTGCTCGCGACGTTCGAGTCGCCCTCCGGCGTTGAATAAACGGCGGGAACAGTTTATAAAAGAGTGATTATCGGATCGCCGAATTCATCCACAAGGAGACCGGCAGACACAAAAGCCGGCATTGGAGAGACATGGCAAAAGCCGCCGACGCGATAGAGACAGACGAGCAGAACCCGCAGGAGGGCAAGGCCAAGACGATTGACTCGAAGTATCGCCTCATACTCGTGGCAGCGCAGCGCAGCAAACAGCTACAGCGTGGCGCGCGCCCGCGCGTCGAGATGGACATGGCCCACCACAAGCCGACGCGCATCGCGCTCGAAGAGGTGGAGCGCGGAAAGGTTGATTTCTCCATTCTTGAGAAGGAGTGAGCGCCCGCCCTCGGCACTCCGGTCGCCAGGATCAAGCATTTTGTGCTTTCGGACGCGACTTCAACCACAAAACCCCAAATCCAAGCGCCTAAAATCTAAATCCGGGCGGCTTTTATCGAGATTTGACCCGGTAAAGTTCAGACCTGAGTCGCTCGAATCCAGACCTGAGTCGCTCAACTCCGCATCCGAGCGACTAAAATCCAGACCTGAGCGGCTGGAATCCAAATCCGAGCGACTCGAATCCAGACCTGAGTCGTCCGAATCCAAACTTAAGCGACTCAGGTCTTGATTCGAGTCGGTAAACTCTAGACCTGACCGACTCAAGTTAAGACCTGACCGACTCGAATCCAGACCTGAGTCGTTGAAATCCAGACCTGAGTCGCCCGAATCGAGACTTGAGCGGCCAGTGTCGAGACATTTGCGACGAAAATCTCGACCCTGACGAGTCAGGGCAGCCTCTTTTCCGTCTGGCTTTCAAAGCTTGGCCGGGCCGCTTCGGAAGCCCTTTCGCGTACCGCCGCTCAAAAGCCCTTTCGCGTATCGCGCTCACATCCCCTTGTAGTCCGGCCCGCCGCCGCCTTCTGGCGTCACCCAGTTGATTATCTGGTAAGGATCCATTATGTCGCACGTCTTGCAGTGGACACAGTTTGAGAAATTTATCTGAAGGCGTCGCTTGCCGTCCGACCCGTTCTCGACCATCTCGTACACGGCAGCCGGGCAGAATCTCTGGCAAGGGTTTCCGTACTCTTCCGCGCAGCGCGTCGAGCAGATTTCGGTGTCGAGCACGTGTAGGTGCGCGGGCTGGTCTTCGTCGTGAGAGACGGCGGCGTGATAAACGTCCGTCACCTTGTTGAAGGTGAGCTTGCCGTCGAAGCGAAGCCTGCCGTAACGCTGATCCATGTTGTCGCCCTGATAGCCGTAATCTTTAAGTTGCTTTAGCGCCGTGTGCCCCGGCTCAAGGCTCGCGCGGTCGAAGAGTCCCCACGAGCGCCCGCCCGTTATGAACTGAAGTCCGGCGTTCGCGAGTCCGAGCCAACGCCCGTGACGGAAAGCCGAGTGGAAATTTCGCACGCGTCGAAGCTCTTTCGTTATCCAACTCTCGCGAATCAGTTGGCGATAGCGTTTCAACTGCTGCTTCGAGAAGTCTTCGACGAGCAGCGCCTCGAATATGGCCTGCGCCGCGAGCATCCCGCTCTTGATCGCCGAGTGTATCCCTTTCAAGCGTTGCGAATTCAGAAACCCCGCGGAGTCGCCGACGAGCAGGAATCCGTCGCCGTGAAACTGAGGTATCGCGTAGAAGCCGCCCGCCGCAATCGTCTTCGCGCCGTAGCGAATCATCTTTCCGCCTTCGAGCAGCCGCGCGACGAACGGGTGCTCCTTGAATCTCTGAAACTCTGCGTGCGGGTCGAGCAGAGGGTCTTGATAGTCGAGGCCCGTGACGTAGCCGAGGTTGATGATCCGATTCTGCATCCCGTAAATCCATCCTCCGCCGTATGTGTGCGTATCGGAAGGATAGCCGAGCGTGTGCGTCACACGTCCCGCCGTGTACCTGTCGTCGGGCAACTGCCAAAGCTCCTTGACGCCGATGCTGTAGACCTGCGGCTCGCGCCCCTCGTTCAGTCCGAGCCGCTCAGTCAACTGCTTCGTCAGAGACCCGCGCGGCCCCTCGCCGAGCACCGTTACTTTCGCGAGTATGTCAACGCCCGGCTCGAAGTTCGATCTGCGTCTCCCCTCTTTGTCAATCCCCTTGTCGCCGGTTCGCACGCCGACGACGCGGTCTTGCTCGTCGTAGAGAACTTCCGCGCCGGGAAACTCCGGAAAGATGTTGACGCCCGCCTCTTCGCACTTCTCTCCGAGCCACGCCGTAAGCTTGTTGAGCGAGACGATGTAGTAGCCGTGATTCTTCAGTGGCGGCGGCGTGATCGGCGATTTGATTGCGCGCGTCTTCGTCAGGTAAAGAAAGCTGTCCTCTTTGACGGGCGACTCGATGGGCGCGCCCTGCTCGATGAAGTCGGGGATGAGTTCGGCGAGAGCCTTCGGATCCATCACCGCGCCGGAAAGAATGTGCGCGCCTACCGAAGCGCCCTTCTCGATAACGGCGATCTGAATCTCTCCGAGCGGCTTGCCGTGCCGCTTGCCGCTCGCTACCGCCTCGTTGTGCTCGCCGACGAGCCGCGACAAGTGAAGCGCCCCGCTCAGACTCGCCGGCCCCGCGCCGACGAAGAGCACGTCCATCTCGATGCTCTCACGTTCCATCCGTTCACGCTCCTGCTGTTGAAGCCTCGCCGGTCGGGTTTAATCAAAAGCCCTCAACCGCCCGGCGAAATCGGTTTTGAATAACAAAAATGAATCACCATTCAGTTTAGCGACGCGGCGGGAAAATAGCAAAAACGCTTTCGTTCGTTTGCCCGCGCGGGAATCGTGGGCACATAATCAAACGGCTTCATTCATCCGAATCATCGTAGCGAAGGGCGCGTGGCCGAATGTCAGAGCACAAGCACACCAACCGTCTCATCAACGAATCAAGCCCGTACCTCTTGCAGCACGCACACAACCCCGTGGACTGGCACGCTTGGGGCGAAGAGGCTTTGCAGAAGTCGAAGCGCGAGGACAAACCCGTACTTCTGAGCATCGGATACTCCGCCTGCCACTGGTGTCACGTGATGGAGCGCGAGTCCTTCGAGAACGAGGAGACGGCGCGGCTGATGAACGAGAATTTCGTCAACATCAAGGTTGACCGGGAGGAGCGCCCCGACCTCGACCAGATCTACATGAACGCGGTTCAGATGATGACGCGGCAAGGCGGCTGGCCCCTGACGGTCTTCCTCACGCCCGACCTCGTGCCCTTCTACGGCGGCACTTACTTCCCGCCCGAAGATCGTTACCAGATGCCCGGCTTCCCGCGCATACTCGCAGCCATCGCGGAGACTTACCGGACGCGACCCGACGAGGTGAAGCAGTCGGCCTGGGAGATTCTCTCGGAACTACGGCGCATGAGCGTCGCGCAGGAGTCGGGCGAGCAGGTCAACACGGCGCTGCTCGACGCGGCCTTTCGCGCTCTCGCGCGCGCTTATGATTCAGTCAACGGCGGCTTTGGCGGCGCTCCGAAATTCCCTTCTTCGATGAATCTCGACTTCCTCCTGCGCGCGTTCAAGCGAACCGGCGACCGGCGTGCGCTGGAGATGGTCACGCACACCTGCACGAAGATGGCGCGCGGCGGCATGTACGACCAACTCGGCGGAGGCTTCCATCGATACTCGACCGACGCGCGCTGGCTCGTCCCTCACTTCGAGAAGATGCTCTACGACAACGCGCTTCTCGCGCGCCTCTACCTACACGTCTACCAGTTGACGGGCGAAGATTTTTACAGGCGCGTCGTCGTCGAAACGCTCGACTACGTTGCGCGCGAGATGCGCGACGAGTCCGGCTCTTTCTACTCGACGCAGGACGCCGACTCGGAGGGCGTCGAGGGCAAGTTCTTCGTCTGGGACAAGACCGAGGTCGAAGCCCTGCTCGGCGCCGACGACGCGCGACTCTTCTGCGCGTACTTCGGTGTGACCGGGCGCGGTAACTTTGAAGAGAAGAACATTCTCAACGTCGAACGACCCGCCGAAGAAGTCGCGCGCGAGTCGGGCGTTACAGTCGAGACGTTGACCGCGGCAGTCGAGCGAGGCCGCCGAATTTTATTTGCCGAGCGTGAGAAAAGAATCAAGCCGGCGCGAGATGAAAAGATCATAGCCGCATGGAACGGTCTGATGATCGAGAGCTTCGCCGAAGCCGCCGCGGTTCTCGAACGCGACGACTATCGCGAGATGGCCGAAGGCGGCGCGAGATTTGTCCTCGACAAGATGACGGAGGGCGGACTCCTGCTTCACTTCTTCAAAGACGGGCGGGCGAAGCACGCTGGCTTTCTCGACGATTACTCTTACGTCGTTTCGTCGTTCATCACACTCTTCGAGACTACGGGTAAGCTCGGTTGGCTTGAAGAGGCGAATAAGCTCGCCGGCAAGATGAGCGATGAATTCTGGGACGGAGAGGGCGGAGGCTTCTTCTACAACGGCAGAAGCGGCGAGGAGCTTATCGTCCGCGGCAAAGACTACTTCGACAACGCGACGCCTTCGGGGAACTCCGTCGCAGCCGAATCGCTCCTTCGGCTCTCCACCCTTACGGGGAACGAGGATTACAGGCGTAAGGCCGTTAACGTCCTGCGCCTCGTGCGCGACGCCGCCGAGCGATACCCTTCCGCATTCGGCTACGCGCTCGGCGCGATGGACTTTCAACTCTCGACCCCGAAAGAGGTCGTCATCGTCGCGGGCGCAGACTCCGCGGGCGCGCGGGCGCTTGAGCGCGAGGTATGGAGTCGTTATCTGCCGAACAAAGTCGTCGCGCTCTCAAAGGGCGATGACGGGCGAGCCTGCGAACTCGTCCCGCTGCTTCGTGAGCGGAACGCCGTCGGCGGTCGCGCCACGGCCTTCGTCTGCGAGAACTATGCATGTCGCCTGCCCGTCAACACGCCTCGCGAGTTTGCCTCGCAACTCGAAGAGAGCAGCCGCGCACGCAGTGAAGAATGACCGGGGGACGACCCGGAAGACTTCGACGCGGAAGCCTGATGCTCGTCGCCGCTTGCTTTGCCGGAGCGCCGTCCGTCTCGCGCGCGCGGGCAGACCTTCATCCTCCCGCGTCGCGTAGAGCCTGTAACAACTCTTCGCCGAAGTTTTTTATCTTCGACTCGCCGAGTCCGTAAATCGAGGCGAGCGCTTCGAGCGTCGAGGGGCGTGCGCGCGCGATATGTTCGAGCGTCCTGTCAGGGCAGATCATGTACGCGGGCACGCGCCCTGCGTTCGCGCGTTCGAGCCTCCATTTTTTCAAGCTCAGCACGACGCGCTTCTCTTCCGGCGTGAGGACGATTTCGGGAATGGGCGCCGCCCTCTTCTTTCGCGGCTTGCCCGGCTCGCGCGCCTCTCTCGGCGCGAGTTCCGAGGCGCGCAAAGCCTGCTCAAGCCTCCCCTGTTCGCCGAGCAAACGGCGAAGCTCGTCGTAGACGAGCAGAGCCATTCGCGCGTCGAGCGCCGCGTACTCTACTTGCGCGCGCGTGAGCGGGCGACGCCGCCAGTTCGCTTTTTGCAGAGTCTTATCGAGCGGCGTCCCGAACAGGTGCTCGACGATTGAAGCCAGACTGTGCGAGCCGAGTGTCAGCGCCATGCGCGAAAGGCGGAGCGTGTCTATCAGTCCGGCGGCCTGCACACCGGCGTCGAGCAGCACGGCCTCGTCGAAGCGCGCGTTGTGCGCGACCATCTTCGGCTCGTGCGATTCGAGGAGCGGCCTGAGAGGCTCGACGCCCGTCTTGAGAACGTCGGCCACGATCACGTCGCCCGCGGGCGGCGCGACCTGCACGAGCGCGAGGCGCATGCGGTTCGCGCCCGTGTTCCAGTAAGTCTCTGTGTCAAGCCCCAAGACGCCTTCGCCGCTGAGCGTCGAGACCGCGGCGCGAAGCTCGGCCTCGTCGTCAATCAAACGCCATGTGAATCGTCCTTCCATTGTGTTCACGCACGTTCGAGAGTATATGCGCCGTAGTCGAAAAATGCGGCAAAATAGCCGATTTCTGAAGCCCCGCCCGGCTTCATCGCCGCCGCATTTTATCACTTGACCGGCGACGACGCGGCAGGCTATTTTTGTAATTGCCAATTCGCTTGGCCGCCCCGTCTGAAAATTTCCTCGGATCACTTTCAAACCAAAGGCTCTCCCGGCTTCCAACGCGTTTCGTCGCCCCGCTTATTCTGATGTCATTCATTTGTCTGAAGGCGCTCTTCTCATTCGCCGCAATCTCTCTCCCGTCCGTCGCGGCATCTTTTTTCTCGCAGCCCGTCGAGATGTCGAGCGACCGGCTCGCCCTACTAATCTGCGCCGGCCTACTCGCCGTCGCGTGCGGAGTCGTCTTCCCTCTCATCTACCTTCTCGGACGCTCGCGTGTAAAGAGGCTTGAGCATTCGTGCCGCGCGTTGGAAGACGAGTTGAAGCTCGCGCGCGAGGCTGTGAGCTTGAATGTGAGCGCAGTCGAGTCGCTGGCGATTGCGATTGACGCGAAGGATCAGACCACGCACGGGCACGTCCGAAGGACGCGCGTGTATGCCTCTGAACTCGGAAAGCTCTTGAGCGTCAGCGACGCGGAACTGGAAGCTCTGAAAGCGGGCGCGCTCCTTCACGACATAGGCAAGCTCGCAGTCCCCGACCACATCCTTAACAAGCCCGGCAAACTCACCCCCGCGGAGTTCGAGCGCATGAAGGTTCACGCGGAAGTCGGAGGCCAAATCATCAGTCGCGTCGGCTTCCCCTATCCGGTCGGAGAGATCGTGCGCCACCATCACGAGAAGTGGGACGGGACGGGATACCCCGACGGACTCGAAGGCGATTCGATTCCACTGGTCGCGCGCATCATCGCCGTCGTTGACTTTTACGACTCGACGCGCTGCGACCGCCCTTACCGCGCGGGGATGATGCGCGAAGAATCGCTCGCGCTCCTTCGCAGCAAGGCAGGAAAATCGTTCGACCCCGACGTGGTCGAAGCGTTCGTCCGAAACGTCGAACGTTTCGACGGACTTATCTCTTCGGACGACTTGAGCGAGCAGGTGCGACGGGATTCGAGCGACGGCGTCGAACACGCGGGCACGGTCGGCTGTAAAACTCAAGTCGCCGCTCCTTTGAGCGACAATGCCGCGGGCTTCCGCTCAATAGCCGAAGCGCAGCGCGAGGTTCTGGCGCTCCACGAAATCACGCAGACAATCGGCTCGACCCTCAACCTTACGGACACGGTCGCGCTCGTGGCCGGCAAACTCCGCTCGATAGTACCGTTCGACACCTGCGTCTTCTTCGTCGTCAACGAAGGGGCGGGCAAGGCCGAATCGATCTATTCGTTCGGCGCGTCCTCCGAGTTTTTCTCTGAAAGGCGTGTCAACGTCGGCGAGGGCGTGACGGGATGGGTCGTGGCGAACGCGCGTTCGATGTTCGGGGCGCAACCCGAACTCGACCTTGCCGGCGTCCCCTTCGAGGTCGCCTCGCAAGTCCGCGACGTTATCTCGTCGCCGCTTCTGCGCGAAGACGGCTCGTTCGGCGCGGTCACGCTCTACTCGGCCCGCGCGGCGACCTACACGACCGAACACGCGCGTCTGCTCGAATCCGTCTGCCTGCACACGTCGGGCGCGCTCTCAAACGCCATCACGCACGAGAAGACGAAGCAGAGCGCGCTCACGGACACTTTGACCGCGCTGCCCAACTCGCGCGCGCTCCGGCTCATGCTGGAACAGCGCGTCGCCGAGTGCCGCCGCAACGGGCGCGAGCCTGCCTCCGTGTTGAGCATGGACGTTGACGGCTTCAAGGAGGTCAACGATGCTTTCGGCCACGGGGTCGGCGACCGCTTGCTCGCCTCCGTCGCCTCCGTCATCAAAAAACAACTCCGCGAGATGGACACGCTCGCGCGCTACTCCGGCGACGAGTTCGTAGCGGTCTTGCCGGGCGCTACCGCCGATGCCGCTTTGATGATCGCCGAGCGCATACGATCCGCGGTTGAATCGCACGAGTTCACAGTGAAGACCGGGCGTGCGATTCGCGTCTCCGTCAGCGTCGGCGTCGCCTGCTATCCCGACGACGGCCCGGCGGCTGACGACCTTCTGCTCGCCGCCACACAGAAGATGCAGCGCAGCAAACACGTTCGACGCACGCCGCACGGCGCGGCCTCCGTCATACCGATTGACTCTTACCGTTAAGGAGTTCCGGGTCGAAAGCTCCCGCAACGTTCATCCAAACCTCAGACGGCGCGCGAAAGGACAATGGCTTTCGCGCGCCGTTTCATTTCCGCCAGCGCGCGTTTTTGCCGCGCGCGGAGAACTCGCGTATAATCCCTTTCCGTCACAACTGAGCACAGAAAGTCAGAACTGGTCGCGCCGCCGGTACGCTTCAGCAGGGCGGGCACGAGCGGCGGACAAGCCCACTCGCCCGCGTTTTTTTTGCTTATGAGTGAACTTAAAATCACACCAATGAGACCCAGAGCCAAAACGAACAGCCCTTCGGGCAGCGCCGGCGTGGCTGAGCGCGAAGAGAAGGATCAGATAGACGCCGACGAACTACGCGAGGAACACGAGCACCGCAAGCAGGAACAGCGGAAGCACATCGAAGAGGTTGACAACGAAACTCTCCTGCGGATGCTCTACCAGATGATTCTCATCCGTCGCTTCGAGGAGAAGGCCGCCGAAGCCTACACGCTCGGAAAGATCGGCGGCTTCTGCCACTTGTACATCGGGCAGGAGGCGGTCGCGGTCGGCACGCTCTCCGCACTCAGGCCGGACGACTACGCGCTCACCAGCTATCGAGATCACGGCCACGCGCTCGTCATGGGCATATCGCCCGACGAGGTCATGGCCGAGTTGTTCGGCAAGATCGGCGGCTGCTCGAAAGGCAAGGGCGGCTCGATGCATCTCTTCGACGCCGACAAGCATTTTCTCGGCGGCCACGCAATCGTCGGCGGGCAGATTCCGCTCGCGACGGGAATAGCTTTCGCGACGAAGTATCGCGACACGGATCAGGTCACGCTCTGCTACTTCGGCGAGGCCGCCGTCAATCAGGGCGCTTTCCACGAGTCGCTCAACATGGCGCAGCTTTGGAAACTTCCGTGCATCTACGTCTGCGAGAACAACCAGTACGGCATGGGCACTTCGCTCGCGCGCGCAATGTCGCAGAGCAACGTCGCCGAGAAGGCTTGCTCCTACGACATCGCCTCCGAGTTCGTTGACGGCATGGACGTGCTCGCCGTCCGCGCCGCGACCGAACGCGCAATCGAACGTGCGCGCACAGACTATTTGCCTTCGCTCCTCGAAGTCAGGACGTACCGCTTCATGGGGCACTCGATGTCCGACCCCGGCCACTACCGCACGCGTGCGGAGATCGAGCGCTATCAGGAGCGCGACCCAATCAAGGTCTTCGGCAACAGCCTCCGCGAGAAGAATGTTCTCGACGACGCGGGGCTGAAGGAGATCGAAGACCGCGTTCGCGCAGAGGTCGAGCGCGCAGTCAAGTTCGCGGACTCAAGCCCCGAACCCGCGCCCGAGGAACTTTACACAGACATCTACGCGACACCGATAAAACAGTGATAAGTGATGAGCGATAAGAAAAAGCAGTCTACCGCTCTTTCTTATCGCTCATCACTTATCATTTATTCCTCAAACCGGAGGTTTGAACAGTGGCAGTAATGACGATGCGCGAGGCGCTCAATCAGGCGATGCGCGAGGAGATGCAGCGCGACGAGAGCGTCTTCCTGTTGGGCGAAGAGGTCGCCGAGTATCAGGGCGCATACAAAGTCTCGAAGGGATTGCTCGAAGAGTTCGGCGGCAAGCGCGTGATTGACTCGCCGATAACCGAACTAGGGTTCGCGGGCCTCGGCGTAGGCGCGGCGATGGTCGGCTTGCGGCCCGTCATCGAGTTCATGACTTTCAACTTCTCCATCCTCGCCACCGACCAGATCATCAACTCGGCGGCGAAGATGCGCTACATGTCAGGCGGGCAGTTCAAGATTCCAATCGTCTTTCGCGGCCCGAACGGATCGGCCTTTCAGGTTTCGTCGCAGCACTCGCAGGCGCTCGAATCATGGTACGCGCACTTCCCCGGCCTCAAGGTCGTCATGCCTTCGACTCCGGCGGACGCAAAAGGACTCCTGAAGAGTGCCATCCGCGACGACGACCCCGTAATCTTCATGGAGCAGGAGCGCATGTACGGCATCAAGGGCGAAGTCCCCGAAGGCGAAGACTTCCTCGTCCCCCTCGGCGTCGCCGACGTGAAGCGCGAGGGCAAGGACGCGACGATCATCGCGCGCTCGATGACAGTGCCGCTCGCCTTGAAGGCGGCTGAGGAGCTTGAGAAGCAGGGAGTCTCGGTCGAGGTCGTTGACCCGCGAACCATACGCCCGCTCGACATCGAGACGATAATCAACTCTGTGAAGAAGACGAACCGCGTCGTCATCGCCGAAGAGTCGCACGCCTTCTGCGGCGTCGCCGCAGAGATAAGCGCGCAGATAATGGAGCGCGCATTCGACTATCTGGACGCGCCCGTCCTTCGAGTCTCAGGCGCGGACGTGCCGATGCCCTACGCAAAGAATCTCGAACGGCTCGCGCTCCCCGACGTTGAGCGAATCGTCAAAGCGGTGCGCGAAGTCGCATATCTGGACTGATAGTTTTCAGTTTTCGGTCTTCAGTTTTCAGCAATCTACGAACAACAGTCGCTGAACTGAAACTGAAAACTGAAAACCGAAAACTGAGGACTGAACTGATGGCAACGCAGGTCGTGATGCCGAAGCTGTCGCCGACGATGGAAGAGGGGCAACTCTCGCGATGGCTTAAGAAAGAGGGCGACAAGGTAACAGTCGGCGAGCCGATAGCCGAGGTTGACACCGACAAGGCGACGATGGAGGCGCAGGCTCTGGCCGAAGGCGTGCTCCGAAAGATTCTCGTCCCCGAAGGCGAAACCGTCCCGCTCGGCGCGATCATCGCGATCATCGGCTCGCCCGACGAAGACATCTCTTCGCTCGTCTCCGAGGCTTCTTCCGGCGCGGCCCAGACGGAGCGCAAGGAGCGCATCGAGGACTCGGCTGAAGGCCGAGCCTACGGCGCTCCCGACGAGATCGCGAGCGTCGCCCCCGGCGGCGAGCGGACGCAAGCGACCGTCGAAGGCAAACCGCTCAAGGGCGATGTCGGCGGCGCTCCCTCGACGCGGCAAAGCGAAGCGGCGGAGCCGAGTAAACCTCAGCCCGAGACAAAAGATCAGCCGACCGAAGCCGACGGCAACGGGCGTCGCGCGCAGGGCGGGCGGCTTATCGTCTCGCCCATAGCCGCGCGCATGGCCGCGGAGGCCGGCATCAACCTCAAAAGCCTTTCGGGCACGGGCCCCGGCGGTCGCATCGTCAAGCGCGACATCGAATCCGCGATGCAAGGCGCTCGACAGCCGAAGCAGGAAGCGCCTGCGCAGAAGGCCGAGTCGCGCGCGACTCAAGCGCCGGCGACACAGCCCTCGCACGCGGCTCAGCAACAGACTGAGACTCCGCGCGCTTTCACGCAAACGGTCGAGGGCGCAGCGCCGTACCGCGACGTGCCCATGACGACGATGCGCGCGACGATTGCGCGCCGCCTCGTCACGTCCATCGGCCCCGTGCCGCACTTCTTCCTGACGACCGAGATCGAGATGGACAAGGCGGCGGAGCTTCGCCGCCAGCTAAACGAACTCGACGCGGAAACCAAGGTCAGCATCAACGACCTTATCATCAAAGTCGCCGCGGTCGCGCTCATCAGGCATCCGGCGGTCAATTCGTCTTTTCAGGAAAAGGCAGTCCGCCACTACGAGCGCGCCGACATCGGCGTCGCGGTCGCAATCGAGGACGGACTCATCACGCCCGTCGTTCGCGGCGCTAACGAGAAGTCGGTAGGTCAGATCGCGCGCGAAGTCCGCGACCTCGCCGAGCGCGCGCGAAGCCGCCGCCTCAAGCCCGAAGATTACACGGGCGCGACCTTCTCGGTCAGCAATCTCGGAATGTTCGGCATTGACGAGTTCACGGCTGTCATCAATCCGCCGGAGGCCGCCATCCTCGCCGTCGGCGCGATGACGCCCAAGCCCGTCGTGCGCGGCGGCGAGGTCGTCGTCAGACAAATCATGCGCGTTACGATGTCATGCGACCACCGGGTCGTTGACGGCGCGACCGGCGCGCAGTTCCTCCAAACCTTCAAAAAGATTTTGGAGAACCCGCTCTACCTGCTCGCGTAAGACTCAGGCGAAGAGAAAAGCGCCGCGCGAGCCATGCCAAGACCAAGCTTGTTAAGGGAGAGAAGATGAGCGCGAATCAATCCGAAGAGACGCCCGCCAACGTTACGACCGACGCCGAGAGTCAGGAGTACGGCGCGCAGCACGGGCAAGACATCGAGGGGCAGAACACAGGTTCGTCCGCACCCGACGCCGAGCGCGAGGACGACCCTGCGGAGACGGGCGACGGCACGGGCGCACGCGCGGGCGCGTACAGCTAAGACGACTACCGGATTCGGAATTCGGATCGAGGGTTGGAAGCAATAAACATTTGATTGACTCATCGGTTCGATGAAACAATCTTCGCCAACCCGCGCTCCGCAATCCCGTCCCCGCAAACGCTCCTCGGCGGGGCCGCACCTCGCGCTCGTCGCGGTTCAGATAATTTTCGGGACGTGGCCGATAGTCGGCAAGGTCGCGCTCCGCGAGTTGCCGAGCACAGGACTCGTCGCCTTCCGCGTGGCCGGCGCCGGCGCAGCTTTTTTTCTACTGCTTCGTTCAAGGGGCCGTGTGAAAGTCCCTCAACGCGCAGACCTCGCGCGGCTCGCGCTTTACAGTCTTCTCGGCGTCATCCTCAATCAACTACTCTTCGTCAAAGGACTCGCGCTCTCGACCGCCGTCAACTCGACGATAATCGGAACGGCTATTCCTGTCTTCAGCCTTCTCGTCGGCGCGCTCCTCGGTTTCGAGAAACTGTCGGCGCGCACGGCGCTCGGCACGCTCGTCGCCGCGGCCGGCGTGATCTATCTGGTTGACCCTCTGCGCGCGGACTTCAGCGGTGGCAGGGCGCTCGGCAACCTCCTGCTCGTCAGCAATAGCTTCGCCTACGGCGCGTACATCGCCGTTTCGCGCGAAGTTTTCCGGCGCTACGGCGCGCTCACGGCGATGGCATGGGTCTTCGCCTTCGGATGCCTTCTGACAGTCCCGCTCGGCGGCTACTACCTTTCGCAAGTCCCGCTTCGACAACTCGGCTGGGTGACTTGGGCCTCGGTCGCCTACATCGTAGTAGTCCCGACCGTCGGCGCTTACTACCTGAACGCATGGGCGCTCGAACGCGTCGCGCCGAGCACCGTCGCCGTTTACATATACCTTCAACCGCTCATAGTCTTCGCCGTCGCGCCGCTCGTGCTCGGCGCGGACGAGCAGTGGGTCGCGCGCAACTGGATCGCCACCGCTCTAATCTTTGCGGGCGTCGCCGTCGTCACAATCCGCACGCGAAGCCGCGACATTCGAGATCTCTCTTATTCAAATGATGAATGCGAAATGACGGGTGGCGAGTGAGAAGCGGGCCGCCTTTCAATTCATCATTCATCCTTCCCCGTTCATCATTCCTCTCACGCCGTCTTCAACGCCTTCAACTCTTTTCCGCCTTCGCCCTCGGCCATCCGTCGAAGCTCGAAGAGTTTCATAAGCGCCTCGACCGGCGAGAGCGAGTCGAGGTCTGCTTCGAGAATTTCCTGCACGACGCGCGCGCCGCGCCCCCACGTCTTCGCGTCGAATTGCTCGATTGCCTCGTTGCCTGAGCCTTCGTCGGATTGAGCGCCGCCCTCGTACTCGCGCAGGAGTTCTTCGGCACGTGTGACTACGGGACGCGGAAGGCCCGCGAGTTTCGCTGCGTAAACTCCGTAACTGCCCGCGGCGATGCCGGGCGCTACCTTGTATAGAAAGACGAGTTCGCTCCCCTCTTCCGCGATCTCGACGTGGAGGTTTTGCAGGCGCGGGAGCGTCTCAGCGAGTTCGGTAAGCTCGTGATAGTGAGTCGCGAAAAGCGTCTTCGAGCGCAGCCGCGGGTGATTGTGTATGTACTCGACGACGGCGCGCGCGACGGCCAGCCCGTCGTATGTCGAAGTGCCGCGACCGAGTTCGTCGAGCAGGACGAGCGAGCGCGGAGTCGCGTGGTGGAGTATGTTCGCCGTCTCGACCATCTCGGTCATGAACGTTGACTCGCCGCTGCCGATTCGGTCGTAGAGTCCGATGCGCGTGTAGACGCGATCCGTCAGTCCGACCGTCGCCGATTCGGCGGGCACGAAGCTTCCGGCCTGCGCCATGATGACGAGGAGCGCGGTCTGCCGTAGGTACGTTGACTTGCCCGACATGTTCGGGCCCGTGATGAGTGCGATCTCCGCCGCGCCTTCGCCGCCGAGTTCAATGTCGTTCGCGACGAACTGTTTCTCTTCGAGCAGCCTTTCGACGACCGGATGTCGCGCGCCGCGCACGCTCAAAAGCTTTTCGTCAACGACGCCGGGGCGGACGTAGTTCCAGCGCGCGGCGCTCAATGCGAATGACGCGACCGCGTCGAGGTGCGCGAGCGTCGAGGCCGCCGCGAGCAGTTCGTCGCGCGAGCGCCCGATCTCCGCGCAGACGTGCCGGAACAGGCTCATCTCAAGCTCGCCGATTCGCTCCTGCGCGTTCAGGACGAGCGATTCGTGCTCCTTCAATTCCAACGTGATGAATCGCTCCGACTGCGCGAGCGTCTGCTTGCGCGTGTATCCGGCGGGAACGAGGTGCAGGTTCGGGCGCGTGACCTCGATGAAATAACCGAAGACTTTGTTGTAGCCGACGCGCAGGCTCTTGATGCCTGTGCGTGCGCGCTCGCGCTGCTCCATCTCGGCGAGGAATGTCTTTCCGCTTCTGAGAAGCGCGCGCAGCGAATCAAGTTCTTCGTTGAACCCCTGCCGGATGATGCCCGACTGTTCGCCGCGCGGAGGCGGCTCGTCGTTGACGGCGGAGCGTATGAGTTCGAGCACACCCTCGCAGGCCGGAAGCGTTGAGAGCAGCGCGCCGAAGCGTCGTGCTTCGCGCTGCAACACGGCGCGCACGCGCGGGACGGCTTCGAGGCTCTGGCGAAGCGCGAGAACTTCCGACGGCGTGGCCAGCCGCGCGCGCGCCCGCCCTGCGAGCCGCTCGATATCGTGGACGTTTTCGAGCGCGGCGAAAAGCTCCGCACGCTCTTTGTCGTTCGACGCGAGCCATGCGACGTGCTCCTGCCGCCGCGCGATTTCGGCGAGGTCGAGAAGCGGCTGGCGCAGCCAGCGCCGAAGCATTCGACCGCCCATCGCCGTCCGCGTCTCGTCGAGCGTCGAGAGAAGCGACGGAACATCGCCCGCGCTCTCGAATATTTCGAGGCTGCGGACGGTCTGCTCGTCCAGCATCATGAATGCTTCCGGGCTGTAACTCGAAAGCCGCGTCAACTGCCCCGCGACGCTCCCCTGCGTCTCTTTAAGATAAGTGAGAATCGCCGCCGCAGCCGAAACCGCCAGAGGGCTTCGCGCGAGGCCGAAGGGCGCGAGCGTTCGCGAGCCGAAGTGTTGCTGCACGGCGCGGCGCGACTTCGCAAAGTCAAAGCCGGCGTCCGGCCGCCGCGTGATGAAGCCGGGCAGGCTCGACGCCTGCGTCGCAAGACCATTCGGCACGAGCAGTTCGGAAGGAGCGATGCGCTGAAGCTCGACGAAGGCCGCGCCCGCTTCGAGTTCGGTCGCTGCGAAGTCGCCCGTCGTCACGTCGGCGTATGCGATGCCGGCCCTCCGCCCTTCGGCGACGAACGCCGCGATGTAGTTGTTTACCTTGCTCCGAAGCAGCCCGGTTTCGAGAACTGTGCCGGGCGTGACTACGCGCACAACGTCTCGCTCGATGAGTCCGCGCCCCGCAGACGCGCCCTTGACCGGCGCGGCCGTCAACTGTTCGCAGATTGCGACGCGATGGCCACGAGAGATGAGCGTGGCGAGATGTCGTTCGAGGCTGTGGTGCGGGACGCCCGCGAGCGGGACTCGAAGCCCGTGCCCCATCGGCTTCGACGTGAGCACGATGTCGAGTTCGCGCGCGAGCAACCGCGCGTCGTCGTCGAACGCCTCGTAGAAGTCGCCGATGCGGAAAAGGAGTATCGCGTCGGCGTGGCGGCGCTTGATTTCGAGGTACTGCCTGCGTATCGGCGTCGAGGTCGTCATCGCTCGAAGAAGTTCGCGAGGACGGCCTCGACCGATGTGAGTGCGTGGTGAAGCGCACGAAGCTGCTCGAAGCTGAGTATGGTCGTCACGCGACCGATCTCGCGGAACGGGCCCGTGCGCGCGAGACTCAACTGCCGCTCGGCGCGGTTCGTGTCGCGCTCGCTGGCGACGACGAGGAAGGGGCGCGAGCGCTGCGCGTCGTATGCGCGTTTGAGTTTGGCGAGCGCCGCGTCAACGTTGCCCTTTCGCTGAACCTCGAAGACGTGACTGATTCGCGGACTCGCTTCGGACTCGCGCCAGACGACATCGTAGTAGTCGAACTCGACCTCGGCGAAGTGTCCGAGCGCGCGCGCGACCTCGACGAGCATCCGCTGCACGTCCGAGTGCGTGAGTTCGACCTGAGTCTCGTCCCCGCCGGCCTGCGGCGGCGTGAACTGAATCTTCTCTTCGGCGACGCGGCATCGTCCGCGCTCCGTTAGTTTCCAGCACCCGCGGTCGCGCTCGATCTCTCGTCGCTCGTCGAGCGCGCGACCCGCGCGCTGCACGAGTCTGCGCCACTGTTTGCGGTGGCCGTTTGCCACGGCGCGCACTTCGTTCGCGTCGAGTTGCGGGAAGTATGCGACCAGACGGTCGTAGAGGAAGCGCACGTGCTCAGAGCCGCCCGTGGCGGCCAGTTCTTGCAATAGCGGCACTTCGACGCGCTCTGCGCTGGGGTAAGGCATACGGTTTATACCGGGAGTTGAAGAGCGGCGGGAAAACTCCCGCACGGGGCAAAACGTTCGAGGCAAACTTACAAGAGAAGCGGGCGAACAATCAAGCGGGCAGAGGGCACGGAAGGCGGAAAGCTGCGGGCAGAAAACTGTATGCGATAGGCAAGTCAGGCTCGGAAGACAAAGCGTCGCCGTAAGCCGTCTACGCCGCGGCCAAGTCTCGAAGAATGGCCGCGGCGTATATGACTCGTTGCTTCACTTCTCAGGCGAACGCACTGCGATTAAAGAACCCTACGGATGAAAGTGCCCGTTCGTGAGATACCTGTCGTAGTGCTGGTATCCATCGTCATAGCCGCGCAGGAAGCCGTCGAGGTAAGCCTGTTCGTAGGTGCCGCGATTGCCGAAGACGGAGCGATAGCCGGAGCTTGGGTGCCTGAAAAAGTGAGAGCGTTGCGGATCGTAGCTCTGCCCGCGGTACGCATCGTTCGCGCCCGTGTAGAGGCCGTCCCTGTAGCCCTGCTCGTATGCGTTGGAACTGTACTGGTAGCCGCCGTAGTTCGACGACTCGTATTCGCGGGTCGAGTGGTACGCGCCATAGTCGTGGTCGTGCCGGTGGTGGTCGCGGTCGTGCCTGTGGCCGTGATCGCCGTGATGATCGTCGCCGCCGCCGCCTCTATGGCCGCCATCGCCGCCACCATGATTGCCGTCGCCATGACCGCCGTTGCCGCCTCCGTCATGGTGATGATGAGATGAAGTGTTTGAGCCGCTGCTTGCGGGCGGCTGCGGGGTGTTATTTCCTCCGTGGTCGTGATGTCCGCTGTTCCCGCCATCGTGATGATGACTGTTACTACCACCGCTGCTGCTGCTACTGCCCCCGCCTCGGCTGTGACCGCCGCTGTGATTTCCGCCGTCGCCGCTGTGGCTGTGATTGTTACTGTGCTGACTACTGTTGTCGCTACTGCTGCTGTCGCTGCTGCTACTGCTGTCGCTACTGCTGCTGTTGTTGTTAATACTGCTACTACTGTTGCTACTACTGCTACTGCTACTGCTGCTGCTGTGGCTGTCACTCCGACTGCCGCTATCGTCACTACGACTGCTGCTCCGGCTGCTGTCGCTGCTGCGGCTGCTGTCGCTTTCCGTGGTTCGATGCTGCGCATGTGCGGTCGAGGCAAGTGCGACCGTCATGACGAACGAAAGTAAACATGTGGCGATGGCTGTCCTCGCCGCCCTCTTCAAATGGCATTTCATTGTGCGCCTCCGTGTGTGGCCGGTTAGGGAGAGCGTGCGCTGCAAGCGGCGGGTCGCGGCGGCAGTAAAGCTTGGGGCGAGAGCCGGGACGATTCGGAGCGCTGGCAGGGCGAATGCGATGCAAATATACACCCGACCGCCGGCGCCAGTCACGAATTTTGAAGGCGCATCCGTGCCCATGCGTGCAGCGCCGTCGCCGCGGCCCGCTACTAACAAAAGTCCCGCCCAAGCGACTGAAGAAGAGAACTCTTCAATCACTCCGGCGGGACTTCGTTGGCTCGTGTTTCAGCGCGCGACCTTAAAACTCGCCGCGCGGCGCACGGAGGCGTTTGCGTTCAGGCTGCGCGCACGCACGCGATGCCGAAGCTGTCGTGTATTTCGTCTGCGTCGAGCGTGTCGCGCTCCATCAGGCCGTCAACGAGGCGCGCGATCTCGGCGCGGCGCGAGTCAACTACGTCGCAGGCGCGCTTCATCTGCTCTTTGACGATCTCACTCGTCGCCTGCTCGATGCGGTCGAGCAGCGCCTGACTGTGCGGGTCTTCGGGCTTGCCGAGATGGATCGGGCCGAGAGGACTCATGCCGAACTCCGAGACCATGCGACGCGCGATCTCGACGGCGCGCTCGATGTCGTTCGACGCGCCCGCCGTCATCGTGTCGAGCAGAAGAACCTCGGCCGCGCGTCCGCCCAGAAGCACCGCGATCTGGTCTTCGAGGTACTCGCGCGTCCGCATCAGACGGTCGCGCTCCGGCAAGGATTGAGTCACGCCGAGCGCGCGCCCGCGCGGCAGAATCGAAACCTTGTGAATCGGGTCGCCGTTCTTCACCGCGAGTCCGACGGCGACGTGGCCCGCTTCGTGGACGGCGGTCGCGTACCGTTCCTCCTCGTCCATCATGAAACCATGACGCTCGACTCCCATCAGAATCTTGTCGCGCGCGTACTCGACGTGACGACGACCGACCGCGTCCGAGTCGTCGCGCGTCGCGACAATCGCCGCCTCGTTCAGAAGGTTCGCAAGGTCTGCGCCGGAGAAGCCCGGCGTCCCGCGCGCGATCCAAGAGAGGTCGAGTCCGTCTTCGAGCGTGAGCTTGCGCGCGTGGACGCGCAGGATTTGCTCGCGCCCTCGCATGTCCGCGAGGTTGACCGTGATCTCGCGGTCGAAGCGACCGGGGCGCGTGAGCGCCGGGTCGAGTATGTCGGGCCGGTTGGTCGATGCGATGACGACCACGCCGCTCAACTGCTCGAAGCCGTCCATCTCTATGAGAAGTTGGTTGAGCGTCTGATCCTGATCCGCCGACGCCGAGTCGCTCCCGCGACCGCGGCGGCGTCCGAGCGCGTCAATCTCGTCAATGAAGATGACGCAGGGCGCCAGCTTGCGCGCGCGCGCAAACAATCTACGGACGCGCGCCGCGCCGAGACCCGCGAACTTCTCCTGAAAGCTCGAACCCGAGACGGAGAGAAAGGGCACGCCCGCCTCGCCTGCGGCGGCGCGCGCAAGCAGCGTCTTGCCCGTGCCCGGAGGGCCGGAGAGAAGAATACCGCGAGGGCTGCGACCGCCGAGGCGTCCGAACTTCGACGGGTCGCGGAGGAACTCGATTGTCTCGGCGAGTTCGGCGCGCGCCTCGTCAACTCCGGCAACGTCGTCGAATGTGACCGACTGTCCGTCGCCCGTCTCCATCGTGCCGGGGTCGCTCTGCACGCCCATGCTGGCGTACACGCGCCAGCCGATGAAGGCGAAGATCAGAATTGCCACGCACGGCAGCGCGTAGTTGAGCGCGGTCACGAGCGCGCCCGGCTGCACCGTCTCGAACGCGACGGGCACGTTCGACTTGTCGAAGACGGTTGAGACATCGTGCTGCGCGACGGCGTTGGTCACGACGGCATGCACGAGCGAGCCGTCCGAGCGCTCGACGGTCACGTCTTCGCCCGAAATGTTGACGGAGCGTGCCCCGCCTGTCTCGGCAAGCTCGCGTAGCTGCGTGTAGTTGATTTCGCGGACAACAGGCTGCGACTTTTTGAAGACGAGTCCGAAGGCGGCCACGGCTACGAGAAGAATTAGAGCGCCGCCAACGACGACTTTAACTTTTTTTTGCGAACGGGGGATCAGACGGGACAAAGGCATAAAGACCTCGACTCGAAAAGCTCAACGGCTATCGGGGGGTGCGTCCGTTGATCTTGAAAGATTGATTCAAAAGAAACCGCGTCTGGAGAACCGACGAAGGCCGCCGGACGGGTTCAAGCGGTGTGCAGACAGTGAAGGCGTCCGACGGGAACGGCAGACGCAAAAACACTCTAGCAGTTACGCGCTTTTTAAGTCCAGTGAAAAAGGCCGGGGGCGAAGCCGTGCACTACCTCAAAAGCCTCTCGCGCAGCCACGGCTACAGAAATTTCCGATGTCGCTTGTTACGCTCCGGTTGCCGCCCTCGCCCGAAAATTTCTCAGTCGCACGCTTCGCCCTGTATCAAGACACGCTTCGACTAAATTCTGCGGCACGATTCGATACATGACTCTGGTATCTCGCCCCGGTGTGAAATAGACTTCGACTACATTTCAAGGGCATTTCTTTGTTTGTGTTGTGCAGGGGAGTTCCGTGGCCGTTGGCATGGACGTTGCTCCACTTGTGAGCATAAGCGGGTTCGTTCATTCGAGCCTGAACGTAAAATTAACCGACGCACAAAAGGAGACGGCGAAAATGTTGTGGACGATTCTGGTGATTCTTCTTGTGTTGTGGCTTCTCGGCCTTGTGAGCGGCTACACGGTGGGCGGTTTCATTCACATCCTGCTCGTTGTGGCGATTGTGATATTCGTGATTAACCTGCTCACGGGGCGTAGGACTGTCTAAGCCGGCAAGTCGAAAAATGAAGGGCGGAGAAGGGCGCGACCGTTTGCCGGTTCGCGCCTCTCCGCTCAGGGTCTTATCTCCGCCTGACACGAACGGCATTGAGTGCGGCGCTTGGCGTTGAGTGTGCCGCAGGCAGTGCATCGCCTGTACATCGTTTGCGCGAACCAGTTGGTGATTATCGCGCTCAGCACGAGTATGGCGACGAGCAGGAGTATGCTCAGGAGCGTGTCCTTCAAGCCTTGAACTTCTCCTTCATCTCCTCGTCGTAACGCCGCCCGCGCTCGTAACCGCTACGGAACGCGCCCTCTTCACACTCCGCGCCGAAACATTCTCGAAGCCGCGAGGCGTCAGCGTCATAAGTGCGCCCGCGTGCCTGCGTGTGAAGCGCCGCCTCGAAGCCCCTTCGATAGACATGCTCGTCCGTGCCGAAGTCGCCGCCGTCAACCGTGTATTCCGCCTCCTCGGCGTCGCGGAGTCCCGTCCACCAACTCGCGCGCGCGGCGTCAACGCTCTCCGCGCCGTTCTGTTCGAGAAGGCTGTGCGCGACTCCGGCCTTGTATTCGTCGTCCGCGACGACTATCACGACGGAGCGCCCGCGCCTGAGCGCGTCCTCGTAAACGAAAAGCTCGTCGTGCGGCAGGCCCCGCGCCATCGAGTCTTCGAGCGCGCCGCCGACCGCCGCGCCGGTAGCCGCGCCGCCGGCGCCGAGCAGCGCCGCGGCGACGAGTCCGGCTGCGAAGACCGGGCCGACGCCGGGGATGAGCAGGCTCGCCGCGACAGCGCCCAATTCCAATCCGCCCGCGATGCCCAGAGCGCCGCCGACCGTCGCGCCGATTGCCTTGCCCATGCCGGGCTGCTCCGTCTCGGTCGTCGGAACATCGTCTAGCTGTTCCTGCGTCGTACCGGGCGCGAGCAGGCTGATTCGGTCTTCGCCCACGCCGGACGCGCGCAAATCTCCGACCGCACGCTCGGCGTCGGAGCGTGATTTGAAAATGCCCGCGACAGTGCTCATTGAAGTCTCCGTTCGAGCGAGCGCCTTCGCACGCTCAGGCCGCCTTTCTACGACCTCGGCGAGATGAGAAGGAGTGAAACTGCTAATACTAAACCGAACAAGGAACGCCCGAAGTTTATCACGGCGGCGCACAGTCTCAGAAGGCTCTGACCACACGCGGGCCGCCGCAGAAGTTTGTTGAGTCGCGAGTGGAGACGTGCTAAAGTTCGTTCGTCTTATAAACCCTCCGGTCGGAGCAGCACATGATAGAAATCGTCGAGAAACACTGGCCGATGTCCGTCGGCGACGGCAAGGCGACGCGCAAGAAGAAGCCGCGCATCCTTGCGATCACGACCGATTGCTGCACAGGATGCGCCGGCTCGCCCGCGTGCATCGAATACTGCCCGATTGAGGCGTGCATGTTCTGGGTTCCCGACGGCGACCACACGCCTTTCGGTCGTATCGAGGTTGACCCGTACCTCTGCATCGGCTGTCAGAAGTGCATCAGCAAAGGCCCCGACGGCGCTTTCCTCGACGGATGCCCCTGGGACGCAATCGAGATGGTTCCGACCGAAGATTGGGAGTCGATGCACGGCGTCGCGCTGCCCGACGCGCCGCCTCCGCCTCCCGCGAGCTAACCTTTCAACAGCCCTTCACTCCTTCGAGATGCGGCGCTTGATGGCTTGAGCCGTCTGCGCCGCCTTCTCTTTCACATCGTCCGACATTCCCTCGACACCGCCCGCGTAACGCTCAACGTCCGCCACGTCGCGCGCGTCGCCGAAGTAGTAGAGACCGACGAGCGCGTCATCCACCTGCTCGGCGTCGGGCGCGATGACGAACAGGTCTTTCCCCGGCTCGATGATGTCGCCTCCGCTCGTCAAAGCCTTTTCGATTATGCCGGGGAGCGGCGAGCGAATCTCTTCGACAGAGCCGGATGGGTTACTTCTGAATTTGACGAGAAGCGAGCCGCGCTTGACCGGCGTGCCCGCGGTCAGCGCCGTGAGAGCAGTTCCCTCGCCCGCGGCCTTGACCGTCTGAGGCCGTAGCATCGCGAGCAGTTCTCCGCGGCAGCGCGGGTCGCCGAAGCGGACGAGCGCGAGCGCGGCGTTTCGACGCACGATAGGCTCCGGGTCGTCGAGCATCGGAACGAGTGCCGCGTGAAATTCGTCAGACTTGTGCTCAAGCCCCATCACCCACGCCGCCGTCATGCGAACGTCCGCGACCGCGTTTGTCGAGAGCGCGACGACCTTCCGGTTCCAACGCGTCGTGCCCCGTTCGCCCTTCTCGATTCTCTCGGCCACCTGCGAGAGCGCGTGCTGTTCGTGGCGCGGATTGTCTTCGCTAAGATACTCGTCGATCTCCCTATCGCTCAGGCTCCGACCGAACCAAGTCCAGTACCATGTGAGGAACGGCACGACGACGAACAGAACGGCGACGACGGCGAGCGGCCAGGGCGTGCGCCTACGCCCCTGCGCCAAAACCTGCCCCTCAGACTCCGCGCTGCGACTCCCGTTGTTGTCGTGCTTTTCCATCAATCAAGAGGCCGCGCGTTCAGCGCGAAGGATAAAGGCGGTAGAGCATTAGATAGACGACGACGCC
>DATINM010000020.1:0-146613 GCA_035474235.1 Pyrinomonadaceae bacterium
GGCCTGATAACTCTGCGCGGCTGTGAGGATGTACATCCCCTTCTCGTACGCCAACTGCGCGAGTCCTTTCGAGTTCATCGGCCCGCGCCGCTTCTCTTCGGCTTCGAGCGCCTGACCCGAATTGCACGCGTCGATGACGAGAAGAAGTTGGCCCGCGTCGAGTCCTTCGACCGCCGACTGCAACTCCTCGTCCGAGATGCTGTGCGCTAGTATTGTTCGCAGCCCCGCGGCGTCGAGTTCGTCGCGTCCGCCCGCGTAAGCCATATCGTGCGGTATTAGATAGAAGCGGCTCGACTGCGCCGTGCCGTGGCCGGCGAAGTAGACGACCACGGTATCTTCGGGCTGCGCGGGCTTCAATTGTGCGAGCGACTTCGGCGCGTTGGCGGGCAGAGCACCGGCGTCGCCCGCGAGAATTTTCAGAGCGGCGAGTATGTTCGCCTTCGTCGCGTCGGAGTCCATGAGCGGGACGACCTCGACGCTCTCGTACTTGCCCAGTTGCGCCTGCTGCCGCTTCAACTCGTCGGCGAAGTCCTGCGCGTCCGCCGCAGCGTAACGTAGATTGTACTGCGCGTTCTCGTAAGAGTTGATGCCGACGGCGACGACGTAAGCCGTGCCCGCGCGTCTGAGCGAGTCCGCACCGTTGACGACGAGCGCGGCGTCGTGGCTCTTGACGTTGTCGTTGTTGAAGGCGTAAGCGGTGAAACGATTTTCCCCGGCGACGACGGGGACGGTCGCTTCGAGCGTCGCGGATGATTGACCTTTCAGCACGTCGCCGTGCCACACTTTAACCAGCAAGCCGTTGCGGAAGAGTCGAACGTCTTTCGCGCCGGCGGGCGCGTCCGTCAACTCGATGCTTACGGCGACGGTGCGCGACGAGGTCGTTTCGCCCGCGCTCGACTTCAGAGCGACGGCGGGCTGTCGCCGGTCGATGACGGCGATGTCGCGCGGCGCGGCGGGGCGCTTGCCCGCGACGATGTCGGAGAGAAGGCCGGGGTAGAAGAATTCGTTGAAGAACGTCTCGACCGGCTCGACGTTAAAAGTGTTGCCGCCGAAGCGCCAGAGGATTTGATCCCAAGCCGCGGGCGAGCCGTCGAAGAGTCCGTCGGGCGTGACGACGAGCCAGTCGCCGCCGTCGCCGACCGAGACGAGCGTTGCGAGTCGCGCCCCGGTCTTCGCATCCCACAAAGCAGTGCTGCCCTCGTTCGAGGTCGAGGCCAGAAGGCGTCCATCGGGACTGAAGGCGAGCGACGTGACGCTCTCGCCCTCGTCGGCGAGCGAGCGCACGGCGTCGCCTGTCGTCGCGTCCCAGAGCTTGATCGTGTTGTCAGCCGAGGCGGTGGCGAGCGTGCGCCCATCGACGCTGAAGGCGAGGGCCTGAACGTCGCCCGCGCCGCCCTTCAGGCTTATCAACTCCTGCCCGTTCGACACGTTGAAAATCTTGATCGTGCCCGTGACCTTCATGCCTTCGATTATCTGTTTCTCCATCTGCTGCGCGTCGGGCATCGCAGCGGACGCTTGCGGCCTCTTCGATCCGCGCGTCGCCGCCTGACCCATCATGGACATCGGGTCGAAGCCGCCCTCCCTCAGCTTGCCGCCGACGGCGAGAAACCGCCCGTCCGGGCTGAAGGTCAAAGAAGAGACGCTCTCGCCGTTGCCAAACATCGCCCCCGCGAACATACCCGGCGTGCCCTGCGCCGACGCGCCGAGTTCGCCGGCCTTCCGCCCCGTCGTCAAGTCCCAGAGAATGACCGACCCCGTGCCGGAGGCGTTGGCGGCCAGCGTTCGACCGTCCGCGCTGAATGCCACGCGGTCAATCGTGTTCGGCGCGAGCGGGTTGTCGGGCGGGATTGTGAAGGTGCGAACCTCGCCTCCGGTCGAGGTGTCCCAGACTTTAACCTGACTCTCGATGCCGGGCTGTGCGCCGCTCGCGCCCGCCAGAGCCTGACTGTATGCGCGCATGATTGCGTTCGGGTCTTTCTGCCCTTTCTTCAACGCGTCGCGCATGGCGTTTGTAATCTCTTTTTGGTTGACCCTGACGGCGTTCGACGCGCTCTTAGCTCTCTCTCGCTGCTGCTCATCGCTGAGCCGATAGGTCGTGACGGCGAACCGACCGTCGGGACTCAGGACGACTTGATTGGCCTCGGCCTGCTCGGCGGGCGCGAGCGTGTAAAGGAGTTTGTGCGACTGCGCGTCGTAGAGTTCGACTTTGTTGCCGCCGAAAGCACGCTCGACTATCACGCGACCGTCGCGGCTGAGTTGGGCGAGGCTGCCCGAAGAGTCGGCGGCCATCGCGCGCAAGCCCCGCCCCGTCGAAACGTCCCAGATGGTCTTGCCGCCCGTGAGCAGGCGCGTGCCGTCGGAGTTGAACGCGGCCTCGTATGCGTAGTTGACTCGGCCCGCAAGCGTGCGAACCGGGCGGCCAGTCGAAACGTCGAGGAGCGTGATGCGCGTGTCGCTGCCGCTCGTCGCGAGCAGGCGCGAGTCCGGGCTAAACGCAACGCCTATGACGAGCGTGTCCGGCGTCGGCTTCGACGTTTGATTCGGCAAGTCGAGTGTGCGAACCTCGCCGCCCGTCGTCGTGTCCCAGAGCCTGACGTTGTTGCCGACGACCGTTGCGAGCAGCCGCCCGTCGGGGCTGAACGACGCGGAGGCGTACTTGCCTTCGGGCAGGTCAAAGAGTTTGTGGCCCTTCTGCGCCGAGATGTCGTAGAGCTTGAACTGCCGCGCGCCGCCCGCGCTCTCTTCAAACGTCGAGAGCAGACGGCCGTCGGGCGTAATCGTCAGGCCGCCGGCCATGCCGGGCGTCTGTGGCGATTCGACCGTGCGTGCCTCGTTACCCGTCGCGATATCTACGAACTTGATCGAAACCTTCTGCTTCTCGGCGTCCATTAAACTGAGCAGAACCTGTGTGCCGTCGGGCGTGAGCGCGAGGCTGTTGAAGAACGCGCCGGCTGTCGTCACCCCTTCCATCTCGTGCGCCAACTGCCCCGTAGACAAGTCCCAGAACTTCGCGCTCAACGGGCCGAGCGCGACGAGCGTGTGACCGTCGGGGCCGAAGGCGAGGCCGTGGACTGCCTGAAAGCCCGTGCCCTTGTCGCCGCCGCCGAGCCTGTACAACTCGCGCCCCGTCGAAACGTCCCACACCCTCGACGAGCCGTCGGTCGAGCCTGCGGCGATGAGCCGACCGTCGCGACTGAACGCGACCGCAGTCACGCCTCCGCCGCCGAAGAATGCGCCGCCCGCGCTCACCGCCAGCGTCCGAAGTTCGTGCCCGGTCGCCGCGTCCCAAAGTTTGACCTGACTCCCGCCGAACGTGCTAAAGGTCGCGAGCAGACGACCGTCCGGACTGAAGCGCAATCCCGACGGGCCAAAGAGCGCGTAGCCTGTCTGAAGGACGAGTTCGGGCCGCGCCGCGCGCGCCTTCTCGTCTGCGGGCGTCGCCTGATTCGCCCGCTCGTCTGTCTTCTGTCCGTCCTGCTTCACGCGGATTCCGCGCTGATCCTGCGCGCCGCTCGCCTGCGGCGTCACCGACTGCGCGCGCGCGCCGCCCACGATGAATGAGAAGGACAGCAAAACGCTCGCGGTGACTCTTGGAATGCTCGCCGCAACACGCAAGCGCGCCGCACGACTCGCGCGTGTCGAGCGCCGAACGCTACGCTTGAATTCTTTCATGGTACTTTCCCCGGCAGGCTTTGGTTCTTTTCAAATCGACCGAGGCGGAAGATTTTCGGGAGACGAAAAAAACATATCGCCCGCACCCGCCCCCGTCAAAAACGTCGCCGCGAGGCGCGAAACGCCGCCCACAAGTTAACGCGGGAAACGACGGAGAACAGGCTCAAAGAGATTCGCCTCCGTCGCCCCAAAATTCCCGTCGCGCCTCACGTCGTCAGACGGCGGTAGATTGCGGGCATTCGTTCAGGCAGCGTGAGAACGTCGTCAATGATCGTGTAGCCGATCTCGCCGTAGAGGTCGCGCAACTCGGCCTCGGAGTCGCGGTCGATGGTTATGCAGAAGGGAGTGATGCCGTCGAGCCGCGCCTGACGCAGAGCCTCGCGCGTGTCCTCGCGTGCGTAGCGCGCGTCGCCGTAGTCGTGATCGTAGGGGCGACCGTCGGAGAGGACGATGAGCAGGCGCGTGCGCGCACCTTGCGCGCGGAGCTTTGCGGCGGCGTGGCGCACGGCAGCGCCCAATCTGGTGTTGTTCTGGTAGTTGATTCCGCCGATGCGCCGTTCGACCTCGCCCGCGTAAGGCTCATCGAAATCTTTGACGACGTAAAATTTCACGTTGCGGCGACCCTCCGACGTGAAGCCGTAGATCGAGTAAGGGTCGCCGACGGCTTCGAGCGCCTCGCTCATCAGCACAAGCCCTTCCTTCTCGACCTCGATGATGCGGCGACCGGGATGCGTGTAAGGCTGCAAAGGGTGACGGCCAATCGTGCGCGCGGTCGAAGAGGACTGGTCGAGCAGGAACGAGACGGCAACGTCGCGCTCGCGCCGGAGTCGCTTCGTATAAACGCGCTCGGATTGCTGGCCGTCTGCGCGCCGGTCGATGACGTAATCAATCAGCGCGTTCAGGTCGTAGTCGTCGCCGTCTAACTCGTTCGCGATGCGCTTCAGGCTTTCGGGCTTCATCAGTTGAAACTGATGTCGAATCGAAGAGATGACGCCGCGGTAGCGCGAGCGCGTGAGTTCGACGAACGACATGTCGCCGCGCCGCGTGCGCTTCTCGACGACGCGGCACCAGCCGACGCGCGTGTCCGAGAGATCTCTGTCCCACTCGTCGTACTCGAACGCTTCCTCGCCCGGCTCCAAATCCTGCTCCGCCGACTCTCCCGTCATCCAGCGCTCCTGCCCCGTGAGAGTCGTCTCGCCTTCGGGGTCTGCGGACTCCGCCGCCGCCCATGCGTTGAAGAGTTCGCGCGCGTCGCGCTGTCGCCGCTCAACGCGCTCTGACTCGGAAGAATCCTCGCTCTCGTCGCCACCGGTTTCGAGGTTCGACTGCGCGCCCGTCTGCCGTTCGTCGCCGCGTTCCTCGTCGTGCTGCGACTGCCGCTCGGCGATTTCGGGGACGACCGACTGGAACAAAGTATAGACGCGCGAGGTCGCCATCAAAGTGTCGGCGACGGTCGAGCGCGCGTCCGTCAGATAATCGACGACGATGGTTTCCAGTTCCGAGACGATCTGCCCGTAGACCGCGCGCGCGTCGTCGAGCGCGCCGCCGCAGAGCGTTATCTGAAACACAAGCTCGAAAGGGACGAGCGTGACGGGGAGGCTGACGATGCGCGGGCGGTTGCGCCGGAGATGCTCGCGCACGAGGTCGAGGTCGCGCGCGAGTCCCCGGTACGTGTGTCGAAGCCTTCGGTCAATGCGCCCGTTCTCAAGCGTGCCGAAGATGCGCGTCGCGAGTCCCGACTGCGGGAAGAGAGCGAGCACGGCGCGATAGTCGCCGCCTTCCGGCAGTCTACGCTTCGCCGATTCGGCGAGCCGCGCCTCCTCTTCCGGCGCGAGCGCGCGCTCAGACTTCGACGGGTCGTTGATGTAGCCGTCGAGCGCGAACGCGTCGAGCGCGTCTGCGTTCTCCGGCGCGTAAAGCTCGGCCAGCGATTCATAGGCCGCGCGCAAATCCAAAGTGTCGCGCTCGTGCGTGCCGAACTCTATCTGCCCGGCGGCGTGCGCGGCGAGGACTTTGTAGAGGCGGAAGTCGAGCGCGCCGTCTTCAAACTCCGACACGCTCGAAGGCAGGTGAATCGTTCGACCGTCGCCGATGCGCTGCTCGTCAGGCACAGCGGCGAGCGGCGCGACCTCGACCGCGCGGCCCGTCAACCCCTCGACGTAGAGCCTCAAGGTCTGCGCCACGTCTTCGAGCGCGAGTCCGCGGCCGCCGCTCTGCAAACGCTCGTTGCTGCGACGCGTTTCGAGCGCGAAGTAGCTGCGCCGCGCGCGCGCCGAAACGTTCTCAAGCAGCAAGCCTTCGCGCGCCCACTCGCGGAACTGCTCGACCGTCGCCGAGCGCAGAGCCTGCGGCGTCGAGCGGAAGCAGGAGATCGCGGCCTCGGCGTCAACGCGCGCGACCTCGTGCGTCGTCTCGACGACGGCGTGCGCGATCTCTCCGAGCCGCGCGCGACTCGCGCTCGCCTCGGCCAGAGCGCGTAGCGCCGCGGGGCCCGTGCGCGCGAGCGACACGAGGCACGCGTTGTTGTGCGACGCCACCGTGCGAAGCAGTGCTTCCCAATCGTCGAACACGCCGGGCGCGAGACGCAAGACCTCGCCGCCTGCCGCGAGCACGTTCAAGGCCGCCGTGCCGCCGCGCTCAAGAAACGACTGCGACTGCCGGAAGAGCATCAACGCCTCGTCCGCGCTCAAGCCCTCGACAGCCGCGGGCAGCGCCGACCAAACGTCGGACGCGATGCCACCGACGCGCGCCGCGAACTCGCCCGCGAGCGCCAGCGCGCCGCTCCACACTCGCGCGCCTCCCGCTTCGACTCCTTCGACGCTTTCTCTCTTCGCGGACTCGTCCACGCCATCGCGCGCGCCGAGACTTTCAGCAATGCGTTCTCGCTCAAAGCGACTTTCGACGGCGCGGCTCTCGTCCAACTCTTCGTCGAAGCCGGAAAGACGTGCGGCCACGGCGGGCGTCGCGGCGACGAAATCCGCGCTGTGTTTGGCCGAGCGGCGCGAGATTTCGAGAGCGACCTCGAAGACGCGGCGAAGCCTTTCCTCGTCGCCGACCTCGCGCGCGACCTCGCCCGCCATCCGGTAAGTCTCAAGCGCGACCGAAGTCGAGAGCGTCAACTGTCTGGCGCAGACCCGAAGCAGCGGCAGACGCGCGCCGCGCGGCACTTCGCTCAAACGCCCTGCGCCCGATGTGATGAAGGCCGAGCCGGTCTCAACGTCGGCCATCACGAGCCGTCGCCCCATGTCGCCCCACGCGCGCAATTCCTCCGCGTCGAGCACCTGCGCCGCCTCCGGCACGACGCGCAGGAAGTCAACGCCCGCGCGCAAAGAGACGGACGCAAGCCCCGCGCTCACTTCGAGCGCCGCGCGCGCTGTGTCCGCGGGCAGCTTCCCGATCTCTCTCGCCAGCCCCGCAATCGTCCGCCGCTCGCTCGCGCTCCTGACCGAGCGCAGACGCTCGCGCAGAGCCTTCTCCAAAGGCTCTGCTGCGTCCTTCTCGTTTTCCTCTTCGTCGGAGTTGTAAAGATACTTCTCGGCCATCACTGAAACTTCGCCTGAATCAAATCACGGTCGTCACGATCTCGCGGATGCTGCGCTGCAAGTCGCGGTCGTCGGTGATGGGCGAGCAGAGGGCGACCTCGGCGGCTGCCGACGCGGGGATGCCGCGTGCGTTGAGTTGCGCGGCGTAGATGAGAAGGCGCGTCGAGACGCCTTCTTCGAGTCCGTGGCCGCGGAGGTTCCTGACCTTCTGGCCGATGAGGACGAGGTCGCGCGCCGCCTGCAACTCGACGCCGCCCTCGCGCGCTACGATCTCGGCTTCGAGTTCGGCGGGCGGGTAGTCGAACTCAAGCGCGACGAAGCGCTGGCGCGTTGACTGCTTGAGGTCTTTGAGTATCGATTGATAGCCGGGGTTGTAGCTGACGACGAGCATGAAGTCGTCGGGCGCGTCGAGAATCGTCCCGCGCTTCTCGATGGGCAGGCGGCGGCGGTGGTCTGTGAGCGGGTGGATGATGACGACGGTGTCCTTGCGCGCCTCGACCACTTCGTCGAGGTAGCAGATCGCGCCGCCGCGCACGGCCGCCGTCAAAGGGCCGTCGTGCCAGACGGTCTCTTCGCCTTCGAGCAGGAAGCGACCGACGAGATCTGTCGCGGAGAGGTCTTCGTGGCAGGCGACCGTGATGAGCGGTCGATTCAAGCGCCATGCCATGTGCTCGACGAAGCGCGTCTTGCCGCAGCCCGTCGGGCCTTTGAGCATGACGGGCAGGCGCGCGGCTTGCGCGGCCTCGAACAGTTCAACTTCTCGACCGGCGGCGAGATAGAAAGGCTCGTCCGTAACGACGTATTCTTCGATTGCTCGTTCGGGCATAGTGATAAAGAAGTTCAAAGTTTGAAAGTTCAAGGTTCAAAGTTAGGTGCTTTGGCCTCGGACTTTGAACTTTGAACCTGCAACTTTCAAACCTTGAACTTTCAAACTTTGAGCTTCTCTGTCGGGCTGAAGTTTCGACCCGAATGGGTTATCCTGTTCTTTGCTGAAAAGCGCCAAAAATCAACGGAAAATCATCTTAGCACCCGCCCGAAAGGGGCGGCAAACGAGAGGAAGTAAATGGTGAATGGTAAATCGTGAATGGTTGTTCCGTGCTGCTCAAGTTGGGCTGTTATCGCCGGCTTGGGCTAAGCTCAAACACCATTCACCATTCACCATTCACCAGCCACCAGCCATGAAGATTGCGATGGCGATGAGCGGCGGCGTTGACTCTTCGGCGGCGGCTGCGATTCTGAAGGAAGAGGGGCACGAGCTTGTCGGCTTCACGATGCAGTTGTGGAATCAGCGTCGGGGCTTGACGGTGGACGAGAGCGGCGAGCCGCTGCCGTCGCGTTGCTGCTCGCTCGACGACGTGTACGACGCGCGGCGAGTGGCAGAGGATTTGGGTTTCCCTTTTTACGTCCTGAACCTTGAGCGCGAGTTCGAGCGCGACGTGGTCGAGCCATTCGTCGAAAGCTATCTCGCGGGCGAGACGCCGATACCTTGCGTCGCGTGCAACAGCCGTCTGAAGTTCGCCGCGCTCGACCGAATGGCTTTGAGCGTCGGATGCGAGCGAGTAGCGACGGGTCATTACGCGCGCGTCCGTTTCGACGAGGCGGCGAAGCGCTACAGACTTCTGCGCGGACTTGACGAGAGAAAAGATCAGTCGTACTTCCTCTGGGAGTTGACGCAGGATCAACTGTCGCGCGCACTCTTCCCGCTCGGCGAGATGTCAAAAACAGACGTGCGCGCGGCGGCGCGGCGTCACGGCCTCAACGTCGCAGAAAAGAAGGAGTCGCAGGAGATTTGCTTCGTGCCCGACGGCGACTATGCGGGCTTCATCGAACGCTACCTCGAAGCCGAGGGGAGGGAACAGGAGCGGCCCGCGCGCGGCGAGATCGTTGACACGAATGGTCGCGTCGTGGGCCGCCACGAAGGCGCGCACCGCTTCACGGTCGGCCAGCGTCGCGGCATAGGCGTCTCTCGCCAGTTGCCGCTCTACGTCGTGCGCGTCGAGGCGGAAGAGAACCGTGTCGTCGTCGGCAACGCCGAAGAACTTTTGAGTTACGAGTTCACAGCGGCGGGCATCAACTGGATCGCATTCGACGAGCCGGCGGAGAGCGTGCGCGCCGACGTGCGCGTGCGCTACCGTCACGCGGAGTCGCCCGCAACGATCACGCCGCTCGGCGGCGGGCGCGTGTGCGTCCGCTTCGACGAAGCCCAGCGCGCCGTCACGCCCGGACAGGCTTGCGTTTTCTACCGCGGCGAAGAGGTCTTGGGCGGCGGATGGATAGTGAAGGACGGAATGCAGTAGGCGCTCTAGGGACGGAATGAAGTAGACGCTCCGCGCGTGTGCGTAGTTGTTGGCAAACAAGATTGTGTAATGAAAGTTCGTTCAGTTGCATCCGTCTTTAGCTGGAGGTCAAGGCAGTAATAAAAGACGGCTTTAGCCGAAACGTTTCGGCTAAAGCCGTCCACTCTTCTGTCCATCTTGCGCGCTGGCTGAAGCTAGTGGCAACTGATTAAACCCGGCGAAAGTCTTTCTGCTTGCTACCTGTTACTACCCAAAACCTTTCGATGCCCCGCCGCGTAATAGAACCTCGACCGTTAAATGTTTCGCCGGTCGAAATTCATTTGAAGTAGAAGGCAATAAAATATGAGACGTGGAAGCAAGATAGCTTTAATCATCGTGAGCATTGTGTTGGTGCTCGTGCTCGCCGGTGGCCTTTTGATCGCGCTCGTTCTGATGTCTCTGAACAGCGAGCCTGACGTTGCGAACAACAGCGTGCTCGTCATCAAGGTCGAAGGCTCGATGCCGGATTACGCGAACGCTGACGAGTTCTCTTCGCGCTTCTTCGGCGCGCAGCCGAATTCGCTCTCGAACCTCCTGCTGCAATTGAGGAAGGCGAAGGCAGACAAGCGCGTCGGCGCTGTCCTGCTCGACATAGACATGATCGGCGGCGGCTGGGCGAAGGCCGAGGAGATTCGAGACGCGGTCGCGGACTTCAGAAAGTCGGGTAAGCCGATCTACTCGTACATGGAATACGGCGGCGACAAGGAATACTACGTCGCGACCGCTGCCGAGCGCGTTTACGTCCCGCCCATCGGCGACCTCTTCATCAACGGACTGGCCGCCGAGTCGATGCACTTCCGTGGCACGTTCGACAAGCTCGGCATCTACTGGGACTCGTATCAAATCGAGAAGTACAAGAACGCGCCCGAACAGTTCACGCGCAAGGACATGAGCGACGGCGAGCGTGAGACGCTCAACTCTCTGCTCGACGAAATCTTCAATCGCTACGTCGCGAACGTCGCCGAAGCGCGACACATTTCAGAGGACGACTTTCGCGCGCTCGTCGATAACGCGCCGCACAACGCCGTCGAAGCACAGAAGGCGGGACTGATTGACGGCGCTCTCTATCGCGAGGACGTAGAGAACGAACTCAAGAAGCGGCTCGGCTACAAGGACGGCGAGAAACTGCACAAGGTTTCGATGGCCGAGTATCGTCGCGTCTCGCCCGACTCGCTCGGACTCAATCAGGGCAGCGATGAAGTCGCGGTCATCTTTGCCTCGGGCGCAATCGGATCGGGGCGCTCGAACGACGGCTCGTTCGGCGGCGAGCAGTCGGTCGGCTCGGACACGGTCGTCAAGGCGCTCAACGACGCGCGCGACAACGACGCGGTGAAGGCCATCGTGCTTCGCGTTGACAGTCCCGGCGGAGTGACTTACCCGTCGGACTTTATCTGGAAGGCGGTCGAAGAGGCGAAGAAGAAAAAGCCCGTCGTCGTCTCGATGAGCGATCTGGCGGCGTCGGGCGGCTACTACATCTCGATGGGCGCGTCGAAGATCGTCGCAGAGCCTCTGACGCTCACAGGCTCAATCGGCGTCTTCGCATACAAGCCCGTCGTCAAAGGCTTCTACGATTGGATCGGCGTGTCGAGCGAGTACGTCATGCGCGGCAAGAACGCAGGGCTGTTCCGCGAGACAGACCCGTTCTCGGATGACGAGCGCAAGAAGTTTCACGCCATGCTCGACAACTTTTACTGGAACGAGTTTCTGCCGAAGGTCGCCGAGGGGCGACACTTCCCGAACGTCGAGGCCGTCAACGAGATCGCGCGCGGTCGCGTGTGGACTGGCGCGCAAGGGCGGGATCGCGGACTCGTTGACGAGTTCGGCGGATTAGACCGCGCGGTCGAAGTCGCGAAGGATTTGGCAAAAATTCCCGCCGACAAACAGGTGCGCCGCGTCGTCTATCCCGCGCCGCGTACCTTCGTTCAGCAAATCTTCGGCGGCGCTGGCGACGAAGAGGACGCCGCAAGCATTCGCGCCGACGAGCAGCGCGCGGCCTTCATCAACTCGATGCCCAGAGACATGCAGCCGGTTCTGCGGCAGGCCGCCATGTTCGACCGCTTCGAGCAGGGGCAGACGCTCGCGGTCATGCCCTACGAATTGAAGATTGAATAAAAAGAACCGCGTGCGGGTGTAAGTTAAGCGGAAGAAATTAAGATGGATGGACAGGATAGGCAGGATAGAACCAGATTACAGATTTTCAAATTTGAAATCTCTAATCCTAAATTCTGTAATCCTGTAAATCCTGTCCATCCATCTTAATTTTATTCACTGCTGCGCTGACTCGCTCGCGGTTCTGTTCTAACTGCCTGCCGCCTTTTGCTTGTTGCCTTCGATCTTCTCCAATCCGCCCATGTACGGCCTGAGCGCTTCAGGAATCACGACTGAGCCGTCCTCCTGTTGATAGTTTTCTAAGATGGCGAGCCACGTGCGACCGACCGCGAGGCCGGAGCCGTTGAGCGTGTGGACGTATTCGGGCTTCGAGCCGCCGCCGCGCCGGAAACGTATCTGCGCGCGGCGCGCTTGATAAGCCTCGAAGTTCGAGCACGAAGAGATTTCGCGAAACGTGTTCTGCGATGGCAGCCAGACTTCTATGTCGTAAGTCTTCGCCGCGCTCGCGCCGATGTCGCCCGTCGAGAGCGTGACCGTGCGATAATGAAGTCCGATCTTCTGCAAGATCGTCTCAGCATCGCGCGTCAACGATTCCAACTCGTCGTAAGAGTTTTCCGGCAGCGAGAGCTTGACCAATTCCACCTTGTCGAACTGGTGCTGGCGGATGACGCCGCGCGTGTCGCGACCGTATGAGCCTGCCTCGGAGCGAAAGCAAGGCGTGTAAGAGACGAACTTCATGGGCAACTCCGACGCGTCGAGAATCTCGTCGCGATGAATGTTCGTCACAGGCACTTCCGCCGTCGGGATGAGGTAGAGGCCGCGCTCGTCCGTGAGCTTGAAGAGGTCTTGCTCGAACTTCGGGAGTTGCCCCGTGCCGAACAAAGAGTCGCGGTTGACGATGAAGGGCGGCAGCGTCTCCTCGTAGCCGTGCTCGCGCGCGTGCACGTCGAGCATGAAGTTGATGAGCGCGCGCTCCAATCTCGCGCCCGCGCCTTTGAGTATGGCGAACCGTGCGGCGGCGATCTTCGCCGCGCGTTCGAGGTCGAGAATGCCGAGCCGCGTGCCTATGTCAACGTGATCCTGCGGCTCGAAGTCGAAACGCGGCGCGTCGCCCCAACGCCGTACCTCAAGGTTCGCGCTCTCGTCACGTCCGACGGGCACTGACTCGTGCGGCACGTTCGGGACGGCGGCCAGAAGTTCATGCATTCTTCGCTCGGCCCCGTCGCGCGAGCGTTCGAGTTCCGCCATGCGCTCCTTGAGTTCGCCGACCTCACGACGGCGTGCCTCCGCCTCTTCCTTTTTGCCGTCCTTCATCAGCGCGCCGATCTCGCGGCTCGACGTGTTGCGCTTGGCATTCAAGGCGTCCGACTCGGCGATGGCGCGACGGCGCTCCGAGTCGAGCGCGGCGAAATCGTCGAGCGCTGCGGTCGGAAACCCGCGCGCTTCGAGTGCGGCGCGCACGCGTTCGAGGTTGTTGCGGACGTAGTTCAAATCAAGCATCTGTCGTCGTCACCCTTCGGAGCGTTCTCGCTTCTCGGAGCGCTCTCGCTTCGCCCGGCCTTTAAGCTTTGATGGCCGGGTCGGAGAAGATTCTGTTCGCCTCTTCGAGCGTCTCCTTCGAGCCGACATCGTACCAGATTCCCTGCACGCGCCACGTGTAGAAAGGCGCGCGCCGGTACATCCACTGCACGAGTCTGCCCGGCTGATCCGGGTTGTTGCCTTCGGCGACGTACTGCCGTATGAGCGGCAGCGCGGACGCGGGGTAGTAGTAGAGCGCTATCCCTGTGAGCGTGCTTCTGGGGTTCGCAGGCTTTTCCTCGAAGAAGAGTATGCGTCCGTCCTCGTCAACCTCGATTGCGTTGTACTTCTTTATCTCGTCGAGGTCGCCAACGTCGTAAACGGCCAGAACCGGCGCGCCCTTCTCGCGGCAGAACTCGCCGAACTCGGCGAGGCTCTTGCTGAAGAGGTTGTCGCCCGCGACGACGATGATGTCGTCGGCGATATGCTGGCTCGTCAGCACGAGGTTCAAGTCGCCGATGGCCCCGAGCTTGTTCGAGTCGTCGGTGGACTGGTCGTTGACGATTGTGAAGCCCGTTCCGGTTCTGTCCGTCCCGTAGGCGTCGGCCCAAGCCCGGAAGTGACCGGCGAACTTTGCGTTCGTGACGACATAGACGTGATCTATCTCTTCGATGGGCAGAAGGTTGTCCAGCACGTGTTCGAGCATCGGCTTGCCGGCTACCGGCAGCAGAGGCTTCGGCTGATTTAAAGTCAGCGGGTAAAGTCGCGTGGCATAACCGGCCCCGAGAACGATTAACTTCATGCTCCCCCCTTTTTCACTTGCGTCCCCGATTCCTTCACCCGCCGGACAAGCAGATGATGCGAATGACACGCCGCGCGGCGACGCCAGACATCGTAAGTTTGCTATGCAGAACCCCGTCTAATCTTTACAATAAAACCTCCGCGTAGCCAAACGCGCGAGCGCGCGTGCCATCCTTCGCGCGAAAGTTGTATGCGTTCGGAGGCGCTCTGTTAAGAACAAGACACCTACCATTTGATGGAGGACGAAAGATTTGAGTGCTCAAATGAAACCCTTTGCGGGCCGCGCGGCCATAGTCACAGGCGCGACGCGCGGCATCGGTCGCGCAATCGCGTTGGAACTCTCGCGGCGCGGAGCGGACGTTGCTTTCAATTACGCGCAGAGCGACGCCGCCGCCGGAACTTTGAAGTCCGAGATCGAAGCGTCGGGCGTACGCGCATTCGCGACGCAGTGCGATGTCGCAGGCACCGACGCAGCAGCCGGGATGGTCAAGCAAGTCAAAGACGCATTCGGGCGCGTTGACTTTCTTGTCAACAACGCGGGCATCACACGCGACAACCTGATCCTTCGGATGAAAGAAGATGACTGGGACTCGGTCATTGACACTAATCTTAAAGGCGCTTGGAACTTCTCGCGCGCGGCGCTCCGCCACCTGCTCAAGAACGAGGGCGGCGGCTCGATACTCAACATCTCTTCGATCAGCGGCGTCGTGGGCATGACGGGACAGTCGAACTATTCGGCCTCGAAGGCCGGCATGATCGGCCTTACAAAAGCGCTCGCCAAAGAGGTCGCTAGCCGCAACGTCTCCGTCAACGCCCTCGCGCTCGGCCTCGTCGCAACCGACATGTCGCAGGCGCTAGACGACTCTTACCGCCAGAAACTCCTCGAACAAATTCCCATGAGGCGCTTCGCCGAACCCGGCGAGGTCGCCCGCATCGCATGCTTCCTGCTGTCCGACGAGGCGCGATACATCACGGGCCAAGTCATTCAGGCCGACGGCGGCCTGGCAATGTAGGGAGCCTTCAGCATTCATCTTTGTTTTCGTGGAGGAGGCCGCGTGTTTGAACGGGAAGGCCGGCTTGAGTTTAAGAACGAAAGCTGATGGCTGAATACTGAAAAGAAGACGCCCCGTCGGTTTAGGGTTAACCGACGGGGCGTGATTTCGGGCAGGCTCGGAGATTCAGGGTGGCGTTGGCTTTGCGCTGGAGATCGTCACCTACGGGCGATCCGGCTTTCTTGGCGGTCGTGTTGGGATGGGCGAGATAAATCCAACTAGCTCGATGCTGCTCAACCTTAACGAGAGCTAAAATAATAATCGCTCTTGCCCGTAAGATTGAATGAACCCAAACGCCGCTCGCTTTCAATCATCGTCGAAGCACACCCAAAACCTAATTTACTAACTGCTTCGCAACTTGGTGTGAAATTATACGGATTTTTTCTCAAGTGTCAAGAAGAAAATGCAACTTTCTCAACAATTTTGTGACAGCCGCGAAAGGTCAGCGTAACTCTTTTAACCGCTAAGGTTAAAGTAATTTATGAAACTGCCTCAACTAAGCCTTGAAAACTTTTCGTTTGTTGGCAGGACGGAAATTTTTGTCTCGCAGTCGTTCTTTTGGCCGAGATGTGTCATGCGTGTGTAGCAGTCAGGCTCGCCCGGCGGACGTGTCTTCCAGCGTTTATGAATCCAGAGCCATTGATCCGGGAACATTCTGACGTGGCGTTCGATGGCGGCGGTGAAGTTGGCCGTGTTGATCTCTATGTCGCGTTTGTCGTCGCCCGTGCGGACTATTTCGATGATGGGGCCGCCGCGAAAGACGAACTTTTGGCGGCGCTCGTCCCAAGGGGCGCAGACGGGTATGACCGTAGCATCCGTCCGCAGCGCGAGCGTGGCGACGCCCGCGGTCGTGCAGGCGAGGTGGTCGAAGAAGGGGACGAAGACGCCCTCACGCTCCTGCGTGTTGAGGTCTGCGAGAACGCCGAGCGTGCCTCCCTGTTTTAGAAGGCGCAGGGCCGTGCGCGCCGCCGCCTTCTTGTCAATGGGCTGGTTGCCGAAGCGCGTGCGGATGCGCTCGACCAGAGCGTCAATGCGCGGGTTGTCAATCGGGCGCACGAGGAAGCTTATGGGTTCGTAGAAGACCGAGTGCGCGAAGCAGAGGAGCTCCCAAGCGCCGATGTGCGATGTGAGGAAGATGACGCCGCGCCCGCGCCCGCGTGCAACGTCGAGCAGTTTCACGTCTTCGCCGTCGTATTCGGCGACTTCGCGCAGGCGTTCGGGCGTAATGCGCGGGAACTGGCTGACCTCGCCGAGTTGGCGTCCGAGACTGACGAATGAGCCGCGCAGAATTTTTTTACGCTCGGCGTCGCCCATTTCGGGGAAGGCCAATTCGAGATTGCGAAGTCCCGTGCGCCGCAGGCCGCCCGCGAGCGAGTAGGCCGCGTGGCCGATGCCGCGCCCGACCGCGACCGCGACCGGCCTCGGCAGCGCACCGAGGCCGGAGAGCAGCGCTCGCGCCGCCACGTACTCAAAAAAAATCTGCGCCTTCCCATTTTTAGCCATGCTCAATTCGACAAGGCCGACAGTGTAACCCGCCGCAAACGGCGAGGCAAACGACTGGTCTCCGACGCGAGGCGGGTGTTATAAACTGGAGTCGGTAGTCCGAAGTGAAGCACGAATGAAGAGAGCTTCGCTTCCGAACATTCGTCACCCGGACGCCCGATCTGCGCATTCATGCCTTCAGGAAAGACGCACGACCTTGTGACTTTCATGCTCGCGCCGCCGACGTTCGCGGCTGCTTGGGGCTTGAGCGGGAGTCTGGCGGTCAGCGCGGCGGCGACCGCGGGCGTGCTGTTCGGCGGGCTGATGTTCGGGCCTGACCTCGACATACAGTCGCGGCAGTACACGCGCTGGGGCGTCTTCCGTTTTCTATGGTTTCCTTACAAGACCGCCTTCCGGCATCGCTCGCGCTGGTCGCACGGCATCGTCTTCGGCACTCTCATACGAATAGTCTATTTCGCGGCGGTGCTCACGCTGCTTTTCTGGGCGGGCGTTTACGTGCGCGCGGTTTTTGTGACGGGAGATGCGACTCCGGGTTTGAATGATGTCGTGCGCGCGTGGCGAGTCGTCGAGTGGGAGGCTGAGAGTCACGGCGTTGGCGGTCGTGTGCTGCTCGCCGCGCTCGCGGGACTCTGGTGGGGCGCGGCGAGCCACACGCTCACGGACGTGGCCTGGTCGGTCATACGCAAAGGCTCGGAGATTTTTTAAGGACGTGAACCGTAAACCGTAAACCGTGACGAGAAGTAAACAGCTTTTCTCTCATCACGGTTTACGGTTCACGATTCACGTCCTTTTACTGTCCGCGCGCGACCGTGAGCCTGAGCGCCTGACGGCGGACTGCTTCGGGGACGTTGCGGTTCTGGCTGATGATCTTGAGGTCTCTGGTTTGCAGTCGCGGAAGGATTTGGATGGCGGTCGGGAGCGGCGTGCGCGGGTTGCGCGCAAGGTTGTGAATGATCGGATACTGCCGCGCCCACGCGCGGTTCATCGCTATCAGGCGAAGCACCTCGTCCGAGACCGTGCGCATGGCGGCGATGGCCTCGACCTCTTGATCGGTGATACGGGGGTTATTGATGACGGCCTGCGCGACGATGCGGTTCGAGTCGCGTATGAGGATGGAGCGCGCCTCGCGGTCGCCCTTCATGCCGAGCTTCATACGGTCTTTGACCTTCATCAGCATGATGCGGCGTATGAGCGCGACGCGTTCGGGTGCCGCGCCGCCGGCCTCGGCGCTCGCCTCTGCGACGAGTCGCTCCGCGGCGGCGTGACGCTGCTCGAATGTCTCCTCGATTAGCTCCTCGAACCTTTCAGAAGGAAGCCACGAGTCGTCCAGATCAACGTCGGAGACTTCGATGTGTTGCGCGATGAGCCACGCGTCTTCGACGCTGATGCCGTCTTCGACTCCGAACGACTCCGCCGTCTCTATGAACTCGGCTGCGGCGTTCATGCCGCGCGCGCGCATCTCCTCTGCGACCTGCTGCGCGCCGCGCTCCTTCTCGAAGAACTCGCGCCGTGTCTCTCTCGCACGCCGATCCGCCTCGGCGGTGCGCGCGGGGTTCGAGATGAGGGCGTCGATTATCGAAGGCGCGCGTATGAGCCGCTGCTGGTTGATCGAGATGACTTCGAGCACCGCGCCGTCGGCGGTCGTGCGTGCGAGCGCGGCCACTGCGTCGTCGGGCGTGCGCGCGTTTAGCGCGACTGCTTCCTGAGTCTCGCGCGGGAGTCCGGCGCGCGAGGCGAGGTAGGAGAGCACTGCGGGCGGGGCTTCGGCTGAAGACGCTGCGGCGAGCAGCACGTCCGGCTCCTGCGCGCCGAGCGTCTCGTTTGCCGCGGCGGCGACCTGCTCATCCTCGTCCGCTCGGAGCGCGACGAGGACTTCGAGCATGTCGTCCTGCGCGAGCGGCAACAGTCCACGCGCAGCCGCGACGCGCGCCTGCCGTGGGGCCGCGCCCGTGACCACGGCCTGCACCACAGGATTCGTAGAGATTATTTCGATTGCCATCGCTTGCGAGGGCGATTGTACGACGCGCGCCGCCGATTCGTCAGTGCGGTGTGTGACCGTTCAGTAAATATTAAAGTTGTATTCGAGCATAACGAACTGAGAGACGGGCTGTCCGTTGACGGTCGCGGGCGTGAACTTGATCTGCCGCGCCGCCTCAATCGCTTTCTCCGTCAGACCGTCAGGCAGACGTTTGATGGCGATGATGTTGGTAATACGGCCGTCGGCTGCGAGCACAGCACGCAGGCGGATGATGCCCTTAACATTGTGCTCGCGTGCCTGCATCGTGTAGCTCGGTTCCAGCTTGAAGGTGATGACGGCGCGCTGCGTGACTTCGGTAGAACGTAAGACTCCCGGTGTCCCGCCGCCCTTATTTCCATAGAAGCGTAACGACCCGACCTGCTCGCGCCACCTCTCAAACTCCGGATCGTTCGGGTGCGATTTAGCGAAAGCCTCCAAGTGGTCGGCGAGATCGCGCATCCGCGCCCTGATCGGTTCGAGCGCCGCCTCGCGCTTTTCAAGCACGGGCCTGCGCGCTTCATCGTCGGCGAGCGTCGGGAGTGGGTACTGCTTTGCCGATTGCTCGCTCTCGTCAACGTAAACATTAAGCAGAGCATCGCCGAGCAGATACGCGGCGGCATAGAGTTCAGGCTTGAGGCGGAGCGCCGTCGAGGCTTCTTCGGCTGCGTCGGGGAACTTCTCTTCGGCGAAGCGAATCACGCCGACGACGTAGTGCGCCTCTGCGAGTTGCGGGTTGAGTTTCAGAGCGCGCTGCGCTTCACTTTCGGCGTCGCGGGGCTTGTGAACGTAGAGGAGCGTGTAAGCGAGTCCGACGCGGGCGAATGCATCGTCGGGCCGCAGCTTCAGAGTCTTCTCGAAAGCCTTGCGCGCGTCCTTCGCTTGCCCCGCGCGGTTGAGCGCGAGGCCGTAAAAGTACCAGACATCGGCATCCGTCTTACGCAACCCTGCCGCGTCGCGCAGGAGCGGTATCGCCGCCGCCGTGTCGCCGCGTTCGTAGAGTTGTTTGCCGCGCTCGAATTTATCGTTCGCCGGCGCCTGAGCTTCCGGCCTTTGCGCGAGCGCCGCCGTCGCCGCAGAGACGAGCGCGAGCGCGACTATGATGAGAATGAAGTTTTTTGCGCGAGGCATCCCTTTCGTTGCTCCGTGAAGTGCCCGATTCAAGCGCGGGCGATACCGACTCTAAACACTCAAGAAGAAAGCGGGGCGTTTCAACGTTCGCCCCGCTTCATCGCGTAACAGCTTGAAGTCTCAGACCGAAGCGCCGCAGCACTTCTTATACTTCTTCCCCGACCCGCACGGGCAAGGCTCGTTGCGCCCGACCTTTGGCTGGTCGCGCGTGACGGTCTTTGTGCGCGCGGCCTCTTCGCCCGCGGCGGTCGCGCCCTGATTCGGGCCCGTAAACGTCATCGAAGTCGGGCGGCGCTGGCGGCGCTGCTGCAACTGTTCGGGCTGCTGCTCGGAGACGACTTGAAGGTTGAAGAGCGTGCGTACGGTCGTCGTGTCAATGCGGTCGAGCATCGCCTGAAACATATCGAAGCTCTCCTTCTTGTACTCGACGAGCGGGTCTTTCTGCCCGTAGCCGACAAGCCCGATGCCCTGCTTCAAGTGATCGATGGCGAGCAGGTGATCTTTCCACTGCGCGTCGATGATGTTGAGCATGATGATGCGCTCGTATGTCCGCAGCGCCTCGGCCCCGACCTGCGCCTCTTTGGCTTCGTAGGCGGCCTTCACCTTCTCCCAGACGGCCTCCTGAATCTCCTTCGGCGTCCAATTCTCGAAGTCAACGCCCTCGGCCTCGGCGTCGAAGGCGTAGGTTGACTGAATTTGAACACGGAAGTTCTCAACGTCCCAATCGTCGGGCGATACGTCCGCAGGGAGATACTGTTTGCCGAGGTCTGCGAGCAGGTCTTCGGCGACGCCGAGGATGTACTCGCGCTGGTCGGGGTCTTCCATCAACTGTCGGCGCAGGCCGTAGATGGTCTCGCGCTGGCGGTTCATCACGTCGTCGTACTCAAGCAGGTGCTTGCGCGTCTCGAAGTTGCGCGCCTCGACAGACTTCTGCGCGGCCTCGATTCGCTTCGACACCATCTTCGACTCGATGGCGACGCCCTTCTCCATCCCCAGGCGCTGCATCAGTGCCTTGACCTTGTCGCCCGCGAATATCCTCATCAAGTCGTCTTCGAGCGAGAGGAAGAAGCGCGAAGAGCCGGGGTCGCCCTGACGACCGGCGCGACCACGCAACTGATTATCAATGCGCCGCGACTCGTGACGCTCGGTGCCGAGAATGTGCAGGCCGCCGAGCGAGACGACCTCTTTGTGCTCCTTCTCGACGACCGGCTTGATATACGAAAGCGCCTCCTCGAACTGCTCCTCGGTCGCCTCGTCCGGGTCAATCTCCTGACGCTTCAGGTGTTCGCGCGCGAGAAATTCGGGGTTGCCGCCAAGGAGAATGTCCGTGCCGCGTCCGGCCATGTTCGTCGCGATAGTGATCGCGCCCTTGCGTCCGGCCTGCGCGACGATCTCCGCCTCGCGCTCGTGGTGCTTGGCGTTCAGGACGTGGTGGTAGTTCGGGATCGTCCCGTCGCCTTCGATGAGAATGTTGCCCGACTCGTCGCGGTGGCGTATGCCCGCCTTCGAGAGACTGCGCGAAATGAGTTCGGAGTTCTCGACCGAGACCGTGCCGACGAGAACGGGCTGCCCCTTCTCGTGAAGCTCGACGATCTCCTCGACGACCGCGTCCCACTTCTCAGGAAGCGTCCTGTAGATAACGTCCGAGTTGTCTTTGCGAATCATCGCGCGGTTCGTCGGGATGACGGCGACTTCGAGCTTGTAGGTCGCGTCGAACTCGGCGGCCTCAGTCTCGGCCGTGCCGGTCATGCCCGCGAGCTTGTCGTAGAGACGGAAGTAGTTCTGCAAAGTAATCGTCGCGAGCGTCTGATTCTCGCGCTCGATCTTGACGCCCTCTTTCGCTTCGACCGCTTGATGCAAACCGTCCGACCAGCGGCGGCCCTGCATGAGCCGGCCCGTGAACTCGTCAACGATGATGACCTGCCCGTCCTGCACGACGTAGTGGTGGTCGAGACGATAGAGCGTGTGCGCTTTGAGCGCGTTCTCGACGCAGTGCAGCATCTCCATGTTCGACGGGTCGTAGAGATTGCCGACGCCCAGAAGCATCTCGGATTTGTCAACGCCCTCTTCGGTCAAGACCGCCGAGTGCTGCTTCTCGTCAACGATGTAGTCGCCCGGCCCCGGCTTGTCGTCGGGCCCCATCTCGGCGCGCTTCAGGTGCGGGATGATCGCGTTGGCTTGATAGTATTTGTCGGTCGCTTCGTCCGACGCACCACTGATGATAAGCGGCGTTCTGGCCTCGTCAATCAGAATCGAGTCAACCTCGTCCACGACCGCGAAATAGTGGTCGCGCTGGACGCAGGTGGCGAGATCGAACTTCATGTTGTCGCGCAGGTAGTCGAAGCCGAACTCGTTGTTCGTGCCGTAGGTGATGTCTGCGGCGTATGCGTCCTTGCGCTCCCAGTCGTCGAGGTCGTTGACGATTGCGCCCACGGAGAGTCCGAGAAACTTGTAGATGCGACCCATCCACTCGGCGTCGCGCGAGGCGAGGTAGTCGTTGACGGTGACGACGTGGACGCCGCGCCCCGTCAGAGCGTTCAATGTGGAGGGCAGAGTCGCGACGAGCGTCTTGCCTTCGCCCGTCCGCATCTCGGCGATACGGCCCTGATGCAAGGCGATCCCGCCGATTAGCTGCACGTCGAAGTGGCGCATCCCCGTTGCGCGCACCGAAGCCTCGCGCGTGAGCGCGAAGACTTCGGGCAGAACCTCGTCGAGCGCCTCCTGCGTTCGCCGCTTGCGCTCCTTGCGAGTCTCTTCGTCGCGGCCTTTTATCTCGCCGACGCGGCCCACGACCTGCTCGCGGAGCGCGCCGATGCGCGCGCGCATCTCGTCGTCCGACATCTTCTTGACGGTCGGCTCAAGCGCGTTGATCTCGTCAACGAGCGGGTGGAGAGTCTTGAGGTAGCGCTGGTTGCTGCTGCCGAAAACTTTGGTCAGAAATTTATCTATCATTTTTTAACCTTCGCGGGGCGTGAACCGCCGTTCCGCCTCCGTCCGCGTCGCGAAGCGCGTGTGTCAGGGGGCCTCTGCCCCCCGCAAACGGCGTGTCGCGACATCATGCCAATGTACGATTGTAATTTGAGCGGCAGAAGGGGCGCAAGCAAAGCGACCCTGAAGGGATGAGGGCGGAGGGATGAGTAAGAAACATCTCAACGTAAGCTAAAGACTTTCATCCTCAACCCTCCGCCCTCATCCCTTAAATATTAGTGCGGAGTGATCTGACGCAGGAGTATGTTGCCCATCTGTTCGCGCGGCATGTCGAGGTTCATCAGTAGTTGCTTGCCGCTCGAAGAAACCTTCATGTTGTTGAGGATCGCGCCTTCGTCCGTGCCGCGCTTGGCGAGCCGACCGAAGTTGATCATCATTCGGTAGCCGCGCGCCAACTCTTCGGCGCGCGCTTCCGTGGGCGCGTCCGACGCCGTGCGCGTGGTGAAGTGCTCGCCGTCGAGCGCGAACGTCATCCTCATGTGCGAAACGTCGTCGAGGAAGGCGAGCGCGTGGCTGTCGTTGACCGACGAGACGAAGTCCTGCGCGACCCCGCGCATGAGAGCGTCCGAGGCCGACTCGCCCGTTATCTGAACGTTTGTGAGCGTCCCGTCTTCCTGCCGGTCGCCCTCGACCACAATCGTCTGCGGCTTCGACAGATCGAGCTTGCCCTGCTCGTGCAGCCGACGCGAGCGCGCGATGAATGCCTTGATCGGCGCGAGGTTGACTTTCGCTCCTTCGGCCTTCGGCGCTGACTTGTTGACGCCGGCGTCGGCTATTGCGCCGGCCTTCCGTGCCTGCGCGAGAGTCTTCGCAAGTCCCGGCATCGCGCCGAGCACGAACGCGCCGACGACGGCGAGGCGCACGAGCGGGCGCGCGCCGTCCGTGCCCTGCGCCGCCGCAAGAAAATCTAAAAACTGTTCCCAGATTGTCCGTTCGTCGCTTCTCAAAATGTGTTTCTTCCCTCAGCTTTTGTTCTGCGCCGCGGCTGCCTCCTTCGCGGCCTTCTTCGCGAGCATCTCGGCGATCATCTTGCCGGCGGCGTCCTTCGTCATCTCGAAGGACATGATGAACTGCTTGCCGTCGTTATTGAACTTCAGGCTGTTGTAAAGCTCACCCTCGTTCGTGCCCCTCTTCGCTATTCGTCCAAGAGCGACCATCCCTGCATAGCCCGTCGCCGTCTTCGTCGCGTCCTCCTCGCTTGGAAGCTCGCTCATAACTTTTATCGAGACGTTCTCGCCGTCGAGCTTGAGCGCCATTCGGACGTTCTTCGCGCCCTTCAGTATCCCAAGCACCTTGCTCTGACTCAAGGCCATGACGAGTTGCTGCGTGAGCAGCGATAGGTTCTCGTCGTTCGCCAGGCCGTCAATCTTGACCGTCTCAAGATTGAGCGTCCCGTCGTCGTTGCGCTCGGCGGTCGCCGTCACGTCGAGCGTGCTGTTCTTCAGGTCGAGCTTGCCCTCGTCAATCAACTCTTTGCCCTTGAGGGCGATGTCCTCGAACGGCTTTGGGTTTATCTCAGGCGGACGATCTAGGCCGTTGGCCTTCGCGATTCTATCTATGTCCTCTTCGGCCTGTCTTTGCGCCTCGTCGGGCGTCGGCGACGCCGTGGGCGAAGGACTCGGCGCGGCCTTCGCGACTTCGGGCGAAGGAGTCGGCTGCGGAGTCGCTGCAATCGGCCTCGGCGCACGGAAGACGCGCGGCCTGTAAACAGGCGGCGGAGGCGCGGCCTGCTGCACAAACTCCGGCTCAGGCGGCGCGGTTTCGCCAACCTCCGGCGCGCCGAAGTAGTCCGGCGGGTAGTAAAGTTTTTCGTGCGGCGCGAATTGGACGATTGTCGCGCGCTGGCCGACGAGCGTCGGGTCGTAGTCTTTGCTGACGAACCTGATCCCCGCGAATTCGCCAGCGACATGCAGCATGGCGGTCAACTGCGGGACGTATGCGAGCGACACGAGGAAGACTCCGTGCAGCACGACCGAGAGCGCCACAAGCCTCGACATCAAAGGCCAGCGCGGCGCGCGGTTTATCTCGAATCTGTCGAAAAGCTCTGCCATGAATCAAAAACTCCGCCGGCCCGACAACGCACCCCGGAAGCCAGAAAGCTTAGACGCCTAAGATTCTCCGGGCGTTGCGGAATCCACACAAAAGTTAGCACTTCGCGTGCGCTTTCCACAAAGGCGCTGGGTTACAATCGGCGAGCATGACACGCTCGCGCAAAGGCAAACCGGGGCGGCGTCGCGGCCACACGCCGCGACGCGAAGAACGCCGCGACGACGAACGCGCCCCGCGCGACTCTCGACAGCACGCGGGCGGGCCGCCGCGAGTTGCGGCAGCGGCGGCGGAAGACGCTTCACGCGTGGCAAGTCGGCAAGCGCGCTCGAAGCCTCTGCGCCAACTTCTCGAAGGCATCGGCACGCCCGAAGCTTCCACTTTCAAACCCGACCCGTTCCAACTCGAAGCGCTCGCCGCGCTCGACGCGGACGACGTGCTCGTCACCGCGCCGACGGGCAGCGGCAAGACATGGATCGCGCGCGAGGAGATCAGGCGTCTGCTCGCCGCGGGCAAGCGTGCATGGTACACGAGTCCTTTGAAGGCGCTCACGAACTCGAAGTACCACGAGTTCTGCGACGAGTTCGGCCCGGAGCGCGTTGGCATTCTCACGGGCGACCGCAAGGAAAAATCCGACGCGCCGCTCGTCGTCGGCACGACCGAGGTCTATCGCAACCAACTCTTCGACGCACTGCGCGGCGGGCAGCAGCTTCAGGCAGACCTCGTCGTGCTCGACGAGGCACACTACCTCGCCGACGAAGAGCGCGGCCACGTCTGGGAAGAAGCGATCATGCTGACGCCGCCGCGCGTGCGAATGCTTCTGCTCTCCGCGACGGTCGGGCGTGCCGAGGAGTTCGCCGGATGGATCGCCGAAGTCCGCGGCCACGCCTGCCGCGTCATCCCTCGGCCCGGCGCGCGACCCGTGCCGCTGCGCGCGGCGTTTCTTTACCCGGACGGCGGACTCACGCCACTCTTCGACGAGCGCGGTCACTTCAGTCAAGAGATCGCGCGCTTCATGCAGACTTCAAAGAGCGAGCGGCAGACTTCGCGCGGACGCTTCGGTCGTGGAGGCCACTCAGGTCAGACGCGTCGGCCCGGCTTGCCTGAGATGCCGCCTTCCATCCTGCTTGCCGCGCTCGGCTCGTATGATCTTCTACCTTCCATCGTCTTTCTTCCGACGCGGCGGCGCTGCGACGAGGCCGCCGCCGAAGCAGCGTTCGCGCCGCGCCGCGGAAGCGCGAATTACGAACGCCGCGAAGCGCGTCGAGCGATACTCGAACGACTCGTCGAGCAATACCCGGAGATGCGACGCCATCGTCACTGGGACATCGTTCTTCGCGGCGGCGTCGCGTCGCATCATGCAGGGCATATGCCCGCGTGGAAGCTCGCCATCGAACACCTGATGAGTGCCGGACTGCTCGACGCGATTTTCGCGACGGCGACCGTGGCCGCCGGAGTTGACTTCCCGGCGCGAACGGTCGTTCTCGAAAACATTGACGTAAGGACGGGCCACGGATGGCGACCGTTAACGGCGTCGGAGTTGCAGCAGATGACCGGGCGCGCGGGCCGGCGTGGCCGCGACCGCGTCGGCTTCGTCGTCGCCGCGCCCGGACTTCACCAGAACCCGCAGAAGCTCGCGGCGCTGCTCGGCGCAGAACCCGACGCTTTGGAGAGTCAGTTCCGCGCGACCTACACGACGCTTCTGAATCTGCTCGACGCATACGGCACGTTCGCGCAGGTGCGAGACATCGCGACTCGAAGCTTCGCGCGCCGCGCGGACGCCGGCGAACTCGCGCGGCTCGCCGACGCGCGCGAAGAGGCCGAACGACGTTTGCAGTCGAAGTTGGCGGAAGCCGGCTGCGACCTGCCCGCCGAGGTCGCGCGCGGCCTCGAACGTTTGGCGAGCGCGCGCTCGCGCCTTCTCGAAGACGCGCCGCAGACGCGCACCGAGTCGTTCATGCGCTGGCTCGACAAGGAAGTAACTCCGGGCCGCGTCGTCGGCATCGGTCGCGGCAGCCGCCGCCTCGTCTTCGTCACCGAGCGGCGCGGCGACGGACTCGCCGGCGTGCGCGACAACGGTCGCCGCGTCACGCTCGCACTCGAACGAGTGGGCCGTGTTTACGAAGAGACTTACAAACTCGACGAGCACTCGCGCGAGGAGGCTTTCGAGAAGGTGCTTGCCCGGCAGGCGACGCCGCTGCGCGAACCACGCCTGCGCGATGCGCGCGCCGAGAGCGATGACGCCGTCGCGCTCATCAACGATTTGATCGAGTCGCTTTCGTCGGACGGCGTCGAGCGCGCGCGCTGCGAAGAGGCTCTGTGGGGCGTCGTGCAGGACGCCGAGACAATCGAGCGTCTTGAGCGGCGCGCGGAGAGTATGCGCGGCGAGGTGTGGCAGCCGTTCGAGCGTCGCGCGCGCGTGCTCCACCACTTCGGCTATCTGGACTTCTTCGCCGAGCGCGTCACCGAGAGCGGTCGCTGGCTCGCCGACCTGCGGCTCGACCGACCGCTACTCGCCGGCGAGGTCATCGGGCGCGGACTCTTCTCCGCGCTCGACGCGACGCGCGCCGCGGGACTGATGGCCGCGCTCGCGGCGGACGCCGAGCGCGACTACGGCGAGTTGGAGTTGGACGACGCGCTCGTCACGGCGCTCGCGCGCTTCGACCGCATCGCATACGACGTTGCGAGCGTCGAGTGGCGGCAGGAGATCGAACCCGCGCCCGAAATAAACTTCTCCGCTGCGGCGACCGCGGCGCGCTGGGCCGCCGGAGTTGACTGGGCCACGCTCGTCCGCCAGACGCGCGCCGAGGAAGGCGACCTCTTCCGAATGCTCTCGCGCACGGGCGAATCGTTGCTTCAAATCTCGAACCTTCAAGACTCGCACCCCGAAGCCGCGCGCATAGCCGATGCCGCCGCCGCCGCAATCCTTCGCGAGCCTGTGCGTTCGGAGGCCGCCGTCTAGCCTCTCTCTTTGCCTTTGACGGTCGCCTTCATTAAGATGGTTTGGCGCGGAACGGTCGCGCACGTTTGGGCGTATGGGTTCGTGTAAGGAGGTTTAGACACGAATGGCTGACAAATATCAAAGGTACAAGGGTGACAACCCGTTCTGCGGCGCATTCCGATTTCTGTGCGACGCGTCGTTCGCTGTACTGCCGCTCGACGCGGCACACAAGTTGGGCGAGTTCGAGAAAAATTTCTGGGGCGGCGTGCGTTGGTTTGCCGAGAAGAACATCGAGTGGATTGACGTGAGCCTCGCCGCCGCCGACTGGCTGCGCGAGGAGTGGCAGCAGCGATCCGCCGAGAGGCAAACGACGACGGCCGCCGAAGGGCCGGAGCCTTTGTAAAACGCTCGGCTTTCAGCATTCCGCTTTTATGAGTCATGCGACTTGAGACTCGTAAAAGCGTGAAGGCTCCGGAAGAGAGAAAGCTGGCCGCTGAAAGCTTCTTATGCAAGTTCTGCTGGCTGAAGAGTACGGTTTCTGTTTCGGCGTCGAGCGCGCCGTGGAGATGGTCGAGGGTGCGCTCTCGGAAGGCGCGAAGGTTCGCACGCTCGGCCCCCTCATCCACAACACGCAGGAGATTGAGCGGCTCGAAGCCGGTGGCGTGCGGACGATAGATGCGCCCGCCGAAGTCTCCGCGGGCGAGACTGCGGTCATACGCGCGCACGGCGTTACGCCCGAAGTCCAGCGTGACCTCGAAGCCCGCGCCGAGCGCGTGATTGACGCGACCTGCCCGTTCGTCACGAAGGTTCAGAAACTCGCCGAGCGCGCCGCAGCCGAGGGGCGCGACGTTGTCGTCGTCGGAAACCCGGATCACCCCGAAATGATAGGCGTGAAGGGCTACGCGCCGACGCGCGCACACGTCGTCCGCGACGCGAGCGAGGTCGCAGAGCTTCCACGCCTTCACGCGCCGCTCGTCGTCTCGCAGACGACTTTGAAACTGAGCACCTTCCTTGAAGTCGCAGACGCCGTGCGCGACAGAGCCGACAGCGAGCCGCAGGTCGTAAACACCATCTGCTCGGCGACACGCGACCGGCAGGACGCGGCGCGTGCACTCGCCGGACACGTTGACGCCTTCTACATCATCGGCGGCAAGCATTCGTCGAACAGCCTGAAGCTGCTCTCGGTCTGCAAGGAGCAGTGCGAGAAAAGTTTTCTCGTCGAGACGCCCGACGAGATAAACCCCGAAGACCTGAACGGCGCGTCGCGCGTCGGCGTCACCGCCGGAGCCTCCACGCCGAACTGGCTCATCGAACAGATCGTCGAGCGGCTAAACAAGATCGGTAGCGAATAAAGCAGACGCAAAAGACAAAAAATAAAGAGGACGAGCAGCAGGCCGCTCGTCCTCTTTATTTTTTGCTTTTCCTTGAAGCCTTCGTTAGAAATCTTCCTCGTCCGAGTCAACCTGTTCGAGCGCGCTGACGACGAAGCGTGCCTCTTCGGACTCGTACTCGTCCGCCTGCGATTCGAGCGCGGCGCGCGCGACCTCGGCGTCCACGGGATCGCCGAGCAGCGCGACGAGGACGGAGGTCGGCAGTTGCAGCATCGCCTCCTGCGCTACGGCGCGCACCGCAGGGTTCGCGTGCCGGGCCATCTCGCACAACTCGCTCGGCGCGAGACGGGCCGTCATCACGTCGGCGATAGCGTCAATGCGCGCGTAATCTTTCGCGCGCAGCGCGCGTTCGAGCAACTGCGCGAAGACCTCGGCCGAGCGGGCACCGCTGCGCAGGACGCGCGCGCAGGTCTCCGCGACGCGGTCGAGTTCGCGCGACTGATCCGCGTTCAGTGCGCCGCCACCCTTCTCGGCGGCGCGCTCGTCGAGCGCGGCCAGCAACCGGCTCAACTCCCACTCCGAGCGCGCGTCGTAGGCCGAGTCGGCGCGCTGCGTCACCGCGGCAGCCGACAGCGCGCGCTCGACGAGGCTGCGCGTCGCGGGCCTCAGGCCCTGCCAAACGCTCACCACGCGCGCGCCGAAATCTTCAATCGTCATGCTCAAAAACTCTTCCCCCGGCCCGGCTTGGGCCGAACGGCGATACTATAACAAAAGCGTTGACGAGTGACGAGCACAAAAGCCGGGACGAATGATGGATGATAAGAACACATCAGACTTCTTATCACTCATCACTCATCACTTTTAAGCGTCTCGATTCCGCCGCGGGCGACGGCGAGCATAACGCAGTCTTCGCCGGTCTCTTCGAGTGCTTTCGGCGCGTGCGCCGAGCCTGCTTCGTTCATAACGTAGTCGCCTTCGCGGTGCGCCCCGCGCGCGTCCGCGTAGCCTCCTTGCAGTACGAAGACCTCTTCGACGCCGACGTGCCGGTGCGCCGGGTACGAACTCCCCGGCTCCATTCGTATGAGCACGGTCGAGTCGCCCGTCGCTTCGTCGCGCCGAAGGAAGCAAAGATGTATCCCTTCGTGTCTCGTCGTGCGCCAGCGGATTTTTGAGAGGTCAATCATAGTTTTCAGTTTTCAGTTTTGAGTTTCCAGTCCACGTCGCTGCCGCGACGGCCAGAACGAGCGATGGAACACAGTTGAAAGCCGCTGGCTGAAAACTGAAGACTCAAAACTGAAAACTACTTAACGATTGTGGTCGATGATTTCGGTGATGGCGGAGAAGGGAATCTTGACGACTTCGCCGTCGGGGCGTTCGATCTTGACGCTGGGGCGTGTGAGCGCCTGCGTCTGTTTGAGGCTGCGGACGAGACCGCGCACGCGCACGCCCGTCTCCGTGACGATCTCGACGTTGTCCTTCCCGTAGAGCGGCTGTAGTGCCGCGAGGGCTTTGGTCACTTCCACTTCGGTTCTCCTTCACGAGCGGGCGATGAAACAGTGGGCGGCGGTCGGTCGAGTCTTGAGCAGTGGTTTCGGTGCGGACGGGCGTCGCTCGAATCTTTATCAACCGCTCACTGCCCGACCACCGCCCGCTTCGTAGGGCACGCGCTGTGCCTCTCCGCCGGGCGCTTGCGCGTTCGAGCCGCGCGGGACAAAATATCGCGCCGCCGATGACTTTAACGCGACGAGTCTAGGTCCTTCGGCGGCGAGTATGCAACCGCGGCGCTCCGACAGGCGTATATTCATAACACACGCCGGCGAGAGGACGCGAAGGTAAGCGCGCGACCAAGTTAAAAATTATGATGAACGAAAACAGAGAAGTCGGGATGCGGGCTGAGAACGCGGGTACGGTCAACTGCCCTAGCTGCGGCGCGACGCTCGTCGCGGGTCTGCGTTTCTGCCGAATGTGCGGCTACCGTCTGGGCGAGGGCGTCGAGGAGTACGTCGCGACGCAGCGTCTCGACCCCGGCGCGGCGCGCGTCGCCTCGCCGTCGGCTGCGACAGACCCGTTCGCCTCGCGCCAGACCTGGGGGCGCGCGCCGCTTCAACAGCCGCCGCCCGGCACGCCTTCACACGGTCGGCTGCCCGACGCCTCTTCATGGTCTTGGGTGAACGCGTGCAGGCCGAGACGCTGGAACTGGATGATCTGGATGATTCTGGCGATAGTGCTGATGAGCACCGGAGTTCTTCCGATGAAGTTTCGCATATCCGGCGGCGGCAACGGCGGCGTGCATAAGCATAACGCCCCGGCGACATCCCTGCTGGACGAGGCCGACGCCTACGACAACGCCGAAGGAGGCGGCGCGTTCATACGCGGACTCGCGGGGCCGGACTCTTCGCTCGAACGTGCCGGGCTTGTCGGCGGCGACATCATAAAGAGCTTCGACGGCAAGCCCGTCAACAGCGGCGACGATATGAAGAAGCTGATCGCCGACACGCCGCAGGGCAAGGCCGTCCCCGTCGTCTATATCCACGACGGCGAGACGAAGAGCACGACGTTGACGACCGCAGCCGGTGAGACTTTCCACGGCATGGACACGCTCAAGCAGCGACCGGGAGGCCGCGGCGTCCTCGACGTTGACTTCGACGACGACGACCGCGTGCGCCTGCCGAACTCAGACATCTACGGCGTGAAGTTAACCGACATCGAGCGCAACGGCCCCGCCGACATCGCGGGATTGAAGGAAGGCGACATAGTTGTGGAGTTCGACGGCAAGCCCATTCGGACTGCGGGCGACCTTCGCTACCGCGCCGGCGCGGCCACGCCGGGCGGCATCGTCAACGTCGTCGTGATGCGCGACGGCCAGCAGTTGTCGATCCCTGTGAAGATGGGGAGACAGAAATAACCAAGGGGCCGAACCGGGCGTCTGCGGCTCACGCTTCGCGGGCGTCGCTGCGGGGCGCGGCGTACTCGCGCAGGCGCGCCTCCATCTCGCGGCGAACGTCTTCGCGATCCTCCTCCGTCTCGTCCGGCTCGAACAACTCGAACAGCGCGTAAGGCGTTTCGGAGACGAGTCGCAACTCCCAAGCCTCGCGCCCGCCCGCAGCCTTCCGCGTGAACCACATCGCGTCCACCTCAGACTCGACGACCGCGACGCCCTCGAACGTCGCCGCGCCCGACCCGGCGCGCGCCTCTTCAAACGACTCGCCGGCCGGCGCGACTTCATCCGCCGCGCCGCGCGACGACTCGCGCAACTCTTCGAGCGTCTCCGCGCGCGCGAGCACGCGCACGAGTCGCCACCCGTGCCTGCGGTACGTAGCCAGAGCGTCCTGAAATTTTTTAAGCCGATTCAATCGCGCGCCTCGCCGCTTCCGTGCGTCCGTGTTAATTTCTCATCCTAAACTCAAGGGCGCGGGAGAGACAAACGGCAGAAGCATGGGCGCGGGAGAGACAATAGACAAGGGTGCGGGGGAGAGATTTCGGGACACGCTCGGACGCGCGCTCGCGCGGCGCGGCCTGAGTCTCGAAGAGTTCTGCGGGGAGGGCGACCGCGTGGCGCAACGCGTCGTCGAAGAGTACGGCGCGATGTTCGTGGCCGAGGGCGTGAGTCTTCCGCCTTCGTGCGTCTTCGAGAGCGAGGCTGCGGTCGAGAGTTTTCAGAGCGAGGCCGGTTGGCGCTCGGAGACTCTGGGCGGCGCGACGGTCGAGCTTCAGCCCGCGGCGATGGAGGCTCTGCTGCGCGCGCGCGAAGACGCACGCGCGCTCGGACTCGACATCACGCCGCGCGGCGGGAGCGAGGCCGGGCGGCGCGGCTTCGCCGACACGATGCGGCTCTGGCACTCGCGCTTCGACCCTGCGCTCGAACACTGGCGCGCCGAAGGCCGTCTCGCTGAAGAGGAAGCGGCGCGCGTGCGCGGCATGGCTCTGCGCGAGCAGGTCGCGGCGGTCATCGAACTCGAAGCCCGCGGCATCTTCTTCAGCAAGGATTTTAAGAAAAGCATCCTGCGCTCGGTCGCAGCGCCCGGCGCGTCGCAGCACCTCTCGATGCTCGCCTTCGACGCAGCGGAGTTCGCCGACGCGCGCGCGCGCAACGTGCTCGCACGCCGCGGATGGTTTCAGACGGTTCTGAGCGACCTGCCGCACTTCACCTACCTCGGCCTCGAAGAGTCGGAACTTCCCGCGCGCGGCCTGCGCCACGTCGAAGAGCGAGGGCAGACTTTCTGGATACCGAATACGAGTGACGAGTGATAGGTGATGAGTGATGAGAAAAACTGTTTGCTTTTCTCATCACTCATCACCTATCACTTGTCACTTCGCGTGGCCTTTACTTTTTCCGCCGTTTGTGAGAAAGACTTGTCGCCACGCGCCGAGCTTTTTTTGAGCTTGCCATTTTGGAAAATACTTCCGGCTTGGCCCGAAATTTTTTGCCGTGACAAATTGAATTCAAGCGACGCCGCGCCGCAGGCCGGCGTCAGAAGATTTAGTCTTAAAGGAGAGAAACATGATCGCTTGTCCTTCATGCGGAGCCGACAACGTCGAAGGCACACGCTTCTGCGTCAAGTGCGGGACGACCCTGCCCGCCGCCCCCGCCCCCGAATCCTGGCGTCAGAGCGGAGACCTCGGACAGCAGCAGGCGCAGCAGTCTTACCAGTCCGGCGGCTACACTCCGCCGACTCCCCCGCAATCGTCCTACCCGACTTACAACCCGCCGCAGCAGCAGGGCTACCAGCAGCCCGCAATCGGCGGCAGCCAGCCGATGCACCCGGCCGTGCCCGCAATCGTAAGCCTGTTTCTGCCGGGCATAGGTCTTCTGTTCGTGCCCGGAAAGGCCGGACTCGGACTCGGCATCTTCGGCGCGACGATTGTTTACGTCATCATCGCGACGATCCTGTCGTTCGTCTTCATAGGGTTCTGCCTCTTCATCGTGATGCCGCTCATCAACGTGGCCGCGGCGATCCACAGTTGGGACGAGGCGGCGAAGGCTTCGGGCGGACAGTTCCAGCCGCTGCTCTTCAAATAATTCGGCGGGCGGGTCGAACGCACGCGAGGACTTAGAAGCTCGTGTCGCTGATTTACAGAGCGCTGATGTACGCGGGGAGTTGGTTCTGCCAGCAACTCCCCGCGCGTTCTCCGCACCTGTTCGGCGTGCAGATGCCTCTGTGCTGGCGCTGCACAGGGATACTCTTCGGCGCGCTCGCGCTCTTCTTCTGGCTCGTGGCCGGGAAGAGAATTCCGCCGCTCGTCGTCTGCATCCTTCTCTCTCTCCTTCTCCCGCTCGACGTGCTCCAAGCCGTAGTCACGCACGGCGACGGCAACAACGCGCGCCGTCTCGTCACCGGCCTTCTCTGGGGCTTTTGCGCGACGGGCGCGGCGCTTCAAATGTTGAGATTTCTTTCGACGAGGCTCGCGCGGCGAAGACCGCGCCGCGTCGCCGCGCACGGCTGACGGGCGCGACGGAAAACGCTTGCGCGCCCGCGCAAAAGTGCTAAACTCTGGCCTGTCCGGTCGTCTCGGAAGCGCCGGATTCGCGAAGAGGGTTCTTCTCCCCAAGAAAACCGGAACGACAGCCCCGTTTAAATTGCACGAGCGCCGAAAGGCCGCCGCCTCTTTCTTCTCTCGAAGCCGCACCGCTTCGCGAGTGGATAAGGGACGCGGGCGGTTGTTCGGCGTCGAGCCTTCTTTCCCGAACGAGAGGGTTAGCAGATGGACACCCCCCAGATAATCGCCGGGCGATTTCGCGTCGAATGCGAGATCGGCAGGGGCGGCATGGGCACGGTTTACCGCGCCTCGCACCTCGGCCTTGAGCGCCCCGTAGCAATCAAAATACTGAAGCAGGAGTTCGCCGCGCACCCTGAAGTCGCCGAGCGCTTCATGCGCGAGGCGCGGACGATGGCACGCCTGAAGCACACGCGCGCCGCGATGATCTTCGACGCGGGCCATCTGGCCGACGGTCGCCCGTTCATCGTTATGGAGTACGTCGAAGGCTCGACGCTCGCCGAGACGCTTGCGCGCGAGGGCACATTCGCGCCCGAACGCGCCGTCCGCGTCGCAGCCGAAATCTGCGACGTGCTGGCAGAGGCGCACGCGCTCGGAATAGTCCACCGCGACCTGAAGCCGTCGAACATCATCCTGAACGAGCGCGGCGTCTGCGTGCTGGATTTCGGCATCGCGAAGGTCTTGCAGGACTCGACCGAGGTGACGCGCACGCACGCGACGACCGAATCCGGCCTCGTCATCGGAACACCGCGCTACATGTCGCCCGAACAGTGCCTCGGCCACAGGGTCGGCCCGGCGAGCGACCTCTACAGCGTCGGCGTGCTGCTCTACGAGATGCTCGCGGGCCGACCGCCGTTCACGGATCAACTCTCGTCCGCCGTGCTCGTCAAGCAGGCGACAACACAGCCGCCGCCGCTGCTCGCGCTGCGGCCAGACCTCCCGCGCGCGCTCGCGCTCGCCGTGCACTCGCTACTCGCGAAGAACCCGGCGCACCGCCCCGCGAGCGCGTCCGAGGCGAGACGCATACTTGAGCGGAACGTCGTTCAGGAGCGTCGCCCGTCGGCTGCGGCTGACGAGCAGGAGCCTTTCGCCTCGACCGTCGCAGCGCTCAACTCTGGCCGCTACACGTTCACGCGCATCGCGACGCTCTTCGCGCTGCTCGCGATGTTCTGCGCCGTGCTCGTCGTCTGGTCTGCGAGCGCGGGTCAGGACGGCGCGGACGCGTTCAAGGAGGCCGCGCGCGACCCGGCCTCGCTCTCGACATCCTTCATGCCGCGGGCGCAGCACGCGCACAAGCGGCAGCATCAATAGAACCAAAACACACGCCGTCAGAACTCACGCGCGGCATAACCTGAAACTAAAATCGCGCCGCAAACTAAAACCGCGCCGCCCGTTTTCGTCGCGGGCGGCGCGAGTCTCATACAAGCACTGAAGTCTGGCCTTCCGATCTCTGCTCTCAGTGCTTAAAAATTTTCTTGATGTCGGGGCCGAACTCTTTGAAGACTAGGTTATTGATCGCGTCGCCCGCGAGCATCCATGCGAAGCGTGTGAAGGTCGGGCCCGTGCCGATGCGGTCGTGGTCGGGCGTGCCGTGCTCCCAGAGGTTGGCGAGTGCGCTCGCGGTCATGTCGCCCGCGAGCAGCGAGTAGTTGGCTTCGAGCCGCCCGCCGTCGCCGCGCGTTACGAAGACACGGCTCAAGGCATGCGCCGCGCGATGGGTGCGCTTCCTGCTCTGCGAAGGCTCGTAACGCGGGTCTTGACGTAGCATTGCCGGGTAGAAGCCGGACGCGAATAGAGTCTTCGTGCTGCCGGTCGCGAAGTCGCGTGCGGTGCGCGAACCCCAGTCGGCGAACTCGTCGCCGGTCGTCTTGCCCGGCGGCTTGTCGTCGCGCCACTCGGTATATGCGGCGGAGAGCGCGCTCGTCGCGTAAGGCACAGGGCTTAGGAACGCGTGGCGGAACGCGCGCGAGATTTTTTCGTCGGCGGTCATGGGCGCGCGCGTCGTATGAGACTGCGGCGCGGCCTGACCCGCCTGCGCGTCCTGACCCTGACGCGCCGAGACTGTTTGCGGGACGGGCGTTGCGTCGCGCGCGTCGTTCGCATCCTGCGCCTTCGCAGACGCGGCAGCGAAGAGGACAACGGCGGACGCGAGCAGCGCAGAACGCCTGCTTGAAAAAAACTTCGTCACTTTGTCCATTCCTCCGATTCTTTGTATGACGGATCAAGATTATCACGAGGTCAGCCGTTCTTGATTCGCAATCTGTATCGATGCGGTTTTGCAATCTGCATTCCGCGCGCCGCGCGGCTCTCGGGCGGGCGTCCGCTTCGCGAGACTTGCGACCGCGAATTGCCCTGAAAAGTGAAGAGGAATAGAATCCTCACTCGCCCGAGAGCCGCGCGCCGCCGCTGCGCGAGCGCGGCCTGAAGAATTTCTGCGCGTCTGCGGCTCCGTCTTCATACAGGACGCACGCGTTCTTCGAGGGGAGTCTCGAACATGTACTTCAAACAATTCTACCTCGGCTGTCTCGCGCACGCCTCTTACCTCGTCGGCTCAGAGGGCGAGGCCGCGGTCGTTGACCCGCAGCGCGACGTTGGCGAGTACGTCGCGGAGGCCGAGGCGCAAGGGCTGAAGATAAAATACGTGATCGAGACTCATCTGCACGCGGACTTCGTAAGCGGCCACCGCGAACTCTCCGCGCGCACGGGCGCGGAGATCGTCTTCGGCTCGAAGGCCGGCGCGCGCTTCCCACATCGCGCCGTCAGAGAAGGCGACGAGATAAAAGTCGGCAAAGTCTCGCTGCGAATTCTTGAGACGCCGGGCCACACGCCCGAAAGCATCTCGGTGCTGGTCGTTGACCGGGAAGTCTCCGACGCGCCGCAGAAAGTTCTGACGGGCGACACGCTCTTCGTCGGCGACGTGGGCCGCCCCGACCTCGCCGGCTCGCGCGGCCACACGCCGCAGGCGATGGCCGGGCAGATGTACGACAGCCTTCACGAAAAACTTTTGAAGCTCGACGATTCGGTAGAGGTCTGGCCCGCGCACGGGGCGGGTTCGATGTGCGGTCGCAACATCTCGAAGGAGACTTCTTCGACCATCGGTCAGCAGCGGCGTTTCAACTACGCGCTCGCGCCGATGCCGAAGGACGAGTTCGTGTTGATGATGACAGCCGACCTGCCGGAAGCGCCCGCATACTTTCCCGCCGACGCGGAGATAAATCGCGAGGGCGCGTCGCCGCTCACAGACATTCGACGGCCCGCGGTGCTGCTCGCCCAACAGGTCGCGGCTTACTCGAACGTGGGTTACATCGTGCTCGACGTGCGCGCGGCGTCTGACTTCGGCGCGGGTCACGTGCCCGGCGCGCTCAACGTCGGACTCGGCGGGCAGTTCGCTTCGTGGGCGGGCGCGCTCGTCCCGCTCGGCACGCCGCTCATCGTCGTCGCCGACACAGACGAGCAGGTTGACGAGGCCGTGATGCGGCTCGCGCGCGTCGGGCACGAGTCGGTGCGCGGCTACCTTCGCGGCGGCATGGAGGGTTGGCGCGCCGCGGGCTTCGACACCGACGGCGTAACGCAAATCTCGGTCGCAGACCTTCGGCGAATGCTCGACGAGAATTCAGACCTTCAGGTGCTCGACGTTCGACGGCCCGCCGAGTTCGCCGCGGGCCACGCGCCGCGGGCCGCGAGCGCGCCGCTCGGTGCTCGCTTGAGAGAAGAGGCTGCACGACTCGACACTTCGCGGCCCGTCGCCGTCATCTGCGCGGGCGGGTATCGTTCGAGCGCGGCGACGAGCATCCTTCAGCCGCTCGGCTTCCACCAACTCTACAACGTCGAAGGCGGCACGGGCGCTTGGGTCGCGGCGGGTTATCCGGTCGAGAGGCCGAGCGCCGCGATTTAGTAAAGCGATTCAAAAATTCTGTAGTGGCAGAGACAAGCCCTGCTTCTACAAATCTCGCGCAGGGCTTCGCAATCTGCTAAACGCATAATCTCATGCTCGCCTTTTGCGAGACACCAACATCCTTGCACCGAAGATTCACAGAAGGCAATCACATTTTCAGCGCGGCATGACGATTGATGAACTCCTTTCGCGAAGGCGCTCGAAGAAGAGAGCCGCGAAGGAGGCGAGAGTCATGTCGAAGGGGCGAGTCGTTCTTGCGGGCGGGAGCGGATTCCTCGGTCACGCTCTTGCTGAAGAGTTCTCAAGAGCGGGTTACGAAGTCGTCGTCCTCACGCGCAAACTCAAAAAAAATTTCGCTCGCTCGCGTCAGGTCGAATGGGACGGTCGAAGCGTCGGGCGTTGGGCGCGCGAGCTTGAAGGCGCGGCGGCGGTCGTCAACCTCGCGGGTCGCAGCGTTGACTGTCGCTACACGGCGAAGAACCGGCGCGAGATAGTCGAGTCGCGCGTCGGCTCGGTCGAGGCGATAGGCCGCGCCGTGCGCGCGTGCGCCGAGCCGCCCCGCGTTCTCGTTCAGGCAGGCTCGCTCGCCATCTACGGCGACGCGGGCCGCCGCGTCTGCGACGAGCGAGCGAGCGCCGGCAAGGGCTTTTCGGTCGAAGTGTGTTTGCGTTGGGAGCGCGCCTTCGACTCGCTCGAACTTTCACGCACGAGAAAAGTCCTGCTCCGCGTCGGCTTCGTTCTCGGTCGCGGCGGCGGCGCTTTTCCAAAGCTCGCGCGGCTCGCGCGGTTTTACCTCGGCGGAACGACCGGCTCAGGACGCCAGTACATCAGTTGGCTTCACGTGCGCGACTTCTGCCGGCTCGTCGCTTGGACGGTCGAGCGCGAAGACGCGGAAGGCGTCTTCAACGCGACGGGGCCTTGCCCCGTGACGAACGCCGAGTTCATGTGCGAGCTTCGGTGCGCGCTCAGGCGGCCGTGGAGTCCGCGTGTGCCCGCATTGCTCGTGCGTGCCGGCTCGCTGCTGCTGAGGACTGAGGCCGAGCTTGCGCTCACGGGCCGCCGCTGTCTGCCCGAACGACTCGTCGAAAGTAATTTCAAGTTCATGTACACGAACCTTGAATGCGCGCTCGCAGACCTCGTCGCCGAAGGCGAAAGTAAAAAGGCGAAGGGCGAAAAGGATGAGCAGCCGCGAGCGGCGTCTGAGCGCGGCCCCGTTGCGCGAACCGCAGGCTGAAGACTCGCCGCCTATCCCGGACGATCACGCCGACACCGCACGCGACCATTCCTCTTTTGCCTTTTCGTTTGACGCGCTCCGCCCGGCGCGTTTAGCATTCGACTCGTTCCGTTTCAAAACTTCGCGGAGCGGTTGAGGAGGCCGAGTGCTCGCCATCCCTTTGGTCAACGAGATCGCCCACAGCGATTGGTTCAAGGTTTTATTCATCATCGGCGTGGCGACGTTTCACGGCTACGGCGCGGCGTGGCTCGCCGTGCGTATGCTCTTTCGACCGCACCGGCCCGTCAAAGTCCTGGGCATCACCATCTGGCCGCAGGGCATGATCCCTCGACACCGCGAGCGGCTCGCGCAGACTATAGGCAACGCGGTCGGCAACGAGTTGGTTTCGCAGGAGACGGTCGTCCACGCGCTCTTCGAGACGGGATTTTTCCGCCGCAAGGTCGAGGGGCTGGTCGGCTCGTACACCGAAGAACTGCTCGACCGAAACTATTCGACCGCGCTCGACGCAATCCCACGTCAGGTTCGCGCGCCCGTGCTCGACGCGCTCGCGGCGCTGCAACTACGCATCGCCGAGCACATCGCGGGCGTCTTGAAAAGCGAGGAGACGGCGGAGGCCGTCGGCCAATTCATTGATCGCCGCGTTGACGAGATTCTCTCGCAGCGGCTCGGCGACACGGTCAGCCCCGAAACGTTCGAGCAGGTCTTGGGCTTCGTCGAGAATCGCTTCCGCGGCGTCGTCACCGAGCGCGGCTTCGAGTCGAAGGTGAGAGAGTTCGTCTCGGCGCGCGTTGACGAACTCGCCGCCAGCAGCACGACGCTCGCCGAGATGTTCACGCCCGACACCGTCTCCGTTCTCAAAGAGCGAATCGACAGTCAGGTGCCGCCGGTCGTCCGGCATCTCACAGACCTCGCCACGAACAAGGGCACGCGCAAGCAGATCGGCGCGCTCATCAAGCGCGAGGTTGACGACTACTACACGCAGCTCTCGTTCTTCAAAAAAATCTTCATCTCGCGCGAGCGAATACACGGCGAGGTAGACGACCTCGTCAACAAGACTCTGCCCAAGCGTGTCGGCGAATACCTTTCGGGCGAGGCGTTCGAGCGTCAGGCCGAGGACTTCCTCAACTCGACGATTGACGGCGTGCTCGCGCGCCCCGTCAACGAACTCGTCGGCAACGTCGCGCCCGAACAGTTGGAGGCGATCAAAGACCAGATCGCCGGACGCATACTCTCCGTCGCGCGAAGCCGCGAGCTTTCAACCTCCGTCTCGGCCTACGCGACCGACGCGCTCCAACGCCTCAAGCCGCACAGCCTTCGCGCGCTGTTGGAGCACGCGCGCCCCGACTCCGCCGAGCAGTTGAAAAGCTTTCTCGCGCGCGGCCTGATGGGTGTGCTCTCGCGCGAAGAGACGGCGCGCACGATCAACTCGATACTGGCGGCGCAGGTCGAAAAGCTTCTGGTCTTGCCCATCGGGCGCGTCGGCGACCTCATCCCCGAAGAGAAGGTTCGACGCGCTTCCGCCGCGCTCGCCGACCGGATCGAGGCGGCGTCGCGCGAGCGTCTGCCCGCCGCCATAGCAGAGTTCGACATCGGCGGCATCGTGCGCGAGAAGGTTTCGGGCTACCCGATCAAGAAGCTCGAAGACCTCGTGCTCTCGGTCGCAAAGCATCATCTCCGAACCATCGAACTCTTCGGCCTCGCCATCGGCTTCTTCATCGGCGTCGTGCAGGCCGCGCTGCTCTACTTCCACCTCATAGGCTTCTGACGCGGCAAGCCCTCCGCGCGACTCGCGCACGCGGTTCCCGGTCTCGACTTGCGCGAGGCGGCCTTTTCGTCGGATAACTTAAACACCCCGAAGGCCCCCGTTCGATTTTCCAAAGCCCGCGCGCCGCTCTCCCTCTCGCCGCGCGCGCGGGAGTTTTTCTTCGGAGAGAGAGGCACTCATGTTCGCAAGTAGAATTCTTAAAGCGTCGGCGCTCGCGTCGATGTTGCTCGCGCCGTTTGCGGCGCGCGTGGGCTTAGGTCAGCAGCAGCAGAGCTTCATACGCTACGACCGCTTCGAGTCGGAGCGCGAAGATAGAACCACGGGCGGCCACATCGAACGGGCGGAGTTCGAGCCGGGCCAGCCCGACATAAAACTCACGCTCAACGTGCCTTCGTTTCGCCTGACGCTCTGGCAGAACGGCAGGGAGGTCAAGTCGTACACAATCGGAGTCGGGATGAAGGAGTATCCGATCTACATCGGCGACCGCGAGGCAGAGGAGATCATCTGGAACCCGGCGTGGATTCCGCCCGCGAGCGACTGGGTCGGAACGCACAAGGGCGTGCGCCCCGGCGAAGTAATCAGGGCCGGCGATCCGCGCAATCCAATCGGCAAGGTTAAGATTCCGCTCGGCGACGCTTATCTGATTCATCAGGCGGCAGGCCCCAAAGACCTCGGCAACCTCGTCTCGCACGGCTGCGTGCGAATGCTCCGGTCGGACTTGTACGACCTCGCGGAGAAGATCGTCGCCGCGCGGAGCTTGCCCGTCACGCGAGCGCAGATCGAGCGCGCGAAGGCCGGGACTAAGACTCTCATCGCGCGGCTTGATTCGCCGCTTCAGTTCGACATCAACTACGACACGCTCGTCGTCGAAGGCCGTGTGCTCTACATCTACCCGGACGTTTACGACCGCGGCACGAACACCGTCGCGCGTCTGCGCGACGAGTTGAAGACGAGCGGCGTTGACGACTCGGCGGTTGACGACGCGACGCTCCAACAGATGCTCTCAAGCGTCACGCGCCGGACAAAGTTCGTCGTCCCCGTCACGAGCATCGAGCAGGGCCGCGCGCTCGCCGACGGCCATGCCGAGCCTCTGATCGGACAACCGGCGACGCCGCGCGCCAAACGCGGGAGGCGTGCGCCGGGCGCGGGAAGATAGCCGGGCGAAGAGTTATTCAAAGCGGAGAGGCCGGACGTTTTCGCGCCCGGCCTCTCCGCTTTCTCATGTGTGAAGTTCAGACTAAATCTCTGAGCGTGACTACAACCTCGCGCGTGCGTGTGCCGTCCTGCAATGTGAGCCGCACGTTCTTGCGGCTCGCGTCCTTCAACTCTTCGCGCGCGTCGATGAGTTGAAGGCTCTCGACGCTCACGCCGTCGAGGGCGACGACGCGGTCGCCGGCCTTGAGTCCGGCCTCCGCCGCCGGGCCGCCCTCGACGACATCGAAGACCTCGAACGAGCGCCCGTCTTCGCTCCGGCTGAGCCAAAGCCCCGCGCGGTCGTAAGCGTCGCGCCGACCGTATGAAGAGTTCTTCTCGAAGTAGAGAAGGCGTCTGCCGTAGTCGAACGTTACGGTGAACTGCTTGAGTATCGCGCCGCCGACGTTGCCAGCCACGTCGCCCGATGCGAACGCGCCCGCCTTCTGCGATGAAAGTCGCGTCAAAGGCTCTCTGATCTCGACGACGCCGAACTTCAAATCACTCACGCGCACGACCTGCGCGCGGATGGGGCCGCCGATGCCCCATCCCGTCACGGCCTCGACCTTCGGCGCGTACTTCTCGCGCAGCCTGTACTGCGCGACGAAGGGACTCTTGAGCGTCAGCGCCGAGCGGTCGCCCGTGTCGAGTCCGAAGCGCGCACTGATGCCGTCAACTTCGCCGCGCACGATGGGCAGGAATCTCTCAAGCTCAAACGGTACGGGCGTGGCCGCGCCTCTGTAGGCGAAGCTCGAAGGCTTCGTAAAGGTCAGGAGTTTTTGTTCGTAGTCAACGCGGACGACCGTTTGAGAGAAGACCGGGAGGCCGATGACGCCGTCGAACATCTGTGAGCCGAAGACGTGCCTCATGTCGGAGAAGTCATAGACGGTGTAGCCCTGAGCTTTGAGCGCGAGGCCGCCGATTCTGGTTTCGGCGACGCTCGTCTCCCATGCCGTGACGACCGACTCGCCCGCGCCGCTTCCACGGACTTCGCTCCCGCGCTCCGCGCCGATTCGCTTCGCCGTCTCGACCGACAGAGCAGAGCCTCCGCCCGTGTCGAGTATGAACTTGAACGGGCCGCGCCCGTCGAGCCACACCTCGACGAATATGCGGTTGTCAACCAACTCGAACGGAACGTTGAAAGAGTCTTTCCCCGTGAACGTCAGGTTCGACTGCGGGACTTGCGCGCACGAGACGACGGGCGCGGCGAGCAGTAGAAGCATCGCCAGCGCCCGCATGATTAGTCTCTTCGGTAAATCGTCAGGCGTCATTCGTCGCCGTAGAGCCGCGCCTCTCTCTTCATCGAAGCACCGGCACGCATCCGTGCTTCGTCGCTTCGACTCACTCGGACGCCGCTTTCCCCGCGACGTTCGCGGCGAGCGCCTTCGCTTCGGGGAAGAGTTCGAGCGCGCGAATCATCTGCGGGTCGCCGTCGAGGAGGAAGCGCGTTGCCGCGTCGCCGCCGTATGCGGCGTTGACGAGGTTCTCGCGTATGCGAAGCTTCGCGTACTCGATGTCTCGTTGAACCTGCGCCTGCGATAGACCGGCCTGCGGGTCGTGCTTTACGAAGTCGAGAAAGGCTGCGACTACCTTGTCGTTGACGGGCGAGTCGGTGGCGCGCGGCGCGCGGTCGAACTGCGGCTCGGCGTTGACCCGATAGTTCTCAAGTCCGGCGACCTGCCCGCCGAGAAGCAGGCGCGAGAAGTAGAACGCCTCCTCGTAGATTCGAGCACGCACGGGCGTCGCGACTTCGAGCGGCTTCACAAAATAGTCGGGCGTAATGCCGCCGCCGCCGTAGAAGACACGGCCTCCCGCCGTGTGAACCGGCGGCCCCGAAGGCGTCGGCGCGGGCGTCGGGGCAGGCGTCGGCTGCACGAGCGTCGAGTTTGGCGCAACGGGCGTCGAAGGGTTGGTTTGCGTGCGCGGGGCCGGGCCCGTCACGTCTCCGGCGCTCTCGTGGTTGTAGTAGTCGTAGAGCGAGCCGCTCGCGTAGGAGCGTTGAATCAGGCGACCATAGGGCGTGTAGTAGTGCGCGGTCGTCAACGTCAGTCCAGCGCCGTATGGCAGGTTGAAAATCCTCTGCACGAGTCCCTTGCCGAAGGTCGTCTCGCCGACGATCAGCCCGCGGCCGTAGTCCTGAACCGCGCCCGCGACGATCTCCGACGCCGAAGCCGTGTTGCCGTTCGTCAGCACGACGAGCGGATAGTTGACCGGATCGTAGAGCGTGTTCTTATACTCGTAGTTGTTGCCGGCGTCGCGGCTGCGGACGGAGACTACGGTCTTTCCGCGGTCGATGAAGTGGCTGGCGACCCTTATGGCCTGATCGAGCAGGCCGCCCGGATTTCCGCGAAGGTCGAGGACGAGTTGCTGCATCCCTTGTGCGCTAAGAGTCTCAAGCGCCGAAGCGAGTTCGTCGGCGGTCGTCTGCGTGAAGCCGCCCGTGAGTCCGACGTAGCCGACGCCGGGGCGAATCATGTAGACGTTTCGGATCGAGGGCTGCGGGACGCTGCCGCGCTTGATCGTGAAGAAGAGCGGGGCCTGACTGCCGGCTCGCTCAACCTTGATCGTCACGGGTTCGCCCTCGGGGCCGCGCACGGCCTTCGAGACTTCGGGCGTCGTCCAATCGCGAGCGTCCTTGCCGTCAACCTCTACGATGCGGTCGCCGAAACGCAAGCCCGCCTGCGCTGCGGGCGTGCCCTCGATAGGCGTCTGCACGTAAACGCCGTCGCGGTGTCTAAGGATTGAGACGCCGATGCCGGAGAATCGCGACTCTTGATCCTGCATGAGCCGCTGGTACTCTTCGGGCGAGAAGAAGTTCGAGTGCGGGTCGAGCGTCCAGAGCATCCCCTGAATCGCTGCTTCGTTGGCCTTCGAGTAGTCAACCGGCTCGACGTAGTTGTCGGCGATGACGGAGAGCGCCTCGGTGTAGGCCGACTCGATGCGCTGCGCGCCCGTGTCGGCCTGCTGCGTGAACGCGCGGCTGCCGTAGATGCCGCCCGCGAGCGTGGCGGCGACGATGATCGTCGCGCCCGTGATGCGTAGAAAAGTCCTTCTGCTCATTGCCTGCTCCCGAACCTCGCTTGAACTTCCCGCGTTTCTAGGGGAGAGATAATTTTACCACCGTACGCGCGCCGAGGCACAGCCGATAGGAGCAGCCGGTCTTCTCCGATAGGAGCAGCCGGTCTTCTCCGGCTCGCTTGTTTTCCTGGCCGCGCAGCGACGGGCATCGCCCGCGTCGGCCATGTTATATTCGAGCGCAGAGTGTGAAGGCCGCGAGCGTCCGCCGAGCGTCCGAAATTTACGAAAGAGTTTCCGAGGTCAGATGTCTTCATCCCTCTCAATCGTCATCCCCGCTTACAACGAGTCGGCGCGCATCGGAAAGACCCTGCGCGAAATCCTTGCGTATCTCGGCGAGCAGCCCGGCGGCGGCGAGGTCATAGTCGTTGACGACGGCTCGAAGGACGACACGAGCCGCGTCGCCGAAGAGGTCATCGGCGCGAGCGCAACCGGGCGAGTCGAAGGCCGCGTCATTCGCGTCGAGCCGAACCGTGGCAAAGGGCACGCAGTCCACACGGGTCTTCTCGCGGCTCGAAACACGGTCGCCGCATTCTTCGACGCAGACCTCTCGATGCCGATAACTGAGACGCCCAAGCTCGTCGAGCCGATACGCTCAGGCCAGTACGACATCGTCCTCGGCTCGCGCGCGCTCGACCGGAGACTTATAGGCACGCACCAGCCTTGGACGCGCGAGCAGAGCGGACGAATCTTCAACCTGATGATGCGCGCGCTCACAGGGATGCGCTTCAAGGATACGCAGTGCGGCTTCAAAGCCTTCCGCATGGACGTGTGCCGCCCCGTAGTCGAAGGCGCGCTCGTCGAGCGCTTCGCCTTCGACGTAGAGCTACTCTTCATCGCGCACCGCGCGGGTCTTCGGATGCTCGAATACCCTGTGCGCTGGAACGACGTTGCGGGCGGCTCGGTCAGCTTCCGCGGCGGACTACAAGGATTCGGCGAACTCCGACAGATTCGCCAAAACGCACGCCGCGGCCTCTACGACTCGGCAATCGCCCGCGCACGCGAAGCTGCCGCCCGCGTCAAAGACCAACGCTCGCTCGCGGGCGACGGCGACGAAATCGAGAGCGACGTGCCGCCTGAATTAGCCGGACAGAGGATTTAAGAACAGATGGGCGAGTGCAATCTCGACCACCAAGAAAGTTGAAGCTGTTGGCTGTGACTTCTGGCATTGGGCGTGTGTTATGACAGCGAGACTCAACGTCAATATTGATCACGTGGCGACAGTCCGTCAGGCTCGGCGCGCGCCGGAGCCGAGCGTTGTGGCGGCTGCGTTGATGTGCGAGGAGGCGGGCGCGGATGGCATCACCGTGCATCTGCGCGGCGACCGTAGGCACATACAGGACGAAGACCTCTACGCGTTGCGCCGCACGGTCAAGACGTATCTGAATGTCGAGATGGCCGCGACCGAAGAGATGATCGCGGTCGCGACGGATGCGCGCCCCGACGCCGTGACTCTGGTCGCGGAGAACCCCGGCGAGATAACGACCGAGGGCGGATTGGACGCCGCCGCGAACTTCGACCTCGTGCGCGAGACGGTTGACCGCCTGCGCGAAGCGGGACTCTTTGTGAGCCTCTTCATTGACCCCGACGCACGGCAGATCGAGGCCGCGCACAACGCCGGCGCGCAGCAGATAGAACTCTGCACTTCCGTCTATTCCGACTCGACGCTCGGAGCGCGCGCCGTTCACTCCGAGGGGCGCGCTCGCGCCGTCGCCGAACTTCAACGTCTGCGCGAGGCCGCCGTGCTCGCCGCGCAGTACGGCCTGCACGTCGCCGCAGGACACGGACTCACGTACCGGAACGTTTCGGAGGTCGCCGCCATCCCCGAAATCACTGAGTTCAACATCGGCCACAACATCATCGCCCGCGCCGTCCTCACAGGCTTGTCTGAAGCCGTCCGCGAGATGCGCGCGCGGATTCGTGAGTCGAAGCCGTGAAGAAGTGATGAGTAATGAGTGATGAGTGATGAGTTAAGAAGTGATGAGTGATGAGTGATGAGAAAATCCGGCTTGCTCTTTCTTATCACTCATCACTCATCACTTCTTTTGCGTTTCGGTCGGCTGCATGAAGCTGTTAAAATCTTCGTAGCTCCCCGTCGGAATCTCATCATCGAATGGAGAAACCTCGTGTCTTGTTTTGCCCCTCGTCGTTTTGTCTCTCAACGTTGGATGTCGGCGTGTGTTGTGCGCGCGCTATTCTTCGCGGTGTTCGTCGGCCTCATAATCTGCTCGAATGCTCAAGCGCAGCAGCCGCAAGGGCAGACGCAGACTCTGAAACTCGACCGCGTCGAGTTCAAGGGGCTTGAGAAGATCAAGGAGTCGGACGCGCTTGAGAAGAGCGGACTTCAGGCGGGACAGAGCGTGACGATTGACGACGTTGACGCCGCCGCGAATCGCCTGCTCGCGTCCGGCCTTTTTCAGAACCTGAGCTACCAGATAAAGGGCAAGACCGACAAGGCCGTCGTCACCTTCACCGTTGTCGAGCCGAAAGGCGGATTGCCCGTCGCCTTCGACAACTTCGTCTGGTTCACAGACGACGAGTTGAACGCGGCTGTCAAAAGCAAAATCTCTTTCTTCGACGGCACAGCGCCCGAAGCCGGAACCGTCACCGAGCAGATCAAGCAGGCTCTCCAAGACCTCCTGAACGAGCACAAGATCGAGGGCACGGTCGAGTACAACCTCTCTTCCGACGTGACGGGGCGGAAGGTCGAACACCTCTACAGCGTAAAGGGGCCGGGACTGCGCGTCTGCAAGATCAATTACGTCGGCGCGCGCGCCGTCCCCGAAGAGATGCTCGTGCAGAAGTCCGGCGGCATCTTCGACAACGACTACTCGCGCGACTTCGTCGAAGGCTTCGTCGAGTCGAACCTGCTCCCGCTCTACCGCGAGCGCGGATATTTGCGCGCGGCCTTCTCGCCGCCCAAGGCTAAGCCCGACAGCACCGCCGACTGTGAGAAAGGCGTGGGCGTAACCTTCTACGTTGACGAGGGCGCGGTCTACGTCTGGGACAAGGCGGCTTGGGAGGGGAACGCGTCGCTCACGACGCAGGAGCTTGACGCCGCGCTCGGCATGAAGCAGCGCGAGATCGCCAACGTCGTCAAGATCGAGAAGGGATTGCGCGCCGTGCGGAAGGCTTACGGGCGAAAGGGCTATCTCGAAGCGGGCGTGCGCGCCGCGCAGGACTTCGACGACGGCGCGCGCAGCGTCGCCTACCGCTTCCAGATCGCCGAAGGCCCGCAGTACCACATGGGCGATTTAACGATCAACGGACTCTCCGAGGTGGACGCGAACAACCTGCGCGGTCGCTGGCGTCTGCTCCACGGCGACGCGTTCGACGAGGGCTACCCCGACGAGTTCGTCAAGAAGGTTATGCCTGAGTTCGTAAAGGACTCGGTTCACGAAGGCCGCCCTCTGCCGCCGCTCAAGGTCGGCGCTAAATTCACGCCCGACCGCGACAAGCACACGGTTGACGTAACGCTCGACTTCAAGCCGGACGCGCCCGCTACGACGAGTCCGCGGACAAACCCCTGAATCCGAATACACCGAGGCGGGCGACGACAGAGGCTCCCGATCCTCCGTCGCGCCCGCCCGGCGCTTTCCGACCCCTCATGTCATGCGACGGGGCCGAAACCTTTTGAAGCGGTCAGCGGTCAGCACTCAAGCCTTCAGCTTTAAGAAACGGCGGAGGCGGCTGAGACTTAACGCGGCGTTCGTCAAGGCGAAAAGTTTTAGCTGGCTGCTGACCGCTACTCATTTCTTGCTCCCCTTCTGCGGCGCGAATCCCATGTGCTTGTAGGCCGCGGGCGTGCAGACGCGACCGCGCGGCGTGCGGTTGAGGAAGCCTATCTGTATGAGGTACGGCTCGATTATCTCCTCGATTGATTCGCGCTCCTCGCTGATCGAGGCCGAGATCGTCCCCACCCCGACCGGGCCGCCGTCGAACTTCTCGATAATCGTCGTCAAAACTTTCCGGTCAATCTCGTCAAGCCCGAAGCGGTCAACCTCCATCTCGTCCAAAGCGCGGCGAGCGACCTCGCGCGTTACGCGACCGTCGTACTCGACCTCCGCGTAGTCGCGCACGCGCCGGAGCAGACGATTCGCTATTCGCGGTGTGCCGCGCGCGCGGCGCGCGATCTCGTTCGCGCCGGACGATTCGATCTCGACGCCGAGGATTTCAGCCGAGCGGTGCGTGATGATCTCAAGGTCTTTCTGCGAGTAGAAGTCGAGGTGAAAAGTTATCCCGAAGCGACCGCGCAAAGGTGCGGTGATGAGTCCCGCGCGCGTGGTCGCGCCGACCAGAGTGAATTTCGGGAGGTCGAGTTTTATCGAGCGCGCGGCGGTGCCTTGCCCGATCATTATGTCGAGTTGGTAGTCCTCCATCGCCGGATAAAGAACTTCCTCGATCTGCGGCTTGAGGCGGTGAATCTCGTCGATGAAGAGGACTTCGCCCTCCTGCAAGTTCGTCAGGACTGCCGCCAGGTCGCCGCCGCGCTCGATTGCCGGCGCGCTCACGGACTTCAAAGGCGCGTCCATCTCGTGCGCGATGATCTGCGAGAGCGTGGTCTTGCCGAGTCCCGGCGGGCCGAAGAAGAGTACGTGGTCTAGAGTCTCGCGCCGTGCCTTCGCCGCGCGCAAAAATATCTTGAGGTTCGTCGTGATCTTCGGCTGGCCTATGTAATCTTCGAGCGTGCGCGGGCGCAAAGAAGACTCGACGAGTTGATCCTCTACGGTTGCCGCGCCCGAAATCTCGCGCGGCATCTCGACGACGTTTGCGGCCCTCTCCGGCGCTGCCTGTGACATGAGCAAACCCCCTTTGTCGGTCTCTTGCGGAACTGCCGACGTTGAGTTGCCATTATGCCACGCGCGAGCGAATGTTTCAAGTGTGCAACATCGGAAATGGGCCGCGGTCGCAAGCGGAGGAGCTTTTCAATCTCCGGCGCTTGCGGCGGGTCTAATGTCGTCGGTTGTTCTAGCGGGCGGAGTCGCCCGCCGAGAGTTGGAGTCGAGTGGAAGCGCGTTCGAGTCGGGTCTGCACTTCGGCGAGTTCTTCGGGCTGGCCCGTGAACGCACCGAGTTGACGCTCGGCCTCGTCGCGTTCGGCGCGCGCGCGCGCGGCGTCAACCTCCTGTGGAAACTCTGCCAGGTCTGCGAGGACGGAGACGCGGTCGTCGTTGACCTCGACGAAGCCGCCCGACACCATGAGGCGGCGCGTCTCCGCGCCCTGCGTGTAGGAGAGCACGCCCGTCTTGAGTTCGGAGATGAGCGGCGTGTGTCCGGGCAGAATGCCGAGTTCGCCGCCCGCGCCCGGCACCGTCACGGCGTCAACCTGCTCTGACAGAAGCCGCCGCTGTGGTGTGATGACATCGAGTTGAAGAGCCATATAAGCAAAGGATGAAGGCGGAAGGATGAAGGATGAAAGCCTTGCTGCCGCAGCTTTGCCTTCACTTCATCCTTCCGCCTTCATCCTTCATCCTTTCTTTTATTCCGCCGCCATGCGCTCGGCCTTCTCGCGGGCCTCTTCGATTGTGCCGACCATGTAGAAGGCTTGTTCGGGCAGATCGTCGTGCTTGCCGTCGATGATCTCCTGAAAGCCGCGTATGGTGTCCGCGACTTTGACGAACTTGCCTTCGAGGCCGGTGAACTGCGCGGCGACGAAGAAGGGCTGCGAGAGGAAGCGCTGAATCTTTCGAGCGCGCGCGACGATCAGCTTGTCCTCTTCCGAAAGCTCGTCGAGTCCGAGGATGGCGATGATGTCCTGCAAGTCTTTGTAGCGCTGCAAGACCTGCTTTACGGCCTGCGCCGTGTTGTAGTGATCCTGCCCGACGATTCTAGGGTCGAGGATGCGCGACGAAGACGTGAGCGGGTCAACCGCCGGATAGATTCCGAGTTCGACGATCTGGCGAGAGAGCGCCGTTACAGCGTCGAGGTGTGCGAACGTGGTCGCGGGCGCGGGGTCTGTGTAATCGTCGGCGGGAACATAGACGGCCTGAATCGAAGTGATCGCGCCGGTGCGCGTCGAGGTGATGCGCTCCTGCAATTCGCCCATCTCGGTCGCGAGGTTCGGCTGGTAGCCGACCGCCGAAGGCATTCGCCCCAGCAGCGCCGAGACTTCCGAGCCGGCCTGCGTGAAGCGGAAGATGTTATCGACGAAGAGGAGCACGTCGAGTCCCTGATCGCGAAAGTATTCGGCGACCGTCAGACCTGAGAGCGCGACGCGAAGACGCGCGCCCGGCGGCTCGGTCATCTGCCCGTAAACGAGCGCGACCTTCGACTCGCCGATGGCGTTCATGTCAACCTTCGTCATGTCGAACGTGCCGGTCTCTTCGTAGTTCTCGTAGAACGATTCGCCGAAGTTGATGACCTTCGACTCGACCATCTCGCGCAAAAGGTCGTTGCCCTCGCGCGTGCGCTCGCCGACCCCTGCGAAGACCGAGAAGCCTGAGTGCGCCTTGGCGACGTTGTTTATAAGCTCCATGATGAGGACGGTCTTGCCGACGCCCGCGCCGCCGAACAGACCGATCTTGCCGCCTCGCAAGAAAGGCTGTATCAGGTCAACGACCTTGATGCCGGTCTCGAACATCTCAAGCTCGGTTGACTGTTCTTCGAGCGTCGGCGCGTGGCGGTGGATCGGGTAGCGCTCCGCAGAGCGGACGGGGCCTAGGTTGTCCACCGGCTCGCCGATGACGTTCAGCACTCGCCCCAGCGTCGTCTCGCCGACGGGCATCGTAATGGGCCCGCCCGTGTCCGTGGCCGTCATGCCGCGGACGACGCCCTCGGTCGGCTGCATCGAGACGGTTCTGACGCGGCCTTCGCCGAGGTGTTGCTCGACTTCGGCGATAAGGTCAATGGGGGTCGGCACGTCGAAGCCTTCGGAGGTTACGCGAAGGGCGGTGTAGATGGGCGGCAGGTGGCCTTCGTCGAACTCAACGTCGAGTACGGGGCCGATGACCTGCACGACGCGACCCGCGGGGCGACCGTCCGTCGAGGCGTTGGCGTATGTGGACATACTCTTCCTTAATTACTCCTCTTCAGGTTAAAGCTCGTAAGGCGAGAAAAACGCTTCGGTTTTAAGCCGGACAGGTTAGCACACGCGGCGCGGCGAAGGCAAAACCGTCCCGACGCCTTCGCTCACATCGAGTCTTCGCATGTTTTCCGTTTGACTTCCGATGACCATTTTGCGTAGAGTTTATCGACCGTTCAGGTTACGGTCAGGAAGAAAGGCTTTCCCGTTAGAGCTAATCAAATCCCTCTCAGAACCAGGACTCCGCAGCCGCCGTCACTGATGGCAATGCGACAGCCGACGTGGAATAGACTCCCGACTTCGGCGACAACCAATCTCTTAATCTAATTTTCAAGGAGTAACCCCGAAGAATGAGCTTTGTAAAGTATGGCAAATCCCGCGTGGCGTTGACGCTCGCAATCATCTGCGCCTTCTCGATGCTGGTCGCCGCGACGGCCTTCGCGCAGGGCAAGCAGGATTTCACGCTCCACAACCAGACCGGCGTTGAGATACACGAGCTTTACGTCTCGCCGCACAGTTCGGACGATTGGGAGGAGGACATCCTCGGTCGTGACACGCTGGCCGACGGCGAGAGCGTTGACATCACCTTCTCGCCGAAGGAGAAGCCGAAGCTGTGGGACTTGAAGGTCGTTGACGGCAAGGGCAACAGCATCACTTGGGAGAGCCTCAACCTGCTTGAGATTTCCGAAGTGACGCTCCACTACAAGAACGGGAAGGCTTGGGCCGACCTGAAGTAATCGCCACAAGCATTTCTAAAGCGTTAACGGGCGGCCCGCCGGATGCGGTCCGCCCGTTAACGCTTTATGCAAACAAGAAGGAAACCCCGCTCGCCGACGGCGTGTCGCGTGTGAGCGAAAATTGCCGCGGCGCGGTTAGCGACGCCTCATGCGGAAGAAGCCGACGAAGCCGCCCGCCGAGATGAAGAGGCTGACGATGATGAGGAACCATCCACCGAACTTCAGCCCGACCCAGGGCACGTCGCCCGCGCGACCGACCGACAGAAGGCCGAGAACGAAAAGGAAAAGCCCGAACAGTCCGACCAGAAACAGCAAAACGCTCGCAACGTTCATAACCCCTCCGCTCGATTGACCGTCTGAAACTTCGCCCGACCGTTTAAGACTTCATCCGAATTCGAGAGTTCGCCCGACCGAGAATTTCAGTCGGCGTCGTCGAAACGTATCTTCATGCCGCGCAGAGTCCGGCGGTCTTCGTCCGTGAGTTCGAGCCGCGCAGAGCCGGCCTCCGCTTCGTCGTCGCCCGACGCCTCGCGCTCGTACTCGCGCAGGCCGATCTCAAGCCGCAGCGTCAACTCCAACTCGTAGCCCGCCTCGCGCAGCCGCTCGATTGCCGAGGCGACTTCAGTCGAGCGCTCGACCGCCGAGTTGATGGCCGAGCCGAGTTGCTGAACGATCTCCTTTGCGTCGTCGTTGATTTCCAAACCAGTCCCAGCGCGCCCGAAGTTTCAGAGTTTGATGTTCAAGGGGGATGCCTTCAACGATGCTACGCGAGCGCGCGGGCGCTGGTCAACCGCCGTCGCCGCGCGGTCGGATTCAAACGCGCGCGAAATAAATGAAGGGCCGAAGTTTCGGCCCTTCTACAAACGTTCCCGGCGTCGCGGCTTTGTTTTGGAACTTAAAGGCACGCGGCGAGTGATATTAGCGATGTCGTGCCTCGGACTCTATTTTGACTTTGGCGGCTACCTCGTCGCCGTCTTCGTGCCCGGAGTCATCATTACTCTGTTCGCCCTCTACGTTTACTTCAGAGATAAAAGCAAGCGGCTTTGAGAACTAAGAAAGGTTCTTGAAATCAACGTCGCCGTCAACCGCCGAGTAGATTCGCAGATACATCTTCGTCTCTTCAGGTATCAACGCGCGCCAGTTGTCGCCGCCGGACTTTAGATACTTTGGCAGCCGCAGAGGGTTCGAGTTGTAGCCTGCGGCCAGCAATTCGGCCTCGGTCGCGCGCCCCGCGTCGAGCGCGGAGTTCACCTCGTCGCTCTTGCGCAGCGTCTCCCAAGTGTCGTTCATGTAGAGAAGCATCGCGCGGAGCGCGTTCGAGTGGTCGCGCATCCCTTCGACGAAGTCCGGGTTGAGTCCGGCCTCCGGGTGCTCGCGCCTGACGCCTTCGTAGGTCTTCGGGATCATCTGAATCATGCCGCCCGCGCCCGCCGTGCTGATCGAGTAGCGGAAGGCGTCGCCGGAATTTAAAGCGTAGGTGGCCTGTATGTCTTTGAAGATTGACGAGGCGTCTTCGGTCAGGAATCGTTTGTGGTCGGTGTGCTCGACGAGGCAGAGGTGCTCGGCCACGTCAACGATGTCGGGCGAAATCCGGTCGCCGTCTTTCGCGAGTTGCGCGGCGGCCTCGGCGAGACTCGCGCGGACGTACTCGCCGCCGGCGCTAACAACGTCGGCGCTCTCGACCGCCGGATGCGCCGAAGTGTAGTAGGCGACTTCCGAGAGCGAACCGTCGCGCTCTACCGGGTATCGCACGACGAGCGGCTGAAGCTCGCCCCCCGCGTCGTCCGTCACGCGGACGGCTGTGTTGACGTAGTTCGGTCGCACGACCCGAACCCTGAGCGTCGCGCCCGAAGAGGAGACGACGGAGACGACCGCGTCCTTCCTCAAAAAATCTTCCTTCGAGATGTCGAGCGTCTCGACGCCGGAGCCTTCAGCGTCGCCGACGGCGAGCGCCACGCGGTCGTTCGGGCCTTCGGGGAGTTGTTCGAGCGCGCGGTGCGCCTCTGTGATGCGTGCGCGGAGTCGAGAGACTGCGGGGTTTGCATCGCGAATCTCCGACGCCTCGACGCGCGAGGACGACGGCACGAAGTCCGCCGCGGTGAAGAGAAATCCCGGACGGACGGGCCCGAAAAACACGAGTAGCGAGAGAACAGAAAACAGCGTCTTTCTCATCGTCAAAAAAATCCCGTTTGTCGGAAGAGTGTGATTAAACCCGGAGTGACCGGAACGCCTTGCTCGCTCGTTGCAGCCGCGTTGCCGTCGCGTTGCAACCAACCTCAGACGCTTGAGAGTCGGGCGCAGTTGCACGCCCGCGCCGTTCAAGTTGGCGAAGCGTAAGCGCACACACAAGCGCCCGCACGCGTGTACAAAGACCGTCCGTTGTCGCATCCGCGCGGCGTGTGCTAGGCTTCGGATTAAATCCGAAGGCGACAAACGAACGTCCCCGAACCACCTCGTCCGAAGGGAATTTTTATGAGCACGAAGACAGATGCGCCCTCGGCCCGCAGCGAACGGCGCGAGCATTTCGAGACCTCATCCGGCATCCCGCTCCCAAACGACTTCAACCCGTCGAACACAGAGGCGCTCGACTACGACCGGGATCTCGGCGACCCCGGCGCGTACCCTTACACGCGCGGCGTCCGCCGAACGATGTATCGCGGGCGGCTCTGGACGATGCGGCAGTACGCGGGCTATGCGACCGCCGAGGAATCGAACGCGCGCTACAAGTTTCTTCTCTCGCAAGGGACGACCGGACTCTCCGTCGCCTTCGACCTGCCGACGCAGATCGGACTCGACTCGGACGACCCGCTCGCGGCGGGCGAGGTCGGCAAAGTCGGGGTCGCGATTGACTCGCTCGAAGACATGGAGCGCCTCTTCGACGGCATCCCGCTCGGCGAAGTCTCGACCTCGATGACGATCAACGCGACCGCGGCGATACTTCTGTGTCTCTACGTCGCCGTCGCGAAGAAGCAGAATGTTGCGGCGGACAAGTTACAAGGCACGATACAGAACGACATACTCAAGGAGTACATCGCGCGCGGAACCTACATCTTCCCGCCCGCGCCCTCGCTCCGGCTCGTCACAGACACCTTCGCCTTCTGCGCCGCGGAAGTGCCGAACTGGAACACGATCTCGATCTCGGGCTACCACATACGCGAGGCCGGCTCGACCGCCGTGCAGGAGGTTGCCTTCACGCTCGCAGACGCAATCGCATACGTCGAGTCGGCGGTCGCCGCGGGTTTGAAGGTTGACGAGTTCGCGCCGCGACTCTCTTTCTTCTTCAACGCGCACAACAATCTTCTCGAAGAGATCGCGAAGTTTCGGGCCGCTCGAAGGCTCTGGGCGCGCGTCATGCGCGAGCGTTTCCACGCGCGCGACCCGCGCTCGCAGATGCTTCGCTTCCACACGCAGACCGCAGGCTCGACGCTCACGGCGCAGCAGCCCGAAGTCAACGTCGTCCGCACGACGATTCAGGCGCTCGCGGCGGTGCTCGGCGGAACTCAAAGTCTCCACACGAACGCGATGGACGAGGCTCTGGCGCTTCCGACCGAACAGTCTGCGCGGCTTGCGCTCCGCACGCAGCAGGTCATTGCACACGAGTCGGGCATCGCAGACATGGTTGACCCGCTCGCGGGTTCTTACGCAGTCGAGCAGTTGACGACCGAGATCGAGCAGCGCGCGCTCGACTACATCGAGAAGATTGACGCGATGGGCGGGATGCTCCACGCAATCGAGATCGGCTACGTGCAGCGCGAGATTCAGGAGGCGGCCTATCAATATCAAAAGGCCGTCGAGACGGACACCGCCGTCGTCGTCGGCGTCAATCGTTTCCGCGCCGAAGAAGAGACCGCTGTGCCCACGCTTCGCATAGACCCGACGGTCGAGCGCACACAGGTCGAGCGCGTCCGCGCGCTTCGCGAGCACCGCGACGCCGAGCGAACCGAAGTCGCGCTCACGCTCCTCGAAGACGCCGCGCGCTCGTCGGAGAATCTTCTGCCGCGCATACTCTCGTGCGTCGAATCGCTCGCCACCGTCGGCGAGATAAGCAACCGCTTGCGCCACGTCTGGGGCGAGTACCGCGAGGCCGTGACGGTTTGAGAAAATAGAAGGAGCGCGGCTTCGGGGCGCAAATTTCTCTGCCGGCCAACGTTCAGGATGCAAGGAGGTGAAACGTCGAATATGTTTATCAGCCTTTCCAAAATAGCAGCAGTCTGGCTCGCGTCTTCGCTCGCGCTGGCATTGCTCGCGAGAGACTGTGATGGTCAGAAGAGCGCGGGCACGAACGTCGCGGGCGCTCAAGGAGTGAACGCCAGCAGTCAGAACAAAAACATCAATGCTCAAACGAACGGAGTGGACGCAAAGATGGACGGGGCAAAGACGGGGACTTGGGGCGGCCAGCACATCGCCCTCGAAGTGACGGCGGAGGGCGCGCAGGTCGAGTACGACTGCGCGCACGGCACGGTTGACCAGAAGTTCGTGACGGATGCAGAAGGGCGGTTCGACCTGCGCGGCACGCACGTCCGCGAGCACGGCGGGCCCGTTCGCAGTAACGAGACGCCCGACACACACCCGGCGCGCTTCACGGGCCAGATCAAAGGCGACACGATGACGCTGACCGTCACGGAGACTGACACGAAAGAGGTCGCCGGCACGTTCACGCTCGTTTTCGGACAGCCCGCGCACGTGATGAAGTGCAGGTGAGCCGGACGCGGCGCGCGAGCGGAGCGGCTCTCTCATAAGCCAGCGAGGCGATTTTACGAACGCGATAAAGAAAGGCCGCACGGCTTTATACCGTGCGGCCTTCCTGCTGTTCACCTGCGCGTGCTCTTACTGGCAGGTCGAGAGTTTGAACGAGGCGATGCGTGTGCTCCAGTTGAACGTGCCGTTGGTCTTGATGTACTCGGTCGTGTACCAGAAGGTGCAGTCGTCAACCGGGTCAACCGTGATCGCGCTGTAATCGCCCCATCGGCTGAGCGTCGTCGTCTGCGAACCCGTGCCCGCGACGATGCTCGTCTCCGGCCCGAGCGTGCCCGCGGCGTCGCCGGGCGCGCGCGTGGCGAAGCGGATTGAAGGATTCAGGCTCGCGCCCGAGACGCTGTAGCCGACCGCGATGTTGCCGACCTTGTCCATCGCAATCGAACCCATCCAGCGGCTGTTCGAGTCAACCGCATACGTGCCCTGCTGGAAGAGGCTCGGCGTCCCCGAATTGATCCGAAGCTCGTACCACCTGATGCCCGAAAGCGGCCCCGTGCCGGGGTTGACCGAGTGGTTAAGGACTAACGCCTCGTGCCCGTCGGCGAAGTGCCGGTATGCGAGCCGGTACATCAGACGGTCTGCGAGCGAGTCGAGCTTCTGCGTCGTGCCCGCCTGCGGGATGCAGGTGCCTCCCGAACACGCTTCGCTGAAGGCAGCGGTCGAAAGCGTCGTCGGCCCCGACAGCGTCGAGTTAGCCGATGTCACGAAGTCGGCGTGCAGCTTCCAGACGTTGAGCGAGTTCGAGCCAAAGTTGACGAAGTATTCGGGCGCGCCCGCGGGAGGCTGAATCGTCCCGTCGAGGTCTGCGGGCAGCACGCCGCCGAAGGCCGAACTGAGTTGGAAGCACTGCTCGGAAGCAGCCGCGCCCGTCAGCATCTTCGCGCGGTCGTAGGCGCACAGGCGCGCGCCGACGAACGTGTTACCCGAAAACATATTGTATGTCGCGTAGTAGCCGTCGGCCCAGACGCCGAGCTTCGGATAGTCGTTAAAATTCGGCTCCTTGAACGCATAGACGTTGTACTGTCCCGTTGCGTCCGAGGTCTTCGAGACGGCGATGCACTGGTAGAAGCCGTTGGTCGTCCCGTTGGTGACGGAGAACTGCGACAGCACCCAGCGGTTGTTCACCTTGTCGTACTGGGCTATGGGATCGCCGTCGTTGTTGACGGCGCACGGGTGCGACGCGCCGAGCGCGGCGAACAACTGATTGCCGTTGGTCGGGCCGGCTATCCGCGCGCCGGTCGTCTTGTCGTAAACGGCGAACGCCTCGTTGACCCACTGCACGTACTGCGTCGCGCCGACCGCGCCATTCGTGTCCGGCGGCGCGGCGTTCGGCGTGTAGCCGCCGCCGTTGCCGAGGCCGTCGAAGTTAAGCAGCGCCGAGACGATTGGCGTCGGAGTCGGGGTCGGAGTCCCGGTGGGCGTCGGCGTCGGCGTTGGAGTCGGCGTCGGAGTCGGCGTCGGGGTAGGCGTGCCGGTCGTCGCGTTGAGCGCGAAGTCGTCAACGACGAAGGAGGTTTGGAGCGAAGCGTCTTCGGTCGCCGTCAGATAGACCTTGATGGTCTGCCCCTGAAACGACGACACGTCGAAGGACTTCTGCGTGTAGCCCGTCGCCTTGTTTAAGTTCGAGTAGGTGGCAAGCGTCGCGAGCACTGTGTTCGAGCTATTGCGAATCTGAACTTGCAACTTGTCGAAGGCGGTCGTCGTTGTCGTCTCCGCCGTGTCAATGTGCAGCCAGAAGCTGAGCGTCGCGGTCGCGCCCGCGGGAATCGAGACCGTCTGCTGGATGGTGTCGGTGTGCGTCGTGCCGTAGCCGTCCATCCAAGCCTTCCAAGTGCCTGTGTGCGGCGCTTCGCCGGTCGAACTGTCAACGACGCCCGCGGTCACAGTCCACGGCGCCGGGTTCGCCGACCCGTTCTCGAAGCCGGGGTTGCCGATCAACTGCGTCGTGGTCTTCGGCGAAGCGGCCTCCGGTTGCGCCGCATTCGTCGCGCTGGCGGGTGCCATCAGCGGCGAGATCGAAGCATCTCGCGCGGAAGTCTGCACGACCGGGTCAATCGTGTAGCCGAGCCGCGTCAGGCCGTCAGGGTTGAACCGCGGCTCGTACTCCTTGTCGGGCGTAAGGTGCTTGCCCCTGACATTGCCGCGCGTCATGTTTCTGACGTGGCCGGAGACGGCGTGCTCGCCTATCTGGACTTCCACGCCGCGCTGTACCGTCTCCTGAACGGCCTGAGCCGACGCGACCGAAGGCGACTGCTTGCCACGTACTAGCGACGGTAGTAGCGCGGCAGTGCAGGCGGCCAGGATTATAAAAAAGACAAAGACTTTCTTCATGTTCCCTCCGAAATTTTAGGTTGGTGGCGCAGAAGGGATGCAGGCGAGGGCCATCCTTCGTGCGAGGCGAAAGCGGGGCTTTGTCATAATGCCGAGTAGCATGACGAGAACGATGGAGAACGAATGCGCGGCGTACAGGCCCGCGCCCCGGTCGAGTTGTCGCAAATTATAAGGCGAAATCCCGGCGGAATTTCTGAGGGCAAGGAAAACAGTTAGTTCGCCGCCGTATCGGAAGCGAGAGTATAGCACCGCGGCCCCGACTTGACAAAAGCCCGTCACGGATGTGGCACGCCGCGCGGCTCAAACTTTCCGGGCGGCGAAACTCGCCGGTCGCTTCACTCTCGCCGTGTGCGTCTTGGCAGCGGCGGCGTCCGTCGTTTACTCTTGCACGCAGAGTGACGCACCTACTCGAAGTAAAAAATCTTCAGACGCAATTTCCGACGCGCGCAGGACTCGTGCGCGCAGTGGAGGGCGTGAGCTTTCACTTGGACGAGGGCGAGTTGCTCGGACTCGTCGGCGAGTCGGGGTGCGGGAAGTCGATCACTGCGCTGTCTCTGATGCGTCTGGTCGGCGAGCCGGGACGAATCGTGGGCGGCGAGGTCTGGTTCGGCGGCGAGGACTTGTTGAAGGTTTCGGAAGAGCGGATGAGAGGGATACGCGGCGACCGTCTCGCGATGATCTTTCAAGACCCGATGACTTCGCTCAATCCTGTGTACGCCGTCGGCGAGCAGATAGCCGAGGCGCTTCGTCTTCATCGAAGCTTGAACCGAAAACAGGCACGCGAGGCGGCAATCGAGGCGATGCGCGAGGTCTCGATTCCAGACCCCGCGCGCCGCGCCGCCGACTACCCGCACCAGCTTTCGGGCGGCATGCGGCAGCGTGTGATGATCGCGATGGCGCTCGCGTGCGACCCGAAACTTTTAATCGCCGACGAGCCGACGACCGCGCTCGACGTGACGATACAGGCTCAGATTCTCGAACTGATTGACGAACTGAGAAGGACGCGCAATCTCGCCGTGCTCCTCATCACACACGACCTCGGCGTTGTCGCCGAAGTCGCAGACCGCGTGGCCGTGATGTACACGGGGCGAATAGTCGAAGAGTCGCCCGTCGCGGAGTTGTTCGCGCGACCGAAGCATCCTTACACCGAGGGACTTCTTCGCTCCGTCCCGAAGCTGACGGCGGCGGGCGTGAAAAAGGATGAGCGACTTTCGACAATCGAGGGCACAGTGCCGAAGCCTACGAATCTTCCGCCGGGCTGTCACTTCGCGCCGCGCTGCCCGCATCGCATGCCGCGCTGCATCGAAGGCGATATCCCGCTCTACCGGCTCGACGGCGGCGCGCAGGTGCGTTGCGTGCTTTATGATTTGTCGGCGGCGGTCGCGGCGGACAAACAGATCGGTCGAATGAGCGAGAGAGGCGAAGGCCGTTGAGCACGAACGAGCGTATGCAGACAGTGCCGCAGGCCGAGGCCACGGCGTCGCGCGCGCTTGACGCGCGGGGACGGGAGGCGCGTGAGGAACTCGTGCGCGTGCGCGGACTCTTCAAGCATTTTCCGGTCGAAGGCGGCGAAGACGTTGTGCGCGCGGTGGACGGCGTGACGTTCGAGATATTTCGCGGCGAGACGCTCGGACTCGTCGGCGAGTCGGGCTGCGGCAAGTCAACCGTGGGGCGATGCCTGCTCCGGCTCATCGAGCCGACGCGCGGGCGCGTAGAGTTCGAGGGCAGGGACGTGCTCGCGCTTCGGGGCGGCGAACTCAGGCGTCTGCGGCGCGAGATGCAGATCATCTTTCAAGACCCTTACGCCTCCTTGAACCCGCGCATGAAGGTGCGCGACATCGTAGCCGAGCCGCTCGTCATTCATCGAATAGGAGACCGCGCGGAGAGGCGCGAGCGCGTCGCGGAGCTTTTGAAGAAGGTCGGACTCGACCCGGACTATCGTGACCGGTACCCGCACGAGTTCTCAGGCGGCCAGCGACAGCGCATCGGGATCGCGCGTGCGCTCGCCTTGAACCCGAAACTCATCGTCGCAGACGAGCCGGTTTCGGCGCTCGACGTTAGCGTGCAGGCGCAGGTCGTCAATCTTCTCGAAGACTTGCAGCGCGAGTTCGGACTCACGTACCTCTTCATTTCGCACGGCCTCGCGGTCGTCGAGCACATCTCAGACCGCGTGGCCGTCATGTACCTTGGGCGCATCGTCGAGGTCGCCACGTCCGAAGAGCTTTACGCGAACCCGCTGCACCCTTACACGCGCGCACTTCTTTCAGCCATCCCCGTGCCCGACCCGGCGCGCGGGCGCGAGCGCATCGTGCTGAAAGGCGACGTTCCGACGCCGATCAACCCGCCCGCGGGCTGTCGTTTTCACACGCGCTGCCCCGAAGCCGTCGCCGAGTGTTCGCGGATTGACCCGGACTTGCGCGAGGTCGCGCCCGGCCACACCGTCGCCTGCATACGCGTGCCCGGCTGGCGGGAAGCGCCGACCTCGGCTTGAAACAAACGCGGCTGGCAAGCGTATGATGTGGGCGAGAATTTAGCGGCTGTCGAACAGTCTCCGCGAGCGGTTCGACAAACACTTACCCTTCGGACGAAAAGACCATGAGCGAATCAAACTTTACGACTCCCCCCGCGCCGCGGCCCGCCTACGCGGGCGCACCCGTGCAAGACATGTCAACGCCCGCGACACTGACGGGCATCTTCTTCGAGCCTTCGCGCACGTTCGAGGCTCTGCGCGAGCGCCCGCGCTTCCTCGTCGCGGGCGTCATCCTCCTCGTACTCTCGGTGCTCGTCACCTTCATCGTTCTCAACAAGATTGACTACGCGGCCTTCATGCGCGAGCAGATAACGAAAGGCCCGCGCGGCGACCAGATGACGCCGGAGCAGGTGGACGCAGCCGTGGGCTTCTACACGGGCCCCATCGGCAAGATGGTCGTCTATCTGTCGCCAATCATCGGGACGGCGATATACATCGCCGCGGGCGGCGCGCTCTACCTGCTCGGCTCGCTGCTGATGAGCGGCACGATGCGCTACAAGCAGGCGATCTCGGTCTGGACGTATTCGAGCTTCGCGCCCGGAGTGCTCAGCGTGATCGCGAGCATCGTCATCGTTCTGATAACGCCCGCCGAAGACATCAACCCTTCGCAGCCGGGCGGACTCGTCAGGGCGAACCTCGCTGTCGTACTCCCGCACGGCTCATCGCCTGCGCTCGCCGCGCTGCTCGGCTCCCTCGACATCTTCGCCTTCTACGGCCTCTTCCTCGCCGCCCTCGGCCTTCGCAAAGTCGGGAAGATGTCCTCCGGCTCGGCGTGGACGGTCGCCATCGGCCTCTGGCTGATCGGCGTCCTGCTCAAGGTCGGCTGGGCTGCGCTCTTCGGTAAGGCATCGTAAAAGCCTTGAACAGAAAACCGTGAACCGTGACAAGAAGAATCTCTTGTCACGGTTCACGGTTTTCTGTTCAAGGTATTTTTATTCGTAGCGGAGCGCTTCAATCGGGTCGAGTCGCGCGGCCTTCCACGCGGGCCACAGTCCGAAGATGATGCCGATGCCGACCGAGGCGACGAAGCCCGCGATGGGTGCCCAGACGGGAACGTAAGACGGGACGAAAAGGCGTATCAGGAGAGTGGTCGCCCAGCCGATCAGCAGCCCGACCAGTCCGCCAAAGCCCGTGAGCGTCGCGGCCTCGATTAAAAACTGCCAGAGAATGTCTTTGCGGCGCGCGCCGATGGCCTTGCGCGTGCCGATCTCGCGCGTGCGCTCGGTCACAGAGACGAGCATGATGTTCATCACGCCGATGCCGCCGACCATAAGACCGACCGACGATATGGCGACCATTGCGACGGCGATGCCGGCTGTTATCGAGCGGAACTGCGTGATAATCGACTCGGCTGTCGAGATGCCGAAGTCGTTGGGGTCTTTGAACGCGACTTGTCGCCGCACGCGGAGCATGTCCGTCACCTGATCCACGGCCTCGTCCGTGTGTCCGACCTTCGCAATCGCGAGAATCGTAACCTGCTCGGCGTCGGGCTTCAGTTTGTGCGCGACGTTGTAGGGGATGAAGATGACGTTGTTCTGGTCGTTCGAGCCGGTGCCGCCTCCGCCGAGTTGGTCGCGCGGCTCGAACTGGCCGAGGACGCGGAACTCGCCGCCGCCGATCTGTATCGTCTGGCCGACAGGGGATTGCATGGGGAAGAAGTTGTCCGCGACGGACGAGCCGATGACGCAGACCTGCTCGTTGTTGTCGTTCTCGAACTGCGAGAACCAGCGCCCCTGCAAGATGATCATTATCCCTGCGCGCTCGTAGTCGGGCAGCGTCCCCTGCAAGCGCACGGCGGTCGAGGTCTTGCCGTTGGCGGAGACGTTGAGCTTCGAGCCGAAGAAGTTGTTTGTGATGTCGAGGAACGGGACGGAAGTCTCCACGGCGGGGAGCGCGCGCAGCGACATCGCGTCGTCGTAGGTCAGGTTCTTGCGCATACGCTCCTCGCGCGAGCGGCGGCCAACGTGTATGCCGGGATCGTACTTCGAGATGATGATCGAGCGCGTGCCGAACGACTCGACGGCCTTCTTCACGGCCTCGTCAATGCCGCTGATGATCGAAGCAATCGCCATCACCGTCCACACGCCGATGACGACGCCCACCACGGTCAGAGACGAGCGCAGCTTGTTTGCGCGCAGAGTCCCCATCGCCATCATCAGGTTCTCGTAGATGTCACCGCGGAGTCGGAGTTTCATAAAAAGCTTTCAGCGGTCAGCACTCAGCTTTCAGCCGCATCTGCCCTCAGTCAAACGTCATGCGTTATCTCTGAGCCAGTCGGAGAAACAGCCAATGATTATTGAGACAACGCCTAAAGCTGCCACGCCGATGTAAACTGCTCTGTAATGCTCTGCAAGCCCTATCGTTAGGAAAATCGCAATAAGGCCGAAAATCAGGGTGAACCCAAATCGACTAAGCCGAGAGTTAAAGGAGAACTCCACCAGGAAGCCCATCGCCAATAAAAGTAACGACGAGCACCCGGCACCCAAAGGCTTACATAAAAGGCAAGCGCGACCAATACGATAAAAATTTGAAATGCCACCCTCATCTTCGTCGTAGCTACTTTGCTAATCGGCTCTGAGCGCCTCAATCGGGTCGAGGCGCGCGGCCTTCCACGCGGGGAAGAGTCCGGCGGCGACGCCTATGCCGCCCGACACCGAGACGGCGATGATGATCGCGCCGATGGATAAATAGGTCGGGATGAGCATGGCCGTCACGATACGTCCGAGCACCCACGCGATTGCCACGCCCGTCGCGCCGCCGATGGCCGAGAGCACGACGGCCTCGACCAGAAACTGCTTGAGTATGTCGTTGCGGCGAGCGCCGAGCGCCTTGCGTATGCCGATCTCCTTCGTCCTCTCCGTCACGGAGACGAGCATGATGTTCATCACGACTATTCCGCCGACGACGAGCGCGATGCCGGGGACGGCGATTGCGACGATGAAGATCGTGCCGAAGAGACTGTCGCGCAGTCCCGTTATCAGGTCGGGCGTGAAGATGCCGAAGCTGTCCTTCTCGCCGGGCTTCAAGCCACGCCGTATCCGCATCAACTGGCGCGCCTCCTCAACCGCGTCGTCGAAGTGCTTGTCGTCTTTCGCGGTGCCGACGATGTAGAAGCTTCGCTGGTTGATGAGCGGGCCGAAGTTGCGCCGGAAGGTTTGCAGCGGGAGCGTGACGAAGTTGTCCTGCGGTATGCCGAAGACCGTGCCCTTCGCCGTCGCCACGCCGACGACGCGGTACGAGAGTCCGTTGATGTCAATGTCGCCGCCGACCGCAGACGAAGAAGGGAAGAGCTTGTTGGCAACATCAGCGCCGATGTAGGCGACGCGCGCGGCGTTGTTGTCTTCGGCCTCGGTGAAGTAGCGACCGTCTTCAACGTCAGCGTTGTTGATGTCGGCGATGATGGGCTGCGTGCCGTCAATCGGCACGTCCTGAATGATCTCTGAGCCGCGCTTTACGTCGGCCGTCATCGGTCGCGCGCCCGCGCCGATCTTATCGGTGAGGGTCAGGCGCGTTCGCAGGAATTCGAGGTCGTCGAAGTCCAACTCTTTGTTGCGCCGCGTGGCGGCGGCTATCGTGTCCTGATCTTTGAAGTCGTCGAAGCCGAAGCGCCCGATGGTGTAGCTCTTCGCGCCGATGCCCGCGATCTTCTCGTCGATGTAGCGGTTGAACCCCTGAATCGCGGAGTAGACGATGACGACCGCCGCCACGCCGATGATCATTCCGAGCAGAGTGAGCACGGAGCGCAGCTTGTGCGCCCAGATGGCCGCGGCGGCCAGCTTCAATGTTTCGACGAAGTTCATGTTTCTCGGCTTACTACGGTTGGGCCAAGGTATTGGTTGCAAACCCCGGCCTTCGCGTTCGTTTACGTCGGCGAATTTCTCGATGATTTTACGTAATCTTTACCTGCGATGCGAGCCAGCCTCGCCTACTCGTACCTGAGCGCCTCGATGGGGTCGAGTCGTGCAGCCTTCCACGCCGGCCAGAGGCCGAAGACGATGCCGACGCTCGCCGAGATCCCTATGCCGACGAGTATCGCCCAGAGCGGCACGAAGGCCGGGAGCGGCGAGTACCTGTTCATCAGAAGGCTCGCGACTTCGCCGACGGCGAGTCCGGCGACGCCGCCAAGCGCCGTGAGTACGACCGCCTCGACGAGAAACTGCCAGAGAATGTTCGCGCGCGTCGCGCCGACGGCCTTGCGAACGCCGATCTCTTTGGTGCGCTCTGTGACGGAGACGAGCATGATGTTCATCACGCCGATGCCGCCGATCATCAGTGCCACGAAAGAGATTGCAGTGAGCACGAGCCACGTCGCGCCCGTCAGTTGATTGTAGAAGTCGAGCAAAGAATCCTGCGACGAGACGCCGAAATTGTTTTTAGCTCCGGCAGGCACTTGCCTGCGCCGGCGCAAGATGTCGGTTATCTCGTCGGTCGCCGTCTGCACGTCTGCGCGAGTGTGCGGGCGCAGGATGATGAAGAAGATGACGATGGGCGGGTCTATGTCTTTCCAGTATTTGTCGAAGGTCGAGAGCGGGATGTAGAGAGAGTTGTCGCGCGACTGGCCGAAGAAGTTCCCCAAAGTCTCCATCACGCCGACGACGCGAAAAGGCCGGCCCTCGATTTTTATCTCTTTGCCGATGGGGTCTTCAAACGGAAAGAGCGAGCGCACAACGTCCTGCGCGAGCACGACGACGTTCTCGCGCCCCGCGTTGTCGGCGTCGATGACGAAGCGCCCGCGCTCGACGTACTGCGAGAGCGTGTATTCATAATCGGGCGTGACGCCGAGCAGGACGGGCGTGTCGGTCTCCTTGTCCTCGTAGCGAAGGTCTGCCGAGATTTTGCGACGGATGGGCGCGACCGACTCGACCGCGTTCGCGGCCTCCGTGCGTATGGCCTCGGCGTCTTCGATTGTGATGTCCTTGCGATGAAGCTCTTCGGAGTTCGGCTGACGCCCGAAGCTCGGATCGAACTTCGAGACGAAGATCGTATTCGACCCCAACGATTCAATCTGCTCTGCGAAAGCTTTGTTCAAGCCCTGAATGATTGACACCATAAACGTCAGCGTCACGACGCCAATCGCCACGCCCAAAATCGTCAACGACGAGCGCAGCTTATTCGCCCTCACCGTCGCCAAGGCCATCGCCGCAGACTCTTTGATGTCGTCAAAAGTCATAAAAAGCCGTCAGCTTTCGGCAATCAGCTACTCAGCACGCAGCGCCTCAATCGGGTCGAGCTTCGATGCCTTCCATGCGGGCCATAGTCCGCTGGCGATGCCGACGGCGGATGAGACGCTGACTCCTAAAATAGCAGAGCCTGCGCTGAAGAGAAGCGGGAAGCCCATCGCCTTTGCCAGGACGAAGGCGAGCGCAAATCCCGCGAGGACTCCCAACACGCCGCCGATGGATGTGATGACGACCGCCTCGATTAAGAATTGCAGGAGCACGTCGCGGCGGCTCGCGCCGACGGCCTTGCGTATGCCGATCTCGCGTGTGCGCTCTGTGACGGAGACGAGCATGATGTTCATCACGACTATTCCGCCGACGACGAGCGAGATCGCGGCGACTCCAATGGTAACGACGTAGATGTTCGCCGTCGCGCTCTTGTAGAGGTCTATGAAAACGCCCTGCGTTTCGAGCGTGAATCCGTCGTCGTCGTCGCCGTAAGACTTGCCGCGGCGGTTTCGCATGATTGCGCGCGCCTGATCTTCGGCGGCTTCGAGTTGCCGCTCTTCCGGAACCTGCTCGAAGGCTATGAGAGAGGTGCGCGAGCCGAAGGCTTTTTTGAAAGTCGGGTAGGGAATCTCTACGAAGTTGTCGCGCGAGAAGCCGAAGATTTTGCCCAATCGCACGGTGACGCCGATGACTTCGTAGACGCGTCCCTCGGCGCGAACCTGACGGCCTATGACCTGTTCGTCCGGCGCTCCGTCGAAAAGATTGTCAACCACGTCGGGGCCTATGACGGCAACGTCTTTGCCCGACGCTTCTTCAACGTCAGTCCACTGGCGACCGGCGGAGATGTCCGTGTCCTCGATTGCGAACATCGAGAGCGTGACGCCGCGCATTCGGACGCCATCGGAAGACTTGTCGCCCGCCTTCACCGTCGCCGAAGCGTTCGCGGCGATCCCCGTTCGCCAGCAGAGCGTGCAGAGCCGCGCGACTGCTTCGGCATCGTCTTCGGTTATGTCCTTGCGCCGGTTGAAGCGCACGAAGTCCTCACGCGATGTGATGACCGAAGGGCGCTTCGAGACCGTGAAGACGGTCGAGCCTTGCGACGAGAAGGTCGAGGCGACCGTCTGGTCTAACCCCTTGATGATCGTGACGACGGCGATAACCGCCGCGACTCCGACGACGACTCCGACGAGCGTCAGCGCCGTGCGAAGCTTGTTCGCGCGCAGGCTGCTGAGCGCGATGCGGAACGACTCCCACGTGGTGAGAAAGATCGGAGGGAGCGACAGACGGCGGCGGCGCGGCGGCGCGGACGGCGGCCCGACGCTGCGCTGCGCGCGTTGCTTCCCGGTCGGCTCTGTCAGGAGTGTGGAACTCATCCGTCTCGGCGGATGCGAGTTAAAAGCAGTCGTGCAGATGCCAGTTAAAAGCAAGAGACGCGGCGAGCACCCGATCTCGCCGCGTCACGAAAACAGGTTTTGAAAGGCGGCTACCTGATGCGGTCGTCCTTCTCGATCTCGCCGTCGCGGATCGAGATGACGCGGTGCGCGCGCGCGGCGATGTCCGGCTCGTGCGTGACGACGATGATGGTGTTGCCTTCGGCGTGGAGCCGCTCGAAGAGGTTCATAATCTCGATGCTCGTGTGCGTGTCGAGCGCGCCGGTAGGCTCGTCGGCGAGGAGTATCGAGGGATGGTTGACGAGCGCGCGCGCGATTGCGACTCTCTGGCGCTGGCCGCCCGAAAGCTCGTTCGGTCGGTGCATCATTCGGTCGCCCAACTCGACCGACGAGAGCGCCGACTTCGCGCGCTCGTGGCGGTCGGCGGAGGAGATGCCCGCGTAGATGAGCGGAAGCTCGACGTTATGTAGCGCCGTCGCCCGCGCGAGCAGGTTGAAGGTCTGAAAGACGAACCCGATCTCTTTGTTGCGTATGCGCGCCAGTTCGTCGTCGTCCATCTCGGAGACGAGCTTGCCGTTTATCCAGTAGCGCCCCTGTGTCGGCGTGTCGAGACAGCCGATCAAGTTCATCAGCGTTGACTTGCCCGAACCCGAAGGGCCGATGATGGCGACGTACTCGCCGCGCTGCACGTCGAAGCTGACGCCGCGCAAGGCGTGCAGAGGCTCGTCGCCCATCTCGTAGGTCTTCCAGATGTCGCGCATCGCGATGAGCGCAGCCGGGACGGCGTCGTGCGCGAGCAGGTCGCCGTGTTCGAGCGCGTTCGGTTCTACGGTCGTGGGACTCTCCATCAAGACGGCCTCGCTCATTTCTTATCCTCGCCCGGAGACGCGCCGGGCTTGGCTGTCTGCTTCTTCACGGTGTCGCCCTCTTTCAGCGTCCGCAGCACGCGACTCGGGCCCGTGATGACTTCCGTGTTCGGCTGTAGGCCGCTCACGACCTCTATGTCGGACTCGCCCGTGATGCCGGTCTCGACGGGGACGAACTTCACCTTCTTGCCGCTACTGTCGAGCACGTAGACGCCCTTGATCTCCTTCGGCTTCTCGCCGACGGGCGTCGCTGCGGGCTGCTGTCCCTGCGGCCCTCCGGCGGGCGTCGGCGTCGGGCTGGGCGACTTCTCGACGATGGCCTGCAAGGGCACGGCCAGAACGTTCTGCTTCGTCTTCGTCGTGATCGTCGCCGTCGAAGTCATGCCCGGTCGGAGCGAGTCGCGCACGTCGTCGGGGATGTTCTTCAACTCAATGACGACCTTGAATTCTTTGGCCTCCTGAACGTTGACGCGGTTGCCGAGTCCGGCCCCCGTCGTGTCGGAGCGCGAGACGGCGAGCGGGTTCTTCTGCGTGACCGTGCCGTCGAGTTCCTTGTCGCCCATCGCATCGACTTTGACCTTCGCCGTCTGCCCCTCTTCGACCTGCGCGATCTCGGTTTCGTCAACGTTGACTTCGACGTTGATGGTCGTCATGTCGGCTATCGTCATCAGCGACGTAGTCGAGGTGCTGGCGAGCGTGAACTGTCCGACGCGCGCCGGGATGTCAACGACGACGCCCGTCAGCGGCGAGAGCGTCGTGGCCTTGTAGCGCAGCGACGACTGCCCCCGCAGAAGCGCCTGCTGGCCGCTCGCTCGCGACTCGCTCGACTTGACGCTGCTCTGAGCCTGAGCGACGCCGTTCTGCGCAGACTTCACAGCCTCGCGCTGCTGCGCGGCGCGCGCCTCAGACTCCTTGACCGCTATCTTCGAGGATTCCAGTTGCGCCTTCGCGGTGTTCAGAGCGACCTGCGCGGTCTTCAGGCGATCCTGAGCCGCGTCGTAATCGGAGCGCGAGGCGACGCCCGACTCGATCAGGTCGGTCGTGCGCTTCAACTCGCGCTGCGCCGTCGCGAGGTCAACCTGCGCGCGGTCAACCGAGGTCTGCGAAGTGTTGACGGCCTGACGCGCCTGCGCCAGTTGCGCCTCGTTCGCGGCCAGCGCGGCCTGCGCCTGCTGGACGCTCGACTCGGCGGAGATGACGGCGGAGCGCGCGTTCTGCACGTCGGAGATCGCGGCCTGCGCGCTCGCGGCCTGAGCCTCGGCGGAGGATTCGAGTTGCGTCGGGTCAACGCGCACGAGCGGCTGTCCCGTAGTTACGTGGTCGCCGGGGTTTACGCTGATATCGACGATGCGCCCCTGCACCTCGCTCGTCAGGTTGACGAAGCGTATGGGACGAACCTCGCCGGACGCGGTGACGGTTGACTTAAGCTCGGGGCGCGTCTCGACCTTGACGACCGTGACTTCCGGCTCGTCCTTGCCACGCGCGAAAATGCTTATGACGACGATCACGGCGAGGACTGCGACCGCTGCGACCGCGATGATGATCTTCTTCTTACGGCTGACAGCCATGTGGGTTTAACTTCCTCTTCTCAAAAACTGGGGTTAAAAATTTCGGTCGGGTTCAGGACTCGAAAGGTTCGCACAAGACCGGCGCTAAATCAAAGTCACCGCAAGACCTCTCCCGTCGCCGGCAACTCTTCTACGCGCGAAACGGCGGAACAGTTTCAAAAAAGCCTTGAACCTACGAGCCGTAAACCGTGTCGAGAAAAGCCGCGTCGGGCAAGGCGTGTCGTGACGAGGTGAAGCAACCTTGTCGCTGTTCACGGTTCACTCATTTGATGCTGTTGGCTCGCTTCGCGTTTCGCGGTACAATGAACGTCCGGCGCTTTGGTGTGCCTCTCGCGGGTAGCGCCGGGCGAGGGCGAGAGAATCTCCGGGGCGCGCACAAGCCCGCATAGCCTGTCAAAACTTCAAGGACGCGGACATGATCACCTGCGAAAGGTGCCAGACGGAGAACATCGAAGGCTCGCAGTTCTGCGACGAGTGCGGGGCTATCTTGCCCGGCGCACCTTCGGTCGGCAGTCGCCGCACCTCCGACAGCGACGACAGTAAAAAGACCTCGGTCGTGGAGAAGGTCGTCGCGCCGGAGACGCGCGCCGAAGTCATGCAAGAGCCTGTGGAAGTACCGGCGGGCGCGAAGTCGAACGTCATCGCGTCGCCGGCGCGCACGTCGGTCGGCGGGCAGCCGCGCACGCGTGACCTGGAAGAGTCGTCGCCGCGCCGCGCCGCTTCGGGTGCTGCGCCGCACGCGAAGCTGGTCATACATCGCGGGCGCTCGGTCGGCAAAGAGTTCCCAATCTCCGAAGACGAGTCGCACATCGGGCGCTGGGACGCCGACGGCGGCATCTTCCCCGACGTTGACCTCGACTCGGACGATCCGGAAGCGAAAGTCTCGCGGCGGCACGCGAGGATAACGCACCGCGGCGGGCAGTATTACATCGAAGACCTCGGCTCGACCAACGGGACTTTCGTCAACCGCGGTCGCCGTCTTCTTCCGGGCGACCGGCAACTCTTGCGCGACGGAGACGAAGTCATAGTCGGGAAAACTTTTCTGAAATTCCACGTGCTCGACAAGTAGCTGCGACGCGATGCGCGCGCGCCCGTTCGCACGGCGGGCGGGGAAAGACGCGCGGGCGGCGTGGCCTGTTCGGCGGACTAGAGAACCGATGGCGTCCTGTTACGATTGCGGCGCGCAGGTCGCGGACGAAGACCGCTTCTGCGGCAACTGCGGCATAGCCCTCCGGCCCGGCGGCGCGCCGGCGCAGGGCGAAGGCGTGCCCTCGACCGCCGCGCCCGCGTTCGAGCCGTCGCAGAACTCTTCTAACGAGTCGTCGTCTTCGCAGGCGGCACAGCCGGACGAGTCGGCTGAACATAATCAGTCCGGCGAGCAGAACGACTCGACCTCCGCCGCACAGGAGGACTACAGCGAAGAGTTACAGCCGACGCTCATCGAGTCTTCGCACGGCGGGCAGGCGACCGCGGCGGCGCGCGCGCACGAGCCGGCGACCCCCGCCGATTCTTCGTCATCCGGCCTCGCTTCGTCCGCTTCGTCCGGTCTTGCGTCGCCATCGTCAACAGATCTGACTTCGTCTTCATCATCAGAACCCGCAACGTCTTCCGCCGACGCCGCGAACTCTTCCGGCTCGGCGACGCTGGTCGAGGGGCGAGACGCCGCCGCCGATCAATCGACGCCGCTCGCATGGGAGTCCGCGCCGGTGAGTCGAGACGAAGCCCGCGCCGACTCACCCGAAGGTGGCGACGCGCAGCGGCACACGGGCGACATCGCCGGGCGCGCGTCGAGCTACACGGGCCGCACCGGCGGCTCGCGCAGGGCCTCGCGCGCTTCAAACCAGCTAGAGCCGGGCACGCTGCTCTACGGTCGCTACGAGATCGTCAAGCGGATCGGCGGCGGCGGAATGGGCGCGGTTTACTACGCGAAGGACAAGAACCTCGGCGACCAGCCGCGCGCGGTCAAAGAGATGGTTCAGACTCACCTCGACGAGTCGCAGCAGGAGAAGGCCGTCGCAGACTTCAAGCGCGAGTCGATGCTTCTGGCCTCGCTTGAACATCCTTCGATCCCGACCATCTACGACTACTTCTACGACGATACGGCCTCGCGCTTCTATCTCGTCATGAAGTACATCTCCGGCGGCGACTGCCTCGCGCGGCTTCGCAACGCGCCCGGAGGCCACATCGAAGAACTAAAAGTCGCGGAGTGGGGCGCGCAGGTCGCGGACGTTCTCGAATACCTGCACAACCAGCGCCCGCCGATCATCTACCGCGACCTAAAGCCCGCGAACCTGATGATCGATGGCAACAACGGTCGCGTCATGCTCATAGACTTCGGCATTGCGCGCTGGGTCGCGCCGCAGGAGAAGGGCGTCACGGCCGTCGGCACGATGGGCTACGCGCCGCCCGAACTCTTCAGCGGCAAGGCCGAGCCGCGCACAGACATCTACTCTCTGGGCGCGACGATGTTTCACCTGACGGCGGGCGCAGACCCGCAGGACAACCCGCTCTTAATCTTCGACTTCACGAAGAACCCTACGCCGCGGCAGATCAACCCGGCCATCTCGAACGAGATGGAGTGGATTCTGATGCGCGCCGTCGAGTACGAACCCGAAAAGCGCTTCCGCTCAGCCGCCGAGATGCGCGACACGCTCGCGCAGCACGTCGAGCGACTCCGCGCGGGCGCGGTCACATACGGCGCGGTGCGCGGGCCACAGTCGCAGAGCGCGAGCACAATCGCCGTCGAGCGCGTCTTCTGCGGCTTCTGCGGGAAGTCTATCTCGTCTGAAGACGTTTTCTGCCCGCACTGCGGCGCGCGCCAGCCCATCGCCGCCGCGAGCGCGAGCCTGCGTGCGGCACGCGCGACCGCGCGGCTCGTCGTCACCGGAACAACGGAGCTTGAGGCGACGTTTACGCTCGACAAGGAGATGAACCTCGTCGGGCGCACAGACCCGCAGTCGAACATCTTCCCCGACATAGACCTCTCGCGCTTCGACCCGGAGACGAAAATCTCTCGCCGCCACGCGCGCATCTGGCGCGAGGGAGACACGTTTCTTCTTGAAGATTTGGGGAGCGTCAACGGCACGGTCGTCAACGACGCCGTGCGGCTCGGGCCCCGGCAGCCGCGACCGCTGGCAAACGGCGACCGTCTCCGCCTCGGCGAGACGACGCTGCACTTTTTGATAGGATAGCAATCAGCTTTCAGCCTTCGTTCTTTATCAAAGCCGGACGACGAAACCGGAAGCCGTCGCCTTAAGCAAGATAAAAAGCTGAATGCTGAATGCTGAATGCTGACCGCTTCTTATGTCCCTTCGACTTGAACAAGACAGACCCGTCGCGCCGTCGCCGCGAGACGCGCGCTCGCGCGCCTACGTCAGTCGCGACGAAGCCGCCGAGACCGAGAGCGCTCCGTTTACTCTGCGCTGCGGCGCGCTGCTGATTGACTACATTCTGCTCGCGGGCGTGCTTGCGTTCGCGACTCTGCTCGCGCGGCTGTTCGGCGACATGAGGAAAGGCAGCGCGGTCGTTCTGATGGCGGGCTACATCGCGGTCGGCGTCGTCGCGTTGCTGAACTTCGTTCTCGTCGCGGGACTCACAGGCCGAACGCTCGGCAAGTGGGTGACGGGCCTCCGCGTCGAGCGCAGAAGCGACGGCACACGCGTGAGCTTCGCGCGCGCGCTCGTGCGGCATACGATTGGCTACGCGCTGACCGCCGCGACGCTCGGCCTCGGCTTCCTGCTCGCGGCCTTCAACTCGCGCGGTCGCGCGCTGCACGACATCGTCGCGGGAACGGTCGTCGTCCGCAGCCGCGTCGCGCGCGTGCCCCTTCGATAGAAATCCTCGCCGGGTAGAAATTCGGAAAACTTCAGACTGCTGATGCAAAAGTCCTGTCCAAGTTGCGGCGCGGAGATTTATCCGGGCGCGCGCTTCTGCCGGCGCTGCGGCGCGACCCTTCAGGTCGCGGGCGACGGCACGGGCGACGTTTCGCCGCAGGCCGCCACAGTCCCGCTCGACGCCGAGGCGGCGCGCACGACCGACGGACTTGATGCGGGCGAAGAGTCGGCGTCGGCAGACACCTCGCGCGTCAGCCGCGCCGAGATGGAGCGGCTTCTGCGCGTCGCGCAGGACGCAGACCGGCAGAAACTTCGAGACCCGAACGTGACCTCCGCGAATCTCGCCTCCGACGCGCTCGCGCGCAGCTTGCCGGGCGGCGACAAACACTTTCGCGACTCCGAAGAGATCGAAGAGACGCTCGTCCGCCCGCCCGCCGTGACCGGCAACGTCGCGACCGCCTCGCGCGACACGGAAGAAGAGTTGACGCTCACCGTGCCGCGCCCGACGCGCGCGCTCGACGCGTACGCGCAGTCGGACTCCGCCGCGACGATTCCTCAACTCATCACGCGCGAGACGACGAACTTCGACCATGCGGACTCGCAAACAGCGTCGCAAGAGTCAGCGTCTCGCGAGTCCTCGCAGCAGGAACTCGCGGAGCACACGCGCGACGAACTGTCGCCCGCGCAGCAGCAAGTGCAGGAGGCGCGCGGCGCTCAAGCCGTCGCCGCGAGGCAGAGGCGAAGGTGGCCCTACGTCGTCGCCGCGGCGTGCGTCGTCGCGCTCGCCGTCACGGTCGCGGCGGCTTTTCTCGCCGTCAAATTTTTTCGTAAGCCGACGCTCGCCGCGCTGCCGTCGCCGTCGCCGACCGCTCCGTCCACGGCGGACGCGAGCGCGTTCGACGGGAAACTCTCGGAGGCCGAGTCGCTGCTCGCGCAGGGCAACATGGACGAGGCGGTCGCACGGCTGCGCGAGGCGAACGCGCTCGACCCATCGAACACGCGCGCGCACCGAAGGCTCGGCGAGTTGCTGCTCGCTTCGGGCGCGCGGCGCGACGCGATAGAAGAGTTCCGCGCCGTCACTCGCAACGCGCCCGAAGACTTCACCGCATGGCGCGAACTCGCCACGGCGCAGTTCGCCGAAGGACTCTATCGCGACGCCGCCGACAGCTACCGCCGACTCGTCTCGCTCGTCGGCGACCAGTCGGCTGAGGCCGACGACTTGCTTTCCTACGCCGACGCGCTGCGCCTTTCTGGGCGCGCAGACGAAGCGCGCTCGATCTACCAGCGGCTTGCCGCCTCGTCGTCCGAAGACGTTGCCGCGACCGCGCGCCAGCGACTCGCCGAACTCGCACAGGCTCAGACCGCGTCGCCGCCGCAACACACCAGCGACCCCGAAGGGCCAATGGTGGGTCAGCACGAACCTGATTCGTCCTTGCTCACGCAACCCATGGCGCCGCCGCAGCCAGTACCGACTCCGACGCCGCGACCCACCCCGACGCCCACGCCCGCGCGCGCGCCCGCGTCAACGCCCGCCGAGCACTACCAGCGCGGCGTCGAACTCTGGTCGTCGAATCGCACCGCCGCCCTGCAAGAGTTTCAGGCCGCGGCCGGCGGCGGAAGCGTTGACGCGAACTATTACCTCGGCCTTTCCTACGTCGAGGGCAAAGACATTCACAACCTGAACCGCGCAGCGCTGCTCGCCGCTCTGCGATACTTCCAACTCGCGCAGAGGGGCGGCGGCCAGCACGCCGCCGAGTCGCGCCGCTACGAGCAGGAACTCGGCAAAGAGTTCGACCGGATGCGAAAGCAATGAGGCCGTGATAACGGAAGCGGCAACGGGTCAAGAGTGACAAGTATTGACCGAGAAGTTAGAATTCTTCTTCCGTCTTGTCACACGCCACTCGTCAATGCTTTTGAACTGCCATGTCTGAGTTAATCGTCAACTACCCCGACCGCCCACCGGAAAATCTGCAACTGGGCCGCCTGCGAATAACCATCGGGCGCTCGGCGCGCAACGACGTGTGCGTGCCCGACCCTTTCGCCTCGCGCGTCCACGCCGAGGTGCGGCGCGAGGGCGACCAGTACCTTCTGCAAGACCTCGGCTCGGCCAACGGCACTTACTACAACGGCTCGAAGCTCGACAACGTGGTCGCGCTCACGCACGGCGGGCGCATACAGATCGGCGAGACCGAGATAGTCTTCAAGGACAGGGACGCGGACGTAGGCGTTGCGACGCCTATGATTGACGACGCTCCGTTGCCCGCCGCGACAATCGCCTTCGACTCGGCGCAGCACACGACCTCCGGCCTCCTTGAAGCAATCGAGGGCGCGCGCACGCAGTCGTCTACGCGCGAGGAGAAGACGACGGTCGTACAGGGCCGTGCGGGTGCCACGGTCGCGGCGGATCAGGGCGACCTGCTCGCGCTCATCTCGAAGGTCGGCGTGACGCTCTTGGCCTCCGCGACGCTCGACGAGACGCTACGGCAGGTTGCGCGCCTCGTCTTCGACGCCGTGCCCGCCGAGCGCTGCATCATCATGCTGAGGGACGACGACGCGGGCGAGCTTCGCGTGCGCGCAGCCGAAATGCACGACAAGCAGAAGGACGTGGGCGAGGTTCGCGTCAGCCGCAAGATCGTCGAGGAGGTCGTCGGGCAAGGGCGCTCGGTTCTCACGTCGGACGCGCAGCACGACCCTCGATTCAGGTCGAGCACGGTGACGTTTCAGGGCATACGCTCCGTGCTCGCCGTGCCGCTCGGAGTCGGCGAGCGCGTCTTCGGGATGATCTACGCAGACTCGCCGTTCGCAACGTCGCGCTTTACGGAAGACCATCTGAAAGTTCTGACGACGCTCGGCTCGGTCGCCGCCATCCGCGTCGAGAATACACGGCTTCTCGAAGAGCATCTGGCGCAAGAGCGTTTCGAGCGCGAGCTTCAACTCGCGCGCGAGATTCAGCAGCGCTTCCAGCCGACCGCGCCGCCGGTCGTCGCGGGCTTCGAGCTTCAGGGCATAAGCTTTCCGTCTTATCAGATCGGCGGCGACTACTACGATTTTATACTCTGCGCCGACGGTCGTCTCGTCGTCGCTTTAGGCGACGTGTCGGGCAAGGGCACGAGCGCCGCGCTTCTCATGTCTTCGTTGCACGCGGCTGTTCACGCGCAGGTCGCTTCGTGCCGACCGATAAACGAGACCATCGGCGCGGTCAACCACTACCTCGCGGACAACACGCCGTCGAACCGCTTCGTCACGCTCTTCTACGCCGAACTCGACCCGCTCACAGGCTCGCTCGCGTTCATCAACGCCGGCCACAATCCGCCGCTCATAGCGCACGCCGCGGGCACGATGGAGCAGTTGGGTTCGGGCGGCCCGCCGCTCGGCATCATGCCGGAGTTCGACTACCGAGAGGGCCGCACACAACTCCAGCACGGCGACGTTCTGGTTTCCTACTCCGACGGCGTAACCGAGCAGACGAACCCGAAGGGCGAGGAGTTCGGCACCGACAGGTTGCATGAAGTCGTCACGCAGAACATCGAGCGCTCGGCGGCGGCCATCCGCGACAAGATCGAGGCCGCGCTTTCGGCATTCGCCCAAGGGACGCCCGCCGTTGACGACATCACGCTCCTCATCGTCAAGCGCGAGAGGGCAGAGAGATCGTCAAATCAATAACTGCGTCACTCGCGCCTAACGGATTGGCTCGCTTTTACCGCGGTCAGTGCCGCTTGGCCTGCACTCGCTTCGACCGTCTCAACTCCGCAAACAATTCTTGATTTCTCACGGCGGCGGTCTATACTGCGCATGTCAACTCAGCTTTACTCATTGCGCTGAATCCATCGCTTGCGACAACACGCTCACTCTCTGAGAATCATGGCCGAGCGTTTCATACAAGTAGTCGATAATTTTTATTTGAATCCCGGCGGGGTTCGAGAGAAGGCTTTAGGGATGGTGTTTACCGAACCTAAGACCCTCGTCGGCTGGAGAACTCAGGCTTATCAGCCGAGGGGCATCAGAATGCGGATCGAGAAGAAATTCAAAATCCGCGTTCTATATTGGGAAGAGGATCGGACAGCGATTGAAGCATGCAACGGGGTGTTCTTCAGCGCCTTCTCCAAAGGAAGGCGTGCTGAGACGGTGAGCGTGCACTTCGACACTCCGCCGGGCTGGGTGATGCTCCTGGTGTACCTGACGCCAAACGCGCCTTATGATACCGGCACATCTTTATGGCAGCATCGTGAGACGGGTCTAACTGCCCGGCCGTCGAAGAACGACGCCATGCGACTTAACACTTCGGTCGCCGATCTGGAAGCGATACTCTACAGAGACAGTAAGCGGCCAAGTCGTTGGATAGAGATTGATCGTGTGGGGAACGTTTATAACCGCGCGGTTATGTTCCCCGGTGAAGTGCTCCACTCCGCTACAAGACACTTCGGCAGCAAGCAGCATAAGGGCCGGATCTATCAATCCTTCCATTTCCCGATGGAGTCATGTTGTTGAAGAATGAAAGTTGCTGAAGGCGCGCGGCATCACGCATTCGACTGTCTTTAGCGTAGGAAACTCATATGATGCGTCAACTATTTTTCATGCTGGGCTTCATCTTGCTTCTCGTTCTGTTTTTACTGGTTCTGAACGAAGTCTGGTTCGCTTTTAAACCTAAAGAGAGTGCCGTCGTAACCTTAAAACCGGGGATTGTGCAGGGAGACAAAATAAAAGGCGAGGTGAGTAGAAGAGATAAATATATCGAGGTCAAACCGGATCAGGGGCCACCAGAGATTTACCCTTGGGATCAGGTTGTTAGTATCACAGAAACAAACGAGATACTTTCACAGAGAATCGACAGGATAATTGATTGGTTTGATTTAATATCAAAGCTAGGCATCCTTGCCGCTGCCGGGGTGTTCTGGATCGGACTTTATCAGTATGATCAGGGCCAACAATGGAAAAGGGAAGAGTTCTTAGCTTCCACGATGCATGACTTCAATGATTCTTTGAAGATACAGAATGCCCGCCAGATGCTCGACTCTTTGAAGCTTTATCAAAAAGGAGGAAGGCCGATTAAGCTCTACCCGGATCAGAAAGAATTTAACGATCAATATATAAATGTCTCCGGTCAAACGATAAGAAGCGCTTTGTCTACTGACGATAGCAAGAGTTTCAATCTCGACGAGATAGCCATACGAGATTGTTTCGATGTTTTCCTTAGCTTCCTTGAAAGATTCGATCATTACATCGAGTCCGGACTAGTAACCAAAGAAGCCGTCTTTACTTATATAAATTATTGGATCGAGATGCTCGGCACAGGTAACATGATGGAGAAAAATGATAGAGACATGCTCTTCAAATATGTAGTTGCGTACAAATTTAATAAGGTTCTATGCCTGCTCGAAAAATATGGCTACAACATTAAATGTCGAAGTGAGCCGAATGCTCAAAAGGAATCGAAATAAAGGCGGCGCAAAAAGGATGAGCGGAACTCGAACACCTCTTCGGGCAACGCTCGAAAATAACATTTAGCGGATGCAGTATGTCAGCGCCCGCCTGAATCTCCATTCACACTTATGTTGCAAGCCTTCGCACGTTCCGGGTGATACGCTCCGCGGACTTCTCGCCGATACCGTCAACCAACTCAAGCCCGCCGCCCTCGACGAACGCGCGCAGGTCTTCGAGCGAAGAGATTTTGAACTGCTGATACAAAGTGCTCGCCGTCTTGATCCCGACGCCCTCGACTTCCAACAGGTCTAGCACCGTCGCGGGCGTCTCCGCCGTCAGGCGCTCCCATGCGTCGAACGTCCCGCTCTGAAGTAGCTCGACGATCTTCGCGCTGATGGCCTTGCCCACGCCCGGAATCGTCTGCAAACCTTTGACGCCTTCATCAGCGGCGATCCGCTCAAGCGGCACGGGCCACGTCTCGATCATCTCCGCCGCGTTGTGGTACGAGCGCACGCGGAACTTGTCCTCGCCGCGAATCTCCAATAGCAGCGCCAGACGCCCGAACCTCCGCGCGATCTCTTCGTTCGTCATCGCTGTACGAACAATAAGTGATGAGTGATGAGTAATGAGTAATGAGTAATGAGTAATAAGAGAAAGTCGTCGTTCTTTCTCATCACTCATCACTCATCACTTATTACACATCACCGGGTTTCATGCCTTCTCAAGTCCCGCGTACTTCTCGACGAGCTTCTTCTGGCCGAAGCCGGGGAAGCTGACGAGTAGCTTGGCGGAGTCGCCGACGCCTTCGCGCCGGAGCACGAGGCCGCGTCCGTACTTCGGGTGTTTGACGTGCGTGCCGGGCACGAAGCCCGCGGCGTCTGAAGATGAGGATGAAGCTGTGCTGCCTCCGCGCGGCGTCGGAGAGGTTCGCGGCGGCTGGCGTTGCGTGTTGGGCGGCTGGCGCTCCGGAGCGCCGGGCTGTGATGACAGCTTCGCGGCTGCCGCGTTGCGATTGATCTGGTCGCCGCGCTGTCGGAAGAACTCCGCGATTGAGTCAACGCTGTCGTAGGTCTTGCCGCCGTAAGGTCGCTGCGGCTTCGACGTTTCGCCGCGAAGCGCCTTCGCCGTCTGGCGCGACTCCAAGACGGACGAGCCGCGCGCGAACGAGAGCCACGAAGCGCCGCGCGAGAGGTCTTCCAACAGTTCGAGCGGCATCTCGTTCAGAAACTGCGAAGGCTCGGACGCCAACTCTTCGCCGTAAACTCTTCGGCGCATCGCGTGCGTGACGTACAGGAATTTTTCGGCGCGCGTGATCGCGACGTAGGCGAGCCGCCGTTCCTCCTCAAGCTCCTGCGGGTCTGTCGCCGAGCGCGAGTGCGGGAACAGGCCGTCCTCCATGCCGACGATGAAGACTACGGGGAACTCAAGTCCCTTTGCGGAGTGCATCGTCATCAGCGTGACGGGCGCGTCGCCTTTGTACTGATCGGTGTCCGAGACGAGCGCGGCGGCGTCAATGAAGTCGCGAAGACCCGCGCCCTCTTCGGCGTCGTAGTCAACCGCGGCGTTGACGAGTTCCTGCAAGTTCTCAAGGCGGCCTTCGGCCTCTTCGGTGTTCTCGGCCTTGAGCGAGTCGGCGTAGCCTGTGTCGAGTATCGCAGCCTTGACGACCTCGGAGGCCGACTCCTTCTGCGCGTGCGCGACGAGGCTTTCGATTATGGATTGGAATTTTTTGAGGGCGGCGACGGCGCGCGGATTGAAGCCTTCGCCCTGCGTCGTGATGATGCCGATGGCCTCCCACAAAGAGACGCCGTAGTCCTTCGCGCGCCGTTCGAGTTCGTCGAGCGTCTGTTTTCCCAAGCCCCGCGTCGGCGTGTTGACGACGCGAAGGAGCGCGACCGAATCATGCGGGTTCAGTGCGAGCTTGAGATACGAAACGATGTCGCGCACCTCCGCGCGTTCGTAGAACGAGAAGCCGCCGACGATGTTGTAGGCCAGCCCCGCGCGCCTCAAAGCCTCTTCAAGCAGGCGCGACTGCGCGTTGGTTCGATAGAGCACGGCGGCGCGCGCCGCGTGGTCTGCGCGTCGGTGCTCTTCGATCTTCGCGGCGACGAAGCGCGCCTCAGATTCTGCGTCCATCGCCTGATAGTAGCGTATGGGCGAGCCTGCGGGACTCGATGTCCAGAGCGTTTTTTCTTTGCGCGCCGAGTTGCGTTTGATGACGGAGTCCGCCGTGTCGAGTATGTTCTGCGTCGAGCGATAGTTCTGCTCTAACTTGATGACACGGGCTTCCGGGTAGTGCTGCTCGAAGTTCAGGATGTTCGAGATGTCTGCGCCGCGCCATGCGTAGATGCTCTGGTCGGGGTCGCCGACGACGCAGATGTTCTGCTGGCGCTCGGTCAGAAAATTGATGAGGGCGAACTGCAAAGCGTTCGTGTCCTGATATTCATCAACGAGTATGTAGCGGAAGCGCTCGTTGTAGTGCGCGCGCACGTCCTCGCGCCTGCGAAGCAGCCGCACGGCCTTGATGAGAAGGTCGTCGAAGTCGAGCGCGTTGTTCGAGACGAGCCGCTCTTGATAGAGGCGGAAGACGCGGGCGATTGCCGCGCGTTTCTCGTCGTGTGACTCGACGCGCGCGGCGTAAGAGTCGGCGTCGAGGCCGGAGTTCTTCGCGTGGCTGATCGAAGATTGCACGGCACGCGCGCCGAGCCGCTGGTCGTCGTAGCCGAGGTCTTTGACGCAAGCCTTCACGACGCGCACCGAATCGTCCTGATCGTAGATCGTGAACGAGCGCGTGTATCCCTCTTCGAGTTTCTCGATGTCGCGCCGGAGCATGCGCACGCATAAGCTATGGAAGGTCGAGACGAGCGGCGCGCTCTCAAGCCTTCGGCCTTCGAGCAGGCGCGTGACGCGCTCGCGCATCTCCTGCGCGGCCTTGTTCGTGAAGGTTACGGCGAGGATGTTGTGCGGCGCGACGTGCCGCTCGGAAATCAGGTACGCGATGCGAACCGTTATGACGCGCGTCTTGCCGGAGCCTGCGCCGGCGAGTATCAACAGAGGCCCGTCGGTCGCCTCGACGGCCTCGCGCTGTCGTTCGTTTAGTGTCGAGAGTAAGTCCATAAGAAGTGATAAGTGATGAGTGATGAGTGATAAGAGAGAACGGTCGGATTTTCTTATCACTTATCACTCATCACTTGATTAATTTTTGGATCGCCTTGAATTGCTCGTGGCGCGCGTCGCGCATGAGTTCAAAAAGTGCCAGTTCGATTGAAGAGGGGAGCGCGCCGGAGCGGAGCATCTTCTCGACGCCGATGCGTTTGTTCTGCTCGGCGCGCGAGGAGATGCAGTCGGTCAGGAGGTGAACCTGAAACCCAAGTGCGATGAGATCGTGCGCCGTCTGGTTGACGCAGACGTGTGCCTCGATGCCGCACAGCATGATTTGGTGCGCGCCCGCGCGTTCGAGCCGCGCGACGAACTCCCGCGCGCCGCAGGAACTGAAGGCGGTCTTCTCTACGGCCTCGAAGCCTTCGGGCAGGACTGCGCGAATCTCTCCGGCCGTGTGACCGAGTCCCTTCGGGTACTGCTCGGTGACGACGACGGGGATGCCGAGCATTTGCGCGGCTTGAGTGACGAGTGCGACGCGCGCGGCGACTTCGGCGAAGTCGGGGATGTGCGGGCGGAAAGACTCCTGCACGTCGATGACGGCGAGCGCCGCCCGCTTCGGGTCGAGCATGTTTTCGTGTCGCATGAATCACCCTTGTTCAAAGTTCAAAGTTCAAAGTTCAAGGTTCAAAGTTTGAAGACGAGTTCTTAACTTTGAACCTTGAACTTTGAACCTTGAACTTCTCTAACCTAGAGCTTGCCCGCGGCGCGCTTGGCAGCTTCGTTGATAAGCTTGAGGCGTGCGATCTTTTCTTCCATCGTCTCGCCGGGCTTCGGCTGAAGCTCCGGCGGAACCTTGAATCCGCCCGCGCCCTTCTTCGCCTTCGGCTTCGCCTCGACCGGCGCGGGCGCTTCGGCTGACTTCGGCCTCTCGTCCTTCGGCGCGCCGGGCGTCAACTCGGTCGAGGCTTCGGTCGCGAGGTCTGAAACGGTCTCCGCTCCGGCGGCCGGCGATGCGGTCGCGGCGGTCGGACTCAGTGGAGCGGCGGAGGCGTGGCCCGTCGCGGCCTGCGCTTCGGCTGCGGGGCGGTGCGCGTCGGCTGACGCGGACGAATCAACCGGGGGAGTCTTCGCCGGAGTCGCGGTCGCGACTTGCTTTGACGGCTGACTGCTCGACGGCTGACGCCGGGGCTTCGGCTCGCCGCGCCATGCGGGCGAGGGGTAGTCGTATGCGGGGAGCGTGCCGCCCGCGGCCTGCAAGATAGCCGCGAGGTCGCGCTCGACGTAGCGACTCTGCTTGCGCGGGTCGCGGACGTGTCCCATCGGCGGCCCCATGTAAAGCGCGCCGCACGCCTGACAGCGATGGAGCGCGTCGTCGCCACGCAGGAACACTTCCGAAGCGTGCTGCGTGTTGAGTTGCTTGAGGTGGCCGTTGCAGAGCTTGCCTTTCTCGTTCTTCTCGTTGCAGACGGTCTGCCCCGGCGCGAAACGCTTGGGCACTCCCGGCTTCGATTCCTGTTGCTCGGTCGGCGCTTGCTTTGCGATGTCTGTGCTGGTGTTGGCTTCGCTCGACATGGTTTTAAGGTCGGATTCGATTGTCGTCCGCTGTCGTCCGCGCTCCGCTGTCGGGCGCGTCTTCGCTTTTCGCAGAACCGGCTTGAATCTTACGTTCAAGACGTGGAGAGGTCAACAGAAAGAGGCGAAGGGTTCCAGGTGTTAGTGAAAGGCAATTCGACACGCGCGACTGGACTCGAACACCCGGTACACGGAATCCAATACCAAGAACCCTTCTTCATCATTCATCATTTCCGATTCATCGTCTATCCTTGTCGGAATGCTAAAGAGACTGTTTGCGGGTTTGTGGCGCTCGTCGCCGCGCTTCGTGCGCCGCGCGGGCGTGTGGATGACGCAGCCGCGCTTCGCCGTGACGGCGGGCGCGGTCGTTTGCGACGAGCGCGGGCGCGTCCTTCTGCTCAAACACACGATGCGGAAGGGGAGCGGTTGGGGGATTCCGGGCGGCTTCCTCGCGCGCGGCGAACAGCCCGAAGATGCCGTCCGGCGCGAGGTGCGCGAGGAGACCTGCCTCGAACTCGAAAGCGTCGAACTCGCGTTCGTCCGAACGCTTCGACACGTCCGGCAGGTCGAGGTCATCTTCCGCTGTTCGATGCAATCTTCCGAGATCGAAAAGATCGAGAAGAACTTCGAGATCGACCGCGCCGCATGGTTCGAGCGCGAACGCCTGCCCGAAGGACTCAGCCGGGATCAGCGGCGCATCATCAGCCGCGTGCTCGACTCCGGTAGCGCAAACGCGCGCGAGTAGTGATATGCTGTGCCGTTCCATAAAGAGGTCAGGAGTCGGAAGTCGGGAATCGGAATTAAGAAGGTCGCACGGGCGCGCGAATTCTAATTCCCGACTCCCGACTCGCGACTTCTGACTTCCGACTTCTTTGACCGACAGGAGAGTTGTCCGACCATGATGCCGCGACTCATACCAGAACAGGACGAAGTGATGAACATTCTGAAGCGGACGGGCGCGTACCGCGAGGGGCACTTCGTCTATCCTTCGGGGCAGCACACGCCGCATTACTTCCAGATGCCGCTCGCCTTCCGATATTACGACACGGCGCGCGTGCTCGCCGTCGCGCTCTCGCGGAAGCTGCGGCTCGAAAAAGACGTGTCGAGCGCGCTGCCGAAAATCTCGATCATATCCCCTAGCCCCGGCGGCATCCCCGTCGCCTTCGCCGTGCGAGAGGCGCTCGCCGCCGACCAGATTTACTGGGCCGAGCGCGAGGACGGCAAGCGAATGTTCCGCCAGTACGTCAACGCGGGCGAGGTCAACCCGGCGGTCGTCGTTGACGACATCTCGCGAACGGGCGAGGCCATCAACGAGACTGTATCGCTCGTGCGCGAACTCGGCACGCGCGTCATCGGATGCGGCGTCATCGTCCGCTTCAACTCCGCGCCGGATCACATCGATATACCCGACTCCGACCCGATACCCGTCCTCTCGCTCGCCAACTTCGACGCCAAGTGGTACGACAGCGGCGACGCCTGCGTCGAGTGCAAGAAGAACGTGGAGGAAGAGCACGTCCGCTTCTGAGTTCAAAAGTTCAAAGTTCAAAGTTCAAGGTTCAAAGTTGAAAACGGCGAACTTCGAGCCGTCGAATTAGGGTCGCCAAAAGTTCAAGGTTCAGAGTTCAAAGTCGAAAACAGAAGTCTTCGGCCCGAAACTTTGAACCTTGAACTTGAACTTGAACCTTGAACTATATTTCGTGTCGATTGGTGAGCGCCTTGTCCATCGTCACCTCGTCAACGTATTCGAGGTCACTTCCGACGGGCATTCCCATCGCGATTCGCGTGACGCGGACGCCGAGCGGTTTGAGAAGCCGGCTGATGTAGCTGGCGGTGGCCTCGCCCTCGGTGTTTGGGTTTGTGGCGAGTATGACTTCGCGAACTTCGATGCCGTCGTTGTTCTCTGGCCGCAGGCGCGGCAGAAGGTTCGCCAGACGCAGGTCTTCGGGGCCGAGGCCCCGTATGGGCGAGAGCGAGCCGTGAAGGACGTGATAGAGGCCGTTGTAGCTTCGCGTCTTCTCGACGGCGACGAGATTGTAAGGCTCTTCGACGACGCAGATCATCGAGCGGTCGCGCGAAGTCGAAGCGCAGAAGCGGCACGGGTCAACGTCCGTCAGGTTGTTGCAGACCGTGCAGGAGACGATCCTGCGCTTCACCTCTTCCATCGCGCCGACGAAGCGCTCGACTTCCGCCTCGGTCATCCGCAGCACGTGAAAGGCGAGCCGCTGCGCCGTCTTCTGGCCGATGCCGGGAAGCCGCTTGAACTCGTCGATGAGTTTGGTTACGGGTTCGGAGTATTCGAGCATAAGTTCAAAGTTCAAAAGTTCAAAGTCCAAAGTCCAAAGTCATAAAACTTTGAACCTGAAACTTTGAACTTTGAACTAGAGTAAACCGGGCGGGATCATGCCGCCGAGCTTCGATTTCATGGCCTCGTCAACCTTTCGCCCGGCCTCGTTGACGGCGGCGACGATCAGGTCTTGAAGCATTTCAACGTCGCCGTCTTTGACGGCTTCGGGGTCAATCTTGATTGACTCGACCTCTTTCGTCCCGCGCATCTGGACGGTGACGACGCCGCCTCCGGCGGTCGCGTCAACGACCATCTCCTCCATCTCCTTCGCCATCTTCTCCTGCATCGCTTGGGCCTGCTTCATCATCTGTTGCAGGTTCATGCCGCCCGGAAATTTCATCTCACTCACCTCGCTCGTCGGCGTCAAAATTTTTTGAGGGTCGTCCCGCGCGAACATCCTAGCGTCCGAAGACTGCAAATGCAAAGTCGTCCGCCGCCGGAGGATTCAGACAGCCGGAATCGACCGCGCGCAGTGTCAAGCTTATGCCGCCCGCGTGCGCGGGGCTTGGCGTGCACTCTCGGCAATCGAAGGCGTGTCGGAGCGTCCGAACGCAGAAGCCGGAGCTTCCACGGATGCTCGACCGTCCATCTCCGTCTCGGCGATAAAGGCAGACGTCCCCGCGCAGTTTTGTCCGACCGCCGCGGCCATGCTATAAGCCGTCGGTTAAATGAAGCGTTACGTCATCAAGCGTCCCGCCGCGCCGGGGCTGCCCGACAGGCTCGCGCGCTATCGCGAGGAGTTGAACGAAGAGCAGTTCGCGGTGGCGACCGCGCCCGCGGGCGCGTCTCTCGTCATCGCGGGCGCGGGTTCGGGGAAGACGCGCGCAATCACGTACCGCGTCGCTTATCTCGTCGAGCAGGGTGTTGCGCCCGCGCGCATCGTGCTCGCGACGTTCACGAACCGCGCCGCGCGAGAGATGCTCCGGCGCGTCGAGCAACTGACGGGCGGCACGGGAGACGCCGCGCGCCGCGTCTGGGGAGGGACGTTTCACCGCATCGCGAACCTCATCCTTCGCCGCCATGCCGAATCAATCGGCTACACGTCGAACTTCTCGATACTCGACTCGGAGGACGCGAAGGACTTTCTCTCGGTCTGCGTTGACGAGGCCGGAGTTGACACGCGCGCGCGCCGCTTTCCGAAGGCGGAAGTCTTGCAGGACATCATCAGCTTCGCGACGAACACAGACACGCCGATCTCCGACGTGGTGCCGCGCCGCTATCCTTACTTCGAGCCTTTGACCGGAGCGATCACGCGCGTTGACCGCATCTACGCCGAGCGCAAGCGCGAGTGCAACGTGATGGACTACGACGACCTGCTTTTGAACTGGAAGCGACTTCTCGAAGAGAAGGACGAGATCGCGCGGCTTTATCAGGAGCAGTTCGAGCACGTGCTCGTCGATGAGTATCAGGACACAAACAGATTGCAATCGGAGATCGTTGACCTGCTCGCCGTCCGCCACCGAAACGTGATGGTTGTCGGCGACGACGCGCAGAGCATTTTCGGCTTCCGCGGCGCTTCGGTCGAAGGCATCTACGAGTTCCCGAAGCGCTACACGGAGGCGCGCGTCTTCCGGCTTGAGACGAACTATCGCTCGACGCCCGAAATCCTCGCCGTCGCGAACGTCTCGATTGCCTCGAACCGTCGCCAGTTCCCGAAGACTCTGCGCGCCGCAAGGGCCTCGCTCGGCCTGAATCCGGCGCTCGTGCCCTGCCGCGACGCAGACCAGCAGGCGGCCTTCGTCGCCTCGCGGATACTCGAACTGCGCGACGAAGGGATCGCTCTCGGCGAGACGGCTGTGCTCTACCGCTCGCACTATCACTCGCTCGAACTCCAACTCGAACTCACGCGGCGCGGCATACCATACAAGGTTCGCAGCGGCGTCCGCTTCTTCGAGCAGGCGCACATCAAGGATGTCGTCGCTTACCTGCGGCTCGTCACGAACCCTCGCGACGAACTCGCCTGGAAGCGCGTGCTTCGACTCATCCCGAACGTAGGCCCCGCGACCGCCAATCGAGTCTGGGAGCGTATAAGTTCCGCGCCCGACCCACTGGCTCTCGTAATCCGTGGCGAGGCTGACGCTGCGGCTGCGAAGCGAGGCGCGGGCTGGGCCGAGTTTCGAGCGCTCCTTGAAGAGTTGGTCAGAGACGAAGTGCGAACGTCTCCGGCACGTCAGGTCGAGACGATTCTCGCGCGCGGCTACGAGGATTATCTTGAGAGCAATTACGAGAACGCAGAGGCCCGCCTCGAAGACCTGCGCCAACTCGCGCACTACAGCGCGCGCTACTCTTCGGCTGAAGAGTTCCTCTCCGAACTCGCTCTGCTCTCGACCGAGCGCTACGGCTCGCCGCAAGCGTTGACCGCCGAGGATGTTGTCGAAGGCGGCGACGAGGACGAGACGCTCACATTAACATCCGTCCATCAGGCCAAAGGTTTGGAGTGGCGCGCACTCTTCATCATCTGGGCGGCTGACGGCAAGTTCCCCTCGCCCCGCAGCTTGCGCGACGCCGAAGGCGAAGACGAAGAGCGACGCCTCTGGTACGTGGCGCTGACGCGCGCGCGCGACCAGCTTTACATCACGTACCCTTTGATGGTCACAGACTATTCCAGCCGCCAGACGGTTCTGCAACGCCCCTCCCGCTTCGCAACGGAAGTTCCGCCGGAGTTGTATGAGATTTGGAGTCTTGAAGAAGAGAACACGCCACAGCCCGCGCTCGAAGCGCCGACTGCGGAAGCAGACGACGAGAACGGCGGAAGCGGCGAGCCGGATAGTTACATCAATTAAGGATTTTAGGCGGAGGGATAGTACAGTTCGGCGTGACCTTTTATTCCTGCTGCGCTTCGGGCTGCTGTGTGACTCCTGTCTCGGTGGCGAGCCTTAGCGCTAGGAAGGCTTCTTTTAACGGCGGGTTGACCGCGCTGTCAGGCTCGTTCATCAGCAGCGTCTGGTACGCTTCGAGAAATTGCATCCTGACTCGATAAAACAGGTGAAGGAAGTGCCGTAGAAAGCCGAGGCAATCCAGTATGACGAACTCAACACCGGTTCTCGCGTGCATTCCGGCGGCATATTCCTTGACCTCCTCATCAATCCTTTCGGTTGTGATGAAGATGTAGTTGTCTATCGGCTGTGAGGTGGCGAGTTTCCGCACCGCGATTTCGATGTCTTCGGGCGTGACAAGCTTAGCCTTCATCTCGTAAACGGTCACAACCTCGCCGTCGTCCTTCAAGATTATCTCGACATCTCCTAGGGCCCCGGTCTGCTTGTCCGCCGCCGTATGGCCTTGCAGTGGCAGATGACGCTCGCCCAGATGCTCCTGCGCGGCCTGATAAGCGGCGGCGACGACAAGCACGGGCAGCCGCGCCGACTTCGGCAGAGCCATGTGTTGATTGACGAGCGTCACGATACTCTCTGCGGGCATGGCTAAGTCTTGCGCCGTGGCCTTCAGCGAAGCGAATAGCGTCTCGATTCGCTGCTTTCGCTCTTCCCGAATGATTAAGAGCCAGCGCACGATTTCGGCTAACGCGTCGGCAGGTTTGAGCCTCTCCTCGTGTAGCGCAGTTAGCAGAGCGATGATGATTGCATAGAGCTTCTTAGGTCTGCCGACGAGCTCAACTCCCGGCTCTATCGTCGTTTTGTTAGTCCTGAAGGCGGGAGTGAGAAAGCTTGTCGTCGGGTTGACAGGCAGGCCGTGTTTGAACGCGAACTGCGCGACGTATGCCTCGTCGTAGTGCCGGCCTGAGTAGATACCGGGGCCGCCGATCTCGGTGTAGGGCTTGCGAATGTCCAACGTCGGGTCTGAGAGCTTCGCCACGAGACACGCCATCAGAAAGCGCGTCCCGGCCTGATTAGAGCAGCGACATACGAACTCAATGTCGCTCACTGCATGGCGACCACGCACCAGAGGCTTATCAATATTCATTGACGCTCGCCTGTACGCTAAATCAAGGAACCTTGCCGGTGAGCCTGTTGACGCCTCGTGCCTGGTTGGCATTCGGATGTTTCCTCTAGGTCGTAGTTAATCCAGAGAACTTCTTTGCGCGTGGTCTTCACGGAATGGATCACTTTCTCCTTCGACTCCACGCGCCGCCAGCCGTTGTAAAGCTCATCCGTCAGTTTGCAGCGGTAGCCGGAGAGTGCGACCTTGCCTTTGACGTTTCTGAGGACTCCGGCAAGCTCCCTGTGTTGCTCGTCCGTCATCTCGTTCGCGTAAGCATTGGCGTCGCCGCGAGAGGCGTGCGGGTAAGGAGGATCGCAGTAGAAGAGTGTCTCTTCACTGTCATAACGTTTGATGACTTCGACGGCTGGCGCATTTTCAATCTGTACCCTGAGTAATCTCTGAGCGATTAACGGCAAGTCCTCCACAGCGCCAAGCCAACGCGACACCGCCCCGGCCATTCCGGCGCGGCTCGTCAGCAGGCAATGTGCCCAGCGTCCGGCGCTCGCTTTCTGAGCCAATCCGGTTCTTACTTGTCTGGCGAGAATGTAAAAGCGCCGCGCGCGCTCTAAGTCCGACAATCCTTCGACCGGCTCTTTGATGGCGGCCTCGAACTCTTCGCGCGAAAACGGCGTCAGGCCGACGGCCTCAATAAGTGCGTCTTTCTGTTCACGCAGCACGCGAAAGAAGTTCACGACCGCGCCGTGTACGTCGTTGTAGGTTTCAATCGGGGCGGGCTCGCGGTTAATCAGCACCGCCGCCGAGCCGCCAAAAGGCTCACAGTAATGAGTGGCTTTAGGCAGCAGAGGCAAGAGCCAGTCGAGGTGGCTATACTTTCCGCCGTACCAGCCGAAAGCTATCAGTTTGCCCATTCATCTCTCCTCATTGCGAGGCTGGATTATAAAACAACAATAGCGATAAGCCACAAGCAATGTTTACGCAGGAAATACCTGGTTCTGATACACATACTTTATCCTCAAAAGGGGAAAGAATAGTTTCAAGGTGATGGTGATTCTCTGCGGAGATGAAACATGGTGGACGATGACAGGCCAGTTAGGAGTCTGTCATCGTCCGCTGGATTGAAAACTCCGTGCGCGGCGTTTAGCCGTTGCCGGGTTTTTTCTTTGAGGGGCGTTTGTGCTCGCTCAGGCGTGTACCGCCGACGCCTTCGTACTCGCTGCTGTTGGGGCCATATTGCGCGCCGGTGGCGGCGAGCATGCGTTTGTTCTTGTCGTTGATTTTCGCCTCGTCATCTTCCAGAGAGTTCTGCATCTGGTCTAGGAGCGAGACGGTCTCGTTGTACTTGTCGAGGCTTGCGCTGAGGGCGTTGATGTCCTGCTCGAACTGGTCGATGTCTAAGGCAGCGCCGAAGTCAGGTTTGGGTGTGATTGATTTGAGACCGGACAGGCGTTGCCGTGCAGTCTCAAGAATTGTGGAACTGCGTTTGAGTCTTGCCATGATTTTTTCCTCCTGTGTGAAGTCTGGGTAAGCCGAAACCCGCTTGTAAGGTGAACGGGGCGCAGTATATGCCTTTTGTTGGGGAATACAAGCGATTTCTGTGCAGACGCCGCACGCAAACGCCCGGATTCGTGCGAACAGGGTTCGGGGTTTGGTCGCTCGGGTCTGGATTTCGGTCGCTCGGGTCTGGATTTTAGTCGCTCAGGTCTTGACCTTACCTGTTCAGGTCGAGAGTTGAGTCGCTCAAATCCAGAGTCAAGTCGCTCGGGTCAAGAGTTGAGTCGCTTAAATCTGGATTCAAGCCGCTCGACTCTTGATTCAAGTCGCTCGACTCTGGATTCCGGTCGCTCCGGTCTGGATTCTAGCGACCCGGCTCTGGATTTTAGTCGCTTGGATTAAGACTTGAGCGGCTACGGTCGGGTTCAAAGCTTCAAAAGCTTTGAGTTTAGCGACTAATATCAGGGCATTAGCCTTCGGCACGGCGTTGCAAAGCCCTCGCCTCTTGTCGAAAGGTTTTTGAGGTTACCCGAAAGAATCAGCGGCGGGCGCTCTTTAGGTTGGCGGGTAGTTTAGAGGGCAAGTCCTGTTCGTCGTCAATCAAAACGTCCGTGCTGACGTTCGCCGCCCGCGCGTATGCCAAAAGCACAGGCAAGGGTGGCTCATTCTTGCCAAGCTCAAACTCTGAAATCCTCGCGGCTACCATATCAGAATCGAACCCCAAGCGCCTGAGCATTTCGCTCTGAGACAGACCTAAAGCCTCCCTGATTTGTAGCAACTTATCCGGGAGACGAGCGGGCCTCATGCGCGGCCTCTTCCCCATCAGGAGATACCTCCCGACAGGCGAAGCTTGCATCCACACATAAATATGTGTAAAATGTGATTGCGTAAACGTTCCGCCGTGAGTAGAGACCTCTCATGCTCAACGGCGATGCTCAACACTCCTTTGAGGGTGAGCTACGCTTCGCATCAGACCGTTGCCTTATTTTCAAAGACTCAAACGAGCGAAAGAATATCACATGGACTTCACGAGCAAAGGCATTTTGGTTAGCGATTAGCGCAGGCACGTCTCTTGAGGGAAGAGACTGTGCCGCCGCGCCCTGACCTCTATGGTCGGGGCGAGAGAGGCCGCGTGCGTTCTGGCGGGAGCGTGCGCGGCCTCTACATACGTGCGCCGGGCCGTGCGGCCACGTCAACTAAGATTACACGCCGCGCGACCTCGACCTCTTGAAAAGGCCGAACCCCAAGTCGTTGACACACGCACCCCCCTCGCATATATTCCCCGCGCACTACACACAGTCCTCATCGGAGCTAACCGCGCCGGACTTCTCCAACTGGAAAGAGCACGACGCCTTCGGGAAGGCGTTCGAGAGACTGCTCCGCGATTTGAGGGCAGAAGAGAACAGAGAGTCGGGCGGCACGACGCCTGACAGTTTAGAAGAATAGAATGGTGATTAGTTGAAACCAATTTCAAAGACTGCCTTTTACTGTTGCGGCGTTCGCATGCGCGACGCCGAAGCGCCGACGCCCGTGTGCGGCGACACATACGCGCGGCTCTTTATGAACGATGAAGGCTTGCGGATACTCTCGGCCTTCGACGAAGACGTGCAGCCGAACGCGGGCAACGTCGCGCGCCACAGAATCATTGACGACATTCTGCGGCGCGAACTCGCAGGCGACCCGAATCTTCTGGTCGTCATCGTCGGCGCGGGCTTCGACTCGCGCGCCTTTCGTCTGAAGCGCGGGACGTGGGTTGAGTTGGACGAGCCGCAGGTAATCGCATACAAGGAGGAACGCCTGCCAGCCTCGAAGTGTGAGAATGAACTCCGACGCATCGCGATAGACTTCTCCACAGAATCGCTCGAAGAAAAGCTCGCGCCGTTCGCGAGGGACACGCGCGTCGTCGTCGTGCTCGAAGGCGTCCTGATGTATCTGGACGAGGGCGCGATTCGAGAGCTTCTTCGGAAGCTTCATAGACTCTTTCCCCGTCACACGCTCGTCTGCGACCTTATGAACCGTCGCTTCTTCGAGAAGTACGGGCAGAAGATTCATAAGAAGGTCGCAGACCTCGGCGCGTCTTTCAGGTTCGTCGTCGAAGACCCAGAGCAGTTGTTTCTTGAGAGCGGCTACCGTCGCGCATCTAAAATCTCAATAGTCGAGAAGGCGTTCGAGTTCCAGCGCGGCGGAATCATCATGCGCTTGATGCTCAAGACGCTTCTGCGCCCGCTCGCCGTCGGCTACTCGATTCACGTGTTCGAGACTCTCTGACCGCCGCCGTGCATTAGTCGGTCGCGTGCGCTTTCGTGTGCTAGACTGTCGCGAACAGAGACAGTGATCGAACAGGTGGACAAACGTGCGGAGCGTCTGCGACGTAGCGTGCGCTACGGGCAGAAGCGTCTGAAGCGGCTTTCGCGCGCCGCCACGCTCGGCGGCATATTCCTCTCCTTCCTGCAAATCGGTTGCACGGGCTTCGGCGGCGGACTCGCCGTCATCGCGCAGTTGCGCATTCTCGCGCTCGTCAAAAGAAAGTGGTTCACCGAGCACGAGTTCGCCGAAGGACTCGCGCTCGCGCAAAGTCTGCCCGGCTCGATGGCGACGAACATCGCCGCATACATCGGGCTGCGACTTCGCGGCTGGCGCGGCGCTTCGGTCGCGGTCGCGGGATTCATCCTGCCCTCGATGCTTCTGATGGTCGCGCTCGCGATACTCTACCGGCACCTGCGCGAGTTGCCCGACACCGAGAGACTCTTCCACGGATTGAACGCGGCTGTGGTCGCGCTCATCGCTGTGACGGCGTGGCGCATCGGTCGCAGCACGCTCTCGAAGCCGTGGCAGTGGTACATCGCGGTCTTCTCCGGCCTCGCCGTAATCATCTTCGAGGCGACGGTTATCGAGGTCGTCTTAGTCGCCGGACTCGCGGGCATCTACATCGACTCGTTCGCCGAGCGACGCTGGCAGCGATGGCGTCGCATACGAAGGCGCGCGGCCATGCGGCGCGATGAGTTGGCCGAGATGGAGGCGCGCGCATTCGTCGGAGGCTACCTGACGCGCGCCGTCGCCGACGAGCAGGTGCGCGAGGCGGGCATCGAGTTCGTCGAGCCGGAAGAACCTTTGGCGATAGACGGGCGAAGGGCCGGGCGTCGTGCAAAGCGCGCCGCGAAGATCAGGGAGCGAGTCCGCACATGGCGCAAGGCGAGGCAGGACGACATACACAGAACGCAGGACGCGTCGAAGAAGTCTGACCCCGGCTCGCTGAAGAGCAGCGGCGATGCCATGCTACTCGACGCCGAAACGCAGGGAGTTGACGGGAGAAGCGGCGGCGACGACGCGAGAGTCGAGGCGGGCGTCGAGACAAGCGAAGCGGCCTCCGACGACGCTGCCAAAAAGGGGCGCGGAGGCCGTCGAGGCAAGCCCGGAAGGTCAAGGCTTCGTTCGTTCGCGCCGCTCGTCGCCATGCCGATCATGCTGAAGCTTAGCCTGCTCCTGACAATCGCATCGATCTTCCTTCGCATCGGGACGGTCACGTTCGGCGGCGGCTTCGTCATGGTTCCGCTCATCGAGTCGGAGGTCGTCAACTCACACCACTGGCTCTCGCATCAGGAGTTCGTCGAGGCGTTCGCGCTCGGGCAGATCACGCCCGGCCCCGTCCTCATCACGGCGACCTTTATCGGCTACCGCGTCGCGGGCACGCTCGGCGCGATAGTCGCGACCATCAGCATCTTTCTGCCTTCGCTCGCGCTCACCGTTGCCGCGGGTTCTTCGCTCCGGCGCTTCCGCGCGAACCGGCAGGTGCAGGCTTTCCTGCGCGGCGTGACTCCGGCGGTCGTCGGACTGCTCGTCGCGGCGTCGTGGAGCATCGGTCGCGCGGGGATTCACTCGTGGGTCGGCGTCACGTTCGCCGTTGCCGCAGCCCTCGTGCTCCTGCGCTTCCGCGTCAACCCCTTTTTAGTCATGCTCGGCGCGGCGGCCTTGCGCTACGCGATAAGCTTCGTGTGGGTCGGGATGTGAGAACGCGTCTTCACTTCTTCGTCGCAGTCCTTGCGGCGTCGCTCGTGCTCGCGTCGTGCGGGCGCGTCGAGCGGCGCACTATCTTGAGCGCTCCGCCCGCGACGACGCTCGACAACGACATCTATCTTGCCGAAGAGGGCGGGCGCATACGCGCGCTCCGCCCCGACGGCTCGGAGCAATGGTCTTACTCTCTCGCCGATGATCTCGAACGGCTCACGAACCAGCCTTCGCGCGACATAAGGATTGACTATCTCGCGGCGCGCTCCGGCGGCCACGTCTTCGGACTCGCGACTCGTCTCGCAGGCCGTGAGAGCGGCGTCTCGATACTCTTCGCGCTCGAAGGGAATAAACTAATCTGGCAGAGAGAAGTTTCTTATCCGGTTCAAACCGTCGCGCCCATCGCTATCGGAAAAGACGCGGTCTATGAGGCGTGCGAGGACGGCGTGCTCTACGCATACGCGCGCGACGACGGGCGCACGCTCTGGCAGTATCGCGTCAGCGAGGCCGCCATCGGCTCGCCCACGGTCGGCGGCGACGGAACGATCTACGTGACGGGCCCGCGCCAGAACCTACACGCCGTCGCGCCCGACGGCACGCAGCGTTGGGTCACGGGCGCGCAGAAGTGACCTGCGCGCCGGAGACTGACCGGGCGGCGACGAGAAACGCATGGAACGAAACGTCGAGATGACGAGACGAAACGCCGAGACGATGGAACGAAACGGCTTGACGGCGGCGAGCGATTTAGTTCTCCGAGCGGAGACGAAGCTTTACTACGACCTCTTCACGCCGTCACGGACGCCGGCGCCTCTGCTCGTCGCGCTGCACGGCTACGGCAGCAGCAAGTCGTGGATGATGCGCGAGGCCCGGCAGCACGCGCCCGAAGGCTTCGCCGTCGCCGCGCCGCAAGGCCCGCACCAGCACCTAAAAGAACCTTATGAGCCGGGCGGCCCGCTGCGCTACGGCTTCGGCTGGCTGACGAACTTTCACACGGAAGACTCGATTGCGCTTCACCACTTCTTTTTGCTCTCGCTGTTTGACGTGCTCATCGAACAGGGAATCGCGCAACGCGAACGAGTCTTTCTCATGGGCTTCTCGCAGTCGTGCGCGCTCAACTACCGCTTCGCCTTCACGCACGCGGAAACTTTGCGCGGCGTCGTAGGCATCTGCGGCGGGCTGCCCGGCGACTGGGACACGAACGAGGCTTACGCCGCGACGCGCGCGTCAGTCCTTCATCTGTCGGGCGCGCGAGACGAGATCTACCCGCCCGCGCGCGTCGCAGACTACGCCCGGCGACTGAGCACGCGCGCACGCGATGTCGAGTCGCGCGAGTACGACGCCGCGCACGAGTTCGTCCCCGCGATGCGCACAGACGTTCGCGCGTGGCTCGCGGCGCGCGCCCGTGGTTGAAAGAAGCCGGGCTTGAAACAAACTCTTCCGGCCCGCGACTCGAATTAACGCTTGAAGTCGCCGCGCGAATCCGCGTATGCTCACGCGCCGGTTCAGTCGAAGCATGGAGCGTTGAAACAGATGAGCAGGAAACAGGTCTTCACCGTCGCGGCGGTCGTCGCGGTCGCGGCGGTCGTCGTATTCGGATACCAGAAGCGCGTGCCGAAATCACCCGGAGAAGACAGGAACGTCGCGGCCGTTCGCTCGGTCATCGAGTCGCAGGCGGCTGCGTGGAACCGCGGCGACATCGAAGGCTACATGGAGGGCTACGCGAAGGAGGACTCGACCGAGTTCGTCTCAGGCGACTCGCTGACGCGCGGCTGGCAGACCGTTCTCGAACGCTACAAGTCGCGTTACGATTCGCGCGCGAAGATGGGCACGCTCACGTTCTCCGAACTCGAAATCGAGCCGCTCAGCGAGTATTACATCATGGCGACGGGGCGCTGGCAGCTTACGCGCGACGCAGACACGCCGCACGGTCGCTTCACACTCATCTTCCGCCGCACGGTCGCGGGCTGGCGCATCGTCCACGACCACACCTCGTCCGCTTCTTAAAACTTCCGGGCCGAATGGCGAAGGAGTCAGAAGAGTGAAAGAAGCCGAACGCGCAAGCGGCCTCTCAGAGTTGAGGCGCGAAGAGGAACGGGTCGAGGAGCGAAGCGCCGTCTTCCGAAAGGAACTCGGACTGACAGACCTCGTGCTCACGCAGATCGTCTTCGTCGTCGGCACGGTCTGGGTCGGCACGGCCGCGAAGCTCGGCAGCGAACAACTCTTCTTCTGGCTGCTCGCCATCGCCACGTTCTACCTGCCGCTCGCTGCGGTCGTCATCCATCTCAATCGCCTGATGCCGCTCGAAGGCGGGCTGTACCAGTGGGCCAAATTGGGCTTCAACGAGTTCGTCGGCTACATGGTCGCTTGGAACCTTTGGGTCTTCGCGATACTCGTGATGTCGGGCATAGGTCTTCTGGTCGCGACGAATCTCTCATACGCCTTCGGCGAAGGCGCGCGGTGGATGGCGGAGAGCAAGCTGTTCATCACGCTCTTCAGCTTCGCGCTCGTCGGCGCGATGGTCGCACTCTCGACGCGCGGATTGAGCTTCGGCAAGTGGGTTCACAACGCGGGCGGCGTGCTTCTGTCTTTAACTTTTCTGGTGCTCATCGCCTTGCCCTTTGTCGCGCTCCTGCGCGGCACGCTCGCCGAGTATCACCCGTTCACGTTCGCCGTTCCCGCGTTCTCGCTCTCGAACCCGGAGCTTTTCAGAAAGAGTCTGAACATCTACAGCAAGATGGCTCTGGGCGCGCTCACGGGCTTCGAGTACGTCGCCATACTCGCGGGCGAGTCGAAGGCTCCGGCGCGAAACATTGGCCGCTCGGTTCTGATCGCCGCGCCCGTAATCGCCTTGATGTTCATACTCGGCACGAGTTCCGTGCTCGCCTTCGTGCGACCGGGCGAGGTTGATTTGATAAGCCCGATAGCGCAGGTTTTGACGCGCGGCTTCGGCTCGTTCGGCATCGTCGCGAACTTCGTCTCGATAGTCATCATCGCGCTGATGGGGCGGCAGGTCGCGCTGATGAGCATCTATCTGACCGCGAACGCGCGCCTGCCGATGGTCGCGGGCTGGGACGACCTTCTGCCCGCCTGGTTCACGCGACTGCATCGGAAGTTCAAGACGCCCGTCAACTCAATCATGCTGGTCGGCGCGCTGGCGCTCGGCTTCGGGCTGTTCGGCATCGCGGGCGTAGGGATGCAGGAGGCGAATCAACTGCTCGACAACGCGGCCACGATATTCTACTCGACAACCTACGTCGTCCTGTTCGCCATCCCGCTCTTCGCGGCGCGGCGCATCGGCCTCCGCGCGCCGCTGTGGCTGAGAGTTGCGTCCGCTTCGGGACTCGTCGTCTCGCTGCTCGGTCTTGCGCTTACCGTCGTCCCGATTGTCGAAGTCGTAAGCCCTCTGAAGTTCGCCGCCCGGCTCATCGGCATCACGCTCGTCTTCAACTTCATCGGCGTCGTCCTCTTCTATCTCGGCAGACGCAGGCAGCGCCGCGCGGAATAAACTTTTGGTCGCATGAATGAAGACATGGACGCGACGTTCGCCTTAGTCAACTGCTCGCAACTCGTCACTCTGGCCGGGCCGAAGCGTCCGCGCGTGGGCGCGGAGATGCGCGAGCTTTCGATAATCGAGAACGGCGCGATGCTCGTCCGCGACGGACTCGTCGAGCGCACGGGCACGCGCGTCGAGATTGAAAAGCTTGTTGGCGCGGACTGCGAAGTCTTTGACGCGGGCCGGCGTGTCGTCATGCCCGGCTTCGTTGACGCGCACACCCACACGGTCTTCGCCGGAAACCGCGCTGACGAGTTCGAGCGACGGGCCGAGGGCGCGAGCTACGAGGAGATAGCGGCGGCGGGCGGCGGCATACGTTCGACCATGAGACGGACGCGCGCGGCGGGCGAAGACGAGTTGCTTGAGTCTGCGCTCGGGCGCGAAGAGTGGTTTCTGCGGACGGGCACGACTACGGTCGAGGCGAAGTCGGGCTACGGTCTGACGGTCGAAGACGAGTTGAAGATGCTCAGAGTCGTTCGCCGCATGAACGCGGAAGGACGGATCGGCTACGTGCCGACCTTCCTCGGCGCTCACGAAGTGCCCGACGAGTATCGAGGGCGGCGCAAGCTGTACGTCGAACTCATCACGAACGAGATGCTGCCGCGCGTCGCTTCGCAGCGTCTCGCGGAGTTCTGCGATGTGTTCTGCGAGGCGCGCGTCTTCACGGTCGAAGAGTCTCGACGCGTGCTCGACGCGGCGCGCGCGCTCGGATTGGGATTGCGCGTACACGCCGACCAGCTATCGCTTTCGGGCGGCGCGTTGCTCGCGGCGGAGTTGAAGGCGAAGACCGCGGATCATCTGGAACACGCGGACGGGCGCGGCATCGCTGCGCTGAAGTCTGCGAGCGTGCAGCCGGTCTTGCTGCCCGGCTCGGTTTACGCGCTCGGCTCGACCGGGTACCCTGCCGCGCGCGCGATGATCGAGGCGGGACTCGCCGTTGTCCTTGCTACGGACTTCAATCCCGGTTCGTCGCCAACGCCCTCGATGACGATGATTCTCTCGCTCGCCTCGACGCACATGAAGTTGACGCCCGCCGAAAGCCTGACGGCGGCGACCGTCAACGCCGCATACAGTCTGAACCGTGGAGGCGAGGTGGGCACGCTCGAAGCGGGGAAGCGCGCGGATTTCGTCGTTCACGATTGCCAGGACTACCGCGAGCTTTCCTACTTCTTCGGCGTCGAGCACGCGCGCACGGTCTTTGTCGGCGGGCGCGAAGTGTTCAGCCGCGTGCGCGCCGGGGCGTGCGAAAAAAATCGTTGACGAGCGCAGAGTCGCTCGTCTATCATCGCTGCAACACTGGAAAGGAGGTGATCCGAAAATATATGAGTTCTAATCACAGTGAGGTGGCTGTAGTCCTCTGAACAGGGATTAGCTACGCACACGAGCAGCACTCGCCTATGGTTTTTGAATCCCTGACGTAAAGCTTTCGCGGCGACACGAGACGCGCCGGAGCGCCAGACTCAGAGAGGCTAATCCAAACAGTCCACCGAAACCATAGAAGCGAACGAGAAGGCCGCAACGAAAGTTGGCGGCCTTCTTAATGTTCACGAGATGTTCGCACTCGCACGTCCGGGTACGAGAATAGAAAAAGCCCAACGCGCGCCGCGGTGCGGTGCGTCTGGGCTTTTTCTAAAAGTGAAAGGGAAGAACTTAGTGGTTGCTGTTGCCGGCGTGGTTGGCGTTCATGTTGCCAGCGCCGTGGTTGGCGTTCATGCCACCGTTCATGTTGGTAGCATGATTGGCGTTGCTCATGCTGCCGTTCATGTTGGTGCCGGTGGTGCCCATGTTGGCGTTCGTGGTGCTCGTGCCCATGTTAGAGTTGGCGTTCGTCTGGATCGTCACGTTGGCGTTGGTGACGGTCACGTTGGCGTTGCTGACGTTGGCGTTGGCATTGCCCGCGTTGGCGTTGTTAGTGTTGTCGCCGCCGTTGCAGGCCGCGAGGCCCGCGACGCCAACCAACGCCAGAAGTGCTAAAGTCTTGCGCATAGATCGTTCTCCTGAATAACTGAATTGAGGTACCTCAAGCGGGGAAACTATACTGAAATCGGCCTTTTCTGTCTAGCCGTCAATAAGTTTTTTTTTCTTCGCCCCAAGTGACGGGTGCTCGTGTATAATGCTGGCAGTCGCCGTGGCGTCGAGTTTGGCAGCATCTCGGCACCGGCTGACTCTCCCGTGCTGGTCAACGAAGCCCACGGACGAACTGCCTGAAGTGCTAAAGAAGGGCGAGACTCATTATGGCGAAATGAGTCTCGCCCCTCCTGTTTTTATCGCTCGTGGCACAAACCTCGGGCGGCAATTTAAAACGGCTGAATCACACAAAGCGACGGGGATTGAAGACGACATCGCGCGCGCTCTTCAACAGTGCGCGAATGCGAATCCGTGCGCGGCCCACCGTGCATTCAGGGCTTCGCCGTTGGATTCGTGCCGCCCGTCGTCTCGGACGGCAGGAGGTTCGACGGGCTAGGATGATCGGGCGAGGTGTGCGTGTGAACGATCTTCCAGTCTGCTCCGATCTTCTGATAGACGATTGTGAGCCGTCCCGTAGCGTGTTCGCTCTGTCCGTCGGCGGTCTGCGTCTGATCCCAAAGGCACGTGACGAGCGCCGCGGTCGCGCCGAGCATTCGGACGCGCACGTCGCGCACGTCGAGCTTCACGTCTTTGACCTTCGCGTAGAGGCTCTGCCGGTTGCTGCGAACCTGCTCCCAACCCCTCGTCACAGACCCGTTGTTGTTGAAGACGGAGAGTTGCGGCGAGTTCAAGTAGAGTTTCATCACGGCGTCGGCGTCCGCGCGTCGTATGCCGTCAACGAGCGAGTCGAAGGCATCGCGAACGGCTGACTCCGGCGAAGACTGCGAAGTCGTGCGACGCGTGCGCGTCGTCGCGCCCGAAGATGTCTGTTGCGTCTGCGTGCCGCCCTGCGACTCAGGCTTTTTATTCGTCGCGCTTCCTTTGACCGTGTTCGCCGAAGGAGTCGTCTTCGTGTTCGAGTTCTGCGCGAGCGCCGACGCCGGGAGCGCGAGTGCGAGCGTGATGAAAACTAATTTTTTGAACATCGCCGAAAACACCTCTCTCAAAAGTTCGCGGCGCGGCTGAATCTTCGGAAGCGCCGCGGTCGAAATAAAACTTCAGACGAGCCGGGCCGCGTCACGCAGACGCGCGGCGGAGCGCTCGCGCCCGATGGCGTCGAACACGTCGAACATCGAAGGGCCGACTGATTGCCCCGTCAGTGCCGTGCGCGATGCGTTGATGAAGAGTCCTGCCTTTACGCCCGACTCGTCCGCGAAGGCGCGCAGCGCGGCCTCGACCGACTCGGGCGTCCAAGGCTCGACCTTTTCTATTCTGTCGGCGAGCGCGGGCAGAAGCTCTCTGAGACGCGGCTCCTTCTTCAGATTCTTCGCGACGGCCTGCGGGTCGAACTCGAAGTCGTCGGCGAAGTATGCACGCCCCTGACCGGAAAAATCCTTGAGCGTATAGAAGCGCTGGCGAATTAAATCAATCGTGCGCTCGAACCACGCGCGCGCTTCCCGTTCGTATTCCGGCTTCCACAATCCGGGAGACTCGAACTCTGCTTTAATCATCGGCACGAGTTCGTCGAGCGGCATCGTGCGTATGTACTCGGCGTTCATCCAGAGCGCCTTCGGGTCAGTCCACTGGCGCGCATCCGTCTCGCTGAAGTTGAAGACGGCGTTCGAGTGGTGTATGCCTTCGAGCGAGAATCGCTCGACCAACTCTTCGAGCGACATGATCTCTTTGTTCTCTTCGCCGGGCGACCACCCCAAGAGCGCGAGGAAGTTTCGGAAGGCCGCGGGGACGAAGCCACGGTCGCGGTAAGTCGTGAGCGAGACGACCTCGCCGTGCTTGCGCTTCGAGAGCTTCGCCTTGTTCGGAGCGAGTATGAGAGGCATATGCGCGAACGTCGGGATTTGTGCGCCGAGCGCCTCGTAGATGAGAACCTGCTTGTGCGTGTTCGTCAGGTGATCCTGCCCGCGTATGACGTGCGTGATGCCCATCTCGATGTCGTCAACGACGACCGAGAGGTTGTAGAGCGGCGAGAGGTCGCCGGAGCGCAAGAGCACAAGGTCTTCGATCTCCGAATGCTCGCGTGTCTGCTCGCCGTAGACGGCGTCAGCGAAGCGCGTCTGCCCTTCGCGCGCGACTTTCAGACGAACCGCGAACGGCTCGCCCGCCTCGGCCCTTCGGTTCGACTCTTCGAGCGACAAATCCCTGAAAGGGTTGCTGCGGTGGTCTGTGCCTTCGGACGCATGAGCGCGCGCTCGCTCGGCGATTTCGCGCTTGACGTTCGCGTCGGCGCGGTCTTCCTTCGGCGTGAAGTCGCGGTAAGCCTTGCCCTCTTCGATCAGGCGCAAGGCGGCTGCGCGATGCTTGTCGGCGTTGTGAGATTGGAAGACTATCTCCTCGTCGTAGTCGCCGATGCCGAGCCACGCAAGACCTTCGAGTATGGAGCGCGTTGATTCGTCGGTCGAGCGCTGAAGGTCTGTGTCTTCGACTCTCAGCAAAAACTTGCCGCCCGTCTTGCGCGCGAACAGCCAGTTGAACAGCGCGGAGCGCGCCGCGCCTATGTGCAGGTAGCCCGTTGGCGATGGTGCGAAGCGAACGCGGACAGTCATTCTTGGGAAGTGATGAGTGATGAGTGATAAGTGAGTAAGAAAGAGTTGACGATCTCTCTTTGCATTTCACTTATCACTTATCACTCATCACTTATCACTCCTTTTCATCTCTTCGATCTGTTTGCCCAACTGCTCGATGCGTTCGAGGAGTTCGCGATGGCGTCGCTCGTCAGGGAGCGGCGTGCGCCCTTCGATGAAGAACGAGCCGCCGGGTTCGAGCACGCATGTCTCAACGTCTTCGAGTTTAGCGAAGCCCTGCCGGTGCGCGACTGTCTGAAGCTCCGGCACGGTCAGAAGCTCGCGCGCCAGCGCCTTCTCGCAGACCGAGCCACGCTCGACGAGCGTCGTCGGCTCGCCTTCGAGCAGTTGGTCGAGCCTTCGGTGCTTGAACATGAAACGCACGACGACGTAGTTTGCGGCGAGCAGCGCGACCGCGCCGATAAGTCCGCCGGAGACTGTGTTGTCGTCGCCGATGATCGCGTTCTGCACCGTGTTCGACAGCGACAGCAGGACGACGAGGTCGAAAGGATTTAGCTGCGCCAACTCGCGCTTGCCGAACACGCGCAGCAGTACGACGAGCGCGGCGTAAACGATGATGGGCCGCAGAACCTTCTCCAAAAGCGGCAGCCCCGGCGCGGCGAGTATGTGCGAGAGAGTTCCGGCCCAGAGTTCTGGCATTGTGCGCTTCTCCTCGAAAGTAAATTTTGAAAGAGCAGCGGACGGCGACGCTCGGCGCGGAGGCAGTTGCGACGCTCGAAGGCGGCGGAGGCCGCGAAAATAAATTAAGGTTACCTGAACTTTGGAAATCCAAGTAACCTGCTCGGCGGGGCGAAACTTAGGTGGCGGAGATGGCAGGATTCGAACCTGCGATAGGCTTTTGACCTATAACGGTTTAGCAAACCGCCGCCTTCAGCCGCTCGGCCACATCTCCGCGAAGACGGAAACGATATTCTAGCCCGCGTCACTCGATTGTCAAGGCGAGGCTCATCCTTCCTGTGCGCTTGACAGTGCGCGGCACGTTGCGTCATTTAGTGATAAGGTTTCCACACGTCGAATGACGCAATTCAGAGGCGGCTTGGATCTGACGCGGAGACAGTTTTTGAAGTACGCGGGCGCGGCGGCGCTCGTCGGCGTCGGCGTGCCGATTGCTTACGGGGCGCTGGCGGAGGCCTGGGATTACGAGTTGACGGAGACGATAGTACCAATCAAAGATTTGCCGGAGAGGTTCGAGGGCTTCCGCATCGCGCAGGTTTCGGACGTGCACCACGGACGGCTCGTGCCGATTGAAGAGGTGCGCCGGGTGGTTCAACTGGCGAACTCGGCGCGCGCCGACATGATCGCTTTGACGGGCGATTACACGACGCAGTACCGGCGCTACGTCGAGCCTTGCTCCGAGGCGCTCGCCGATTTGAGCGCGCCGGAGGGCGTCTGGGCCGTGCTCGGAAATCACGACCACAAAACGGACGGGATTCTGACGCGGCAGGCGCTCGCGCGGCGCGGCATCAACGTGCTGACGAACGAGAACACAGTGCTGCGTCGCGGCGCGGACACGTTGCAGTTAGCGGGCGCGGACGACTGGGGCTGGGGCAAGGCAGACTTCCCGCGTGCGCTTCGTGGCGTCGAACTCGCGCGCCCTTCGCTGCTGCTCTCGCACGAGCCTATCTCGTTCGACATGGAGGAGACGCGCGGCGTCTCGCTCACCCTGAGCGGCCACACGCACGGCGGGCAGATTTGTCTGCCGGTCGTCGGCTCGCCTGTGAAGTACGCATGGGGGAAATACCTACGCTACCTGCGCGGCCTTCACGAGCGAGACGGCGAGCGGCTCTACGTTTCGCGCGGCACGGGGATGATCGGCGTGCCCGTCAGACTCGGCGCGAGGCCGGAGGTCGCTGTGCTTCGCCTGCAACGCGCGTAGAGATTTCCGGGCGGCGGATTGAAGAAGCATGAAAGCCACGGCTGTCTTCAATCCGTCGTCGTTTTTTTTAGTCCACGCTCGTTTTAATAATCCGCTTTCCGCAGTCAGCCTGCGCGTCGGAGCGCCATGACGGTCAGGTCGTCGTGCGCGGGTGTGCCGGCGCGGAAGTCCTTGAGGTCGCCGAGGCACGCGCCGATGAGCGCGGCTGGCAGGAGTTCGTGATGCATGCAGAGCAGGCGGCTGAGTCGCTCGGCGCTATACTCCTCGCCGCTGCGGTCGCGCGACTCGGAGAGTCCGTCGGTGAAGATGAATAGAGTGTCGCCCGGCTCCATCGTGAAACGCTCGGACGTGAACTGCTCGTTGCAGAAAATCCCGACGGGCAGCCCCGTCGCCTCGATGAGTGTCGCACGGCCTCCGCGCAGGAGAAGCGGCGGCAGGTGTCCGGCGTTGCAGAGTTCGACCGCGCCCCGTTCGTCGGCCCTTCCGCAGACGAGCGTCGCGTAGTGGGTCGAGAGTGTGCTCTCGCAGAAGACGCGGCTCACGCGCTCGACGAGTTGGTTTAAGGGGAGGCCGACGGGGACGAGCGCGCGGAACGTCGCGTGTAGCTGCGACATGAGAAGCGACGCGGCCACGCCCTTGCCCGCAACGTCGCCGAGCATGAAATAGAGGCTTCCGTCGTCCGCAGTGACGAGGTCGCAGTAGTCGCCGGAGACAAGCGACGCCGCCTCGTAGTGGTAAGAGATTTGCCAGCCGTCGTGCTCGAACTCTTTGCAGGGAAGCAGTCCACCCTGAATCCTCGCCGCAAGCTCAAGGTCTTCTTCGAGCGCGCGCCTCTGCGAGTCTGTCAGGCAGCCCAGACAGACCGAGACGAGCGGGTCGGCCATGAGCCGCTCGGCCTCGACCGTGTCGTGGCAGACCTCGCAAAGCCCGTAAGTGTTTTCCTCAATCCGCGCGAGCGCGGCGTCAACGTCTTCGAGAAGTTGTCGCAACTGCGTGTCTTCGTCAACGAAGGTTGAAGTCTCAAGTCTGTGGCGGCGTTCGAGCAGTTGATCTCGAAGCGCGGCGTCGATAACGGTAGCCATGTCGATCTCCCTTGAAAGGTGTCCGGTGTCTTCGTCCGCGAGGCTTCGGATTCGAGGAGTCGCGGCGTGCGCGCGGGCCGCACGGAAAACTCCTGACGGCTAGGTCGGAACGTGCGCGGGTCGCGGCGCGCCCTGAAGTCTCACGGGCAGTCGCGGCGCGCAGCAGAAGTTCTGTAGTCGCGCGAGGTCTTTCTGCATCTCCCGATCTTCGCGAAGCCACGTCATGACTTCGGAGAAGACTTGCGCGGCGCGCGTGTCTCCGGGCGCGGCGATGCGATAGTGCATCCACTTGCCCTCGCGCCGCGCGGCGACGACTCCTGCGCGTCGAAGGTATGCGAGGTGTCGCGAAATCTTCGGCTGGTTCATCCCCAGAACTTCCACGAAGTAGCAGACACAGACCTCGCCCGCGCCCATCAGGTTCAAGAGGCGCAGGCGCGTGCGGTCGGCCAGCGCCTTGAAGAGCAGTTCCATCTCGTTCGACTTCTTCGCCATCTTCATTCAACTCCGACGACGCGGCTACGTCGTTCGAGCAGGACGGTGTCGCGCCAACGCACGCCGAGTTTGCCTACGCGCTCGCGCCTGCCCACTTCTCGGAATCCGCACGCGCGGTGCAGCGCGACGCTCGCGGCGTTTTCGGGAAAGATGCCCGCCTGCAAAGTCCAGATGCCCGCGGCCTCCGACTCGCCGACGAGAGCTTCGAGCAGCGCACGCCCGACGCCTTTGCCCCTGAACCCCGCGCCGACGTAAACGCTCACCTCGGCCACGCCCGCGTAAATCTCGCGCGACGAGACGGGGCCGAGCGCCGCGAAGCCCGCGATGATTTTATCTTCGAGCGCGACTAGACGGCAGAAGGCCATGTGCGAGGCGTCCCAGCGCTCCCACTCCGGCGCGACGGTCTCGAACGTCGCGTCGCCCGTCGCGATGCCTTCGAGGTAGATCGAACGCACGCGCTCCCAGTGCTCACGCTCCATCCTTTCGATCACAACCATGATACGATTTTTGTTCCGCCTCCGGCACAACTTTTTTTACCTGCAACACAAATAAATCTCCTGAAAAATTGGCCGAAAATCCACTCACATTCGCCTTGACGAATGTGTTCGCGGCGTGTAGGATGCTTACACATTCGCCTCCGCGAATGTGAATTGTAAAGGAGAGACGCGATGGAAGGCAAGGACTTTGACCTTCGTATTTTGAAGGCGCACGTATCGCTGAACGTGAAGGACGTTGGGCGGAGCATTGAGTTTTACCGGAAGTTGTTCGGGCTTGAGCCGACGAAGGTGCGACGCGGCTACGCGAAGTTCGACGTGCATGAGCCGCCGCTCAACCTGACGCTCAACGAGTCGGCGACGAGCGGGCGCGGCGCGCTCTCGCACCTCGGCATTCAGGTCGTCTCGACGGCAGACGTGTTGGCGCTGCGCGAGCGTTGGCACGCGGCAGGGCTTTCGACCTTCGACGAGATGGGGACGAGTTGTTGCTACGCCGTGCAGGACAAGACTTGGGTTGCAGACCCGGATGGCAACGAGTGGGAAGCCTTCGTCGTGCTCGAAGACAACCTGCCGGAGTCCTCGCCGTGCGAGTGCGGGAGCAAGGCGCAAGACGCGCACGCGACGGTCGAAACTCGTGAGCCGGTCGAGAAAGGTACGCCAGCCGAGACGCGGGCGGGCGAGTCGTGCTGCGTGATAGAGACGATTGTGAAAGACGGCGAGTCCTTGACGGCGTGCGTCGCGACTTGCTGCGACGCGACGCCGACGGCGATCACTCGATGAGTCGAGATCTCGCGCGGCGTGCGACCGCCGAAGCCGTCGGGACGTGTTTTCTTTTGGCGGCTGTCGTGGGTTCGGGCGTGATGGGCGAGCGTCTGTCGGGCGGTAACGTCGCGGTCGCACTGCTCGCGAACGCGGTCGCGACCGGCGCGGCGCTCGTCGCTTTGATACTGACTTTCGGCCCCGTCTCCGGCGCGCACTTCAACCCGGCGGTGACGCTCGCCGACGCCTTGCAGGGCGGCCTCGCGTGGCGCGAAGTCCCGGCCTACGCGGCCGCGCAGGTCTTCGGCGCGTTCGCGGGAGTCGCCGCCGCGCACTTGATGTTCGGGCTGCCTCTGTTCTCGGCGTCGCGTCACGCGCGCGCGGGCGCGTCGCAACTCTTCGGCGAGTTCGTGGCGACGTTCGGCCTGCTCGCTGTGATTTGGGGCTGCGCGCGTTCGGCGAAGGTCGCAGTGCCGTTCGCGTTGGCCGCTTACATCACCGCGGCCTACTGGTTCACCTCGTCAACGTCGTTCGCGAATCCCGCGGTCACGCTCGCGCGCGCGGCGAGCGACACGTTCGCAGGCATTCGTCCCGCGGACGCGCCGGGCTTCATCGTCGCGCAACTTCTGGGCGCGACGGCGGCGACGGCGCTGATGCGTTGGCTCGTGCCGTCGCTCAAGCGTGAGGCGGAGGAAGTGGTAGTCCCTCGCGACGAAAGGGAAAGGCATGAATGATAAGAAGCGCGTCTTGATTCTCTGCACGGGTAACTCGGCGCGTAGTCAGATGGCCGAGGGGCTTCTGCGTGAGTTGGGCGGCGGGCGGTTCGAGGTCTTCAGCGCTGGCACGCGTCCGAGCGGCCTGCGTGCCGAAGCGGTCGAAGCGATGCGCGAGGTCGGGGTTGACATCAGCCGCCAGCGCTCGAAGCCGGTGGACGAGTTCGCGGGGCGCGAGTTCGACTACGTCATCACGGTCTGCGACAACGCGCGCGAAGAGTGCCCGGTCTTTCCGGGCGGGACGCGGCGAATTCACTGGCGCTTCGACGACCCTGCGGCTGTCGGGGGAGATTTTCAGGAGCGTCTGACGGCCTTCCGCCGCGTGCGCGACGAGATCGAGGCGCGGCTCGGCGAATGGACGAAAGAGATCGAGTGAGCGACGGCAGCAATCGTGCGGCCCGGTCGTCTTCCTCAGTTGCCTTGAGAGTTGTCGTCGTCGTCCGAGTCCGAGTCGTCGTTGTCGGGCTTGTTGTCGGGCACGGGCGTGCCCTTCTGGTCGCGTATCTTCAGGACGGCGCAGTCGCCGTCGGAATAGACTTCGTCGAACCAACCGCTGTCGAGCGCGTCGTTGTAGAATTCCTCGTGCTCGTGATCCGTGAAGACGTAGCGCGCGCAGCGCCGCCGGTCGCCTTCGCCCACGCAGAAGTTGTCGCGGATCATCGGGCCGAGGTTGGCTACCTCTTCGTCGTTCAGGTCTTTGGCAATCGTGATCTTCGCGAAGAGGTCTGCCTGTTCGTGGTTGCGATCAACGAGGTAGGTCGGGTCGAGGCCGGAGATGTAGGACAAGTCCGGATTGTAGAAGAAGAGTTTGGGGAAGTCGTCCCAATCCGTGTTGAAGATAAGCTCGCCCTTGTCGGCGTGCTGGCTCAGCCATTCGACGCCGCCGCGATAGAAGTTCGGCTGCGCCATCCCCCGTATGTCCTGCGCCGTTGCGTACATGTTCCAGCCGAGCGGCGCGGCGAGCAGAACGAACGCAGTGCAGACGATGACGACCTCCCACGCACGCGCCCGCTCGACGCGCGTGGATGCTGGCGCGGGAGCAGGTAGCGGCTCGCCGTCCGTTCCGACTTCTTCGCTCGCGTCGGCGGCGACTTCGCTCGCGTCGGCGACCGCGGCAGGCTCGACCGCAGTTTGGCCCGCGCGCGCGCGTCGTATGAGCGGTTCGAGCGCGAAGGCCGCGAACAGAACCGCGAAGGGCGGGAAGTATTCGGCGAAGCGACGCCAACGCATGTTGACGATCATCAGAAACGTCGAGAAGAACAGGAGGAAGAAGGCGCGCTTGCGATCCTTCGACGCCGAGTCCCTGAACGCCAAGTAGCCCGCGAACATCGCGACGAGCGCGACGCCGCAGTTAGCGAGGAACTCCCAAGTGTCATACGGATACCACTCGGAGCCGACCGGCGTCGAGAAGTTCTTCGGCGTGACCTTGATGATGAAGTGTTCTACCAGAAGAGCGACGTTGTGCGGGAAGTACGGGTTGATTACGAAGCCAAGCGCCGTTCCCACTACGACTATCACACACGCCGCCAAGGCCCAAGCGACTTCGCGATTGAGCGCGCGCTCCTGCCACGCCGTCACGACGAGCCAGAAGAACGCTGCCACCCAGAGCAGTAAAACCATGTCGTAGGTCAGCGCGAAGACGAAGGCGAGCGGCAGCAGCCAGACGTACTTGCGCTCGAACAGAAGGTGAATCCCCGCGACCATCAGGACGATTGAAATGCTCATCGCCTTGCCCATGTCCATTCGGAATAGAAACGGCGCGGAGCTTCCCATGATGGCGACGAGCCAGACGAGTGGGTAGCTCAGACGGTTGCGTATGATGAGCCAGTAGCAGGAGAAGACCGCGAGACACGCAAACAACCATGCAGCGATCTTGCCGCCCGTCTGGATGTCCGAGAAGAAGGTGAAAGGAATCTGTAGGACGTGGAAGAGCAGGTGGTGGTCAACGTAGTCCTTCGGGTTCAGAGTCGTCAGCGGCAGCGCGTTGAAGGCGGGCGGGAAGTGACCGGCGCGCATACCTTCCCAAAGCATACGGCTCCAGCGCAGGTGATAGTACGAGTCGAAGTCGCCGCAGCAGAGCGACGCGGTCGAGAACTGCAAGTACCGGAAGACGACGCCGATGATTATCGCGCCGACGACGAAGAGTGTCGCGCGGCTTTTAAAGACCGCCGCCAGAATCCCTCGCCGCTCACGCGCAGTAGCTATCGCAGTCTGCTCGGCGGGTATGCTTCCGCCTTCGATGCTCTCCATGATTCGTCCGTCCCCCGCTGGTCGTGCAAACTCTCTTTTCACGCCCGAAATTGAACCAACGAAAATAACACGAACGCGCGCGGAGTGGGAAAGGCGAAAGCAGAGAGGCAAAAGATGGGACGCAGAAAGAGAGCAGCGCGTCCTTTATCGTCGAGGATGAACGAGCGCGCTACACCCCGTCTTCTCTTTTGCCTTTTATCTTTTTACTACCGCCCTCACTTCATCCGCAGAGACGCTTGACGGCGTCGAGCAGGTCGGCGGGGCTGATGGGTTTCGTGAGGAAGTCGTCGAAGCCGGAGGCGCGCGCGCGCTCGCGGTCGTCGTACATCGTAAATCCCGTGACGGCGACGAGCGGTACGGCTGCGTATTCGGGCAGCCTGCGCAACGCCTCGGCGAGTTGGTAACCGTTCATGCCGGGCATCCCGATGTCGGAGACGACAACGTCGAAGCGCGAGCGGAGCGCGGCTTCAAATGCCTCGTTCGCCGAGAGCGCGGTCGTCACGTCGTAGCCCGCGTAGCGCATCATCATCGCGATCATCTCCGTCACGTCGGGCGCGTCGTCAACGACGAGCACGCGCAGAGGCTCGTGCCGCTCGGCGCGGTCAGTCGCGTCGAAAGGCGAAGGAGCACCCTGATCGCGCCCTCCGCCGAAACTGTGCGGGACGTTCGAGGCGGACGCCCCACCACGCGCGCCTTGATCGGTCTGTGTCGGGAACATGAACTTTCTCCGCTTCCGGCGTGCGCCGGGAAAACCAAATCCCCTCGAAATTTCAACTCGTCGGAGGAGAGCTTGAACCGGACGCCGAGAGCGTAAGCTTCAGAGATTCAGTCCGCGCGCGGCGTCGGCGGGCGGCGAACAGACTCGAACCCGGAAACTTCGGTTAGAGCGAAAACTCTTCGGCACTCAGGCCGCGCTGCGCGGCGCGCGCTTCAAGAGTTCGGCGACCTGCTCGGCGAGCGCCGAAGGGTCAACCGGCTTCGCGACGTGCGCGTCGAAGCCCGCACCGAGCGCGGCCTCTGCGTCGCTCTTTCCGGCGTAGCCCGTGAGCGCGACCGCCGGGACTCCGCCGAGGTGCGGCAGGCTCCGCAGCCGTCCGATCAATTCGTATCCGTCAATGCGTGGGAGACCGATGTCGGAGACGATTATATCAAACCGCCCGGCTTCGGCAACGCGCAGCGCCTCCTCTGCGCTCTCGCACGCGGCGACCCGGTGGCCGCGCGCCTCGAAGACGAGCCGCAGCATTTCGAGCGTGTCGGGCGAGTCTTCGACAAGAAGCATACGGCACACGTCTTCGGCGCACTCGCTCGCGCGCCTCGCCTCCGAATCGTCGCCCGCCGCGGTCGGCTCCGCGAGCATGGGCAGCGTGACGATGAAGAGGCTGCCGCGCCCGCCGCCTCCGCTCGAAGCCTCGACCGAGCCGCCGTGCGCCTCGACGAAGTTCTTGACGAGCGCGAGGCCGATGCCGAGTCCGCCGTGCGAGCGCGTCGTCCCCATGTCGGCCTGCCTGAAGCGCTCGAAGACGTGCGGCAAAAACTCAGGCTCGATACCGTCGCCCTCGTCTGCGACTTCGACGCGCGCCGCGCCTTCCCGCGATTCCAGACGGACGACGACGCGCCCACCCTCGTGCGAGAACTTCACGGCGTTGCTCAGTAGATTCCAGAAGACCTGCACAAGCCGCGTGCGGTCGCCGCCGACGGCGAGGGGTGAGAGTCCGCCCGTCTGTACTTCGAGCGCGACGCGGCGCTCGTCTGCGAGCGGGCGGACGGTTTCGACCGCCTCGCGCACAACCAAGTCGAGTTCTACGCGAGCGCTCTCGATCCTCATCTTGCCCGAAAGGATCGAGGACATGTCGAGCAGGTCGTTGATGAGGCGCGAGAGCAGTTGAGAGTTTTTCTCGATGACGGCGACGCCCTGCGCGACCTCGCGCTCGGCGAGGATGCCGGAGCGGATCATGTGCGTCCAGCCGAGCACGGGCGTCAGAGGCGTCCGGAGTTCGTGCGAGAGCGTGGCGAGGAACTCGTCCTTCGCGTGGTTGACCTCCTGCGCGCGCTCGTAGAGTCGAGCCAATTCCTCGGCGGCGCGTCTCTGCTCGGTGATGTCGCGCGCGATTGTCGAAGCGCCGGCCCAGTTGCCGGACGGGTCGCGTATCGGCGAGATCGTGACCGACACGTCGAGGCGCTCGCCGTTCTTGCGAACGCGCACGGTCTGGTGGCGCTCGACGCGCTCGCCGCGCCTGAGCCGGGACATTATCTCTTCAAGCTCGCCCGAAAGCTCCGGCGGGACGACGAGCGAGATGTGACGCCCCACCGCCTCCTCAGCCGTGTGACCGTACATCTTCTCGGCGGCGGCGTTCCAACTCGTGATCGTGCCTTCGAGCGTCTTCGAGATGATCGCGTCGCCGGACGACTCGACGATTGCGGCCAGAAGCGCCCGCTCGGCCTCGCTCCTGCGGCGCTCGGAGATGTCGTAGAAGACGAGGACGACGCCCGTCACGTGTCCGTACTCGTCGTGGATTGGAGCGCCGCTATCGTCAATCGGCGTCTCCGCGCCGTCGCGCGCGACGAGCACGGTGTGGTTTGCGAGTCCGACCACGCGGCCCTCGCGCAAGACGCGCTCGATAGGGCTTTCGACCTCGGCGCGCGTCTGTTCGTTGACGATGTGGAAGACTTCGGCGAGCCGGCGACCGCGCGCGTCTGTGAGCGGCCAGCCGGTCAGGCGCTCGGCCACGGCGTTCATGAAGACGACGCGTTCCGAAGCGTCCGTCGAGATGACCGCGTCGCCGATGCTTCTCAGAGTCGTCTCAAGAGTCTCGCGGCTGGCTCGCTCTCTCGACTCGGCGCGGCGGCTGCGCTCGATGAGCAGGACGGCGAGCAACGAGATGCCGACAAAGAAGGCGTTTGGCATGAGGCCGGACAAGTCCGGCGCGAAGAGTCCTGCGGGCAGAAAGAGGCTGTCGGCGACGATGGCCGAGAGCGCGATTGCGAGAAGGCTCGGCCCGCATCCTGCGAACCAGACGGCGACGAAGACCGCCACGTAGAAGAAGGGAAAGATGACGGGCGCGCTTCGCCCGCTGGTTGCGGAGCGCAGCGCGGCGGTCGCGAATACTGCCGCCGCGACCGCTGCGACCGCGAGCGCGTAGCGCGCCCACGCGGACTCGTTCCAGCGTCGTGTCGCCGTGTGCGCGGCGCGGGGGTCGGCCGTGCGGAGGTCAGACATCGCTCTCCTTCGCTCGTTCTTTCGCCGTCGAGAGACGAGACGTGCGCCCGCGCTCGCTTGCGGTTCGGCTGGCCCCGCGACGGTGCGGCGGACGGCAATCGAATGAGTTCAAAGGCGCGAGCCTCGGCTGCCGTCGCTGCGACTCTCCCGTCCGGGGGGCGTTGGTCTCGTCACGCTCCGGCATCCTGCCAAGCGTGAACCGAGCGCCCGCGTCGCTAAAGATTCAACTGTCTTTCGATTGCCCGGACAAGCTACTGCTTTTCGCCGAAGCAAGTCAAGACGGACGGCGAACGGTCGAGCGGCGTGCGGTCGCCGTCCGGACGAACGTTCGCCATCGCAGACCGTTTCTGCTAAAAGTTGAGCCGGGCGTAGTAAGTCTCAAACTGCTTGCTGCTTACTGTTCGCCGTTTACTTTCATGTACCCGGCAGGAAATCTCTTCATCCCCGCGCCGCACGGACGCGTCGAGGCTATCCTGAAAGCGCCCGCGGGCGAGCCGCGCGGCGCGGCGCTCGTGCTGCATCCGCACCCTTTGCACGGCGGCACGATGCACAACAAGGTGGTCTTTCGCGCCGCGCGTGCGCTCGGCGACGCGGGCCTTTTGACGCTTCGCGTAAACTTCCGCGGCGTCGGACTCTCGACGGGCGAACACACGGGCGCGCGCGGCGGCGAGCAGGAGGACGCGCGCATCGCGCTCGACTACCTCGCGGAGAATCACCCGACGCCGAACATGTTTCTCGCAGGATTCTCCTTCGGCGCGCGCGTCGGACTCGAAGTCGGGACTTTCGACGAGCGCGTCCGTTATCTCGTCGGCATCGGCACGCCCGTCAGCATCGGCGAGCGCGACTACGATTTCTCGTTCCTCTCCGAATGTCGCAAGCCTCTACTGCTCGTCCACGGCGAGCGCGACGAGTTCGGCTCGGTCGCAGACCTTCGCGCGCTGGCCTCGCGCCTGCCCGCCGAAGCGCGAGTCCGCGTCGTCGTCATCAAAGGTGCGGGCCATTTCTTCGACGACCAACTCGAAGAGTTGCGGCGCGTCATCGCGGGCTGGACGGTGGAGATGTTGGAAGGGACGAAGTGAAAAGGAAGAAGGCGGAAGCGAAGCCGTCTCTATGCGCCGCGTGACGCACCTGACTACTTTGCCGTGACGCACCTGACTACTTTTTAGACTCGCCTTTTTTTAGACTCGTCATCAAGCCTTACTTATCAACGCCCGTGTTCACGTTTTCGTTTATAATCCTCTCACCCCCAAACTCCGCGCCGGATTTGTAAACCGTGCGCTCGCTTCGAGCCATCAAACGAGGAACAATGAACGACCACGCAACCCGACTCCGCACGCGACGCGCCGGCCTCGTCGTCGCGCTCTGCGCCGCGCTGCTCGCGGCGTCTGCATTGCCGCTCACGGTCGCTAGCTGCCGGACGCAAACGCCGCGCGCCGACGAACCTGCCGCCTTCGAGCGTCTGCGACTGCTCACTCGCGGCGCAGTGCTCCCCGCGGAAGCCGCACTCGCGCAACTCGCAGCCGACTACGCCGGCACGCGCACGGGCGCGCTCGCCGCTCTCACACGCGCGCGCATCCGGTACGCGGCGCACGATTTCGCGGGCGCGGCGTCTCTTCTAAACAATGAAGAGTTCGCGAAGCAGACGAAGGTCGGCGACTACGCGCTGTGGCTTCGAGCGGACGCGCTCGAAAAGTCGGGCCGGCGTGCGGAAGCGCGCGCCGCGCTCGAACAAATCGCGCGCGACTACCCGGACTCTCTGCGCGCGCGCGAAGCCGTGCTTCACTCCGCGCAACTGCTCGCGCAGGACAATCAGCAGTCTGCGATACCAGCCGAGGTCAAGCGGCTCGCGGACTCGGACGACGCGGACGCGCTTCTTCTGACGGCGCGAGGATACGAACAGACGGGCGACGGGTTGAAGGCGCTCGCGGCCTATCGTCGTCTCTACTTCCGCGCGCCCGTCTCGATGACGAACGACGCGGAGGCCGTCGCGGCGTTCTCGCGTCTCGGCTCGACGCAAGCGCCCGCGAGCGCCGACGAGTCGGCGACGCGCGCCGAAAAACTCTTCGCGGCCAAACGCTACGCCGACGCCGTCGCGGCTTACGCAGACTCGTTCGCGCGCTTCCCCGAAACTGAGACGCCGCAGGCGCAACTCAAGCGCGGCATCGCCGCCTTCAACGCACGCCGCGCGCCCGACGCGATTCAAGCTTTGAGCGCCGTCTCCGTCACGGCGGGCGAGACGCGCGCCGAGGCGCTCTACTATCTCGCGTTAGTCTTCGCGCGCTCGAAGCAGTGGGACACCGCGCGCTCGACCACAGAAGAGATGCGCCGCGCATTTCCCAAAAGCGAGTGGACGATGCGTGCGCTCGCCACGCTCGCGCAGGCGGCGCGCGACGCGAAGGACGGCGCGGACGCGCTCTACTTCGACCGCGCGGCAGTCGCGCAGTTCCCCGGCGAGGCGGAAGTCGCGGGCGCGCAGTTCGACATCGCATGGTCAGTGCACGACTCGAAGAACTTCGCAGAGTCCTCGCGCCTTCTCATCGAGCACCTCGCGACTTACGCCGACCGAAACACCGACAACCGAGGCAAGGCCGGATATTGGGCCGCGCGCGACTCGGAGCGAGCCGGAAAGTTGGCCGAGGCGCGCACGCTCTACGAGGCGATGCTCGTTCGCTACGGCGCGAACTGGTACGGCTACCTCGCCGAGCAGCGGCTCGACCAGATGAAGAAGTCGGGCGTGAAAATTCCGGCAGCCGACTTCGCGCCGGACTCGACGGTTGCGCGGGCAGTCGAGAACTTGAAGCCGGTTTCAGTCGCGGAAGAGACCGCCGGGCCCGCGGAGGGCGCGCGGCTCTTGAAGGCAGAGCAGTTGAGCGCCGTCGCATGGGACGACGCCGCGCACGCGGAACTCGACAAGGCGTTGGAAGCTGCGCCGACGAGTCCCGCGCTCAATCTCGCGAAGGCGAAACTCTATCGCGCGCGAGAGGACAACATTCAGGCGCTCAACGTTCTCAAGCGAAGCTTCCCCGATTACTCGCAGATGCAGCCCGAAGAGTTGACGCACGACGAGTGGGACGTGTTCTATCCGCTCGCATACTGGGACACGATCACGCAGGAATCGCGCGCGAAAAACCTCGACCCATATACGGTCGCCGGACTCATACGACAGGAGACGGTCTTCAACCCGCGCGCAGTCTCGCCCGCCAACGCATACGGCCTGATGCAACTGCTCCCCTCGACGGCGCAACTGACGGCGAAGCGATACGGCGTTGACGACTCGATCACGACCGAGACGCTTCTCAGCAACCCGCGCCTGAACATTCGCCTCGGCACCTCGTACCTGCGCGAGCAGTTGGACAAGTACGGTCGTATCGAGTACGTCGCCGCCGCGTACAACGCAGGCCCCGGTCGCGTCGTCGAGTGGCGCGCAAGCTTGCCCTTGCAGATTGACGAGTGGGACGAGGCCATCCCTTTCAAAGAGACGCGCGGCTACGTTCAGGGCGTCGTGCGGAACACCTTGCAGTACCGACGCCTCTACGACGAGCAGGGAAACTTCCGCCCGCAAGTCGGCACGCGCGCCACGCGCCGCGACATCAACTCGACCGCGCCCGCGCCGCCCGACGCCAACACGCGTCCGCGCCGCGTCTCGAACGAAGATGAGGAATGAGGTGAGACTTAAGTGAAGAGGGAAGCGTCAGGCAGGGAATTGAATCGGAGCTTTAGCGCGTTGAGTCTCGCGCTCGCGATTTGCCTTCTCGCGTCATTCGCGTGCGGCGCGCGTGCGCAGAGACGCACGAGCCGGCGCGCGCCGTCGTCCGCCGCGAAGACTCCCGCGCGAACCGCGACGGGCACTTCCGTCCCGGCATCGTCCGCGCGCACAATCAACGTCAGCACGCAGCCGAACGCGACCGTCTGGATTGACGAAGTGCGGCGCGGCACGACCGACGCAAGTGGAAAACTCCAACTCAAGCTCACGCCGGGCGCTCACTCGTTGCGCGTTCGCGCGAACGGATTCGCGGAACGGACGCTGACACTTCTCCCGACTCAGCGCGGCGCGTTGAGCGTCGTGCTGACGAAGACGACCGACGAGGCCGAACTTGCGTTTCAACAGGCGGAGGACGCGCGAGACAAGGGCAACGCGCAGCAGGCCGCAGAACTTTATCGTCAGGCTTTGAAGCTTCGCACGCACTTCGCCGCGGCGCACCTTGGACTCGCGCGCGCGCTCGAATCACAGGAGGATTTCGACGGCGCGCTTCAGGAGGTCGAGGCGGCGCGGCGCGACCGTCCCGTCTACGCCGAAGCCTCGGCGGTCGAGGGCCGTCTGCTTCGCTCGGAGGCCGACGCAGAGGGCGCGCTCGCCTCGTACCGTCGAGCGATACGCGAGGCGCGCGGCCTACAGCCCGAAGCTTACACGGGGATGGGAATCGTTTACGAAGACAAAGGGCAGTACGAGGATGCGGTCGCCGCGTTCCGAAAGGCAATCGCGCAACTCTCCGACACCGAGCCGATTCTTTACGAGCTTTTGGGGCGTGACCTTGAGAAGCTCGAACGCTGGAAGGAGGCGGTCGCGGCCTACGAGAAGTACCTCGAACTCGCGCCCAACGGCCCGCAGGCGAGCGCCATCAACTCCATCATTGACCAGCTACGCAAGCAGGCCAGTGAACAGGAGCAGCAGACGCCGCCTCTTTAAAGTCCGAAGTCTCGGAGTCTGAAGTCGAGAGTGCTTGCGTGTCGTGCGGACAGGTCACAGCAGGCCGAGCTTGTGCGCGATGAAGACGAGGACGAAGGCGAGGACGAAGAAGGTCGCAAGCCAAGGGTGTTTGCCCATCGGGCACTTTCCGTGTTCGCTCATAAAACTTTACCCGTAAAACAGTCGGACGCGCTTGATGAGATTCGCGCCGGCAAGATTGTAAGTCGCGCGCGGGCGTTCGGCAAAGTGATGTTTGAGTAGTCGGCAAAAGAGACTCGGCGGTCGAAGCCGCGCGCGTGGTGTTCGGTCGAACGCGAATGGGAGGCAGTCGAGACATGAGCAATCTCGACTGCCTCCCGTCTTTTCTGCTAACTGCTGTCTGCCTCCTGTCTTTTACCGTCGCGCCTCGAAGACTCGATTGAAGGGCGTCTCGGTCGCGCGGCGGAACTCCTTGAAGCCGCCCTGATTGACGACCACGTCGCGCAGAGTCTCTTCCGTCGCGACCGCGCCGAGAGCGGGGCCGTCGAGCGCCAGCGAGTTCGCCGTGCAGCAGAGCGTCGAGGCCGCCGAAAACGTGCGACCGACGATGTTGAAATTCTCCTCGACTGTGTTTCCGGCCATCGGCTCGACGATGAGCGCGCTGCCGCCTTCGTCGAGGACTTCGCGCGCGCGCTTCGCCGCTCCCACAGGGTCGCCCATGTCGTGCAGGCAGTCGAAGAAGCAGACGAGATCGTAAGTCCCTTCGGGTATCTCGCTCGCGCGCGCTACCTCGAAGGTGACGCGGTCTGAGACTCCTGCCTCTTCGGCGCGGCGTCGCGCCTGCTCAATCGAAGGCTCGTGGTTGTCGAAGCCGTAGAAGCGCGAGTTAGGATACGCCTGAGCCATGATGATCGTCGAAGCGCCGTGGCCGCAGCCCACGTCGGCCACCTTGCCGCCAGCCTTCAACTTCTCTTCGATGCCGGTGAGCGAAGGAATCCAGTCGTTGACAAGGTGCATTCGATAACCGGGGCGGAAGAATCGCTCGGTGCCGACGAAGAGGTCTGGGTCGTGGTCGCTCCAGAGTATGCCGCCGCCCTGCTTGAACGCTTCGGCGATGCGCGGCGTCGCGTTCGCCATAGCCTTGACGACGTAGAAGCCGCCGCCGACGAAGAACGGGCTGTCCTCGTCTGTGAGCGCGACGGCTTGTTCGGGCGAAAGGTGGAAACGGCCCGTCGCCGGATCGTACTCGACGTAGCCGCCCGTAGCCTGATTAATAAGCCACTCGCGCACGTATCGCGCCTGCGTCTCGGTGCGCGAGGCCAACTCTTCGGGCGTCATCGCGCCGCCCTCGGCGAGCGCCTTGTAGAGTCCGAGCTTCTGGCCGATGTAAACGAGCGACGAACTGAGCGCCGCGCCGAAGTCGCCTACGACCTTGCCGATAAAGGACTGAAGTTTTCCGGGGTCTATGTTTGTAGCTTCGCTTGCTGAACTCATTTTTTGAGAATCTCCTGAAACGGTGTTACTGCCGGCGAGGTGGTTTGCGTCGCGACGAAGTTTTCTGAAGGTGAGCCGGAAAGCTTCTACACCCAAACCTCGCCCCGCGTCAACGCCACGGGCGGCGCGGCAGACCGGGCGGTTTGCCTCGCGCTCGAATTTTGTGAGAGCATCGCCGTCAGAGAATTTCAGCCGCGGCGCGAGAACCGAGAAAGGCTTTCAAAGATGTCGTCAACCGGGGCAGCAAAGCGCAGCCGCGTCTCCGCGAAGGCGGGGCGCTTCACCGAGTCGGTCATACGCGAGATGACGCGCGAGGCAATGAAGCACGGGGCCGTCAATCTCTCGCAGGGCTTCCCAGACTTCCCCGCGCCCGAAGAGATCAAACGCGCTGCCGCCCGCGCAATCGCCGACGACGTGAACCAGTATGCGATCACTTGGGGCGCGAAAGATTTTCGCGATGCGATTGCCGAGAAGACGCGCTGGTATCTTGGATTCGACGTTGACCCGGAGGCGGAAATCACAGTCACCTGCGGCTCGACCGAGGGCATGATCGCCGCGATGATGGCGACCGTTGACCCCGGCGAAGAGGTCGTCGTCTTCGAGCCGTTCTACGAAAACTACGCGCCCGACGCGATCCTTTCGGGCGCTACGCCGCGCTACGTGCCACTGCGAGCGCCCGACTGGACTTTCGACCGCGAAGAGTTGCGCGCAGCCTTCAACGAAAGAACGAAGGCCGTCATCCTCTGCAACCCGAACAACCCGACCGGAAAAGTTTTCACGCGCGAAGACATGGAGTTCATCGCCACGCTCTGCCGCGAGTTCGACGCGCTCTGCTTCACGGATGAAATCTACGAGCACATCCTGTATCCGCGCGAAGGCCGCGAAGTCTCGCATATCTCGATGGCACAGGTCGAGGGAATGCGCGGGCGCACCGTCGTTGTCAACTCGATGTCGAAAACTTATTCCGTCACCGGCTGGAGAGTCGGCTACGTGCTTGCGCCGCCCGACATCACTTCGGCCATCCGAAAGGTTCACGACTTCCTAACCGTCGGCGCAGCCGCGCCCTTGCAGCGCGCCGGTGCTTTCGCGCTCCGGCTCCCGCCCGCATACTACGACGCACTGCAACGCGACTACCAAAGGCGGCGCGACATGCTTGTGCCGATACTCGAAGAGTCCGGCTTCAAGGTCTTTCGTCCCGATGGCGCTTACTACGCGATGACCGACATCTCCGCCTTCGGCTTTGGCGACGACGTGGAGTTCACGCGCTTTCTCGTCCGCGAGATAGGCGTGGCGGTCGTCCCCGGCTCAAGCTTCTACAGCCGCCCCGAACTCGGCGCGCGGCAGGTTCGTTTCTGCTTCTGCAAAAAAGACGAGACGCTCGACGCGGCTGCGGAGCGACTCCAAAAGCTCCGCTCCCGAATTTGAGAATCGCGGCGTCAGATGCGTTCGGCTGTGTGGGACAGGAAGCGAAAAATCATCTGGCTGACGGTCGGCTTCGCCTGCGGCACTTTCTTCCTCTACCCCGTAGCACGCGACGAAACGGGACGCTTCGACCTTCAATACTTCCTCCAACTCGAAATCGTCCTTCTCGTCGTCATCGCCGTCATGTTCTTCATCTACGGCAGGAAAAGTGATAAGTGATGAGTGATGAATTTGAAAGCAGTCTGCCTTCAACTCATCACCCATCACTCATCACTCATCACTTCTTTTATTGTCCCGGCTGTTCCAACTTGTAGCGGACGTTGATGCCTTCGTCGGGGACGATGAGGAGGCGTCGCGCGTCGTAGAGCGGGAGGCTCGTCGGCTTGTAGGCGAGCACGTAGCGATTCTTGCGAAGCTCGTCGCAGATTGCTTTGGCTGCGTCGCGCGGCTGGTTGACTGGAAGGACGCGACCGCCCGTGCCCTCGGTCAACTTCTGTATGACCTGATTCGGCTTTAGCATGTCGCGCCGGAGCGCGCCGCCCGTGCGGTCTGGAATCTGTAGCGCATAAACTGTGATGTCCTCGCGCAGAAGCTCTTTGTAAACCGAGTCGAAGCGGGTCTTGCTGCCGCGGTCGAGGCCGTCGCCCACGAGCACGATAACGCGCTTGCGGTTTCGGCCTACGAAGGGGCCGAGCGCGTCAGACATGACGGCTGAAAGAGCGTCGTAGAGGTGCGGCTCGCCGCGCTTGCGAAACTCCGGCAGCGCCGCCTCGACCTTCTTCGCGTCGTCCGTCCAGTCTGCAATGATCTCGGCGTTCTGGTCGTAGCCGATGACCTCGACCTGATCGCCCTCGTAAATCTCATACGCGAACTCGCGCGCAGCCTTCTGCAACTTCTCTACGTCGGCGCGCAGTCCCAGAGAGTTATCGACGAGTATCACGATTCGCGCGGGGCCGGGGTCGGGCGTGAAGCTCAGGATGTTCTGCTCCATCCCGCCGTCGAAGAGCGAAAGATCTTTTACCGTGACGCGTTCGTCGGAGCCGTCGGCGCGCGCGGCGACGACGTTCAAAAACATCCCGCGCTCCTTGCCCGGTTCGTCGTTCGACGCGTCTCCGTGCTTGCCGACCTGACCGGCGGCGAGCGTCGCGAGCACAGTGCCCGCGACGAAGAGTGCCGCGATGATTTTCGTGTGCGCGCGCATCAGGTTTAATCTTAGTCGCCGCCGGCCGGGGCCTTCTTGCTCACGGGCTTCGACTCCTTGGTTTTTGACTCCGCGCCCTTGCCCTTCGTCTTTGACTCCGGGGCGTCCGCCTTCTTCGTCTCGGAAGAGTCCGTGGAAGAGTCCGGCTTCGCTTCCTCTTTCGCTTCCGTCTTCTTCCCTGCGTAGTCGGTCACGTACCAGCCGGAGCCTTTGAACTGAATCCCGGCGCGCGACCACTCCTTCTCTAACTTGCCGCCGCACTTCGCATGTCTGGCGAGCGGCTTGTCCGTGATCTTCTGCATCACTTCGAGGTGCGCGCCGCACTTCTGACAAGAGTATTCGTAAATGGGCATTGCTTACTGTCGGCCTCTCCGTCCTCTGGTCTTGTCGATTGTCTCGTCCGAAATTATACGGGTAAAAATTTTCCGCTTGCAACCGCGTCGCTCGTTCGATGCAATCGCGCGCGTTCGCGTCCGCTACACCAATCTGACGCGAAAAATTTTTGACGGGAAGTGAAAATTTTTTGTTCGTCTTCGGTACGCGATTGGCACCGCATCACCCGTAAATTGACTCTCAGCTTGAAAGCAAACGCCGCAAGTTTCAAGCCCTCAGCGCATTAGACCCGTCTGATTTAAAGGCGTACATCTCAAGCACTTAGATGGAAAGTTTCCATGCGGCAAATGCAACTGAGAAGGGTACTCGTCCGTCTAAGTTCGCGGTTTCGATGAGCTGCTCTTTGAACGCAGGCTTGTCGCTTCCACCATGCGTAGCCCCCAACCCCGTGCATCGCAGGCGATGTGCAATTAATAGTCGCCGACCTCGCTGGACGAAAGCGAACGCAGAGGTCACTAGCTCACATGGAGAACGACAGAGGATGCAACTGACCCGAAGGAATACCCGTCTGCGCTCTTTCAGAAACATCTCCCTTGCGATCTTTGCAATCTTCCTCCTGACGAACTTCGCCGACACTCCTTTCACGCGCGTGCTCGCGCCCGTGTCGGTCGCCGCAAAGACGGCCGCCGCCGCGGTCGAGCGCGAGAACTACATCCCCGCGGACGTTCCCACGTCGGGCGACCACAACCTCGACCTCGTCATCATGCGCGCGGGCGAGCGCGAAGGCGTTGACCCGCGTTTGATTCACGCTGTCATCTGGCAGGAGTCGCGCTACAATCAATCGGCAGTCTCGCACGTCGGCGCGCAGGGGCTGATGCAGTTGATGCCCGCGACGGCCAAGCGCTTCAACTGCTCGGACATCTCGGACGCCGAGTCGAACGTCGAGGCGGGCACGAAGTACCTACGCTGGCTCCTCAACCATTTCAACGGCGACGTTTCGCTCGCGCTCGCGGGCTACAACGCGGGCGAGGGCGCGGTCGAGAAGAGCGGCGGCGTACCCGCGTTCGCCGAGACGCAGAACTACGTCCGCATCATCACGGGGCGCTACGGCAAGACGTTCCATCCCGTGCTCGCGCCCGAAGACGCCGCCGCGTACTTCAATCTCCTGCCCGCGTCGGCGCAGGAAGTCGCCGCGAACTGAAAACAGACTTCTGATAGACGAACAAAAGAGGACGAGAGCCGCCGCGCTTCTCGTCCTCTTTCTTTATTCGCCATACGCTCTTTCTTATTCGCCATAGGGCGTCGCCTCCGGCGCTTAACTTTTGCTTCGCCGCCCCTGCCTTGTTATCATCTGCGCCCGACGAAATTCCATCGGCGACCGCGCGGCGCGAGAACCTTCTGCGGGTGCTCTCCTCACCCGGAAGTCGCCGCGACGTTTCGCTCGCCGGGAGCTTTAAAGTTTTAAGGAGAACACTTCGCCTTTGTCCGTCCAGCAACCGATTACGGGTCAACCGGCGCAGTCGCTCGCGAGCGAGCGCAAGGCGCGCATGCACGAGGCGCGCGAGGCCATCATTGACCGCCTCGCGCCGCACGTGCACTCCGACATCGACCTCGACAAGTACCTGCGCGCCGTCGCAGCCGAACTCGGTCGCATGATGGACGTTGACCGCTGCGACATCGTGCAGGTGGCACGCGCGGGCGAGCTTCGCATAAGCCACGAGTGGCGCGCCAGTGATGAAGTGCCTTCGTCGCTCGGCACTTCGTTTCCGGTTGACTTCGCGCAACTCACCGAGCGGTTCGACTTCGCGCGCCCGATACGGCTCGACGACGCTTCGCAGCGCGGACTCGACCCGCGGCTCAGCCTTCTGCCCTCTTCGCTCGGCACGCGCTCGCTCCTGATCGTGCCCGTCGTTCTCGACGGCGACGTGCTCGGACTCGTCGGCCTGCACTCGACGCGCGCGCCGCGCCACTGGGACGACGAGGAAGTCGCCTTCCTTCAGTCAATCTCCGGGCACATCGCCGTCGGCTACCAGTACGCGCGGCTCTTCACGGACAAGCGGCGCGAGGCGAACCGCACGCGCGCGCTGCTTGAGATCGCGAATCTTCTGAACGCGCGCTCCGACTTCGGCGAGTTGACTTCCCACGTCCTCGAACGCGCAAACGAATTAGTCGGCGCGGACTATTGCGCGCTCGGAGTCGTCGAGCCTTCGGGCAAGTCGATTAGCCTCGCCGCCTTCAAGGCCGCGCCGCACGCGGCGACGTTGCGCGTGCGCGAGTTGATCGAGTCGCACGGGAAGTCGGTTGACATCTCGGCCTTCCCCGCGCTCGTAGAGTTGTTCGCCGGGCCGAAGACCTTGCGGCTTCTCGACTCGACGCTGCCCGAGCCGCTTCGCTCGGCCTTCAACTCCATCCTCGGCGGGCGCGCGGCGCTCGTCGCGCCCGTCACAATCGGCGAGCAGACGTTCGGACTCCTCGGCTTCGTCTGGAGCGAGGCGCGCGACGCCTTCGACGAGCACGAGGTCGCACTCGTCGAAGGCATCGCCGTGCAGCTTGGCACTGCGCTCGAACGCGACCAACTCTCGGCGGAGGTGATGCGGCTGCGAAACGTTCTGCACGAGCGCCGCGCCGAAGACCGAATCATCGGGCAGGCTCCGGCCATGCGCCGCGCAATCGAACTCGCGTTGAACGTCGCGGACACGCAGACCTCCGTGCTGATTCAGGGCGAGTCGGGCACGGGCAAGGAACTTCTCGCGAACCTCATACATTACAACTCTCGTCGGAAGGCGGGGGCTTACGTCAAGCTCAACTGCGGCGCGATCCCCGAATCGCTTCTCGAATCCGAACTCTTCGGCCACGAGCGCGGCTCGTTCACGGGCGCGCACCAGCGCCGGCGCGGACGATTCGAGGAAGCGGACGGCGGCACGCTCTTCCTCGACGAGATCGGCGAGATGAGTCTCTCCGCGCAGGTCAGCCTGCTTCGAGTTCTACAGGACGGCGAATTCACGCGCGTCGGCGGCGGCGAAGTCTTGAAAGCCGACGTTCGAGTCATCGCGGCGTCGAACGTTGACCTCGCGCTCGCCGTCGAGCAGAAGACTTTCCGAAGCGATCTCTTCTATCGTCTCTCGGTCTTCCCGATTCAGTTGCCGCCCCTTCGCGAGCGCCCCGGCGACGTGCACACGCTCGTCATACATTTCCTCGAACACTACAAGCAGAAGACGGGCCGCTTCATCCCCGGCATCTCGCGCGAGGCACTGCGCGCGCTGACAGGCTACGACTGGCCCGGAAACGTCCGCGAGCTTGAGAACGCGGTCGAGCGCGCCGTCATCATCGCGTCGGGACGGCAAATAGAACTCGACGACCTGCCCGAACAGATCAGCCGCACGGTCAACGAGGAACGCTCGCGCACGCGCGGCGAGCGCGAGCGCGCGGCGGCGGAAGGACGGCCGCTGACGCTCGAAATAAGCGTGCCCGCCACTATCGAAGAGATCGAGCGGCGCGCGATAGAGGCCACGCTCGACTACACGGGCGGCGACAAGACGCGCGCCGCTCGCTCGCTCGGCATCGGTCGAAAGACTCTCTACCGGAAACTTCGCCAGTACGAAGGCGAGACTGAGTAAGACGAAAGACGGTAAGGCGTGCGGCGCGGCTCTCGTCATCCTTCGAGCGATGAGAGCCGCGCCGCACGCGTCTTCGACTTGCATCTCTCGCCCTTTTAAACTTTCTCTTCGTATTGCGCCGCTTTGCGCCTCTTTGTTATAGTGCGCGGCAGGTAAACAAAGTTTCTAAAAAGCCTCGCCGTAAGTTGTCGGAAGCTTCGCCGTGGAGGATGTTCCGTATGTCAAGATACTCAGACCGCGACTCTGACGTTGGCGCGCGACTGACCTACTTCATCGCCGGTGCGACCATCGGCGCTGTCGTGGCGCTTCTGTTCGCGCCGAAGTCGGGGCGCGAGCTTCGAGAAGACCTCGCCGACGCGACGCGCAAGGGCGTTGACCGCGCACGCGAGACCGGCTCGCAACTCTCGTCAAAGGCGGGCGAGTATTACGACGCGGCTTCGTCGCGCGCCGGCGATCTCGCGGCGAGCGCCCGCGATGCCGTCACAAGCCGCGGCGAGCGCGTCACGGCCGCGATAGAGGCTGGCAAACAGGCATACCGCGACGAGAAGCGCCGCACCGGATCGCCGAACGACGAGCCGCTCGCGCTCGACGGCGGGCAGCAGGCTTCCTGAAGCTGTCGGCTTTCGGCTTTTCTGCTTCTGCTGGTCGAGTGATGCGCCGAGAATTGTCTTTTGGAATAGGATTAAAGCTGAGCGCCGATGGCTGAACGCTCTAGCGCTACGATATGAGCTTCCCTGCTTTACAGATGGCTACGAACGATCTGGCGTTCTGGACGATGTTGATGACGATAATCATCGCCGCGTCGTTCGTCGTAATCGCGGTCACGATGGTCTTCATCGCCGTGATGTTGGGACGCGTCGCACGTACTGTGACGAACGTCGAGCGAAAGGTCGAGCCGCTCGTGGGGCGCGTCGGCGCGCTCGCCGAACAGGTCGGCGCAATCGCCGTGCAGGGGCGTGAGGTAGCCGAGCAGGTCACGGTCATGTCCGGCCACCTCTCGACGGCGACGATGCACTTCTCCGAATCGATGGCGCTCATACGCGACGAGGTTCGCGACCTGAAGGATATCGTCGGACTCTCGACCGAGACGGCGCGCGCGCACGTCGAGAAGATAAGCCGCTCGATAGACGAGACGCACGAGCAGTTGTTGACGACGACGAACTACGTGACTTCAAAGATCGTCAGTCCGGCGCGCGAACTCGCAGCGATTATGGCGGGGGTCAGGCGCGGAATCGAAGTGCTCGTGGCCCCCTCGCCGAAACAGATTAACGAATCCTACGCCGAAGAGGAGATGTTCATCGGCTAAACGGCCTGTTAACATCAGCGCAACGCGCCCGGACTATCCTCCTCTTGGACGAGATGGTTCGGGCGCTTCGCTTTTTGGAGAAAGGCATGAATGAACTAAAAGAACACTGCTGCGAACAGATGACCAATCGCGTGAACCATAGGTGCGAGCAGCACCCGGACGTTTTCGACTGCGCCGACAATCTGATTTATTACTCGGAACAATCGAATGAGTACGGCATCATCGTTCACGACGGTGGCTCTTCCTTCATTCTAGTCAACTACTGCCCGTGGTGCGGTACGAAACTGCCGAAATCCGCGCGCTGACCGCGTCGTTTTGTTTTGCGCTTTGGCTGCGCTACTATCACAAATTCACGGGCACGCCGCAGTGTGACGAAGTTATACTGCGCGCGCCGAAGGATAACGGAACCAGATGTCAACGCAAGCACCGCTCGACCTGAAGAAGACGATAAACCTGCCGAAGACCGCGTTCGCGCAGAAGGCGAATCTGGCGCAGACGGAGCCTGCGCGCCTGAAGCGCTGGACGGACGCGGGACTCTACGAACTGATACGCCGCGCGCGCGCGGGCCGCGAGAAATTCATACTCCACGACGGGCCACCTTATGCGAACGCCGACATACACCTCGGCACGGCGATGAACAAAATCCTGAAGGACATCGTGGTGAAATCGCGTACGATGATGGGCTACGATAGCCCTTACGTTCCGGGCTACGACTGCCACGGGCTGCCCATCGAGCAGCACGTCGAGCGCTCGCTAACGGAGAAGGGAAAGAACCGCGCCGAAATTCCGGTCGTCAGCTTCCGCCGCATCTGCCGCGAGCACGCAGCCGAAGCACTCAAGCGGCAGACGCGCGACTTCAAGCGCCTCGGCATACTCGGACTTTGGGAAGACCCATATCTGACGATGTCGAACCACTACGAGGCAGAGACGGCGCGACTCTTCGGCCTCTTCGTCGAGCGCGGCTACGTTTACAAGGGCGCGCGCCCCGTCTATTGGTGCATACACGACCAGACCGCGCTCGCCGAGGCCGAGGTCGAGTACCGCGAGCACACGAGTCCTTCGGTCTATGTGAAATTCCCGCTCGACCAATCATCGGTCGAGGCTAAGGCTTTCAAGCGCGAGATGCTCGGAGACGAGGACGACACGCGCCGCGTCTTCTTCCTTATCTGGACGACGACGCCCTGGACGCTTCCCGCAAATCTCGGCATCGCCGTCAACCCGAACTTCGAGTACGCAGCCATCGAGAGCGACGACGGCATGGAGGTTTACATCGTCGCGAGCGAACTCGTAGAAACTCTGACTGAAAAACTCGGACTCGGCATTAAAGAAAAGGCAGACCCCGATTCGGATATCGAGGTGTACGTCTCGCATCCTCCGAAGGTACTCGCGCGCTTCAAGGGTGAACGTCTTGACCGGCTCGAAGCGCGGCACGCATGGCTCGACCGTCCGAGCCTGCTGATGCTCGGCGACCACGTAACGCTCGGCGGCGAGGCCGACGCCGAGACTGAGTTGGACGTTTCGGAGGCGCGTGACAAGAAGGCGACGGGCAAGGCCGGGACGGGGCTCGTGCACACAGCGCCCGGCCACGGCCACGACGACTTCGTCATCGGCAAGGCTTACGGACTCGAAATCTACTGTCCCGTTGACAACGCGGGTCGCTTCACGCAGGAGGTCGAACACTTCGCGGGCGAGCGCGTCTTCGACGCGAATCCGAAGATAGTCGAGTTCATGCGCGAGCGCGGCGTGCTGCTCTACGCCGAAGATTACGCGCACCGATACCCGCACTGCTGGCGCTGCAAGAACCCTGTAATCTTTCGCGCCACTCCGCAGTGGTTCATCTCGCTCGACGCCGTTGCGCGCGAGACGGTCGAGGTCGAAAAGGACGACGACGGGCGCGACCGCTCGAACTTCACCGAGAACGAAGAGGACGCGCCGGAGTCTCTGCGCGCGGCGGCGCTCCGAGAGATCGGGAACGTCCGTTGGGTTCCCGCGTGGGGCCGCGAACGGATGCGGAACATGCAGAAAGGGCGACCCGACTGGTGCGTCTCGCGGCAGAGAGTTTGGGGCGTGCCCATCCCTGTCTTCTACTGCTCGTGCGGCGAGGCGGTCGCAGACACCGCGACGATTGGTCACGTCGCAGACATCTTCGAGCAGGAGTCGGGCGACGTTTGGTACAAGCGCGAGGCGAGTGAACTTCTGCCAGCGGGCTTCAGGTGTGCGAAGTGCGGCGGCGCTGAGTTCGCGAAGGAGACGGACATTTTAGACGTTTGGTTCGACAGCGGCGCGTCTTCAATCGCCGTGCTCGAAAAGTATGAAGGACTGCGCTGGCCCGCGGACGTTTACCTCGAAGGCGGCGACCAGTTCCGCGGCTGGTTCAACTCAAGCTTGATGGTCGGACTCGCGGCGCACGACCGCGCGCCGTACCGTGCGGTCGTCACGCACGGCTGGACGCTCGACGCGCAGGGGCGCGCGATGCACAAGTCTGCGGGCAACGCCGTCGCGCCCGACGAGTTCGTCGGCAAGTCGGGCGCGGACATACTTCGCCTCTGGGTCGTCTCGTCGGACTACAAGGAGGACGTGCGCTGCTCTGAGGAAATCTTGCAGCGCGTCGCCGACGCCTATCGCAAGATTCGCAACACTGCGCGCTTCGCGCTCGGCAACCTCGACGGCTTCGACCCGGCGACCGACGCCGTTGCACTGAACGAGATGCAGGAGATTGACCGTTGGGCGCTTGCGGAACTCGATGCGGTCGTCGCGCGCGCGCTCGAAGCCTACAAGGCTTTCGAGTATCACGCGGTCTATCAGGCGCTCTACAACTTCTGCACCGTGACTCTGTCGGCGCGCTACTTCGACATCATCAAGGACAGGCTCTACACCGCTGCGCCGAACTCCCACGCGCGTCGCTCGGCTCAGACCGCCTTGAACTACATCGCCGACGCGCTCGCGCGAATGCTCGCGCCCGTGCTCGTCTTCACGGCGGACGAGATTTGGGAGAACCTGCCGGAAGTCAGGAGCGCGGCGTGGGCCGCCGGGCGTGCCGGCGGCGGCGAAGGCGCGAGCGTCGTGGATGAGAGCACCGCGGTTGAGCCGCCGGTCGCTCCGCCGTCGGTTCACCTCGCGGAGTTCCCCATAGCGTTGAGCGTCGAGCGCGACACGGCGCTGCCCGAACGCTGGACGCGTCTCTTCGAGGTGCGCGATGTTGTGCTGCGCGCGTTGGAAGAGGCGCGCACGTCGAAGCTCATCGGCAGCGGACTTGAGGCGCACGTGCTTCTGGAAGCGAAGCGGAAGACCTACGAACTGCTCGAACGTTATCGAGACGAGTTGCGCTACGTCTTCATCGTCTCGCAGGTTTCGCTCACGCTGCTCGAAGAAGAGGCGGGCGAGGACGTGCGCGTGAGAGTCGAGCGCGCCGCGGGCGGAAAGTGCGAGCGGTGCTGGAACTACTCGACGCTCGTCGGCCAGTTCGCGCGCTATCCCGCCGTGTGCGAGCGATGCGTCGAGGCGCTGGCGGAGATCGAGGCGGAAGGGGGCGCGGAGTGAGCGAGAGCAGTCTCACAAGGGGCGCACGAACGCGCGATTTCAGATGGCGCGCGGCGTATCTGTGCGCGGCGGTCGCGGTCTTCATGGCCGATCAGGCGACGAAGGCTTGGGCCGTCAGGCGTCTTCGCTTCGGCGAGACGGTGAAGGCAGGCGGCTTCCTTCAGTTCGCTTACGCCGAGAACACCGGCATAGCGTTCGGGCGCTTGCAGGACGGCGGCGAGTTCGGACGCTGGATGCTCGCCACGCTCGCCACGCTCGCCATCGTCGGACTCTTGCTTTACTTCTTCCGAACGCGCCGCACCGACGACCGCATCCTCGGCGCGATAGCCCTTCTGCTCGCGGGCGTCGGAGGGAATTTGATAGACCGCGTGCGGCTCGGACACGTCGTTGACTTCATAGAGGTCTTCATCGGCTCGTACCAGTGGCCGACCTTCAACGTAGCCGACGCCGCCATCTGCGCGGGCGCGGCTCTGCTCGCGCTCGATCTGATTTTGGAAGGAAGAAAAGACGGCGGAAGACAGCGGACGCCGACGGCCGTGGCGAGTGACAAGTGAAAGCCGTCGTGGTGAGTGACAAGTGAAAGCCGTAAACCGTAAATCGTAAACCGTGACGAGATAGAATCGGCTCGGCATGATGTAAAGCTTATCCGTCGCGGTTTTTTCTTGTCACGGTTTACGATTCACGGTTCACGGTTTACGAAAAAAGATGTACCCAGAGCTTTTTCACATCGGCAGTTTCCCCGTCAACACATACGGAGTGCTTCTGGCGCTCGCGTTTCTCGCGGCGCTGTTCATCGCTGCAAGGCTCGGGGGGCGCGACGGGCTGCCGCGCGAGCGCGTCTTCGACCTCGGCTTGTGGATGCTTCTGGGCGGACTCGTCGGCTCGAAGCTCCTGCTGATGGTCGCCGAGCCTGAGTACGCGTCGAACCCGTGGCAGCTAATCTCGCTCGACTTCATACGTTCGGGCGGCGTCTGGTACGGGGGCTTTCTCGGCGGACTCTTGACGGGCGTCGTTCTGATACGCCGCTATCGTCTCCCGTTCGGGAAGGTGATGGACGCGTTCGCGCCGGGCGTGGCGCTCGGTCAGGCGATTGGGCGCGAGGGCTGCTTTGCCGCGGGCTGCTGCTGGGGCAAGCCGACCAGCTTGCCTTGGGGCGTCGAGTTCGGCGAACTCGCGCACCGCATCACGGGCGTGCCCGTCGGCGTCCACCTGCACCCGACGCAGCTTTACGAGTCGCTGGCGTCGGCGCTGCTCTTCATCGTCCTCTACCGGCTGCACAGGCGCAAGCGTTTCACGGGCGAGGTCATCGCGGCATACGCGGTTCTCTACGGACTCATACGCTTTCTAATCGAGTTCGTGCGCGACGACCCGCGCGGCGACATCTTCGGGCTGACGAGCATGACCGGACTCTCGACCTCGCAACTCATAAGCCTCTTCGTCATCGTCGGCGGCATAATCTTTCTCGTGCTGCGCCGCCGCCGCGCGAACCGCGAAGGCACGGCGGCGGGCGGCGACGCGACGACCACTGGCGCTGCCCGTGCATGAGCGCGGCAAAGAATCAACATGGATGGACAGGATGGACAGGATTAAAAATTCGGATTTGAGATTTAAAATTCCGGGTTTTCATTCAAGGCTGAATCTCAAGGCTGAAATCGTCATGCTCTGCTTTGTATTCTGCTCGTCATGTCCGTCCACGTTAAGTTTTCGGCGACGTGACGCGAGTTGAATCCGATGAGCGAGCGTGTTGATGATGTCGCCGAGCCGGAGCCGGAATCGCTCGCGTTTGAAGTCTCGGAGACGGACGCGGGCGCACGGCTCGATGCGTTCCTCGCCGCGCGCATCGAAGGTGTGAGCCGCACTTTGCTCAAGCGCGCAATCGATGACGGCGACGTGCTCGTCGGCGGTCGCGCCGCGAAGCCCTCGCACAAGCTCCGCGCTGGCGAGCGAGTCGAAGTCGAAGAACTGCCAGCGCCGCCCGTCGCCGAACTCACGCCCGAAGACATCCCGCTCGACATCGTTTACGAAGACGGAGAGGTCGTCGTCGTCAACAAGCCCGCGGGTATGGTAGTTCATCCTGCCGCCGGAGTCCGCGCGGGCACGCTCGCAAACGCGCTCGCCTTCCACTTCAATCAACTCTCCCGGCGTGCGGGCGCTTTGCGACCGGGCATCGTCCACCGGCTCGACCGCGACACGTCCGGCCTCGTCGTCGTCGCGAAGACTGCGCACGCGCACGAGAATCTGGCGGAGCAGTTCCGCGCACGCACGGTCTTTAAGTCTTACGCGGCGCTCGTCCACGGAATTTTGAAAGAAGACAAGGGGCGCGTCGAGCAGCCCATCGGGCGCGACCCGCGAAATCGTACGCGTATGGCCGTCGTGCGCGGCGGGCGCGCGGCGCTGTCGCTCTGGAAAGTGCGTCGCCGCTTCAATCGCATGACTCTGCTCGACGTTGAGATTAAGACCGGCCGCACGCACCAGATTCGCGTGCACCTCGCATGGATGAAGCATCCCGTGGTCGGCGACGAGGTTTACGGCATGGGGCGCGACAAGAACCTGACCGACCCGCGCCTGCGCTCGGCTGTCGCCGCGCTCGGTCGCCAGTTCCTGCACGCCGAACGGCTCGGCTTTCATCACCCGCGCACAGTCGAGTGGATGGGCTTCAACTCTCCGCTGCCGCGCGAACTGGCCGAACTGATAGAAAAGTTGGAGTCGGCCTGAGAGAGCGCGTCGGCGTGTGGCGACGCGCTCTCAGGCAGCGCGCGGTTAACTCCGCACGCGCCTTTTGTTCTATACTGCCGCGAGAGGGAAGCAACGACCACGCGCGCGGCGGGCATCGAAAGTGATGCTCGAAGCGCATGAAGACTCCGAGGTTTCGCCCCGCGCTCCCCTGCACCCGTTTATGAAAATCGTAAGGCTCTCGATTCTGCTCATCGCCTTTGCCTTCGGCCTGTGCGCTCTGTCCGCGCCGTCGCTCTACGCGCGGCAGACGGGCACGCAGGCGGCGCAGCCGCGCCAGACTCCGACGCCCGCGACGCAGGGAGACCTGCAAGAGACGACGACGACGCGCGCCGTGCGCGTGCCCGTCACGGTGCTCGACAAGAAGGGCCAGCCCGTCACGGGATTGACGCGTGACAGCTTTCAAGTCTTCGAGGACAAGCGGCCCGTCGTCGGCTTCGACTTCCTCGGCGAGAGTCAGGAGATCGAGAAGCAGCCGATCTTCATCGGCGTGCTGATGGACACGTCGGGTTCTACGTCGGCGAAGCTCGGCTTCGAGAAGGAGGCCGCCAAAAACTTCCTCTACACCGTCACGCGCACGCGCAAGGATCAGGCCGCCTTCGTCACGTTCGACGACGAGGTGACGCTCCGTCAGGATTTCACGAAGAACCTTGAGCTTCTTGAGAAGGCGATTGACGGCGTGAAGAAGCCGGGCACGCAGACCGCTCTCTACGATGCCGTCTGGCAGTTCTGCGACGAGAAGATGCGAAGCGCCGGAAGCACACGCCGCGCGCTCGTCATCATAACCGACGGCGACGACACCTACAGCCGCGCCGACCTCGACGATGCCGTCAAGATCGCGCAGAAGACCGACACCATCATCTTTGCCATCTCGACCAAAGGCGGTTTTACGGGCAGCGCAGTGCCCGGCGTCGAGGCCGGGACGGTGAAGGACAGCGGCGACAAGGAACTTCAGAGGCTCGCGGACGAGACGGGCGGTCAGGCGTTCTTCACGGGCGACATGCTGGCCCTTGAGCGCGCCTTCAAAAAGGTCGGCGAGGAGTTGCGCTCGCAGTACCTTATAACTTACAAACCCGACCCGCCGTTTGACGGGCGCTATCGCCGCATCGAGGTCAAGCTCGCGTCGGGCGGCGGCTACAAAGTCAGCGCCAAGCGCGGCTACACCGCAGACAGGGACATGATTAGCAAGTGATAAGTGATGAGCGATAAGTGATAAGTAAATCCGACTTGCTTTTTCTTATCACTCATCACTCAGCACTGGTTTTGAGGTTGAAGGATGTTACGTCGAAAAAGATTCGCGCTCGTTCTCGCGCTCGTTCTCGCCTCTTCGTTTCTGACGGCGGGCGTCGGGCACGTGAGCGCACGGCAGCAACAGCAGCAGTCCGAGCCGCAGGCGCAGAAGCAGAAGCCGCAGAGGCCGGACGAGGCGATTGACGAGGACGATGTCGAGCGCGTCGAAACCGATCTGACGAACGTACTGTTCACCGCCGTGGACAGGAACAAGCGCTTCGTCACCGACATCAAGCAGGGCGACATACGCATACTCGAAGACGGCGTCGAGCAGAAGGTCTTCACCTTCCAGCGCGAGACCGACCGACCGCTCTCGCTCGCCATACTGATCGACGTGTCGGCGTCGGAAGAGCGCACGCTCCCCGAAGAGAAGAGCGCCGCGCAGCAGTTCGTTGACTCAGTTATCCGGCAGCAGAAGGACGAGGTCGCGGTCTTGAGCTTCACGGGCGACACGACGCTCGAACAGGGATTGACGGGAAGCACGGCGCGCGTGCGCCGCGCCATCGACCGCGTCGAGTTCAGCGCGCCTTCGGGCTACATCGGCGGCGGACTCGTCGTCCCCGGCACGCCCCCCATCAACGGCGACTCGCGCGCCGGTTCGACCGCGATATGGGATTCGATCTGGGTCACGTCGGACGAGGTGCTCTCGGAAACGTCCGACAAAACGCGCCGCGCAATCATTCTCCTCACGGACGGCGAGGACACGAGCAGCCGCAAGCACATGTCGGAGGCCGTTGACATGGCGCTCAAGGCCGACGCCATCATCTACTGCATCGGCATCGGCGACAACTACTTCGACGGCGTTGACAAGGGCGTGCTCAACAAGATCAGCGAGCGCACGGGCGGGCGCGCCTACTTCCCTCGCAACGAGGAAGACCTCCGCGCGGCCTTCGCGCAGATTCAGGACGAGTTGCGCTCGCAGTATCTCGTCGCCTACTCGCCGACGAATAAGGCGAAGGACGGAACCTACCGAAAGGTCGAGATCACCGTCGTCAACCCCGACCTGCGTAAAGAGAATCTGCGGCTCACGTACCGTCAGGGCTACTTCGCACGGAGCGCCGTTGATGTGAAGCCGAGGGCGCGCAAGCCCTGAGTGCCGTGCGGTTTGATTTCCGGTCTGACAAAGGTTTAATGACAGACCCGCGCGCGCTTTGATATACTCGAAATCGCCACGCGGCAGCGCCTCTCCGAGCATGCCGCGGGCCGTTTCAAGAGCGCCCGCTTTCGATGAAGGAACTTCCGATAGCCCCTCCTCTCGAAAATCTTTTCCGGGCGACTTAGCACGACAAAAGATATTCAACAGCCGAATCCGTAAGTGTGTCTCTGGCTCTCCGAGAGAAACTTATGCCTCTGTCTGAAACCTACGCCGTGGAAACTGTCGCGCCCGAAGAGCAACTGAGCGCCTCAGTCCGCCAGTTGGAGGCGCTGACCGCGCTCGCCGCCGCGCCGCGCGACGGGCGCGCGCTCGAAGAACTCTTCGCCGGACTCGCCGACACCATCACCAACCTGACGGACTATCGCTCGTGCCTCGTCGCCCTCTTCAACGACGACGACCAGCGCAGGCGCGTCCTCTCGTACTCGTCGAACGTGCCGCGCGAGTACGTCGAGAAGTCGGACGCGCGCTCATACCGGCGCGAGGATATCGCCCGCCTCGTCGAGCGCGGCGTCCGCATCGAAGTCGGCGAACTCGGCTTCGCCGCCTACTACCCGCCGAGCCATTATCACCTTCTCGACCGGCTCAACGCCGAACGTTTCAAGAGTGGTCTTCCGCGCCCGCTCCCGGACTACGGCTGCGCGCCCTGGCACGACGGCGACGAGTTGTTCGTCCCGCTCATCACGCACGACGGCGACTTCATCGGGCTGATCGCGCTCGACGACCCGCGCTCTGGCCGCGCGCCCGACCGCCAGAGCGTCCTGCCTGCGGTCGCGTTCGCGCGGCAGACCGCGCAACTCATCGTGCGCCAGCGCGACGCCGAAAAGCTCGCCGCACTCGCGCGCCGCGAGTCGCTCGTCAATCGCCTGAGCCACGCCATACGCGCAACGCTCAACCTGCCCGAAGTGATGCACGCCGCGACGCACGAACTCGGACAGGCGCTGCGCGCCTCGCGCGTCTACATACGCCCCTACAACCCGGCCCGGCCCGAAGTCTCGCACATCATGTACGAATATCTCGCGCCCGGCTGCGATAGCATCAGCGCGCTCACGATCAGCTACGAGCAGCCGGTCGGGCGACACCTGCTCGCCACTCACGACACGCTCGTCGTTGACAACGCCGCCACTTACGACGGCGGCCCTTCGGAACTGAACGCCCAGATCAGAGAACTCGCGCTCCGAAACGGCGGGCTGTCGAAGATCATCTGCCCGCTCGTCGTGCAGGGGCACTTCCGCGGCGCGCTCTGCATACACCAGACCGACCGCGTGCGCCGCTGGATGAGGGACGAGATCGCGCTCGTCGAGTCGGTCGCCGCGCAGCTTGCGACGGGGATAGCGCAGGCCGAACTCTTCGAGATGGTGACGCGGGCGAAGCGCGAGTGGGAGGTCACGTTCGATGCGATGTCGGACGGCATCTTCATCTTCTCGAACGAGCGGCGGCTGGCGAGGGTCAATCGCGCGGGCGCGTCGCTCGAATCGGTCGCGCCGCAAGAGCTTCTCGGTCGCCGCTGCTGCGACATCCTGCGCGCCGGTCGCGGCGAGGGCTGCATCATCGAGCGCGCCACCGCCGAGGGGCGCGCGATAACGTTGGAGTACACGCCGGAGCGTCTGGGGCGGACGCTGCTCGTCACCGCCGAGCCGATTGTCGAGGCGTCGGGGCAGACCGGGACGGTCTGCACTGTGCGCGACCTCTCGGAACTCCGGCAGATCGAGGCCGTCGCGCGCGAGCGCCAGTCGCTGCTCGAAAACGTTTTGGAGAGCGCGAGGGAGAACATCTGCGCCGTTGACCCGGAGGGGCGCGTCATGTGGATCAACAGCGCGGGCGCGGCGATGAACGACTCGACGAAGGAGGCGATGATCGGGACTCACTTCGGCGCGCTGGTCGAGGAGTCGGATCGCACGGCAGCCCTTGAGAGCTTCCGCCGCTCGCTCGGCGGCGAGCCGCAGACGCTCGAACTCCGGCTCGCGGGGCGCGACGGTCGCCTGCGCTACGTCATCTCGGACGCCACGCCGCTCGTCATCGAGGGGCGAACGACCGGCGTGCTTGCGATCACGCGCGACGTGACCGAGCAGCGGCAGCAGCGCGAGCGCGCCGCGCAGGCCGACAAGCTGCGCGCGCTCGGACAACTCGCGTCCGGCGTCGCGCACGACTTCAACAACGCGCTCGCGGCGATACTCGGTCGCGCGCAGCTTTTGCGGCGCTCGGCGCGCGACTCTGAACTCACGCGAAGCCTCGACATCATCATGACCGCGGCGGAAGACGCGGCGGCGACCGTCCGGCGCATACGCAGCTTCGCGCACCAGACTCCGGGCGACGCCTTCGCGCGCGTTGACGTGAGCGAGCTTCTGCGCGACGCCGTCGAGATCACGCGCACGCGTTGGGAGAACGACGCGCGCTCGCGCGGACTCTCCTACGACGTTTTGCTCGAAGCCCCGCGCGCGCTCCACGCCGTCGGCAACGCGTCTGAGCTTCGAGAGGTCTTCGTCAACCTGATCGTCAACGCCGTTGACGCGATGCCCGCGGGCGGGCGCTTGTCCATCGGCGGCGAGCGTCGCGGCGAACGGCTGCGGCTGGTCTTCGCCGACACGGGAGTCGGCATGAGCGAGGACGTGCGCGCGCGCATATTCGAGCCGTTCTTCACGACGAAGGGCGTGCAGGGCACCGGCCTCGGCCTCTTCGTCTCATACGGCATCGTCGAGCGGCACGAAGGCCACATCTCCGTCGCTTCGGCGCGCGGGCGCGGTACGACGTTCACGATTGACCTTCCATGCGCCGAGCCGGACGCGCACGCGGCACAGGCGCGTGTCGCGCACGCGAGCGTCGCGCAGGCCGACGCGCTCACAGTCCTCGTCGTTGACGACGAAGAGGCAGTGCGCGAGACGTTGGGCGAGATGATCAAGGCGCTCGGGCACGACGTAACGACGGCGGACGGCGGCGGCGCGGCGCTCTCCGCGCTCGAAGCAGAAAAGTTCGACCTCGTATTCACAGACCTCTCGATGCCTGAGATGGACGGGTGGGAAGTCGCGCGCGAAGTGCACCGGCGCTCGCCGAAGACGCGCGTCGTCGTCGTCACGGGCTACGGCAAGGACGCCTCGCGCACGCCCCCCGACGCGCCCGCCGACGCGGTCATCGCAAAGCCTTTCGGCTTCGCGCAGGTCGAGGAGATTCTGGCGCAAATCGTCAGGTAAAACTGAAGTCGGAACGACGAACGACGGGCTGAAAACAAACTGTCTTCAGCCCGTCGTTCGTCGTTCCTGCTTGCAGACTCTATTTTTCTCCGCGCCCCATCTCGACTTCGGTTTCGAGCGCGACGACGAGGTTACGGACGCTCGGTTGGTCAACGGGTTCGACGAGGCGGAGCGCTTCGTCGAGGACGCGGCGCTGGTATTCGGGCCAGTTCGGCTTGCCGACGACGCAGCCGAGTTCGCCCGGGTAGTAAGCGGCGCGGGGCGGGCGCGCACGCTCTACAACGCCGCGGTCAACGGCGAGCGTCATCGTCGGCACGCCCGAAGACTCGATGGCGCGCGCGACGAGCGACATCGTCTGGTGGCACAGGCGCGAGGCCGGGATGAGAAGCGCGGCCTGAACCTCGTAGCGGTGTACGCGCTCGACGAGTTGCGGCAGCGTCGTCGAGACGAAGCGCGCCGCGTTCGGGATGAAGCCGCAGAGACTCCAGAAGACCGGGTTGAGTTGGCCGATGATGCCGTTGCCCTCGAACTCCTTGAGACGCGCGAGAGGTACTTGCGCGTTCATGTCCTCCTCGACCGAACGCTGGTCGTAGCCGCGCGCAGTCCACTTCAAATCGTCCTGCGTCACCTCGACGGGAATCTCCCGGAACGAAGTGTCGCCGCCGAAGACCGAGGTGTCGAAGGCTTCGGTGCCGTCGAGGTACGCGCCCGCCGACGTGACGAGCGCGAGGTTCATCATCGGCAGCGCGCGCCGCGCGGGGCGGAAGGGCGCGCGGCGGTTCTCGACCCAGGGGTAGTGCTCGCCGACCTCGCCGCCGCGCATCTCGTTTATCTGCTTCCAGCGCGCGTAGCGGTCGCGCCACTCCTCGGCTTGCTCAAGTATCTCCACTCGGAAGTCTCTCCTTCGTCTGTCTCGGCTGGTCGGCTTGCGGCGATTCTAAAACACAAACGTGCGGTCGCCAACCGCGCGGGCCGCAGGCGACCGCTCCCGCGTCCTCGAAGACGGCGCGAGTCAGTCGTACTCCGTCAACTCCGCCGACAGAACTATTCGCGGCGGCGTGAACTCCGGCGGCTCGACATGGCGCGGGTCTTCCGCCTCTTCGAGCCAGCGCAGCGCGCGGTCGAGTTGCGCGAGATAGTCTTCGATGTCGAGTGACATGAAACGCCGTGCGCCGAGACGCGCGAACTTCTCCTTCGCCATCCCGTACATCCTGCGCGCCGCGCCGCGACGACCGATCTCGATGTGGTGGAAGACGACCGCCGACTGGATCAACGCCTGAAGAAAAAGCTTCTCGCTCGCGCCGCAGTCGTCGCGCCAGCGCTCTTCCCATGCGTCGTGCGCCGCGTGGAATTCGCCGTCGTTGTAGAGGTCTATGCCCGCGAGATATTCGGCGGGATACGCTGCGGCGTGAGCTTCCGTGTAAGCATCCATGAGTGATAAGCGATAAGAAACGCCGCCCGCACTTTTGCCTTTTGCCTTCGTTCAATAGCGCGGCACGGTCGGGTCAATCTCGACCGACCAGCGGTCGATGCCGCCCGCGAGGTTGTAGATTCGCTCGAAACCCTGCCGCGAGAGGAAGGCGCAGACCTGCGCGCTGCGTATGCCGTGGTGACAGATGAAGACCGTCTCGCGCTCGCGGTCGAGCGACGGTGCCCACTCGTCGAAGAGGCTGAGCGGCAGGAGGCTTGCGCCCTCGACGCGCGCGATCTCGTACTCCACCGGCTCGCGCACGTCAACGAGGAGCAGGTCGTCGCCGGCTCGCCGGCGCGCATCGAACTGTTCAGGCATGATCGTCTTGAAGTTCATCCCTCGTCCCACCACAGAAAATATCAACCGCGGGGCGGAATGGCAAAAGGAGGGGCCGGAGCCGGAGTCCGGTCGAGAGCATCTGTCTTTAACCGGCCTCCGGCCCCGAAGCCCACGCTCCCGGCTTGCGTCGTACAACGTTTCGTCGTAAAATCCGTCGTTCGGTTTCGCTAGTTTTTGCAGCACCTCACAGTGCTGTCGGTCTCAACTATATTCGCTTTTATTCTCAATCCCGGCCAACAAAGTTTCAGGCAAATTTCCCCGAAAGGTTTACCGAATATGAAGTCCCCACTCACTTCCGCGCGCGCCGGAGCGTTCGCGGCATTCGTCTGTCTGCTTCTGCTCGCACTCGCCTCCGCCGCGGCCCTCGCGCGCTCCGGCGGCGACAAGGACTGGAAGCCCGTTGACCCGGCGCAACTCTTGATGACCGCTCCGATCGTCGAGAAGGACGCTGACGCCGAGATACTCTTCTGGGAAGTCCACGTGACCTATCAGGACAGCGGCGGCGATCCCGCGACCGTGCTCAATCACTACGTCCGCATCAAGGTCTTCAACGACCGCGGGCGCGAGTCGCAGAGCAAGGTTGACATCATCGCGCCGAGCTTCCGCGGGCGCAACGTCAAGATCAAGGACGTGGCCGCGCGCACCATCAAGCCCGACGGCACGACGGTCGAACTCAAGCCGGAGGACGTGTTCGAGCGTGACGTGCTGAAGGCGAACGGCGTGAAGGTCAAGGCCAAGTCGTTCGCGCTGCCGGGCGTCGAGGCCGGCTCGGTCATCGAGTACCGCTGGCGCGAGGTGCGCAACGGCATACAGCATTACGAGCGCTTCGAGTTCTCGCGCGACATCCCCGTCGAGTCCGTCAAGTACTGGATCAAGCCCTACCACGAGGAACTCGTCAACAGCGAGGACAAGGCCGTCGGCCTCCGCGCGCAGACCTTCCACACCAACTCCGTGCCCTTCGTCAAGGAGAAGGACGGCTCCTACAGCATGACGCTTACGAACGTGCCTGCGTACCACGAGGAGCCGCGCATGCCGCCGGAGTACGCCGTACGCCCATGGATGCTCGCCTACTACTCGCCCGACACGCCGCTCAATCCCGACCTGTTCTGGCTCGTCTACGGGCGCAAGATCGCGGTCGCGCTCAAGCCGATGCTCAAGGTCAACGACGAGATACGCAAGGCTTCGGCGGAGGCGATAGGCGACGCGCAGACGCCAGAGCAGAAGCTACAGCGTCTCTACGATTTCGTCCGCGTCAAAGTCAAGCGCTACACGGACGACGCTTCGGGGATGACCGCCGACCAGATAAAGAAGTTGAAGGAGAACAAGTCGCCCTCCGACACGCTCAAGCGCGGCATGGGCACGGGTGCCGACATCGACCTTCTCTTCGGCGCGCTCGCCTCGGCCGCGGGCTTCGACGTTCACATCGCCTGCACCTCGGATCGCGGCGACATCTTCTTCGACAAGACCTTCCCCGACGACTACTTCGTTGACCCGGCGAGCGTTGCCATCAAGGTCGGCGACCAGTGGCGCTTCTTCAACCCCGGCTCGACCTACGTAACCTTCGGGATGCTTCGGTGGCAGGAGGAGGGGCAGGAGACGCTCATCAGCGACGAGAAGGCACCGGTCTGGGTCTCAAGCCCGATCTCCGGGCCCGAGAAGTCTCTGGAAAAGCGCACGGCCACTCTCAAGCTCTCCGACGACGGCACGCTCGAAGGCGACGTGACGATGGAATACACGGGCCACCTCGCCGCCGACATGAAGGAACTCAACGACGACGAGTCGCCCGCGCAGCGCGAGGAGCGTCTGAAGGACAGGCTCAAGCAACAGTTGGGCGCTTCCGAGGTCACGGACATACACGTCGAGAACGTGACCGACCCCGACAAGCCGTTCAAATACTCTTTCCACGTGCGCGTGCCCGGCTACGCGCAGCGCACGGGGAAGCGACTCTTCCTACAGCCCGCCTTCTTCGAGAAGGGCATCGAGCCGCTCTTTCCGACCGCAGACCGAAGGCAGTACGTCTATTTCC
>DATINM010000021.1:0-39564 GCA_035474235.1 Pyrinomonadaceae bacterium
GGAAGTATGTAGCGCGATTGAAATCGAATCGCTTATTTGAGGGGCAGGCGGTGAGAGAAAGATGGCCGCATCGCTATGGTCGGGCTGTCGGTCGCTTGCGGAAAGTCAAGCACGATGTGGTGGTCGTCAAAGACGGGCGACGCTACTTTGTGAGTAATGACGGCGAGCTTTCTTCATCAGAGTTGAAGCGTCACTATCGAGTGCGCCGGCAAATCGAAGAGGTCTTTCGCTTACTCAAGCAGGAGTTTGGCTGGGGTTGCTCAAGCGCGCAGAAAGCCAGAGCGCAGGTGGCACATCTGCATCCAGGGCTTTACGCTTTATGCCTGACCGAGCAGGCTTCGATCAAAGGAGGGCAGACGATTTACTCATTCAAGCGAGAGTTATTTCGTCTGCCCATTCCAGAACATCTACCGCAGTTAGAAGTCTTATCTCTCGCTGCGTAATTTCAGCTCGCGTATAAGTTTTACGCCGTCGCCCAGACCCGACGGCGTGCGATTCGGTTTCGCCCTTCAACGCTTATTCTTCGTCGAGCTTGAGGCGGAAGCGCTCGGCCATACGGTAGAGCGTGCGGCGGTCTATCCCGAGGACTTCGGCTGTGCGTGTGCGATTGCCGCCCGTCGCTTCGAGGACGTGTTGCAGGTAGCGCCGCTCCAACTCGTCGAGCGAGGGCAGGTCTTCGTAAAGTGCCGCGAGCGGCGAGCGCGACGCGGCCTGACGCACTTCGGCGGTCTGTAGCTTCGCCGGCAAATCCTCCGCCACCACGTCCGCGCCGCGCGCGTGAAGCGCCGCGTACTCGACCGCCGATTCCAACTCGCGCACGTTGCCCGGCCAGTCGTATGCAACGAGCCGGTTCAGAGCGCCTTCCGAAAGCCGCAGCCGCGCGCGCCCCGCGTTCTCCGACGCGGCGCGCAGGAACCTTTCGGCGAGCAGAGGGATGTCGCTGCGGCGCTCGCGCAGAGACGGCACGCGAAGACTGACGACGCTCAGACGATAAAACAGGTCTTCGCGGAAGCGCCCGGACTTCACCTCCTTCTCAAGATCGCGGTTCGTCGCCGCGACGACGCGCGCGTCCGTGATGACGGGCCGCGTCGAGCCGACGCGTCGAATCTCTCCCTCCTGAAGCGCGCGCAGGAGCTTGACCTGCATGGCCGCGCTCGTCTCGCCGACTTCGTCGAGAAAGAGCGTCCCGCCCTCGGCCTCCTCCCACAAGCCTTTCCTGTCCGAAGCCGCGCCGGTGAACGCGCCGCGGACGTAGCCGAAGAGTTCCGACTCTAACAACGTCTCGGTGAACGCGCCGCAGTTGACGGGGACGAACGGGCGAGACGAGCGCGGGCTGTGTTTGTGAATCGAGCGCGCGACGAGTTCCTTGCCCGTGCCCGACTCGCCGGCGATCAGAACGGTTGAGCGCGAAGGTGCGACGCGCGCGATCTCTTTGTAGAGTTCGATCATCACGGGCGAGCGGCCCGTCAGCCCCGCGCGCTCGTGTTGCGAAGTTATCTCTTCCGCACTCACTGTAACCGTCGCATCTTCTGACGCGCTCACGCGGTCGAGCGCGCGCCGCGCGGTCGCGACGACCTCCTCTACCTTGAACGGCTTTGAGATGAAATCCCACGCTCCCTCGCGCGACGCCTCGACCGCGGCGTCGAGCGTGCCGAAGCCCGTGACGAGGATTACGGGGCAGCGGTCGCGCAAACTCCGCAGGATGTCGAGGCCGGACTGCGCGGCTTCTAGATTGATGTCGCTGACGACGAGATCGAATCGCCCGCGCGCGGCCAGCGCGAGCGCGGCATCGGGCGTCTGCGCGCTCTCGGCCTCCCACCCTTGCGCCGCGAAAATCTCGCGCAGCAACTCGCACGAAGCCTCGTCGTCGTCAACAACAAGAATGCGTTTCATCCGACACCCACCTCGTCAACCGGCGCGACCGCGACGGCGGGAAGAATCAGACGGAAGCGCGCGCCCCGCCCCGGCTCGCTCTCGACCTCGATGTGGCCGCCGTGCTCCGCGAGCACCTGACGCACGACGACGAGGCCGAGTCCAGTGCCGCGCCCGCGCGCCTTCGTCGTGTAGAGCGGCTCGAAGATGTGCGCGCGCACATCGGCGTCCATGCCGACGCCCGTGTCGTCGAACTCGACGGCGATGCTGCCCGCGCCTTCCTGTTCGGGCGCTGACTCGAAGGAAGTCGTGACGCGAAGCTCGCCACCCGCGGGCATCGCGTCGAGCGCGTTGTTGACCAGATTGATGAAGACCTGTTGCAAGCGGTCTGCGTCGCCCTCGACCGGCGGTAGATCGGACGCGAGCGTTGCGGTGAGCACGACGTTCGAGGCGTCGAGCGTCGGCGCGGCGGCGTCGAAGATGCGTCGAAGGAGCGCGTTCAAATCGAGCGGCGCGAACTCGCCCGCTTCGGCGCGCGTGCTGTCGAGCATGCGCCGCACGATGCGCTCGATGCGCTCGATCTGCGCGCTGATGGTCGAGAGACGCGAGCGCGCGGCCTCCGGGTCTGGACGTTCGCTCGCGAGCAGGAGTTGGACGTGGCCGCTGATCAGGTTCAGCGGCGTGCCGACCTCGTGCGCGAGTTGCGCGGCGGTCTGCTCGGCGGCGGCGAGGCGTTCGAGTTCGGTGAGGCGTCGCGTCGTCTGATAGAGTTCGAGGTTCGTCTCTTCGAGTTGCACGTTGCGCTCGGCGAGTTCCGCCGTGGCCTCTCCGACTCTTTGTTCGAGCAACTGGTTCTGCGCCTCGCGCTCGGCTGTCATCGCGCGAAGCCGCGCGAGCATACGGTTGAAGCCGCGCGCGACCTTGCCGATCTCGTCTTCAGCCGATTCGTCTGCCTGCGCCGAGAGGTCGCCCGCCTTCACGCGCTCCATCGCGCCGAGCAGGCGCTCGACGGGTCTGTAGACAAAGTGGCGGAACAGAAGAAAGATGCCGAGCGTGATGGCGACGACCGCGACGGGCGCGAGCCAGAGCGCGCCGCTCCCGTAGTCCCAGACGATTGACGGCGCGCTGTCGAGTTTTTCGACGACCTCGACCGCGCCGCTCACGCGACCCTGTTCGAGCACGGGCGCGAAGACTCTGTAGAGCGACTCGTCCTCGCCCTCGGGCTGCGAGGCGACGACCTTCGTCTCCTGCCCGCTGCGGAGCGCGGCCTTGACCTCTTCGGGAATCTCCTCGGGCTGGTCGCTCTCGGAGGATGCTGCGACCTCCTGAAAGACTCCGCCGACGCGCTCCCAGACGCGGACGGTCACGGCGTCCGGGCGCGAGCCGCGCACAAGCGTCGCGATGCTCGCGACCTGTTCGGGGTCGCGCGAGGGCATCTGGCTGATGTGGTCTGCGAGCCGGTCGGCCTGAAGCTGCGCAAGCTCCTTCTGCTCCTCGCGCACGCGCTCGGCGAAGCGCACGCTCATCAGCGTGAGCACGACGCCCAGCACGGCGAGCGTGATGGCCGAGGCGAGCAGCGTCGTCTTCGTATGCAGGTTCAGCGGTCGCATCGAAAGGGAAAGTCCGAGCCGGGGCGAAGCTCGAAATCAAGTCAGGGCGAAAGCACTTGGCGAAATGTCCGGCAGCCGTCAGCGCACATGATACGCCACTGTCGGCGTCGTCTGCCACGCGCGCCGGGAATCGCGGGCAATAATAGTGTGTGGGAGTTCGCGCACAAGCGAAGACGCCCTCCGCTCTGTCATGCGGAGGGCGTCTTCGGCAGAATCGGCCCGGCGCGATTCATTCGCGGTCGTCGCGCTTCGTTAGCTCACGCCGGACGCGGCCTGCTGCGTGACGGCCTTCGGGTCGTAGGGCGTCTTCAGGAAGTCGCCCGCCGCCTTCTGCGCGTTGTCGAAATCAATGCCGGACTCGACGGCCTGATGATATTCGTGCACGGCGCGCGCGCGGTCGCCCATCGCGTCGTAAGCGTTGCCGCGCTTGATGTGCGCCCACGCCTCGATCCACGAAGGCTTCAGGTTGCCGTGGATCGCGGCGTCGAAATTGTCGAGCGCCTGCTGGTAGTTTCGCTGCTCAAGGAAGATGAGGCCGAGGTTGTAATAGACCCAAGAGTTCGACTTGTCGAGCTTCAGAGCCTCTTCCAACTGCCGCTGCGCTTCGAGGTACTGGCCGTCGCGGAAAAGCTCAAGACCGCGGCGCGCGACCACAGAGATTCGCAGGTCTTCCGATGTGCGCAGAACCCTGTTGTTCGGGTCAATGATGACCTCGATGGGCTTGCCCTTCGACTCGAAGTCGAAGTCCTCGCTGCGGTCGCCGACGAAGACGGTCGTCGTCTCGTCGTCACCCTCAGACCGGAGTTCAAGCTCGACGGGCATCTTCAAATTCTCCATGTTCTCCTTGACGGTTCCGCGCGCGCGGAACTTGCCCGTGCGAGTGCGTATGATCTGGTAGTCGGCTGTGAACTCCGGCACGCCCGTGCCCTCGACCCAGCGGGCGAAGAAGTAACGCATGTTCTCGCCGTTGACCGCGGTCGCCAGCTTCTCGAAGTCGTCAATCGAGGCGTTGCGCCCGCGGAACTCGCCGTAGTATCGCTTCATCAGCGTGTCGAACTTGCCCAGCCCCAGAGTCTCGCGCAACATCTTGAAGACCATCGCGCCCTTGTAGAAGACGACGGCCTGATAAGCTGCCGACTGGTCGTCCAGAGTCGAGGGCGCGCGCGCAATCGAGGCCGACTGCTCGAACATCAAAGCGCGCTCCAGCATGTCGCGCTGCGCCGTGTCGAGCGCCGCTCCCGAAAGCCGCGTCTCGCGGAACGCGAACGAACTCCATTCGGAGAGTCCCTGCGACAGCCATGCGTCGTCGAACGACTTGAGTCCGACGCTCAAGCCCCACCACTGGTACGCGACCTCGCGCAGCACTCGCTCGTCGAGCGAGGCTTGACGCCCCGGAGTGAAAAAGCGCGGTGAAAGAAATTCCATGCCGGGCGCGGCGTATGCGTCGAGGCTCGCGTCGTCAATCTCGGCGATGACGAGGCGCGTGCCGAACGCGGGCTGCCCGTACTTCTGCGTGTAGAACTGCAAAGCCTCGCCGATGAGTTGCGCGTAAGGCTCGATGAATCCTTCGCCGCCGGGCTGGACGTAGAAGGCGAGGTCGTAGCCGTTCACCTTGAGCGTCCGCGTCGCGAACTGGCCGACGGCGAAGTTGCCGACGAGCGAAGGCTGGCGCGTGACGAAATGGTAGCTGTGAAGCCCTGCGGCCTGCGCCGTCGAGCGCGCGGGCGCGGTGCGCGCATTCGTCGCGCCGGTGGGCGGCAGGAACTGCGCGGCGGTCGTCTCCGACACAGGCTCGTCGCTCATCCCCGCGACCGTGTAGGAGGCGGGAACCGTGATCGTTATGTCGGAGGTCGCGCGGTCTGCGGCGTACTCGTGAAAGGGGAACCAGCGCGCCGCGTACATCAGGTAAGAGAGTTCGGGGCCGACGTATGCGAGTCGCTTCGACGCGAGCGGCCCGCCTTCGGGCGTGACGAGCGCACCGCTCCAACGGAAGCGCAAGGTCTGCTGCTGTCCCGCGGGCACGACTTCGCCGAGGTCAACACGGACGAACGGCCCGATGGTTTCGAGTCCCGCCTGATCCTGCACGAAGTTCGTCAGAGCGACGCCGTTTCGCTCGATTGATTCGACCTTGAGCGAGCCGTTCAACTCGAAGACGACTGTGCGCGTGTTGTCGAGCGGCGTGAACGTCACGTCGGCGCTCGCGGTCAGGAGATGCTGCTGCGGGTTGAGTTCGGCGATGATGCGATAGTTGTTTACATCGAAGCGCGCGCGCTGTCCGGGCGGGAGCGGTGTCTCGGCGATGGTCGTGGCAGGAGCCGGGGTCTGCGAGGGCGTTACAGACGGCTTCTCCTGCGGTATCGTGATCCTGCGCCCCGTGCGGCTCCGATCCTGAGCCGAGAGCGTGCCGGTGAGTGCGACCGCCGTCAACGCGACGAGCAAAAGCGCGTAGTTAAAAGTTCTCTTCATCGTCTGATTATCCTGCTGAAACGATACGCCGGAACGGGCTTGTGTTACAACCTCCGGGCGGCCCTCGACGGGCGCGAGACTTCAGGCGCTTCGGCCCCGCGCGTTTGCTCCAATACGACAAGCGTTTTGATGTCGTCTCCGGCGTAGCCGTTGTACGCGCGCGCGGCCATAAATCCCGCGCGGCGTGCTGTGCTTGACAGCGCCAGCGCGTGCGCCCCATCCTCGTCCGCGATGAGCATGAACTCATACCGCGACCCGGCCATACGCATCACGCTTCTGCCGCGCGACACAAACCCGCAGGGCACCATCTTCGGCGGAATCATTCTTAGCTACATCGACATCGCGGGCGCGGTCGAGGCGCACCGGCGCACAGGCATCGAGCGCTTCGTCACCGTCGCGATGCGCGAGGTCACGTTCCACGAGCCGGTTTACGTCGGCGACCTCGTGAGCTTCTACGCCACGACGACGCGCGTCGGCACGACCTCGATCACCGTCCGCGTCGTCGTAGAGGCCGAGCGCTACGGCGGCACGAGCGAGCACATAAAAGTCACCGAGGCCGAAGTAATCTACGTCGCGATGGACGCCAACCGCCGAAAGATGCGCATTGACAAAAGCCTCCTGCGCGGCGGCGAAAACGTCGAACAGCACGAAACCTCCTGAGTAACTTGAGCGTTGCCGTCCACCCCGTTGACTCGCTCGGCCTGACTCGTCGAAAGGCGCGGGGCAGCAGTCGCACAAAAAGCGAAGGGGCGGCACGTTCGACCTGTCGCCCCTTCACGCAAAGCGTTTCGACCTGCCGGCGCTCACATTACCATCGCGGCCATCTGCGCCACGTCGCCCGAAGGCAGCACTCCCGCCGAGCGACGGTTCAGGAGTCTCTTCACGACCATCAAAAGTATTCCGGGGTTGAAGGGCTTTGTGACGTATGCGTCGCACCCGGCGGCGCGCGCCGCGTCGCGGTACGCCTGACTGTCGGGCCCTGCGCAGGCGACGAAGGGCACTGAGCTTACTCCGGCGATTGTGCGAAGCCTCTGCGTCGCGAGCACGCCGCCGATGCCGGGCATGTTCAGGTCAACAATGACGAGGTCGGGCGCTTCGGCGCTCGCCAGTTCGGCGGCCTCGTGGCCGCTCGCCGCCTCGACAACGTCGTAGCCTTCACGGCTCAGGTAAAAGCGAAACGCGATTCGCGCGTGCCTGTGTTCGTCAATGACGAGAACGAGAGGACGAGAACGACGACCATTCTTTGGGGGCATTGAAGGGACACCTCTTTCGACCAGATTTTAATGCAGATCGGCTTGTGGCCTTTGATGTTAATGCGGGCGAGCGAGGGGTTGCGAGTCTAACCCCAACCAAAAAACTCTGTCAACAATAATTTGGGTAATTATGCACTTGACACACCCAAACAAAAAGAGTAGTATTCACGCATGGCAAAGAAGGAAAAAGGCTCGATACTCGAACCGCACTTCTACGATGAGGACGCCGCGCGTGAGTACCTTGAACGGATGCGCTGGCCTGACGGCGTTGTATGCCCGCACTGTGGCTTGATAGGTGAAGCCTACAAGATAACCGTTAAAGAAAAGACGGCGGAAGAAATTGAGGCTTTGAAAGCGGCGGGCAAGCGCGTCCGCAAAGCCCGCAAAGGTCTGTGGAAGTGCGCCGGATGCCGCGAGCAGTTCACGGTTACTGTTAAGAGCATTTTCGAGGATTCGCATATCCCGCTTCACAAGTGGCTTCTGGCGATTCACCTTCTCTTGTCTTCTAAGAAGGGCATGAGCGCGCACCAACTCATGCGGAACTTGGATATAAAGCAGTACAAGAGCGCGTGGTTCATGGCTCACCGCATACGCTTCGCGCTCACGGGCGAATCGACAGAGAAGATGAGCGGCATTGTCGAGGCAGACGAAACATACATCGGCGGCAAGGCGAAGAATAAGCATAAGCAAGAGCATCACTCGCACGCGGTCAAGCCGGGCGAGCGCGCGAAAGATCGTTTCGCCCCGGTCGCGGATAAGTTTGCCGTTGTGTCAGTCCTTGAGCGCGGCGGCAAGGTTCGCTCGCGCCACGTCGAGAAGGTGACGGCAGAGAATCTTAAAGCCGTCATAAACGAAGTCTGCGCGGAAGACGCGCACCTTATGACGGATACGGGCGTCCTCAAAAGTTTGAAAGACCGCAAGCACTCACTTGTGAATCACAGGGCCGACGAATACGTGCGATACGATGAAGGCGTTTGCGTTACCACCAACGGCGTCGAAGGCTACTTCGGCCTTGTCAAGCGCGGCATCAACGGCGTCTATCATCACGTCAGCAAGAAGCACCTTCACAGGTATTTGGGCGAGTTCGATTTTAGATACAACGGGCGGCAAGTGACGGACGGCGAACGGGCGAGTGAGGCGCTAAAAGGATTCGAGGGTAAGCGGCTGATGTATAAATGACCTTACGAAGTCAAAGAAGTAGTCGCCGCCCGACTACTTCTTTGCAGCCTTCTTTTGCGGTTTAGCTTCTTTCGGCTCACGCTTCGGCGGCTCGGTCGCAAGCATCTTCCGCACGGCATCATCGAAGGTTAGCGGCGCAAGACTGATAGGGTTGCCCTCGCGCCCTCTTGTGTTCAGCTTTCGACCTTTGGCTTGTTCAGGGCTTTGCTTGCTCATACGGAAACCTCCTCCCCTTAAATTCGCGCTTCATAAATACCTTCACATCGCCGTATTCGTCGCCTTCTTCTCCCGCTAACAGTTCAAGGGAGTCATGCACAATATCATGTCCTTTTTTACCCAATTTGCTGGCCCACTTGCCTATAACTATGTCTTGTTTTGCCACGTGAGTAGTGAACCCCTCACTATCAACGTATATGGCAACCTTTTCGACTCCCGGCTCAAAGTCTCCGTTGCCACAAAGTTCGTAACCGTGAAGGCGAAAGACCTCTATCCAACTCTCTAGGCTGTCGTCTTTAACGTCGGGTGGCCAGTAGTAACCCCTAGTCCTTCCCCGCCCCATGTACTGCCAGAAGTTATTAAAATCCCCGACCGCCAACGCAACACAATTATACTTTGGGTCTCTGGGGCTTTCGGTGCTATATCCGCCATTTCTTAACTTTGGGAACTTGCGTTCGAGTCTAGGCTCTCGCTTCGGTGAGGTATCCACGGCTCCTCCCCCAATTTAGCCAAGCTTCTACTGCTTCTTCAAAATTGGAGTCTTCCGGCGCAGGGTCTTCCTTAGTGATTTCGTGCAATGCTACGAGCCAATGATCTGGGTTCTGCTCTAACTCTTGGAGTAATAGCGGGACAATAAATGAAGGTAACACCTTCCCCATTCCGATTATTTGTTGATATGCGGGATGCAGTATCGCCTTGTTGATATTCGATGTATGTTCCGTCTCATCAATCCATTGCTCCGCTAATTCACGGAAGGCTCTTTCCAACTCCGCATTAGCTTCGCCGCTTTGCACGCGGGCACATTCCTGCTCCTGAAGAAGCAGGGCGTGTTCACCTAATTTTCGCGCGTGTTCGGTGACGGCTGCAATGCGCTCGTTTTGTTCTGCCAGTAGGCGTGCATATTCTTCAATTTCTGCGCGCGTTCGCGCCTCGGCTTTTACAAGCGCGTCAAGCCACGTCTTTCCTTTATCGGTTGGTTGACGTTTCCTGCGAGGGTCGAATTTTAGAACTGCGGACATGGTCGCACCTCTACACGACTTCGATGTACGTCATGTTTGTGGAGGCAATAACTGACTCTAGAGATTTCGTCTTCTTCGCCGCACGTTCACAGGCTTCTAATAAAACTTGGATGTCTTTTGTATCCATCGCGACTACGAACTCGCGCCTTTCCCCCGATTCGTAATAAACCAGATTGAGCATATGCACTAAAACTGCTGCCACTGGATTCCCTTCAACGCTCTCGCCAAAGACGGGGCGGATATCTGACACAATACGCACACTAGAAAATGTTTGAGCGTGTTCCAGTAAAATATCGTGAGCTTTAGCTATTAACAGCGGTGAACTGAGACTGAGAAGATGAATTAATCGCTCTTTAAAGTTTCCAAGTAACTCTTCGTTTTGTATCCAATCTGGCCCGCCGCCCTCTGCGTCAGTCAATGATTCCGCGACATTACCAACGAACTTAGTTACCGGCACAGTGCCGCTACCTCTACCCCTATACAGGGGGAATAAAGCATCACGTATTACCTTTATGTCTTCTGATGAAATACCTTGTGGCTCTAACACTGAATCGTCAAAAACCCTATGCTGATGTATCTTCAATGGAAGATGTTGGAGTGCCGAAAGCAATGCGTTAAAAGACTCTTCCGGCATCGTGGCAATCTTCGTGAATCCGGCTACAACAGGGTCTGGGATTGTTAAGGATGCCATGTAATTACCTATGCGCTACGGGCTGGGAACTGAGCGAGTGATTCAACAGACCGCCAATAATAGCACAAGTATCTTAAAATGATACCCCCTCTCTTGGGTGTGTCAAAGGCATAATTACCATAATTTGCGCCGAGCGCCAGGAAATTTGCGGAGAATTTGACCGTGCGAAGCTGTTCACGCGGCGGGTCGCACCGCGCCGTCGGGCATTCCGGTCGGGGGCGTGTCGTCAGTTGAGTCGCGCCTGAACTCCGCGTAAAGCTTTGGCGGCCTGCGCGAAGTCGGGCCGCTCTTCGAGCGCGAGTCCGTAGTGGCGCGCGGCGTCGAGCGGGCGGTTGCGCTGCTCGTAAACTCGCGCGAGGTTGAAGTGCGGGAAGGCGTATGACTCGTAGCGCGGCGCGGCGAGCGCGCGCCGGAACCAGCGGACGCAAGTCCACAGGTCGCCCTGCGCGACGAGGTAGCTGCCGATGTCGTTGTAAGGATTGCCGAACGTGGAGTCAACGCGGATTGCGTTCAGGCATTCGTCAATCGCCTCGTCGTAGCGACCGTCGAAGCTGTAAACCCATCCTAGAAACGTGTGCGCCTCGGCGGTCGGATAAGTCTCTATCGAGCGCCGGTAGAGTTCGACGGCCTCGACGTAGTTGCGTTCGAGTTGCGCCGCGTAGGCGCGGCGGAAAAGCTCTACGGCACGCCGCCTCACACTATTCGGAATTGCGTCTTCGTCGTCGAACATCAAACACCCGCCGGACGCGCGCGCGTTAGGCCGCGCCGTCCGCTTTGAATTATACTCGTCGCGCTCCCGTCGTAACAACACGATCAAAAAAAGAGACTGAGGATGAGCAGACAGAAATCTCTCGCGGTCGAACTCGGCGACAGCCTCCCTCCGACGACCGACGCAACGGACACAATTGCCGTCGCCGTCTTCGCCGACAAGCCCCGGCTGGACGGCACGCAATTGACGGATGCGAACCTGCGCGAGTTATGCGAGCGCGTCGTCGGTGACGGCGAGTTCAAAGGCGAGGAAGAGACTTCGCTTCTGATTCACGCCGCGAATGATTCGGGCGGGTCGCGCCGCGTGCTTCTCGTCGGACTCGGGTCGCACGCGGACTTCGACGCCGGGGCCATGCGACGCGCCGCCGCGGTCGCCGTCCGCGCGGCGCGCTCCGCACATAGCCGCTCGCTCAACTTCATCCCGCCTCAGCCGGACAAACTCGCGCGCGGCGCAATCTACGCGCTCGCCGAAGGCGCGCATCTCGGACTCTACGACAACCGAATCTATCAGAAGGACGACGAAGACGAGCCGGCGCTCGAACGTTTGACGATCATTACTGAAGCGTCGCGCGACGCCGGAGACTTCGGCGCAAAGCTTGAGAGGGCGCGCGTCGTCGCCGAATCGGTGAACTGGGCACGCTCGCTCGCGGACGAGCCGGGACTGAGCCTCCCGCCGCGAGAGTTCGCGCGCCGCGCTGCCGAAATGGCCGCCGAAGTCGGGTTGAAAGTCGAGTCGCTCGGCGGCGACGAGATTCGCGCGCGCGGGATGGGCGGCCTGCTCGGCGTCGCGCAAGGCTCGGACGAGGAACCCGCGCTCATCGTTCTGCGGTACGAGCCGGAAGGCGCTGGCGGCGACGAAGAGTTGTGGGCGTTCGTCGGCAAGGGCATCACTTTCGACACGGGCGGCATCTCGATCAAGCACGGCCTCGACATGTACGAGATGAAGACCGACATGGCCGGAGGCGCGGCGGCGCTCGGCGCGCTGCGCGCGGTCGCGCAAATCAAACCGAACCGGCGCGTCGTCGCCGTCGTTCCCGCGGCGGAGAACATGCCTTCGGGCAAGGCGATAAAGCCCGGCGACATCGTTCGCACGTTCGCGGGCCACACAATCGAGGTCGTTGACACCGACGCCGAAGGTAGGCTCGTGCTCTCCGACGGCATCGCCTACGCGAAGCATCTCGGCGCGTCGCGCATCGTTGATCTCGCCACGCTCACAGGCTCGATCATCGTCGCGCTCGGCTCGCACCGGACGGGACTCTTCAGCAACGACGACGCGTGGGCATCGGAAATTCTCGCCGCCTCCGAGCGCGCGGGCGAACCCACTTGGCGAATGCCGGTCTCGGACGATTACAAGAAAAGAATCGAGAGCATGATCGCCGACTTCAAGAACTACGGGGGACGCCCCGACGCGACTTCAGCCGCGCTCCTCCTCTCGAAGTTCGCGGGCGAGACGCCTTGGGTTCACCTCGACATCGCGGGCACTTCATGGCAAGACTCTCCCACGCCTTACGCTCCCAAAGGCTCGACCGGCGCGGGCGTCCGCACGCTCGTCGAGTTGGTCTGCGGCAGATAGGAAAGGATTAGGGATAAAGCCGGAGTACGAAGTGAAATCGGATTCCCGACAGACGTGCTTTCGTCCACCCTTCCGACTTCATCATTTCTCGTTATGCTCAACGAAACGATCTTCCTGACGGGCTTCCCCGGCTTCATCGCCGGGCGGCTTGTCGAGCGGCTTGCGCGCGACGGCGCGCGGTTCCTGCTGCTCGTGCAGCCCGCGTTCGTCGAGCGCGCGCGCAAGGACATCGCGCGGATAGTCGAAGCGACGGGCGCGACAACCGAAAGCTTCCGCATAGTCGAGGGCGACATCACGCGCGACGATCTGGGAATGTCGCCCGCCGAGTCGGAAGACGCGCGGCGCGAGGCGACGACGCTATTTCACCTCGCGGCGATCTACGACTTGGGCGTCCGGCGCGACACGGCCTTCCGCGTCAACGTCGAAGGCACGCGCAACGTCAACGGCTTCGCGCGCACGGTCTTGAACCTGCGGCGGTATCACTACGTCTCGACCTGTTACGTCGCTGGCCGTCGCACCGGCGTCATACTCGAAAGCGAGTTGAGGCACGATGCCGGCTTCAGAAATTTTTACGAGGAGACGAAGTACCTCGCCGAGTTGGAAGTCGAAGGATTGAAGAACGAGCTTCCGTTGACCATACATCGCCCGGCGGTCGTCTGCGGCGACTCGCGCACGGGCCAGACGGCGAAGTACGACGGCATCTATTACCTCGTCAATTACCTTCGGATGTGGCCCGGCGCGCTCGCGCTCGCCAACATCGGCAACGGCGACGTGCGGCTGAACGTCGTGCCCGTTGACTTCGTAGTCGAGGCAATGGCGGCGCTCGCCGGCGACGAGCGAGCGGTCGGCGCGACCGTGCAGATCGCAGACCCCGCGCCGCTCACAACCCGCGAACTCTTCGACGTGATCGCGCGCCGCCTCGCGGGCCGCGCCTCGCTCGTCACGGTGCCCGCCGCTCTCGTCCGCACGTCTCTAAACATACCCGTCTCGGAAAAGGCGACGGGTCTGCCGCGCGTCGGCGTGCCCTACTTCTTCCTAAAGCAGACCTACGACACGACGCGCATAACCGAACTGCTCGACCCGCACGGCGTCCGCTGCCCGCGCTTCCCCGACTACGTGAGCGCGCTTCTCGAATTCGTCGAGCGACACCCGAAGCTCTGAAGGGATGAGGGATGAAAGAAAGGCAGCGTGCCTTCACTTCATCCCTCATCCCTCGTCACTTCAATAAAGGTTCTCGTCCGCGCGCCCGTCTTTGACGCTGACGAGGCGGTAGCCCGACCTCGGTCTGCGTCGCAGGTCGAAGGACTCGCCGGGCGCGAGCTTCCATACTTTGAAATTGGAGAAGGTGAGCGGCCGCTTCGGTTCGCAGACTTCGGGCGCGTGGTCGCCGAGTATGAAGTATGCGGGCCCCGCGCCGACGACGCGCGCGAGTCCGCGCCGGTCAACGACGACCGAAGTCTTCTCGTTGACGGCGACGGCGAGCACGCGCCGCGCGCGCCCGTCCTTGAGTTGCCGCGCGACGAACGCGAGCGTGCGCCCAAGTCGCTTGCGTGCGACGACGTGCTGATCCGTGATGACGCCGCCCATGTATCGCCAGCGGAAGAAGTCGTATGTGAAGCGCACGGTCGGGTCGTAAGGGTCTGCGAGCGCCTGCGCCGATGTCGCGCCGTCCGTGCCGCAGCCGTCGTAAACGAACTCGCCCTGAATCGCCTCGCCCGCGCTCGTCCCGCCGACTCCACCGCCGCGCGCGTAAACGGACTCGACCGCGCGACCGATCTCGTTGCCGCGGAAGTTTCGGACGTAGTCGCACTGGTCGCCGCCCGCGAAGAAGATTACCTCGGCGTTCCTGACCGCTTCGACGACCGACTTGTCACCGGCGTCCGCCGAGTCTGTGACGACCAGCGTCTCGACCGAGTCAACGCCGTTCATCTTCTCGATGAAGTCGTTGTAGCCGTCCGCGCCGCTCGAACGCAGCACGACAACGTCAACGGTCGTCGAACACGCCGAGCAGCCGCGCACGCCGTCAATCATCTGCTGTATGGCCTCGCCAACGTCCGTCCCGCCGCCGCCGAGGTCGAGCACGGGACCGTGGAGACGCGGCGAAACGTCCGCCGCGTTGCCGGTCAAATATCTTGTCACCTTGGCCCCCGCCGCGGCGGGCGCGAGAAGCGTCAAGGTCAGGAATACGAACGAAACGACTGCCAATTCAGACTTGAGTCTCAAGGCGCGCTCCTTCTTCCGTGTTGTCATAACTGCCGGAGATTCACTAACGCATACAGCACGGAGAAGGCAAGCCCGGACGAGAAAAAAGGAAGAAATACGTGAGTGAAAGCAGGCATGCACGGCCCTGCCCTGCCCAAGCTTATAGCTTTTCGACGTTTCTTCTCGCCTTTCGCACTTCGCGCCGGGCGGCTTGACAAAAATTGAATTTAGAATTATTCTAATTCCAGATTAGGCGACGGGATAATTTATGGCGAACGGGAAGGCAGATCGGGATGGCGGCGCGCGGGCGCTGACGCCGCAGCGGCGGGCCGTCTTGCAGGCGGTGGCGGAGTCGGACGAGCACCCGACGGCGGGCGAGATTTTCGAGGCGGCGCGAAGGCGTCTGCCCTCGATCAGTTTCGCGACCGTTTACAACTCGCTGAAGTATCTGACGGATGCCGGACTCGTGCGCGAGATGAATTTCGGCAAGGGGTCGAGCCGCTACGACCGCGTCACCACGCGCCACGACCACGCTGTCTGCTCGCGTTGCGGCAGGCTCGTCGACTTCGACCTGCCGGAAACCACAAGGCTCGTCCGTGCGGCGGCGCGGCGCTCGCGCTTCAAGCCGGAGTCCGTGCACCTGACGCTCGTGGGCGTCTGCCCCGGCTGTCGCGAGAAGGAATCACGCGCGGGATAGTCGCGCGACTGGAAGGCATTGGCCGCGCGCACGGCTCGTCCGTGGCGGCGCGACCGGGAGAGTTTTCTGAAAACCAACGGAGGAAATCATTAGCATCATGGCAGAAGCAAAAGTTGGACACGCGGCACCGGATTTCGAGATGCCGTCAACGAAGAACATCGAGAAGCTGAACGAGAACGTGAAGCTCTCTGACTACAAGGGCAAGTGGCTCGTCATGCTCTTCTACCCGCTCGACTTCACCTTCGTCTGCCCGACGGAGTTGACGACGTTCAGCGACCGCTACGAGGACTTTGAAGGGATAGGCGCGGACGTTGTAGGCGTCTCGACCGATTCGGTTCACTCGCACCGCGCGTGGCTGAAGACGCCGCGCGACAAGGGCGGCGTCGAGGGCTTGAAGTACCCGCTCGCCTCCGACATCACCAAGTCGGTCGCGCGCGACTACGGCGTGCTCATCGAGGACAAAGGCATCGCGCTCCGCGGTCTCTTCGTCATCGACCCGGAGGGAACGCTGCGCTACGCGGTCGTTCACGACCTCAACGTCGGTCGCTCGGCGGACGAGACGCTTCGAGTCATACAGGCTCTACAGACCGGCGGACTCTGTCAGGCGGAGTGGCGTCCGGGTCAGGAAACGCTGAAGGTCTGAAGACCGGGTGATGGGTGTTAGGTTTTGGGTATTGGATAAGACATTATTCTTTCCAGCACCCGGCACCTAACACCCAAAACCTATCACTGAGGTTTCATTATGCCAATGAGGATAGGCACAGAGATGCCTTCGCTTGAGGGCGCGACCGAGTGGCTCAACGCGACGGGGGCGCACGCCGCCGCCGAAGCGAAGGGACACCCGACGCTCGTGCACTTCTGGTCTGTGAGTTGCGGGATGTGCAAGGAGAACCTGCCGCGCGTCGCCGAGTGGCGCGACGCTAAAGCGGGCGACGGCCTTCGCGTCGTCGCGATTCACATGCCGCGCTACGAGGCCGACATGGACGCCGAGGCGGTGCGCGAGGCGGTCGCCACGTACAACATCAAAGAGCCTTGCGCCGTCGATAACGCGCACGCTCTGCGCGACGCGTTCCACAACGAGCAAGGGTACGTGCCCGCGTACTATCTCTTCGACGCCGAAGGGCATCTGCGCGGCTTCGCGGCGGGCGAGAACGGTTTGAAGGTGATCGGCCCCGCGCTCGAACGCGTGCTCGCAGCCAGCAAGGCAGTCGCCGAATGAACAGTTCGCCGATTAAATACAAGGCCGCATAAGCCTGCGACACGCTTAAATGGAGAAGATTGTTTATGACCTATTTGCTTTGGATCATACAGATACTTCTCGCGCTTCTGTTTCTTTTTTCGGGCGGGCTGAAGTTGTTGATGCCTTCGGATAAGTTGATGGCCATGAACGCGCAGAATCAGATACAACTGTCAGTACTGTTTCTGCGATTCATAGGTACTATGGAGGTGCTCGGCGCGCTTGGCCTGATACTGCCCGGCTTGCTACGCATCAGGCCGGGGCTGACGCCGCTGGCTGCCGCAGGGCTTGTCATCATTATGATCGGCGCGACGGTAATTACGCTGGCGAATGGCACTATCACGCCGGCGGTCATCCCTCTGGTAACCGGGCTGATGGCCGCATTCGTTGCATACGGGCGATGGCGACTTGCGCCTCTGTACGGGCGTCGTTGAATGATTCATGTATGAGTAAATAGAAGCAGCATCAAGCAACATTAAAAAGGGTAGAGGCGCAACTAATGTTAGTTGCGCCTCTACCCTTTTTGCGACTCTTAACCGTCCGCCGCCGTTGCTTCTCGTCGTAGTCTCACCGGAGAAGACCGACGAGTTGAATGAGCAACCAGAGGCTGAGCGCGACCGTGCCGAAGAGCAGGACGAGCAGGCCGACGACGAGCACCGAGAGGAAAAGCCAGTCGCTCGCGCGTCCGCGCTGCGCCTCTTCCGCGCCGACCGCCGCGCGGCGCTTCAGCAACTCGACGTTCATCTGGTTCGACTTCCACGCCGCGTCGAAGATGTCGCCGACGACGGGGACTGAGCCGAGAAGATAGTCGATGCCGATGTTGGTCGCCATGCGGAGCAGCGTGACCTTGGGCACGCGGTAGCGCACGCCCGCGGCGAGAATGTAGAGCGAGACGGCGGTCGTGGCGAAGTCGCCTACGCCGGGGATGAGGCCGACGATTGCGTCGAGTCCGATGCGCCAGCCCGTGCCCGGTATTCGGAGCAGGCCGTCCATCACGTAGCTCAACTGTTCGAGGCTGCGCTCGACCTCCGCGCGCTTGCGCGTCCCGGCGACCGCCATCCCCGTCCCTCTCGCCGCGAGACTGTTGCTCAAAGCCATCGGCAACTCCTCCTTTATTCTTCGTCAGAAAACTCGCGCGCAGGAACGAACGCGCGCCTCAGATTTAGATGCGCGCACGCACGTCTCAGTAGTACGAAAAAAAGTTGAGGCGCGGCGAGAGAAAGTCATCCGCGAGTGAGATTATTTTTCTTAGCGCGTGAGAAACGTTTTTGATTCGCGCGCGGCGCGACGCTCGACACGCGCGTGCGTTTGTGCCGTCCGTTCAAATCGTCTAAGACGCCGCGGACGCGGCCTCGGCGAGCGGACGGCGAAGGTACGCGAACACGAGCGCGGCGGCCAACTGCATCGCCATGCCGAAGACGACGAGCGCAATAATCGAGTTCAGATCGTAGAGCCATCCCATCACGACGCTGCCGATAAACCACATCACGCCGAAGACCGCGTTGAAGCTGCCGAAGGCGCTGCCGCGCTTGTTCATCGAGACGACCTGCGAAATCCCTGAACGCAGCGTCGCGTCCTGCGCGCCGAGTCCCGCGCCCCAGCACGCGACGGCGGCGACGACGCCCGCGAAGCCTCCGAGGAATCCGAGTGGCAGCGCGAGCATCGAGACGATGACGCCGAACGTGAGCACGACTATGCCGTAGCGGTCGAAGAGCCTTCCGAACAGGAGCGCGGTCAGGCCGCTCACGCCGTTCGCGACCGCGTAGAGCAGAGGGATCGTCGCCGGTCGCGTGATCCCCATCTTCTGCACGTGGTATGCGAGCAGAGGGAAGTCTATGAACCCGCACGCCAGAAGTCCCGCCGCCGCGACGTAAGTCCAAAAAACTTTCGGGAGCGTCTGCGAGACTACCGTGCGCGGCTTCGCCTCAGACTCTTTGCCGGGGCGCACGGCTCGCGCGACCAGAAGCGCGAGGAACGCGCCCGCCGCAGGCACGGCGAGCCACCAGAAGGCAGGCCCGAAGTTGTTCATCCGCGCGACCGAGAAGAAGATCATCAGCGGCCCCAAAAGCGCGCCCGTCTGGTCGAAGGCCGAGTGGACTGCGAAGCCCCAGCCGTGGCCGACGACCCCGGTCGCCTCCGACAGCAGAACGTCGCGCGCGGGGCCGCGAAGGCTCTTGCCCGTGCGCTCGACGACGACGAGGAGCGCGGCGGTCTGCCAACTGCCCGCGAGTGCGAGCGTCGGGACGACCATCAGGTTCAGGACGTAGCCGAGCGTCGTTATCGTCCAGTAGGCGTGCGTTCGATCTGCGAGACGGCCCGAAAAAAAACGCAGGCTCGCGGCGAGCATCTCGCCGAGTCCCGCGACGAATCCGACCTCGGCTGCCGTCGCGCCGAGGTCTTTCAGGTAAGGGCCGATGATGCTGTGCGCGCCCTCGTAGGTCATGTCTGCGAAGAGGCTGACGACCCCGAAGCAGACGATGAAACGCATCGCGGCGGCTCGGCGTTGCGGCGAGATTTTTTGGCTCTCGGATTTCATTCGATTCAAGTCGCCGGCGTACGGCGCTACTTTGAGTCAGTCAGTAATCTTCAGAGCTTCCAGAACCGATAGCAGGCCGAGCACGAGCAGTAGTCCGACGCCGCAGTACCTGACGACGCGCGGCGGCACGTTTCTTTGTATCCACCCGCGCACGCCCGCGCCGATTGAGGCCGCGAGTATGCCTTTCGTGACCATCGCACAGACCGCGCCCGCCCAGACGACGAGCGGCACGCCGTAACGCGCCGCGAGCGTCGCCGCAGTTATCTGCCCTACGTCGCCCCATTCCGAGAAGAAGATAGTCGCGAACGAGACGAGCGCGGCCTTCGACGCCGCGTGGTCTTTCTTCTTCGACTCGCCGCGTTCGGCGGGCTTTCGCCAGAGCGCGAAGGCCACGCCGAGAAAACTCGCCGCCGTGATTGCGGCGACCAGAAGCGGCGGCAGCTTCGAGATGGCCTCGCCGACGAGCACCGCGACGCCCATCTTCAGAATGAACGCCGCCGCCATGCCGAACATCACGGGCGCGGTGCGGTAACGTGTGGCGAGAACGCCCGTCGTGTAGAGCAGCTTGTCGCCGACGATCTCGGCCAGAAAGACCGCGCCGTATGTCGCGAAGAATATCGTGAGCATTGAATGTCAGTTGACTCCGCTGCTTAAAAACTTCACGCCGCCACCGTCCGCTCCAACGCCGCGCGATCCCATTTCGCAAGAGTCGCGCCTGCCTCGTATGTGCTTTGCAGAAACTCCGACAACACCCGGTCGGGGTCGTCCGCACGCCGGACTGCTTCGTATGGAAGGACGAACCCGGACGTTCCCGCGTTGTAGAACGCATCCGCGGGACGAATCTTCGCTTCGGATAATCCCTCCGGCTCCGGCGCGGTATAGGAGTAGAAGGCCGGCTCCGGGACGCCTCCGCTGCCGGGCCAGAAGCCGTGGCTGATGACTTCGTGCGAGTAAGCCTCGCGCGTGATCGAGTCCGCGCCTTCCCTTTCGGGCGCGCGCCGGCCCGAAAAGCGCGTCACGGCGAGGTCGAAGCTGCCCCAGAAGAAGTGCACGGGGCTGCACTTGCCGATGAAGGCAGAGCGAAATGCTTTGAATAACCTGTCCGACTGAAGCATGATGCGCCACCAGCGATTCGCGTACTCGGCGTCGTAAGAGGCGTGCACGTTATCTTCGTCGAAAGGAACGGGGTCGGGAACTTCATCAGGCTTGGCGTGGATCGCGACTTCGAGTTTGAGTCCGCGAAGCGTCGCCATCACCTCACGGTAAAAGTCTGCGACCGTGCGAGGGTAAAGCGCGACACTCTTCGCGTCGCCTTCGCTCGTGTTGATGTCGAGGCGGTGCGCGATGAAGTCGAAGGTCATGTCGAAGTCGCGTGTGCCGTGAGGCATCGCCGTCGTCGTCAGCCCGCGCGGCGTCACGTAGAGCGACACGTTCCACCAGTGGTTGACGAGAGGGCTTTGCGCGAGCCGAATCTTGCCGACGATCTGAGTCCACATGTGGAGCGTCGCGTAAGTCTCTTTCCACTCTTCGAGTGGAAGGCTCGGCCAGACTTCAAGGGCGGCAAGATTGTCATTCACGTCGAGATCGGTCATTCGCTCCTCCCGTCTCCCGCCAAGAGTCTCAACGCCCCGGCGACACGCATTCATCGCCCGGCGTGCGCGGTGCTTTGAACGTTCGCAGCCATCATACGGGAAGAAGGTGGCGGGACAAAGAGACGGGTGAAGGAAGAATGTGACGCGCGCGCGTTCGCCGTCTGCGCCCTACGTTAGAGCATGACCGCCGCGCGTTCAGCCAACGGCCCGCGGCGAGACTCAAACCCGCCCCGTGATAACTTCGAGGTGCTCGCGCGGCACGCGCCGGAACATCCCGACGACCAGTGGATCGAACTGCGTGCCGGAGCAACGCTCAAGCTCGGCGGCGGCAGCCTCGTACCCGGTCGCAGGTCGGTAGGGGCGCGCGCTCGTCATGGCGTCGAAGGCGTCGGCGACCGAGACGATGCGGGCGTTGAAATCTATCTCGTCGCCGCGCAAGCCTTCGGGATAGCCGCGCCCGTCCCACCACTCGTGATGCTCGGCGACGACGCGCGCGACGCACGGGTCTGCGGGCAGGTCGAGCAGAAGGCGAGCGCCGGCGCGCGGGTGCCGGCGGACGGCCTCCCATTCCGCCGCGCTCAGCCTTCCCGGCTTGTGCAGCACCCCGGCGGGTATGAAGACTTTACCCACGTCGTGCACGAGCGCCCCGTGGCGCAACGTCCGCTGCTGTTCCGGGGCGACGCCGCAGGCCCGGCCCAGCAGCAAACTCAGACGGACGGTGCGGACGGAATGGCGGAAGGTGTATGCGTCGTGCGCTCTGAGCACTTTCAGGAGCGACCTGATGAATGGAGCGTCGGCGGCGGAAGCGTTTAGAGGCCCCTGTCCGGGCCGGGCGGTAAGTTCTCGCATGACTCCCCCGAGTTCTCAGTCGTGCGGCGCTTGGGGGAATCGCGCGTGCGCCTACGGTGAAGTCTCAGGGCAAGAGACCAAGCAGATGTTACACCCTACTGAAAGTGCTAAAAGGGGCGGCCTTCCAACGCCGCGTGCGGCAACCCTTGCAGACATCGCGCCGGACGCCGGAAGACAGCGGAATCAGTTTAGCACATCCCTTCGCGGCTCTCCGTATCTTCCGTCAAGCGGCGCGAAGATTCCCGGCGTGCAACCGGACTGAGCCGGCGAGAAAACGTTTATCTCAAATGCCGCGGCATGGAATCTGAAATCAATCGGGCATCAAAGTCCGCCCGTAAAAAGCGAACAGGCGCGTCGGCCTTGGGGGCCTCGCGCCTGTTCTAATGTGATCACTGTCCTCACCCCAGCAATCACTGAGGCGTAAGATTCACCTACGCCTCGGTTGCCACGCATACTAATCGAAACGTGAGATCGAAGCAAGTGCGGATCGCGTTCGAGGAAGGCGGGACAGTCCGACCGCCCTCCCTGCGCCCTGCATCGTGGCGACGGCGTGACTGGCGGACTCCTGCCGTCCTGCAACGGCTGCCGGCGTGTGAGAGCGACCGCGCGATGCGTATTCCGCCGCGCTCATGATTGACAGAAGCGCGCGGGATTTTCGATTAGCGCGAGTTGGAATTTTGCGACCGATGCAAACCGTGAGCAGCAGTCCGGGCGTCGCCGCTAAGGCAATTCGTAAACAGAAATATGGTTTGTACTCGCGGCGGTGAACGGCGCGCGCCGCCAATCGCCCCAACGCTCTCGCAGACGCATCCCCGCAAGCCGCGCCATCAGGTCGAGTTCCGAAGGCCACGCGTATCGCATCTGAATAGGATAGAGTTTCACGCCTGCTTCGGTGATGAGCACGAATTGAGAGTGCGTGCGTTGATTCAACGGGTCGTGCCGCGAGACTTCCAGCCTCACGTCATCCACCCCGACCTGTATTGCCTGTGTGGTCTGCCCGCGTGTGAAGCGCGTCGGGTCAGGCACGAACGCCTCGACGAGAAACAACCCGCCGGGCCGGAGCCGTTTCGAGACGTTGGCGAAACAAAGCACCTGCTCCTCCTGTGACCCCAGAAGGAAGAATGTGTTGAAGGCGACGAAGACCAAAGAGTAGCCGCCACCCGCCCCGCCACCGGCGAAGTTGCCGACCGTAACGGTGATTCCGTCTCCGCCGGGCTTTGAACGCAGCCGGGCCGCCATCGCCTCAGACGCTTCGACGCCGTGGACTTCGACGCCCTGCGCCGCGAGCGGCAATGCTATCCGCCCGGTGCCGATTCCGAGTTCGAGGACGGGCCCGTCGGCGGCCAAGTCCTTCAGCGCCTCGATCATTTCCGTCGGCGCTTTCGGGTACAACTCGTCGTAAATCTCCGCGACGCGTTCTCCGTATGTGGTTTCGTCGTACTGGTCGCCCATCACTTTGCGCGCGTCAGAAAAATTCCGAATGAAACGAATGTCAGGTTCGCCAAGTGTCTTCGGGGAAGTCCCGCAAGGACGCATGGCGCGTTCAGTGTGATATGGCGACGACGGCCTTGTTGCTCGACTGGCCTCGCGCCCGGACGCTCACCGAAGTCTGGTCGAGACTGCTCAACTCGTCCGGCAGCTTGACCACCACCTCCGTTATCCAATCGAACTGCGGTACTCGCCCTACGGCCTCGACCGTCAGAGGGAAGACGTGTGCCTGAGAGTCTTCGGCCTGCGCCGCGACGACCGACGCATCGTCGCCGGGCAGGAGGTCGAGGTTCGCGACGAACAGAGCGAGGCGGGTGCGGTGATCCTGACTGATGTTGTTGTCGTTGACGACGGCGAACGGCTCGGCGAGCAAAGTCTCGGAGTCGAGCGCGATGGCGTGGCCGGAACTCTCGTCGGTCAGCACGGCGGGCACGCTCGACGGGACTGAACGCTGATAGACGCGGACGTAATCGACCTGCATCGTCTGTGGAAAGACCGTCGTCTGGTCAGGGCTGCCGGGCCACGTTCCTCCGACCGCGACGTTGAGGATTATGAAGAAAGGATGGTCGAAGACCCACCTCGCGCCCGCGGGCAGGTTTGCCGGAGTCGTCGTCTTGTAAAGAATGCCGTCAACGTAGAAGCGCGCAACGTTCGGCTCCCACTCGACCGAGAAGGTGTGGAAGTCGTCGGAGAAATTCTTTCCGGCAGGTAAAGCGTAGGCCGCGCCGATGCCGTTCGCGCCTGAATAACCGGGCCCGTGCATCGTGCCGTGGACGGTCGAAGGCTCGCGGCCGATGTTCTCCATGATGTCTATCTCGCCGCACGTGGGCCAGCCCGACGTGGAGATGTCGTCGCCGAGCATCCAGAAGGCCGGCCAGAGTCCCTGTCCGTAAGGAATCTTGACCCGAGCCTCGAAGCGCCCGTAAGCCTGTTCAAACTTCGCCTGCGTCTTCAGGCGCGCCGAGGTGTAGTCGCGCGTTATCCCGTCCGTGCCTTTGAAGGTCTCTTTGATCGCCTTGATGTTGAGCGAGCCGTTACTGAGAAAAGCGTTCTGCGTCCGGCTGGTATAAGTCTCAAGCTCGTTGTTTCCCCATCCGCCTCCGCCCGTCTCCGCAGTCCACTTCGAGGGGTCAACGCCCGCGCCGTTGGCCCCGTCGAACTCGTCGTCCCACACAAGACTCCAGACGGTCGGGTCTGCGGCCCTGACTCTGATTCGACCGTCGAGGACGCCGCCGCCGGGGAGACACACAAGGGCTGCAAGAAGCGCGATGATCGCGGCGCGAAACAGGAAACGTGCAGGCGGGATAAATCTCAAACCCTCGGTCAATTCCGTTCTTCTCTTACTCATCACTTTCTCCTTCGACCTTTGCATGGTTGTCGCGCATCTGCTCGCTGTCCGATACTCCGCGTTCGAGAGCGCCGCCGGGATGAGCCTCGGCCTGACATTTTAGTTGCTCACTGCGACTGAGGCGCGTCGAGCGCCTGCTTGGCGCTCTCCAGAAGGTTACGAAACTCGGCCAGCCCCGACGGCCTCAGAATGAACCGCGCACGCCTCCCGCCCTCGGTCGAGATGGCCGTCGCCTGCCCGCTCGGCGTGCTGAAGGTGACGAGCACGAGGCCGCCTCTGGTCTGATACTGAGCCTCGTAGCGTGAGAGCTTCGTCGCCTTGCTGTCCAGACGCGCGACGTAGTCAATGCCTTTCAGCAGCAGCGTGATCTCGTCGTAGTCTATGTATGCGCGCTCGTCGTCGGCGTCGGGGCGCGCAGCCGCCGGGTCGCTTATCGCGACCTCCACGCCCGTCTCCCTGCGTCCAGCCGTCGCGTCCGTCACCTCCCAAGCCGTGACGAAGGCCGTGCCGCGCGACCCCGCGACGGAGCCGACGCGCGTATAGCCTTTGACGATGACCGCGCCGGTCTCCGACATCAGCGACTCAAGCTTTGTCTGAAACTCTTCGGGCGTTGGAGAGGTCTTCGGCTCCTGCGCGGCGCAGTAGTGGCCGGCGACGGCGAGCAGGAGTGCGAGAGGCATCAGAAGAGCGCGAATGTTCTTCATTGCTCGATTCCTTTTCGGAGCGGCTCAGTTCCTTGCGGACGGCCCTTGCCGCTCACATACGAGAGGCTTGCGGGCGAACTATATCAAACAGGCATATCAAGGCAAAAGGTCGAGCCTTAAAAAAACCACCCGAAAAATTATGTCGGGCATGTGTTGATTCACGACAGCGGATTCCGCCGCGTTTTCCGTGCGCGGTTCGGCGGATTCTCCGGCGAGACACGAGAAAGAAGTTGTAGTATCGTGAGCTTTACACGCGGAATTGATCGGGGCGTAATCCGGTCAGGCGAAAAAGATTTTGCCCGCACTGTAGAACTCGCGTCAGCAGCGCGGCGAAGCGATTCCCGTACTGTCGCGGATTCTGAAGTAGCTGTACCTCTCGGCCTTCTTCTTTTAGACATCGTCCTGATTCTTGCAGGACGCGTGTTCGGCCAGCCCAAAGTCCGGCGTCCCGTCTGCGCGGCAAATCTTGGAAAGGAATAAATGAAAAGAACACTTCGACACAGCGCCCCGCCGGAAGCTCGACATCTTCGAGACAGGTCTGCGATGCGCGCGGCGGCGGCACGCCTGTTAACGATGAAGGTGCATTTGCTGCCCGTGGCGAGTTCGCTCGTCGTAGTCTGCGTCGGCGCGGCGCTCTGCTACGAGGCGCTGACGCTGGCCGGTGTAAATCTCCACTCGCTCGTCGCCGGAGCGTTCGCCGGCGGCGACACGGCGGGGCCGTCTCTTGAGTCGGCGGGCGCGCTCACAGTGCTCGGACTCGGACTCGTCTTCGGACTCAAGCACGCGACGGAAACCGACCACATCGTCGCCGTCTCTACAATTGTCAGCGAGCACCGGAGCATCCTTCGCGCGGGACTCGTCGGAGGACTCTGGGGCGCTGGACACACCGCCTCGCTCGTCTTCGTCGGCGTGATCGTTCTTCTGCTGCGCGTGACCATCCCGGAGCGCATCGCGGACTGGCTGGAGTTCGGCGTCGCTCTGATGATAATCGCGCTCGGCGTAAACGCCTTGACGCGCACGTTCCGCGGTCGCGCGCACGCGCACGCGCACAGCCACGGCGGCGCACCGCACGTCCACCTGCACTTTCACGAGCCGGGGACTGAACACGCCGCGACGGCGTCGAACGATGCGCGGGCCGGCGCGCATTCGCACGTCGTCTCGCGCGTCGGCTTCAAGCCGCTCGCGGTCGGCGCGATGCACGGGCTTGCGGGTTCGGCGGCGCTGACGCTTCTCGTGCTGACGCAGATCAAGTCGGCGTGGCTCGGACTTCTCTACCTCTTCGTCTTCGGCGCGGGATCAATCGTCGGGATGCTTCTGATGTCGAGCCTCGTCGGGTTGCCGTTCGCGCTCGCCGCGCGGAGCGTCAAGCGTTTCTCGCGCGTGCTCCAAGCGGTCGCGGGCGTGTTGAGTATCGCCTTCGGGTTGTGGTACGCGTATCACACAGGGATCGCCAGCGGACTGCTTTTGTAAAAGCTGATGGTCTTCGATCTGAAAACCATCGCCGGAACCGACGAAGACGACCGGGCGGCTTTGGATGCCGTCACCGGCGTGAAACTTATTTGACAAGGAGCGCACTGTCGTTCAGGGTGTCGGTACTCAATCGACTCGTTGACGAGAGGCTCACGCCGGTAACTCTCACGTAAACGATTGAGCAGTTGAAGCCCATCGGTTTGGCGCAGCGACCGTGCCGGGCTTTGCACAAATATTCAGCGGAAGTTGCATAATAAATCTTTACCATTCATTTATGCACTACTTATTCGCTCAGTCTGAATATTTGTGCTCGACGCTGCTCTCGATAGCCTCCGGCCAGCCGGACGCGAGGTGAGCGGTCATCTCGTTCAGGGCCAAGCCATCGACGTGCCCGTCGAGGAAGCCGACCCCGAGGGCGAGATCACGTGCCGCATCGGTCGCTTCGGCCACAAAGACCAGCACGCAAGTCTTCTCTCCTTCTCCGGCGACGCATATCTTAACGAGATAGGCATCACCAATCGTCTGTTCCTTACGGAGAACACAAGCTTGGGACGTTCGGTCAATGACTTTGATGCGATTCCGAACGACGCAAGTATAGACTGCGACCCAAGCCCAAGCCCGGCCCCGCCCGGCCAGAATACGAAGTGCGGCGAAGACCCGGAGCGCGACATAGACGCCTTCACGCAGTTCATGCGAGCAACTAAGGCTCCGGCCCGCGACGCAGACATCGCTGCGACGGAGGACGCGCAGGCAGGGAAGACGCTCTTCCACAACGTCGGCTGCGCCGTCTGCCACGTGGACACCATCATCACGGCCATGCCGAGCACGGTCATCAACGCCGGAACGTTCACCGTGCTGGACGAACTCGGCAACAAGATCATTCACCCGTTCGGCGACTTCCTTCTGCACGACATCGGCACGGGCGACGGCATCGTCCAGAACGGCGGTCAGTCAACGCGCCTCAAAGTGAGAACCGCTCCGCTCTGGGGCGTGCGTACGCGAACGCTGCTGATGCACGACGGAGCATCGCTCACCTTCATGGATGCGATTGAGCGGCACGCGGGCGAGGCCGAAATCGTCCGTCAGAACTTTGAGAGCCTGTCGGCGAGCGAGCAGCGACAACTCATCATCTTCCTCGAATCGCTGTGACGCGGCGCATCCGCCTGCGGCGAGCTAACAAAATGGGCCGGGATCGAATCGTTCGATCCCGGCCAATGAATTATCTAATCTGTCTTTACAATGACACTGGAGAAGCGGGTCATGGACACCTCCTTCTCAGAGCGTCATCCATTTTATCGCGCCGGTTAATTCCTGCCGTGGACGACTCGGACGCCCGCGACGGGCGGCACGCGTGAAACAGTTCCGGTGGCGGCGTCGTAATTTTAAGGTGCTAGTGGCTGTCGCCTGTCCGCGCCGCTCGACAACAAGGAGAGCATCAATTGAAACACAACCTTTTGTTAACCATCGCGTCTCTGCTCTCGATCCTCTTCGGCACGTTTCATCTGGCGGACGACATCGCCCGCGGGATGTCGCCGGGAGGGCTTCCAAACCTCTTTGCGGTGGTCGTCTGCGTCGTTTGGCTGTACGGAACGCTGGTGCTCGCAGGACGGCGGTCGGGGTATGTCATCATCCTCCTTGCGTCGCTCCTGTTGATGGGCATCCCCGTCATCCACATGAGAGGGGCGGGCGTCGGCTTTGGCACCATTCGCAGCGGAGGCTTCTTCTTCGTCTGGACGCTTCTCGCGATGGGCGTGACCGCGCTCTTCTCCGTCATCCTCTCGGTGCGCGGACTGTGGAGCCTGCGATGGGGCCAGTCCCAGTAGTCCAACAACCCGAACATGGAAAGGCCCGTCGCACGGCGGAGGTGCAGGCGAAGCTACCGGACTCGCTCAACAGCATTGACTTTATTCATCTGTTAGCATAGACCAGTTCGGCAACCCTGAGCCGCTGTGTTTACATTTAACGTAAGGAGAGTGAAAAACAGTATCCACCCGCGCGATTTCCATCGATAAGGAGATGCCATGAGCGACCAAACAAACAGTCAGACTACAAACGTAAATCCCATCACCGGGCAAAAGTCGAACGTGCTCGACGAGGAAGATGGCTTAGTCCTAAAATGCTCCGCCACATCAGAGCCTCCCGTAACGGGCTTTCTTCAGCTATGTGCCGACAGACGATTCCACAGATGTATACAAGAGCAGTTTCAGAGGGACGCCGGGCTGAGTTCGTCTGAATACTATTGGATACATGCGGACGCGGGCGGAACGCCGAAGATGGCAGACCTGAGAACGGCACCCAACTACTGTTATCACGATAAGAAGGTGCGGTTGATGGGATGGTCGGCACACGGGAATATATGCGGAGGGTTTAAGCCGGGCACGACGGACGACGTAATAAGGCAAGCGTTGTTTGAAACGGCGGAAAATAAAGTTGAAGAATACCCGGAAGCGAGACATTTTATATACTTCGCTACAACGCGTCAGGAGGGAGATGCGGAGGAGACGGTTGTGTATTGCACGGCATACGAAAAAGGCGCAGAGTAGTAACATTCGATAAAGTAAGGACTATCGGCGGGCTTGACCATGCCCGCGTCTGTGCCAGGCGTCTCGGACGGACGGGCATGAACAAGCGCTGCACTTACATTACTTTCGGCGCGGTAATTTTGGCGCTTGCGTTGATGCTGGTCGCCGGATGCGACCGCGGCGGCCCGCGCGTCAACTCGTCACAGAACGACAAGCCGACGCGTATCATCTCGCTCTCACCGAACACGACCGAGATTCTCTACGGCGTCGGCGCGTTCGACCGCGTCGTCGCAGTATCCGACTACTGCACTTACCCGCCGGACGTTGCGAAACTCCCGCGCGTCGGCGGCTGGAACAACCCGAACATGGAGCAGATCGCGTCCTTGCGTCCCGACCTCGTGGTCTTCTCCGACGCACAGTCGCAGTTCGTCAAAGACAAGATCGAGGCGCTCGGCGTCCGCACGCTCGCCGTGCCGAGCAACACGCTCGAAGACGCGCTCAAAGCGATTGAGTTGACGGGCGAGGCGACGGGCGACAAAGATGCGGCGCAGAAACTCGAAGCCGTGACGCGCGCCGAGCTTGAGACCGTGCGGCTCACAACGGGGAAGCTTCCGCGCCGCCGCGTGCTCTGCGTCGTTGACCGCGTGCAGGGGACTCTGCGCGACATCTACACGGCAGCGCCCGGCAGCTTCATCGCGCAGATAATCGAGGCCGCGGGCGGCGAGCCTGTGTCGCCGCCGTCGCGGACGGGCTGGGGGAAATTGCAGAAGGAGGCCGTCGTCGCGCTCGACCCCGACGTGATAATCGACCTGATGATGCACAAGGAGAACGGGCAGTTCGACGAGGATACGCTCGCCGTCTGGAAGGAACTTCCCACGCTTCGCGCAGTCCGCGAGGGGCGCGTCTATCCTTTGCGCGACGAGACCGTGCTGCATCCCTCGCAGTTCGTCGGCGACACCGCACGAAAGTTCGCCGAGTTGATTCACCCCGAAGCGTTCGAGAAGAAGTGAGAGGCGTGAGACGACGGAAAGAATAATTAACGCGGATGGACAGGATGGACAGGATTAACAGTTTCAGATTCGAGATTTCAAATTTCAAATCTCAGATTTCAAAACTGAAAACTGAAAACTAAAAACCGAAAACTGCTTTCCTGCCCATCCATGTTAATTCTTTTTCGTTCAAAGAATGTCGATTGACTTGAGCAGGAACGAAAACGGCGGCGTGCTCGTCGAGGCGCGCAAGCTGCGTTTCGCATACGCGGACGACGCGCCGGAGGTCGTGTGCGGCGCGTCGCTCGCGGTCGTGCGCGGGCGTCTGGCGGCGCTCGTCGGCGCGAACGGATCGGGCAAGTCAACGCTCGTACGACTGCTCGCCGGACTTTTGAAGCCCGCGAGCGGCGAAGTCCTCTTCGGCGGCGTGCCGCTCGCGCGCGTCGAAGCCCGTCAGCGTGCGCGCCGCGTCGCATACGTGCCGCAGACGGTTTCGACCGTCTTCCCGTTCACCGCGCTCGAAGTCGTGCTCACGGGCCGGAGTCCTTACACGTCGCGCTTTCGCTTCGAGTCGGCGCGCGACGTTGAGACGGCGCGCGCTGCGCTCGCCGAACTCGACGCCTCGCACCTCGAATCGCGCCCCGTCACAGAGCTTTCCGGCGGCGAGCGACAGATGGTCGCGCTCGCTCGCGCGCTTGCGCAGCAGCCCGAATGCCTCCTGCTCGACGAGCCATCGGCTGCGCTCGACCTCAAGCACCGGGCCGGACTCGTCCGGCATCTACGGCGACTGCGCGACGAGCAGGGCATGACCGCGCTCATCATCACGCACGATTTGATGCTCTTAGACCCGGCCTTCGATCAGGTCTTCGCGATGAGCCGCGGAGAGATCGTCGCCACGGGTACGCCCGCGGAAGTCCTGCGCGAAGAAGTGCTCGTCGAAATCTACGGCGACGAGCACGTGCGCGCGCGACGCGCTTTCGGTCGCACGTTCGTCTGGTCGGAACTGTGAGCGTTCGCGATTTTTGATTTCGGATTTGCGATTTAGAATAAGGTGCGGCGGATGGAAGGCGCTCGCGAGTTGGCGACAAGTCAAAGGTCAAAAATCGCGAATCAAAAATCAGCGGTCGCGGGCGCGCGCCTGCGCCGCGCGCTTCTGATTCTGTGCGGCGTGCTTCTCGTCACGACGCTCTTCGCGCTGTGGGTCGGCTACCAGCGGCTCGACCTTCTCGCGCTGAGGACTGACGAGCGAGCGCGCGTCATCTTCTTCGAGCTTCGACTGCCGCGCGTCGTGATGGCGGGCGTCGTCGGCGCTTCGCTCGGACTCGTCGGCGCGGCGCTTCAGGCGCTCTTTAGAAATCCTCTGGCCGAGCCTCTGACGCTCGGCGTTTCGGGCGGCGGCGCTTTCGGCGCGAGCGTGGCGATTGCGTTCGGCGCGGGCGCGCGCGTCGCGGGATTGCCCATCGTCTTCGTCGCGGCTTTTCTCGGCGCGTGCGCGTCGGTGGTCGTCGTCTACCGTCTTGCGCGGACGGGCGCGACCGTTTTGCCGGGCGCGCTTCTGCTGGCGGGCGTCGTCGTAAACACCGTGGCGGCGGCGGGCGTCGTCGTCCTGCAATACTTCGCAGACTATTCGCGCGCGCTGCAAATCCTTCGCTGGATGATCGGAAGCCTCGACGTTATCGGCTTCGATCTCATCTGGCGAATGCTCATCTTTTTAGTTCCCGGCTGGCTCATCCTTTTAGCTTTGACGCGCGACCTTCACCTGCTCGCCGTTGACGAGGAGACGGCGCAGAGCCTCGGCGTCAACGTCCGACGCAGCGAGCGGCTCGTCTACGTCGCCTCGTCTCTCGTCGTCGGCGTGACGGTCGCCGTCGGCGGCACGATAGGCTTCGTCGGACTGATCGTCCCGCACGCAGTCCGTCTTCTTTTCGGCGAGGACGTGAGAGTCGTCATGCCATGCTCGTTCGTCCTCGGCGCGGCGTTCCTGATGCTCGCCGATGCCGTAGCGCGCACGGCGCTCGGCGCGGGCGAGCTTCCCGTCGGCGCGATCACGGCGCTCGCGGGCGGGCCGGTCTTCCTTTGGCTTTTGAGAAGACAGCAGCGATACACGGCGATGTAAGAACATGGATGGATAGGATGTGCAGGATTAAGAAGCTCGGATTTGAAATTCTCAAATCGCCTTTCTGGTTTCTATCCTGCACATCCTGTCCATGTTAAATTTTTGGAGTTGTTATGAGCATTGCGACGAAGCACGGCGACAAGGGCGAGACTGGACTCATCGGCGGCGCGCGCGTGTCGAAGGCGGATTTGCGCGTCGAGGCTTACGGGACTGTTGACGAGTTGGGCGCGGCGATGGGCTTTGCGCGTGCGATCTGCGAGGACGCGGAAGTGCGCGAGCTTACGAAGGCGATTCAGCGCGAGTTGTTCACGGTCGCGGGCGCGATAGCGAGTCCCACGGGCGGCGAGGAATCGAAGACGACTTACGTCACGCCTGAGATGGTCGAGTCTTTGACCGTGCACGTCAACCGCATCGAGGCGACCGAAGGAATCTTGTCCGACTGGTCTCTGCCGGGCGACCACGCCGCCGCCGCAGCCTTCGACGTTGCGCGAACAATCTGCCGGCGTGCCGAGCGCTGCGTCGTGCGCCTCGCAGAGTCGGGCGTCGAACTCAACCCGCACGTCGTCGCGTACCTCAACCGCCTCTCGGATTTGCTCTGGCTTATGGGTCGTCTCCTCGAACTCCGCGCGGGCGTCAACACGCGCCTGCGCGACGAAGATCACTCGGGGCCGCGCTGGTCACGCGCATGGTAACTCCGTCTTCAACGAAGTCTCTTTCTCGCCGTCGCTTCCGACGCATCTCGCCGCGCGAAATATCGCCGCCGAGAGCAGAAGCATTCCCCAACTGACGGAGCCGAGAGAGGTCAGAAGCCTGCTCAGAAAGAGGCCGCAGAAGGTTTGCGTCGTCAGCGTCGTGAGGACAAAGGAGAGGACGACGAGCGCACGGAACGTTCTGTCCGCGAGCCGTCGGACGTGCCAGAGGTGTACGACGTAGATGTATGCGGGCAGCAGCAGTACGAGGTGCGGGATCTCCGAGACGGTCGAGAAGTTCGGTATCAGGCTGAAGACCAGCGCGTAGCCGCCCCAACGCGAAACGAGTTCGGGCGCGCCGCGATACCGCACCGCGTAGAAGATGATCGACATCGCGACGAAAAGCATCAGCAGAAGGCCGACCGCGCGGACGGCACGCGGCGGCAACTCGACGAGCGTGACGCGATAGAGCGTCCCTTTGTACTGGAAGGCGTCCGCCTTCAGAAAGAACCTGTCGGCCTGCGCGCGCAGCGAGACGTTACCGTTGCTCGACCAGTTTCCAGTGCCCGCCTCGTTCGATAGCGCGACCCTCTCGTACCACTCGCGGTGATAGTCAAAGTCCTTCTGCAAGCCGACGGCCAGCGCGGGCAGCAGTGCCGCGAGCACGCAGCCCAAAGCGACCCCGAGCAAAACTCTCCAGCCGCGACGCGCCAGAAACCAGAAGCCGAACGGCAGCGTCGTCAGCTTCACGGCCATCGACAGCCCCGTTGCCAGTCCGGCGCTCACCCTTCGCCCGCGCGCGAGCCACGTCAGGCCGAGCACCACGAGCGCGAGCACGAAAATGTTCGACTGCCCGAAGCGCAGATGAAGAATGACGAACCGCGCCGTCAGCGCCGTCGAGAAAAAGCAGACGACCCAACGCGTCCTCGACGGCAGAGAGAAGAAGGGTCTGCCGTTCATCGCGCCGTAAAACGCCGCCATGCTCCAACCGTAAAGCGCGACCGACACGGCGGCCCACAACACCAGAATGGCCCACGCGGGCAGCGGCGTCAGCGGTATGTTCAGGAAGGCGAAGAAGGGCGGGTAGTAATAAAAGTTTCCGTGCGGCGTGGGCACGGCGAAGATGTCTTCGCCGCGCGCGAGCAGACGCGCCGCCATGACGAAGACCTCCGGGTCGCCGTCCCTTCGCAAAATCTGCTGCGCGCAGCAGACGGCGGCGGCGACAGAGACGAGCGCCGCCGCCAGCACGCGGTAGAGGCGCAGCCTGCTTCGGAATCCGTCGTCCGCCGACGGCGGCTCGCTCGTGTTGATTTGCTCCAACGTCGAAGAATTATGCCGGCCCGAAGTTTACGGCGGAGGCCGAATCGGCGAGTCTCGGAATTAGAATCTTCCCGGACTCAAACAGCCAGTACCGTCATCGAGATCTCGCGCTCGCGCCCGCCGTCGAACTCACACAGAAAGATTCCCTGCCAGCGACCGAGCAGAAGCTCGCCGTCGGCGAAGGGAACCGTGACGCTCGAACCGACGAGCGTGGCCTTGATGTGCGCGTCGGAGTTCTCTTCGCCGTGGCGGAAGCCCATGCCGTGCTGCGGGACGAGCGTGCGCAGGGCGTGGAGCATGTCGCGCGGAACGTCCGGGTCTGCGTTCTCGTTGACGGTCAGCCCCGCGGTCGTGTGTCGCACGTAGAGAACGCACACGCCTTCGCGCGCGCCCGTCCCGGCGAGGACGCGTCGAACCTCCGCGGTGAACTCGACCAACTCCTCGCGCTCGCGCGAGCGAACCTTCAGTCTGTGCGTCGTCATGCCGCGCATTCTACAACAGCAGGGCCGGAGCGCGTTCGTTGTGCCCCGGCGCTTCTACTGCCTCAGCTTGAAATTTTCGGGGACGAATTCGAGCGCGACGATTGAGCCGTCGTCCCGCGCGCCCGGCGCGGCGCGATAGGTGACGATGGCGCGGCTCTGAAGTTTGCGCGGGCCGCAGGTCAGTTGGGTGCCGGCCTGCGGCGTGTAGGCGACGATCTGCAAGCCCTCGAAGCCGCGGCTCGTCAGCCGGAGCGTGCGCCCTTCGGCCTCGACCGTGAAGACGAGGCCGCCGCCGGCGCACTCGATCTGCGTGAGCGTGCCGACCCGTCGCGTCTCGCCTTTGAGCGGTTTGCGCAGCGCGTCGTTGAGCGACGCCGAGAAGGCTTCCGCCGCCAACTCGTCTTCCGACTTGCCGCTCGCGCGCGGCGTGACGACCGGATCGTCGAGACGCACCTGCGGGATCGTCTGTTGCTTCGGTTGCTGCGACTGAGGCTGGGTCGGCTGCGACTGCTGTTGCGATTGCTGCTGCTGCTCTGCCGTCGTCTGCGTCGAAGATTGCGTCGCCTGCGTGGGTTGTGCGGTGTCCGCGGGACTCGACTTCGCGGGTGCGACTGCGGTGCGGTGTGTGGACTTGCGCCGCGCGGTTCGTTTGTGCGACGACTGCGCGCCGGAAAGAGTCTGCGGCGCGGCGAACAAGAGGGCGAACGCGAGGAGTGGGACGGCTTTTCTCATCGCCGAACATTTTACCCTCGACGCGTTTCAAACTCACGCCGCGTCCGGAAGCGACAAAGCCCCCGAACGTCTCAGGGGCTTTGCAGCTTTCGCTCTCGACGGAATTTGAAGACAGGCTCACGCTCCGCGCGTGTCGCGCCGCCGTAGAAGCTTCCAGCCAAGAGGCAGAGCCGCAGACGCGAGCGCGATCTTTATCACGTCGCCGACGACGAAAGGCGCGACGCCGAACGCGAACGCGCGCGCGGCGCTGCCTGTCTGCAACGCGAGCCAGCCCCAACCGCCCGCGAGTATGACGAGCGAGCCAAGCGCCAACGCCGACGCTGCGGTCAGTGGCCGCCTGTCCCAACCGCGCTCGGCGAGATAGCCCGTGACGAACGCGGCTGCGGGGAACGCGAGCAGATAGCCTGCGGTCGGGCTGAGAAAAAGATACTGCGCCCCGCCCGCGCCGCCGCTGAAGAAGGGCAAACCCGCGGCGCCCTCTGCCAAGTAAGCTAAGAGCGCGAGCGCGCCGAGCCGCGAGCCGAGAAGCGCGCCCGCGAGAAGCACCGCGAACGTCTGCGCCGTGATGGGCACGGGCGTCCAAGGCAACCGCACGGCGACCTGCGCCGCGAGCGCGACGAACAGGCTGAAAGCGAAGACGAGCGCGACCGAGCGCACCCAATCGAGCGGCGCGGCGACCGCGCCCACGAGCGTTTCGGCTTTGGCGTAACCGTTCATTCGACCTCCGAAAGACGAGTCTTGAGTCGCGAGTCCGGAGTCAAAAACCGTGCGGCTCTCGTCGCGCTGCCTTTGACTCCGGACTCGCAACTCCGGATTGATTTTATCCCCTCACGTTCCCGATCCTCATGCCGTAGAACGAGCGGCGCACGAAGAAGACCGAGATGAGGAAGAAGACGATGGCGAGAACGTGCGTCAGCGTCGTGTCGCCGCCGCGGCTATTGGTAAGGCTCACGGCCAGTTCGACGGCGAGCAGGCCGAAGAGCGTCGTGAACTTGATGACCGGGTTCATCGCCACGGACGACGTATCCTTGAACGGGTCGCCCACCGTGTCGCCGACGACCGTGGCGGCGTGAAGGTCTGTGCCCTTCGCCTTCAACTCAACCTCGACGACCTTCTTCGCGTTGTCCCATGCGCCGCCCGCGTTCGCCATGAAGATAGCCTGATACAGACCGAAGATGGCGATTGAAAACAGGTAGCCGATGAAGAAGAACGGCTCGACGAATGCGAACGCCAGCGCCGAGAAGAAGACCGTGAGGAAGATATTGAACATCCCCTTCTGCGCATACTGCGTGCAGATTTGCACGACCTTCTTCGAGTCCTCGACCGAAGCCTTCTCGACGCCTTCCAGCTTGATGTTCGCCTTGATGAACTCGACCGCGCGGTACGCGCCCGTCGTCACCGCCTGAATCGAAGCGCCCGTGAACCAGTAGATTATAGCGCCGCCCGTGATTAGTCCGAGCACGAAGGGCGCGTGCAGCAGAGAGAGCGACGCGACGTTCGTAGAGAGTCCGTTCGTGAGCGCCATGATGATCGAGAAGATCATCGTCGTCGCGCCGACGACGGCAGTTCCGATGAGCACGGGCTTCGCCGTCGCCTTGAACGTGTTGCCCGCGCCGTCGTTCTCTTCGAGAAGATGCTTCGCGCGGTCGAAGTTCACAGTCATTCCGAAGTCGCGCTTGATCTCTTCGCTGATGCCCGGAATCTGCTCGATGAGCGAAAGCTCGTAAACCGACTGCGCGTTGTCCGTCACGGGGCCGTAGGAATCAACGGCAATGGTGACGGGCCCCATGCCGAGGAATCCGAACGCGACGAGGCCGAAGCCGAAGACGGGCGCGGCGAGCGGATTCACCATCAGCGCGCCGAGTCCCAAGCCGGCCTCCGCCCCGGCGGTCGTGAAGTAGTATGCGATGCCCATCAAGATGACGATGCTGATGCCGAGCCAGTAGGCGGAGAAGTTTCCGGCGACGAGACCGGAAAGGATGTTAAGACTTGAGCCGCCTTCCTCGGACGACGTGACGACTTCCTTGACGTGGCTCGACTCGGTCGAGGTGAAAACTTTGACGAGTTCGGGGATGATCGCCCCGGCGAGCGTGCCGCACGTGATGATGAGCGCGAGTTTCCACCAGAGCGTCGGGTCGCCGCCAAGCGTCGGGATGACGAAGTAGGACACGATGAACGTGAGCACGACCGAGACGATGGAAGTTATCCAGACAAGCGAGGTGAGCGGCGACTCGAAGTTCATCTCGTCCTTGCCCTCGTAGCGCGCTTTTGCAATCGCTTCGTTGACGAAGTAGGAGAATGCGCTCGCGATGATCATCACGATACGCATAACGAAAATCCAGACGAGCAGTTGAACCTTCACAACGTCGCTCGTGACGCCCAGAAGGATAAAGGTGATGAGCGCGACGCCCGTGACGCCGTATGTCTCGAAGCCGTCGGCTGAAGGGCCTACGGAGTCGCCCGCGTTGTCGCCCGTGCAGTCTGCGATCACTCCGGGGTTGCGCGCGTCGTCCTCTTTGATCTTGAAGACGATCTTCATCAAGTCAGACCCGATGTCGGCGATCTTCGTAAAGATGCCGCCCGCGATTCTCAAAGCCGCAGCGCCGAGTGATTCGCCGATGGCGAATCCGATGAAGCACGGACCCGCGTACGTCACCGGCAAAAACAGCAGAATGCAGAGCATGATGAGCAGTTCGACCGAGATCAACATCATGCCGATGCTCATGCCTGCGCGAAGCGGTATCGTGTAAATCGGGTAGGGCTTTCCGGCGAGTCCGGCAAAGGCCGTGCGCGAGTTGGCGAAGGTGTTGACTCTGATGCCGAACCATGCGACGCCGTAGCTTCCGGCGATGCCGATGAGGCTGAAGATGAGGATGATGACGACCCGGAGAGTGTTACTCGTCGCAGGGTCTTCGGGCGGCGAGAGGAAGCCGAAGTAGAGCACGATGATGATCGCGATGAAGGCTTCGAGTATGAGTATGAACTTGCCCTGCGTCGTCAGATACGTCTTGCAGGTCGTGTAGATGAGTTCCGAAATCTCGCGCATCGAGCGGTGGACGGGCAGATTCTTCAACTGCAAAAAGGTCACGAAGCCGAACGCGAGGCCGAGTGCGCAGATGACGAGTCCGAACAGCAGAAGCGTGTGGCCGTCGAGTCCGAGGAATCGCTGGTCTGCGAGGTTCGGAAGCACGAGGTTCGCCTCGCCGCCCTGATGCGCGGCGGCGTGGCCCTGCGCCAAAACGGCAGTCGCCGTGGCCGCGAGCGCCGCGAGAGTCGCGGACGCGCGGAGCGCGAAACGACTGAAACGCGAACGAAGCCCCGCGCGAGAGAAGGCGAGCGCGGGCGCGCCGACGAAGAGTGTGAGCAGTAATACAGTGAACAAGATGAACGATTCCTTTCTGTTCTTCTAAAAAGTGGCGAGTGAAAAAACACGCCGGGGGCGGCGCGGGCCTTCCGTCCGAAGTCGCGTGCGAACGGCACGGCACGGGAGGACGTGCCGCTTGTACGCACAGGCCCTTTCTTGGTCTCGCTAAAAGACGGGCATTATCGCCCAAAAAAGCGGAAAGTTCAAAGCGCGGCGCGACGTTGGCGCGCGTGCGGACTTTTGAAGAATCTCTCAGGGAGTCCGGCGGCGCGGGTCGAGCAGGCGGCGTATTGTATCGACGAGAGTGATGAGGTTGTTCGGCTTTCGCAGGAAGGCGTCCGCGCCCGCCTCTCGCGCCTCGTCCGCGATGTCTTCCAGAGAGATGAGGATGACGGGCGTCTTTCGGCGATTAGCCTTCTGCCGCACACGCTGCACAAGCATGAGGCCGGAGGCGCGCGAGTCGTGGTCGAAGATTAAAAGGCTGAAATTACGCAGCGAGAGATAAGACTTCTAACTGCGGTAGATGTTCTGGAATGGGCAGACGAAATAACTCTCGCTTGAATGAGTAAATCGTCTGCCC
>DATINM010000022.1:0-61158 GCA_035474235.1 Pyrinomonadaceae bacterium
GCCTGACTTTTTCAGGGACGACTAGTTAGTATCTTCCGTGACGAGAAAGCGTCAGCGATCGGTAGCTCAATCGGACTACCTAGCTAGTGGCTGTAGGACCGGACGAGACATTGCCCAGGCGAGTACCTTCTTTGAATCCGGGCGGCAAAATTATTGTCGAGGCCGTCAAGGCGCGAACAGGGTACATTAAGATAAGAACATTCCAACTCGTGTCGAAAGCTTCTGCCACGCACTCATGTTTCGTACCGTTTCGGTCGGCAATTGAAAGAGTTCGTGGCCCGGTCATTTTTCGGCCCACCGGCAGAACCTTCCCGAGCCAATGATCGAGGGTAATTACGGTATCAACTGGTCGTCCGAACTGTTCGATAAACGAAGGAGACGCTTCAATGCGTCTGACCTCTGCCTTGGCACCATCTCCCTGTACGTACTCAATCGGCTCTAAAATAAAGACAACGCAAGACCGGTGATTAGTGCGCGCGAACTCGCGTGCGGAAGCGTATACAGATGCGCCAAATTTCTTTGCGAGCTTCATGGGGGTCTTAATTCCGAGCTCGCAATCAGCAGCCAGACGCGAATAAGTATCTCCCTGAAATAAGGTACATCGTGCAAAATTGTTCGCCTCGCGCTCAAATAGATCCGCAATTTCCGGAGCAAGTGTCTTTTCACAGTCTTGGAATAGACGGAATGCTTTCCTGTGTGAGCGGATTTCATGATGCCCGGTCTCGTGCAGCTTAAGGAAATTCTGCTTGCTCTCGACAAGACTAGGATCAATATGTATTACGTGTTCCTGCCCGTCATAGAGTCCGAGAACCTTTGAGATGGCAGACTTAATCAGGTGGGCCACCCCGGCAGCTCTGTTGCGCACAAAAGCAATGATACGGTCGGGGTCGAACGCGTTTGTAGGCGCGATCTTTAATTCAGCAGCGGACACTAGGTCGGTCACTGGCGTGGGGAAGCGATTCCAAGCAGAGGCGCGGTTGAGAAGTTGATGGGCTCGCTCCTCAACCGCCCTAAGTTTATCGGGGTCGAGATTACTATCGTCGGGCTTCATCACCTTGATCGCTTCGTCGTACGGAGGAATTTGAGGTAGTCGATCAGAGCTGCCTCTTCATCGGGCGTAAGATTGTGATTTGCAAAAGTAGGAACTCGTCCGTGCCTCTGACTACTTCCGCGTGGTTTAGATGGTGTGATGTGTCCTGCCATCTCCATTAGATAACCGTAGTCTACGCAATAGATTTCCGAAAGCGCATGAAGCACATTCGGTGATGGTTGTTGAATCTTGTCATTCTCGATTTGACTTAGATAAGCATTGGAGACCTCTTTGTTAGTAGCTTCTTCTACCTGCCTGAGAGTCATTTTCCTATCGGCTCGAATCGAGGCAAGATATTTTCCTAGGGTCAACTTTCTGGCGTTACTGCTATTAGCCTCCTCAGCCATTGCTACTCCTCATTAATTTTGTACCGCTAACAGCATTTTAGCGCTTTTATGCTTGAGAATTCAAGCTTGCTAACTAAATGCTTGACATTCTTAGCACGCTTGATTTAAGATGCGAGATGAGATTGTCCTATAGGAGGTACGAAAAAGATGACAACAAGCAACGGCGAACGGGTTCAGGATGTGGTGGAGATAGAAATTGACATTTTGGAATTTGCTGAGCAGGGAATGGATATCCCCCACGCAAGAGCCTACCACGTCCGCATTGATGGTGAGAAAGTAAAAGTAGATACCCCACATCCGACGGGCGAAATGCTTTTAAGCAAAGTCGGTAAGCGCGCTTGTGCATTCGAACTAATCGAAGAATTCATGCATCACGAGAACGATGTGGTTGAGCCGGACGAGATGGTTGACCTTCGGAAGCATGGATTAAAGGGCTTCATTACGGCACATAAGGAGATGGTCGAAATCTCAATCAACGGCGCTCCTTATACGATCGAACGCGGCAGTCGCACAGTTGCGGAGGTTCTTTCAAAGATTGGTCAAACAACAGAGGGCTACATTCTACTTGAAGAGAAAAATGGACCGCCGCTGCCGCTACCTCCGACTGTTCCTGTAAAGATAAGAGGCTGCGAGGTCTTTCACTCACAGACTCAATCAGGTGGCTCGTCGTAACTGATGTATCTATGGAATACCCGAAAGAGCAGATTGATGAACTCAAGCGCTATTGCACTTCGGTGAAGACGTTTTCAGAAGGCGCAGTTACCTATCTATTCCTTGAAGCACTGCGCCTTCCGGCTGGCTGTGAACCATCAATATGTGATGCCTTGCTATGCCCGGTACCGCGTGACGGTTATCCCTCAAGACTGTTTCTGTCAAAACAAATTGCTTCTCCTTACTCCCGAAACTGGAATGCTACCAATGCGCGAATTGGCGAGAGAAATTGGTTCGCATTCTCATGGAAAGTAGAGATCATCAACCCAACGTTAGTTCAATTGTTAATAGCCCATCTTAATGGCTTTGCCAAGGAACAATGAGAATCGAAATAAAGTTGAGCGGCGCATTGTATTCCGAAATGATGCAGGACCTTATGAGACCTCATCCTTTTGCGGCTGAACGGGTCGGTTTTGCTTTCGCTCGTGTGACCGCACTGCGGGACCATGGCTCGTTGGTGCTGCTAAACCGTTATCATTCCATTCCAGATTCGCAATACGTAGATGATGCCACCGTGGGCGCGCGCATCGGTGCTGATGCCCTCACTTGGGCCATGCAGGAAGTCTATCGAGGTCGCCCTGCGCATGAAGGGATCTTCCACATTCACCTGCATTGTCATGACGGGCAGACAGATATGAGCCGGACTGACAAGCACGAAATCCCCCAACTGATACCTGGCTTTAGATCAGTAGGACGAAATGGCGCGCACGGAATCATTATCTTGAGTCTAAATCATGCGGTTGGCTGGGTATGGTTACTGTCGGCGGGTGCGCCTGTTCTAGCAACCAAAGTGATGGTGATCGGCACTCCGATTCACGTTTTCGAACGGAGGGATGCAGAATGAGCAAAGAGCGATACGCAAGGCAATCATTTCTCGGCCCAAACGCCGATGAGCATCTCTCTCAATGCACGATTGGTATAGCAGGTCTCGGTGGTGGCGGATCACATATTGTTCAGCAGTGTGCGCTGATTGGCTTTCAACGATTCATCATTTTCGATGACGACATCGTTGAAGAATCGAATCTGAATAGGCTAATGGGCGCAGGATCTATAGATGCTCTGGCGCGAACGCCGAAACTGCACTTGGCGAAAACTATAATCTATAGTCTTCAATCTAATGCTAACGTTACAGGGTTTGCATCGAAATGGCAGGAAAATCCGGAAGCGCTGCGAGAATGTCAAATTGTCTTCGGATGCGTCGACGACTACAAAGGTCGACATGAGCTTGAAGTTGCTTGCCGGCGTTACCTCATGCACTACATCGACATTGGCATGGACGTACATGGAAAAGATAAGCCTGTGATCGGAGGTCAAGTTATATTGTCTTCACCGGGTGGCCCATGTATGAGATGCGTAGGCTTTCTCACGGATGAGAAGCTTGCGCAGGAAGCAGCCCGCTACGGTGCTGCTGGTTCTCGTCCGCAGGTCGTCTGGCCCAACGGAGTTTTGGCGTCCACTGCTGTTGGATTAGCTGTTGACCTTGTGACGAACTGGACGAGAAGCAGACGTTCTTATGCTTATATTGTTTATGATGGCAATGAAGCAACTGTCAAGCAAAGCGTTACCTTGCGCAATTTTGAATTTACCGAGTGTCCCCACTTTTCAGTTACCGATATTGGTGACCCCGTACTCACAGAACTGTAGTGATGCTTGCCGTTGAGAAAGGACGATTATTCAGAAGTGATTTCAAGTTGGACCTCGTTTCGTCGGCTCAAACTCACTTAAACAGAGTCAAACTTAGGGCCTTTTTTGCTCGTAAAACGCCGACTTCAGCTCGCCCTATGATCAGTAACTCCAGCGCTTTCCCCTCTTTCTCTTCCTTTTAATCCCCATAGACTTTCGTTCGGCTGGCAGGTTCGTCGGTAGGTCTATCTCGTCGTCGATCAGAACATCAGCATATACGTTCGCCGCGCGCGCGTATGCTAGAAGCACCTTCAACGGTGGCTCCCTCTCGTCACGCTCATACTCGCTGATATCTCCCTGTGCGGTCTTGTACCTCAGTGCCATCCGGCGGATCATCCCGTTCTGGCTGAGCTTTAAGGCTGTGCGGATCCGCAGCAGTTTGTCGGCCAAACGCTTCGGCCTCTCGCGGGCCTTTCTCCCCATCAGGAAGCCCCTCCCGAAAGAACAATCATCTACCACCCCATGAATCGTTTAATAGACCTCTTGCGAAAGTCGGATTCGTCGTGGATGTCAACCGCTAAATCACTGGATGTCGGTTCGGTTAAAGTGACTTTTGCAAGAGGTCTAATGGACACTTTTAGTTACTTAACGCGTCAGCAATAGTTAACAGTGAACATAGCCCCGATTACCATCGATGGTAATCGGGGCTATGTAATTATTAATACGACTGTTCCTGTCTGGCAAGACGAGCCGTATTAGACACTTTACGATCACTTAACGACATTTGGAGTAGCCGCAGTCGCGGCAGAAGTCGCAGCCCGAAGCGTGTTCGAGTTGGCCTTTGCATTCGGGGCACTCGGAGATGAGCGAGAAGTTGCGGTTCGTCTCGACGCTTTCGGGGATGCTCGCTGTGACTTTGGGTGGCTGCTGATAGGCTAGAGCGCGCGCCGAGTCGGGCTGCTGTTGCAGTCGCCGGCTCGTGAGCATGATGCACTCCGCTACGGCCTGTTCGGGCGAGGTCAGAAGACGCTCGTTGAACCAGACCGAGTGCGTGCCCGTCACCTTGTTCAAGGAGCGCGCGACCTCGCGCGCGTCGAACCCGCCGCGCAGCATCTTCGAGGCGAGCAATCCGACGCCGCCGGAGATCGGCCCCGTCGCGAAGACTTCGAGGATGTTATCGCCGTCGTGGTTCACTGTGACGTAGAGGTTCTGCCCGTCGAACGGAATCTGCCACGTCGCGCCGACGAGTTCGCGCGGTCGCTCGACGCGAACAACGTCGCCCGACTCCGACCTGCGCCCGCCCGCGGCCAGAGGCATCGTCGCGGCGAGCGTCTCGGCCCTGCCTCGTGTCGCGGTCGCGACCGCCGGCGCGGCCGCTGTCTTGACCTCGTCCTGCGCGGTCTCGGTCGTCGCGGCCTCGGCGACGATTGCAGGGTCGCACGCGACCTCGCCCGCGGCCTCAGTTCCCTTCACCGCCGACAGAACCTGCGAATCGCGCGAGCCGTCGCGGTAGTAGCTGACGGCCTTGCATCCCAACTCGCGCGCGAGCCTGTAGAGACGATCAACCGATTCAAGCGTGTCGTCGCGCGAGCCGTTGCAGGTCTTCGACACGCCGTTGTCAACGTTGCGCTGCGCGGCGGCCAGAACATAGACGTGCTGCTCGGCTGTGATGGACATCGCCGAGATGAAGTAGTCGGGCAACTCCGACTCGTGCGCGCAGACGTGCTCCGCCGCGCGGTCAATCGACTCCTGATCGGTCTGGTCAACGCTCATGCCGAGCGCTTCGGCGGCGAGCGTGTGGACGTAAGTACGCTTCCCCAACGTGTCGTGACGGACGTAGGCCCAAGAGAAGTTCGGCTCGACGCCCGACGACGTTTCGGCAACGAGAGAGATCGTCCCCGTCGGCGCGATAGTCGTCGTCTCGTAGTTGCGCGGCGTGATCGCCACGTCCTCCGGCACGCCGATCTCTTCGCGCAGGAAGCGGTCGTAAGCCTTCTTGTTCGGCTTGTATTCGGGGAAGACGCCTTTTTCCGCTCCGAGCCGGCAGCTTTCTATCCACGCCTCTCGACGCACGAACCCCATCGCCTCGTGCATCAAGTCAATCGAGGTGTGCGAGCCGTACTTGATCTTCAGACTCAGACACAAATCCGCGAAGCCCATGATGCCGAGACCCACTGGACGCGTCCGCTTCACAACGTCGTCGATTTCGGGGAGCGGCCATGCGCACGTGTCAATCACGTTGTCGAGGAAGCGCACGCACCAGTGAACCGTGTCGGCGAGGCGCTCCCAGTCGAGCCGCGTTTCGGGGTCGTAGAACTTGGCCAGGTCAATCGAGCCGAGGTTGCACGAGTTGTTGAAGTGCAGTGCTTGTTCCGCGCAAGGGTTCGTTGCGTAGATTGGGCCCATCGACTCCATCATGTGATTATTGCGATTGACCTCGTCGATGAAGATCACGCCCGGCTCGGCGTAGCGATGGGCGCTCGCAACGATGCGATTCCAGATGTCGGGCGCGTAGATCATGCCGGCGCTCGGCGACTCCTCGCGCGTGCAGGTGTCGAGCAGTCCCGACTCCTTCGCTTCGAGGAAGGCCGCGCGGTCGCGGAACGTGACGGTCTCGCCATCCGGTCGCCTGTAAACCGCGTAGTCGTCTTCCTGCACCGGGTCGAAGACAGGCTCGTCCCATAATTCGCCGTGGAAGGAGAGTTGGTACCACTCCTTCTTGTCAACCGCCGCGAAGAACTCGTCGGTCACCGTCACCGAGATGTTGAAGTTGGTCAAGCTATGCTGATCGTTCTTCGCGTGGATGAAGCGGAGCACGTCCGGGTGATCGACGCGCATGATGCCCATATTCGCGCCGCGGCGCACGCCGCCCTGCTTCACCGTGTCGGTCGTCGTGTTGAAGATGTTCATGAACGACACGGGGCCCGATGCGACTCCGTGCGTCGAGCGAACCATCGCCCCCGCGGGGCGAAGCTTCTCGAACGTGAAGCCCGTGCCGCCGCCCGTCTGGTGGATGATGGCAGCGTCGGTCGCGGTCTTCATGATTCCGGCAATCGAATCGGGAACGTCCAAGACGAAGCACGCGGCGAGTTGGCCCGAAGGCTTGCCCGCATTGACGAGACAGGGAGTGTTCGGCACGAACTCACGCCGAAGCATGATGCCGGCCATCGTCTGGTAGAACTCGTCCCGCTTGACTATGTCTGTCTCAGCGCCCGCGACGTGGCCGACTACGCGACGAACGATGTCGGGCCACTCCTCGATTGCCTCGCCCCGCGCGTCCTTCAGACTGTAGCGCTTTGCGATGACGCGGCGCGCGTTGAGGCCCAACTCTTCGGCGGGCGCGGGCGTCGTCCCTGTGATCTCGAATGCGGAGGGGCTTCCCTGCGGTGCGTTCGGCTCGATAACGGTGCTCATCTCACTTGCCTTTCCCGCGCTCGTGGGGGGCGCGAGGCGACTTTAGAAACTGTCCCCAAATAAAGAGCGGCGCTTTTCGTCGCGCCGTCGTGTTTTGTCTCGAATACTGCGGCTGGCCGGAGGGCGAGAAATCCCTTTCGGCGGCGGCTCTAAGTGGCGTGGCCCGCCGCGCGTCTCAAGTCTCGTCTCAAGCGGCGCGCAGAATAACCCAAGGCAGTCGGGTTGTCAAGAGTATAACACAATATATTGGGTATGTCCTTTCGTTCGCTCCAATAGAGGGTACTCTTTGAGATTTTACCTGAAGCAAAGATTTGCCCGTTTTTGAGCCGGAAAATGGTCTGTATCTGCCAGTGGAAGCGATAGAATCAGCGCCCGCCGGAGGTCTCCGGGAAAACTGCTTCCGCGGCCCGCATCCGAGACTTTGAAGGCAGTAGGATGAGGCTGAAATTCATCTAATGCTTCCGGCGTTTTTGAATGTCAATTAACGAGGATAAGGCTTTGAAGAAGACGAAAGACACAGGCGCGGACATGCTCGTGCGTGCGACGGCGGCGGATGGCCTCATTCGCTGCATGGCGGCTGTGACGACGAACACCGTGGCGGAGGCCGCGCACCGTCACCGGACTTCGCACACAGTCTCGGCTGCTTTGGGACGGACGCTGACGGGCGCGCTGCTGCTCGGCGCGGGGCAGAAGGAGTTCGACCGCTTGACGGTGCAGATCGAATGCGACGGCCCCGTCGGCGGCATCATCGCGGAGGCGAACGCGCAAGGGGGTGTGCGCGGCTACGTCCGCAACCCGGAGGCCGAAGCGCCGCTCAACGCGCAGGGTAAGTTCGACGTGAGCGCGGTCGTCGGCGGCGGGATGTTCAACGTCACATACGAGTCGGGCTTCGACATCGGACTCTACCGCGAGCCGTATCGCGGCTCGGTGCCCATCGTTTCGGGCGAGATAGGCGAGGACTTCGCGTACTACCTCGCGAAGTCGGAACAGATACCTTCCGCCGTGATGCTCGGCGTGCTCGTGCGCGCGCGCGAGTCGGGCGAGACTTTCATCGAGGCCGCGGGCGGTCTGATGATTCAGTTGATGCCGGGCGCGGACTCCGCGACGGTCGCCGCAATCGAGTCATCGGTCGCGCGGACTCCGCACACGACGACACTCATACGCGAGGGCGCGCGGCCCTCTGATCTGCTGCGGACGGCGCTCGGCGAAGTGCCGTTCGAGATTCTCGAAGAGCGCGAGGTCGGCTTCAATTGCACGTGTTCTTACGACCGGGCCGTTTCGCTCGTCTCTTCGATTGACAGGGCGGAGCTTGAGTCAATGCTTCTGGAGGACAAGGGCGCGTCGCTCACCTGCCACTTCTGCAACGAGACGTACCGCATTGACGAGCCGTCGCTCGCCGAGATGGTCGGGAAGAGCGTCGGCTGACGCTTTTCAGAAAATCTTCAGCGGAAGAAAATGGAAGAGGCCGGATGTTGAATCCGGCCTCTCTTTTTGTTCGAGTCTTTCCGAGTCGGGCTACTTCGCCGAGGTCGTGCCCGACGATGGGAGCAGGTCGAAGTGCCCGACCTCGCGGTTGTGGCTATCGAGGACGCCCATCACGTCGGAGGTCTCTTCGAGCATCTGCTTTGTCATCTGGATCGAGTCGGACAACTGCTCGAAGTCGAGCGACGAGACGCGCTCAGGCGTCGGGAGCGTGACGACCTGATCGTTGACGAGGCCGAAGAAATTCTCGATTGACTGTAGCTGCCCCTCGACGAGTTTGACCGAGCGTTCAAGCTCGCTGAACTGAGCGAGACGGCGCTTGAGGATTTCGACGTTGGCCTGCTGTATGCGGCGCGCGCGGTCGTCGGGCGAGCCTTCGACGGCGCGCTCGGCCTGCGTGAGTTGGTTCTGCACGGCCTGACGGTTGATCGAGCGAAGATGATGCTTGCGGCGTCGGTACACGTCGAGCAGGTCAACGAAGTCTTCCCAGCGCTGGTCGAGGCTCTTGATGTTCGTCGGCAGTTCCTTCGCGCCGGTGAACTTGACGTAGTTGTCGAAAATTTTGTTCTTGAGCCACTTCAGGTAAAGCACGGCCTCGCGCTCGCGCGGGTCGAAGCCCTCGATCATTCGCTCGCGCTGCTTGTTGCGAAGCTCCGCGAGTCGCTTGCGGTTGCGATTGTCAACGAGGCGGCGATAGAGCGTGCTCGCAGGGACTGTTGCGAGGTACGCGCCTTCGGCGACGAGCGCGGCTGCGAGCGGGATCGGCGACCATGTGTAGGCCGCGGCGACGGCAAAGCCGGCCATGCCCCAGAAGTTGACCGGCTCCATAACCGCTTCTTTCAGATATTCGAGACTGAGCTTTCTCTCCGCCATAAACTTCTACTTCGCCAGTCAAGGCAACGCGCGCATGAAAACTTTAAGACTTCGACTCGCCGGACGCCGAAGGGAGCGCGGGCGCACTCTTCTCTCCGCCGCCGAGGAGTCCCATCGAGCGCTTGTAATCGAGCAGCTTGTCCTGCAATTGCATGTCCATCGCCTCGCGCTCGATCTCCTGCATCTGCGTGTCAACGCCCGACGTGCCGAGTTGGAGTTTCGCCTCGGCGGTCGCGGCGCGACGGTCAATCTTGTCGCGCATCTCGTTGAAGGTCGAGGCGTCGTCGCCCAGTTGGAACGAAGACATCGTCTGCGCGAGTTGTTCTTGCAGCTTGGCCTGCTTCGACTGGTTGATGAGCTGCATCGCCTCGGCGGTGCGTCGCTGCATCTGTAGGATGTAGTTGTCGCGGGCCTTGCGCGCTTGTTCCGATGCGCGCGCGGCGTGGTCGAGTTGCTGACCCGTTTTAGAAAGGTCGAGTTGCGCCTGCTGAAGCTGACCGATGTAGGCCGTCGCGATGTCGTCGCGGTTCATCTTGATGGCGGCCTTGATCTTCGAGTCGAGGTCAACGACCTGCTCTTCGAGGCGATCCTTATTCTTTGTGAGCAGGCGCTCGGTCGCCATCACCTGCGCAACGGAGTTGTTCAATTCCGGCACGCGGTCGCGCATGTCGCGGATGGTCTGCTGCAAAATCAGTTCGGGGTCTTCGGTCTTCTCCACGAGGCCGCCGAACATCGCGCGGAGCGAACGCTTGAATCTCGCCCAGACTCCCATCTTCTTCTCGCCCTCCGAATCCGCTTGCGGCCACGCGCCGCACGTCGGGTGCTGACAATCTTTCCGCCGGAAAACTTTAGGGCGTCTCCGTGGCCGCAACCTTAGTACGTAAGTACGCGCCGCCGGGTTCACCCGCCCTCGAAAGCCCCACGCCCATCACCGCGCGTCGAGTATAACAAGGCTTCCGCATCCTCGCCAGAGCGAAAGAGACGGAAGGCACACGGCAGGGGCGTCGGGCAGTCGAGCACGTTTTCAAATTTCAAAATTTGAGAACGTGAGAATTCAAAGCCGCAGCAGTTATGACTGCCCGCTGCCGACCGCCTCCTGTCTTTTAGAACTTTCCAATGTCGCGTCGATAGTGAATGCCGTCCCAGTTGACTTGCGCGGCAGACTCGTAGCAGCGTGCGAGCGCTTCGTCGAGCGTCGCGCCGACGGCGGTGACGCCGAGGACGCGGCCGCCGGATGTTAAGAGCGAGCCGTCGTCCGCACGTGTAGTCCCCGCGTGAAAAATCTGAACCGAAGGGACGCGCGACGCATCTTCGACGCCACTGATGCGCGCACCGGCCTCGGGTTTTTCGGGGTAGCCGCGCGCGGCGAGCACGACGCAGGCCGAAGCCTCTTCGCTCCACGCGACATTCACTTCGCCGAGACGGCGGCGCGCGACCGCGTCGAAAATCTCGGAGAGGTCGCTTCTCAGTCGGACGAGTATCGCCTGCGCTTCCGGGTCGCCGAAGCGGACGTTGTATTCGAGCACGCGCGGGCCTTCGTCTGTCAGCATCAGGCCGACGAAGAGGACGCCGCGGAAGTCGAGGCGGTCGGCGCGTGCGCCCGCGAGCGTCGGCTCGACGATCTCGCGGACGGCGCGTCGAAGAGTCTCTTCGTCCAAAACGTCCGGCGAAGTTATCGCGCCCATGCCGCCCGTGTTCGGCCCCGCGTCGCCATCGCCGACGCGCTTGTGGTCGCGCGCGGGCGGCATCAGAACGTAGTCGCGCCCGTCCGTCCAGAGCAGCAGCGACGCTTCGCGCCCGCCGAGAGCCTCTTCGATGACGACGCGTCGGGCCGCGTCGCCGCCTACTCGACCGCCTTCCATCATCTCGCGCACAGCGCCTTCGGCCTCGCCGCGAGTGCGCGCGACGACGACGCCCTTGCCCGCCGCGAGTCCGTCGGCCTTGACGACTACGGAAGAGTCTTCCGGGCCGAACTCGCCGCTCCGCAAAATCTCCGTCGCTTCTTTGACCGACGCCGCGACGCGGTGGCGCGCGGTCGGGATTTTGTGGCGGAGCATGAACTCTTTTGCGAAAGCCTTGCTCGATTCGAGGCGGGCTGACTCGCGCGCTGGGCCCGCGACTGAGAGTCCGCGGCGCGCGAACTCGTCGGCGAGTCCCGCGGCGAGAGGCGCTTCGCCGCCGGGGATCGTCAGTTCAATCCGCTCGCGCTCGGCGAAGTCTGCGAGAGCCGGAACGTCGGTCGCGCCCAGAGGCACGCACTCTGCATCTTCGGCGATTCCGGCGTTGCCGGGCGCGCAGAAAAGCCTTAGCGACGGGCCGCGCTTGAGTGTCCGGCAGAGCGCGTGCTCGCGCCCGCCAGAGCCGATGACAAGGACGTTCATGCGTCAGGAAATTACAGGCCGCTCGCCTGTCCGAGAAAGATGAAAAGGCGCGGTGATGCTGTCACGCGCCTTCGAGGGTGTCAAGACCGAGGCCGAAAACTTTTCCTTCTCCATTGACACATTTTTGTGATATGTATATTGTGCTAAGCCACGAGCGGGCCGTCTTCGATGCACCGTGTGGTTCGTCGCGGCAACAGCCCCGTAAGTCCCTCGCAGATTTCCGGCGCACCCGTCGCGGGTTCTAAGCTCGACAGTAGTTCCCACGTAGCAGCCGACTGTTTCAGACGACCTCCGGGCGAAGGCTCTCACATGGCCTCGTAGTCCGGCGGTTTACACAGGGGATGGGAAACCATGTCACAGGTTCAAGCAGCAGAGATTCTGCCTCCGACGACCGACGAGGGTTGGGGCCAAGCCGAGATTGAGTTCGCGGATCGTGCCATTCTTTGCGTCGATTGCGGACAGGAGTTCAACTGGACGGCGGGCGAACAACTCTTCTTCCACGACAAGGGTTTGAAGAACGAGCCGAAGCGGTGCAAGCCCTGCAAACAGGCGAAGAACGAACGGCTCGCGGCCATCGCCGCAGCGCAGGAGTCAGGGGTGCGCCAGCGCATCGAAGTCTCCGTTCAGTGCGCGCAGTGCGGGCAGGCGACGACCGTCCCGTTCTACCCTTCGCAGGGCCGTCCCGTTTTCTGCCGTCCGTGTTTTACCGCCAGCCGCAACTTTGACGGCCACGGCAACTGAAGCCTGCGTCCAAACTTTAACCTCACGCTGCCAGTCTCTACGCCGCGCGTCCTCCCCGGTGCGCGCCGCCACGTTGGGATTCCTCTGTCTGAAAAATCCTTTTGCCGGTCAACCCCGACCGCATTTCAAATCCGCGAGTCGAAACTCCAAGCCCCCGACTGATTGTCGTCAACCGCCGACGTGCACGGCGGGGCGACGCTCCGGGTCTTTCTCGACCTGACGCAGAACCTCGTGCGTGATCGGTGCCGTGTCGCCCTCGCCGAAGACGACGTACTTCAGAAGATGTTTGAGAGGATTGCCCTCGCTCCATCCGAGATAGACGTGCGGAATCCTGCCCGTCGTGTCGCGCAGGTGGAGGAGAAAGGCGGCGATTGCATTCGGCACAGCCGGGCTTTCTGCGCGCAGAACGTGATAGCCCTCGACGTTCACGCCGCGGACTCTAAGCACGCCGGAGAACTCTGACGCGTCGCTCGGCTTGACCTCGAAGAAGATTATCGGGTCGCGCGTCGGGATGTGATTGTCAACCCGCTTCTCGCGCTCTTTGAATCGATACTCCGACGCGTCGCCCGTGTCTCGGCGGTTGGCGACGATGCGAAGGTCGCATTCCTTCCTGACCAGATTTGCGATGAAGCGTTGCGCCTCGTCGTCCAGTTCGACCTTCTCGACGCGAAGCTCGGTCGTGCGCCAGACGCGCGACAGGAACGAGGTGGCGATGATCGTCAGGATGAAGAGCGATGCGATCTTGATGCCTTCGGGCCGCTCGTGGATGTTCTGGATCGTCGTGTAAGCGAAGACGACGGCGATGAGCAGGAAGGGCAGCCAGCTTTTTCGCGCGCGCTTGACCGAGAGCGTTACGGCGACCGCCGCCGAACTCATAAGCACGAGCACGCCCGTCGCGTAAGCCCCGCCCTGCTTCTCTACGTCCGCCTCGAAGATGACCGTGACGGCGAAGGCGACGAGAGTGTAGAGGATTACGAGCGGGCGCTGAGCGAGCGCCCAGTCGGGTGCCATGCCGTAACGCGGCAGATAGCGAGGGACGATGTTCAGGAGTCCGGCCATCGCCGAAGCCCCTGCGAACCAGAGAATCGAGATCGTGCTCAAGTCGTAAACCGTCCCGAATCCATTTCCGAAAAACTGGTATGCGAGGAACGCGAGCGCGCGCCCGTAAGCCTTGCCTCCATCCTCCGAGCCGGGCGGCGGCGCTAAGAATTCTTTGGGCGGGATGAGCGTCGCCGTGATGATGCTGCTCGTAATCAGCATCACACTCATGATGAGCGCAGCCGTAAGCAGAAGCTTTCGAGTGTTGCGCACGCGCCCCTCGATGTCGTCGTGACCCTTGTCGCCTTTGACGAGCGGCATCACGGCCACGCCCGTCTCGAAGCCTGAGAGTCCGAGCGCGAGCTTCGGGAAAAGCAGCAGCGCGATGCCGATCATCAGGAAGACGTTTCCGTTGACGTTGATGCCGTTGACAGTGGTGTTGAGAATCCCTCGATACCAGTGCGACATCGCTTCCGGGTGAACGATGAAAAGCTCGTAGAGACCGCGCCCGACGACGACGACGTTGAGCGCGAGATACACGCCGACGAGCGCGACCGCGATGCCGATTGCCTCTTTGAAGCCCTTAAGAAATATCGCGCCGAGCAGCGCGATGAGCGCCATCGTTATAGTGATGCGGTGCGAGAGGAAGTGCGGCGTGTAAGGGTTTTGGATGACGTGCGCGGTCGCGTCCGCTGCGGAGAGAGTGATTGTGATGATGAAGTCCGTCGCGACGAAGCCGAGCAGCGCGAGCACGAACAGCTTGCCCTTCCAGCGCGACAGAAGGTGTTCGAGCATCGAGATCGAGCCTTCGCCGTTCGGGCTTTCGTGCGCGACGCGGTTGTAGATCGGGAGCGCGCCGAAGAGCGTGAGCAGCACGAGTATCAGAGTCGCGACGGGCGAGAGGATGCCCGCGGCGAGAAAGGCTATGCCGGGCTGGTAGCCGAGCGTCGAGAAGTAGTCAACGCCCGTCAGGCACATGACCTGCCACCATGAATGCTGGTGGTGTTTAGGCGCGTGCTCGTGCGCCCCCTCCGCGCCCTTCTGGTGTCCCTTGAGCAGCCAGCGTTTGAACTTCCCCGGCTCACCCTTTCCCGCGCGCTGCAAAACCGTCTCGGCCATCTGCCCCTCCTGCACGGAAGACGGAAGTCCTGCCGCAATCGCTTCGGCCACCCTCGCCGCGAGCGCACGCGCACGCGTGACCCCGAGGCCAGCCGTATCGTCTCAGTGCGAACTGGAAATGTTGCTTGCCGCGTTTGTACCAAACCGACTCTTACAAATCAATCCCTTCCTGACTTCATCAACCCGTGTGCCTCTTCCCGGAATGAGCGGCGAGCAGTAAGACGGCCAGCGAGTGAAATCGGGGCTGCGCGGTCTTTAACCAGATGCTCACCGCTCGCCGCCCACTACATACTCTCTTCTGTTTTCCACATTGCTGTGCTAAAGTTTGGAATCGTCAAGCCTTTGGCAGTGTTCTGAAGGGTGCGAATTTTCGAGAAGCGGGGCACTCTTCTTCCAACCGCCGCAACAGCAAAAGAATTAGAGCGCCGACACGTCTCTAAAAGCGAGCGCATAACTAGCCGTATGATTTCACGCTTGCAGAAAGGCGACGCAGGTTCGGGCAGTCGCGCGATTGATTCCGGGGCGACGCCCGTCGTGCCTATTAGTGGCGCGCATCGCTCCGTTTCGGGGCGCGGCGTGGCCGCGACAGTCCCGCTCGAACAACAACTAGAAGAGACGCGCGAGCTTTTAGACCGGGGACTGCCGCGCGCCGCCGAGCCGCGTCTGCGCCAGATCGTCTCCGCCGCGAAGCGCGACCGCGCCGCGCTCGCCCGCGCGCGGCTGATGCTCTCGGCCACGCTCGAAATGCGCGGGCGCTACGGCGACGCGCTCGAAGCAGTGCAGATGTACGAGTCGGCGGAGACTTCGGGCGCGCTCGAAGCCGACACGCTCACGGCCGTGCGCGTACAACTCGGATTGGCATACAACTACACGGGCGACCACCCGAAGGCAATCGCCATCCTCAACGCGGAGCTTCGCTCGGCGACCGAGCGCGCAGGCTCCGACGCGCAACTCGGCGAAATCTACGCGGCGCTGGCGCGCGTCTATCGCTCGATCAACGAATACTCGATTGCGCGCGACCACTCGAACAAGGCGCTCGAATACTACCGGCGCACGGGCGACTGGCGCGGACTCGCCGAAGGCTACTTCGGCCTCGCGATGGCCGACTCGCACGAGGGGCAGTACGAGCAGGCGCTTGAGAACTTCGAGCAGGCCATCGAACTCATCGGCGACCGACCGGCGGCGCACGTGCTCGGCAGGATTTACAACAACATCGCCGGCGCGTACTGGTTTCTCAAGCGGCCTCACGACGGCATACGCGCGCTGGAGAAGGCGGTCACGTGCTACGAGACGACCGAGCACAAGGACAACGCGGCGACGGGCTTCAACAATCTCGGCATCAACCTGATGCTCATCGGCGAATGGGATCGCGCGCACGCGGCACTCAAGCGCGCGCTAGAGATCGCGATGGAGATTGACGAGAACGCCGCGGCGAGTTCGATGATCTTCGACTCGCTCGGCGAGCTTCGGATGTATCGAGGCGAACTCGAAGGCGCGCGCGTCTATCTCGAACGCGCCATCGAGGCCGCGGCACGCAGCGGGAAGAACTGGTACTCGGCGCAGGCAATGCGGACTACGACGCGCTGCTACATCGCGCTCGGCCTCACGGACAAGGCGATTGAGATGGGCGGGCGGGCGCTGGCGCTGGCCGAGAGGATCGGCGACCGGCAGGCCGTCTGCGAGTCGAACCTCCTGCTCGCCGAGGCACGCCTGCAAACCGGCGAACCGGACGCCTGCGCTGCGCTTCTGGAAAAAGTTTCCGAGGAAGTAGCCAACTCAGCCACGGACATCGCCGTCTCCGGCGAGGCGCAGCGCGTTTACGGATTGCTCGCGCTCGAACAAAGAGACGCGACGCTCGCCGCGCATCACTTCGGTCGCTGCCTCTCGATCAGCGAGTTGATCGGCGACCGTTATCGCACGGCTCGCGCGCATTATCTTTTGGGACGCGCCTGCGCCATCGCACAGCCCACGCGCGCGGCGGAGCACCTCGGCCTCGCTGCTCACACCTTCCGCGAACTCGGCGCGAAGCTTGACCTCGAACGCGCCGAAGAATTTCTCGAAGAGTTCGAGAGCCACGCGCCCGAAGAGCAGATCATCGAGCCTCCCGCGCCCGCGCAGCTTCTGACCCTTCGACTCGCCGAGGCGGTCGCGTCGCGCGAGCTACTGCTGCGCGAACTCGCGGCGGTCTTGCAGCAGGAGACGCGCGCCCCGCGCGTGCTCATCGCCGAGCGCGACGACGAGGGACACATGAAGGTGGCCGTCGCGCACGGCTTCACGAACACCGACGCCGCGCAGGTCATCGCCGGACTCGAACGCGCTACGACCGAAGAGGAGCGCGAGCGATTGGCCGAGCGCGAGGACGCGCGACTCATTCAACTACATCCTTCGAGCGCGCCGCCCGCGACCCTGTTCGTCTCGCCGCGCGCCCTCTGTTCGCTTCCGGGCGGCGCGCCCTTCGAGCCGCTGCTGCGCGTCGTCGAACTCGGCATGGACGTGTGCGCGCTCAGGACTCGCGCGCGCGCGGGGCAAGACACGAGCGCGCAGGACTCGCTCGCGGGCGCTTCGCTCATGCCCGGCTTCATACATTCGAGTCCGGCGATGACCCGGCTCGTCGAAGAGGTTCACAAGATTCGCTCGTCCGACGTGACCGTGCTGACTACGGGCGAGTCGGGCACGGGCAAGGAACTCGTCGCGCGCGCCATACACGCGCTCTCGTCGCGCAGGAATAAAGTCTTCGTCCCGTTCAACTGCACCGCAGTGCCGAAGGAACTTTCCGAAGGCTATCTTTTCGGCTATCGCCGCGGCGCGTTCACGGGCGCGGTTCAGGACTCGCCCGGCGTCATCAGAAGCGCCGCGGGCGGCACGCTCTTTCTCGACGAAATAGGCGACCTGCCGCTCGACGTTCAGCCGAAGATTCTCAGGTTTTTGCAGGAGGGAGAGATTCAGCCGCTCGGCGAGCAGCGACCGCAGAAGGTTGACGTTCGCATCATCGCCGCGACGAACACAGACCTCGAAGGCATGGTCGCCGACGGTCGCTTCCGCGAAGATCTCTACTATCGCCTGAACGTCATCAGGCTCCGCGTGCCGCCCCTTCGCGAGCGCCGCAGCGAGATTCCGATGATCGTCAACTATTACGTCAACCACTATTCGAACAAGTTCGGTCGGCGCGACATCACGATCACGCCGCAGACGCTCGACCTTCTGATGGTCTGCGACTGGCCCGGAAACGTCCGCCAACTAACGAACGAGATTCAGCGCATCATCGCGCGCGCCGAGGACGGCGTCGTCATCACGCCCGACCACCTCTCGCCCGAACTCCGGCACGCATACCTCCCTTCGCAGACGAGCGCCGCGCACGCGCATCACCTCTCCGCGTCTTCCGGCCTCGGCGCGGCGGCGGCGGCGGACGCAATCTCACAGGGACTCACGCTCGCCGACGCTATGTCAGAACTCGAACGGCGCATGATCGCCGAGGCTCTGCGCAAGCACAACGGCAACATCTCTCGCGCGGCACGCGAGTTGGGACTCACGCGTCGCGGCCTCTACCTCAAGCTAGGTCGCCACGACCTCAGCGCAAGTGCATAAGCATCTAAAAAAAGGCCGGCGCTTTTCAGTTTTTCCGGTGCAATATTTTTCCCGACGAAGATCAAGCAGGTTAGGACTCTATCAAGCAGGTCAAGGCTCTAACGCGCGGTGAGTTTCTGCCGCCATCCCAAATGACGGAAGGCCAAGACGGATGGGATTCCTGACTTTTTTGTTTGTCTTCTTTCTCCTGCTCGCTTCTCTACTCATCACGCTGTCAGTCCGCCGCGACTTCGCCGTAAGGGAGCAGGCCGAGCGCGAGCGGAATTACCCGAATCGACACGCGGGCCGGCGAAGGCGTTAACGCTTGGGCGGCACGCGGCGTCGGAAATCTTCTTCATGCGCCTCCGGCTCTCGAAGAGCGGCGACGTTCCGCTGCGCGAACAACTCGTCCGGCGGATAATGCTCGGCGTCGTGAGCGGCGACCTGAAGCCCGGACGCCGCCCGGCGTTCACGCGCGCGTCTATCGCGTCGTCGCCGACTTCTCGCTCGAAGAGTTGCGCGGCTTCATCGAAAAGTTCCTGACGAGCGAATCGCGCGAAGGCAAAGGTAAAAAGGCGAAAGAAAAAAGAGAAGAAAGTTGACCGCGACGCCTCTCGACGGCGACTAGAGTCGCGGCGGCAGTCTTCGACCTTCTTTTTTCTTTCGCCTTTTAACTTCTGCCTTTCATCGTCCTGCTCTATCATTGAGCAGCCGCGTGCGCCGCGAATCGACGCGCACGCTTTGCAGGCGGATTCAGGAGAGCACATGGCCGAAGACTTGCCCTCGCGACAACTCCTCGAACAACTCGTCGAGCGGCTCGACCATCTGGAGAGCCTGCTCCAATCGCACACCGCGCGCCTCCACGCAATCGAGCGTCGCATGGCAATCGAGCCTGTGCTGCCGACCGCTCGGACGCGGGCGCGACAAGAGACACACGCGGGCGAGCGAGCCGAGACGCGCCCCGCTCAAGCCGAAGCGCCGCCCGCGACTAAAATCGAAACGCCAGCCGCCGAGCCGCCAACTCAACCGGCGCAGCAAGAGACGCAGGAGAAACAACCGCACGAATGGTCTATGCCTTCGCCTTCGGGCGAAGCCGAAAAGCACGACACGCATTCGTGGATGGCGGAGACAGAAGGCGCGCGTGCGCCAGCGGCGGAAGAGAGTGCGGCGCGTGAATCGTCGCCGACGGCGAGAGCGACGACTGCCGCGCGAGAATCTTCGGCATCGGACAACGCTCGCGCCGCGGGCAGAACGTCCGCGAACCCGGTCGCGCAAACGGTCGCACGGACGAATGTTAAGAAAGAACCGAAGCGCCGCGACCTCGAATCGCTCATCGGCGGAGTTTGGTTTGCATGGGCGGGCATCATCTTCGTCGTGCTCACGGTCGCCTTCTCGCTCAAGCTCGCGATTGACAACGATTGGATCGGCCCCGGCGCGCGCGTCCTGATGGGCGCGATAGGCGGCGTCGCGCTGCTCTACACAGGCGAGCGCCTTCGTGGGCGGGGGCTTCGCCAGTACGCCTTCATACTTTCAGGCGGCGGCATTCTAATCCTCTATCTCTCGGACTACGCCGCATACAATTTTTATCAACTCATCCCGCAGCCGGTCGCGTTCCTTCTGATGGCGGCGGTCACGACAATCGCCGTCGCGCTCTCAGTTCGTCTCGACGCACTCTCGATTGCAATACTCGGACTCGTCGGCGGATTCCTGACGCCCTTGCTTCTCTCGACGGGTCGCGACAACGAGGTCGCGCTCTTCACATACGTCGCGCTGCTCGACGCGGGCGTGCTGGCCGTCGCCTATTTCAAGCGTTGGCGCAGTCTCGACTTTCTCTCGTTCGCGGGTACGGTCTTGATGACCGTCGGCTGGTGTCTCAGTTTCTTCGAGCCGGGAAAATTCTGGACGACGCTCGCTTTCCTGAGCGTCTTCTTCGTTCTTTACTCTTTGCTCGCCGTCTTTCACAACACGCTCGCGCGCCGCTCCTCGCGCTGGTTCGACGTGTCGCTTGCCTATTCAAACGCATCGTTCTACTTCGGCCTGAGCTACCTGATGCTTCTGCGCGCGGGCTACGACCACACGTCGCCGGCCTCTCAGGCGCTTCTCATCTCGGCCTTCTTCACCTGCCTGTTCTACACGGTCTGGCGTTGGAACCCCGACGACCGCCTGCTCAGATACAGCTACGTCGCCGCTGCGGCGACGTTTCTGACGATGGCGCTCGCGATTGAATTCGAGTTGCACTGGGTGACGATGGCGTGGGCGGTCGAGGCTCTGATGCTGACGTGGGTCGGGCTTCGTTCGGGCGAGCGAGCGCCGCGCCACGCCGCGCTCGCCATCTTCTGCGCGGCGGTCGTCCACTGGTTCGCGTTCGACATGCGCGAGTTCGCATACGGCGTTGACCCGTCGTTCGTGCCTCTCCTGAACCGGCGCGCGCTCTCGTGCGCGGTGCTCGTCGGCGCGTTGGCGGGCGCGGGGTGGCTCTACAGGGGCCACGGCGAACTCGAAGAGGACGAGCGAAACACGATCAAGACCTTCTTCGCGCTCGCGGGCAACGCGCTCGCGCTCGCGCTCCTTTCGCTCGACGTGAACGACTACTTCAACTCGCGCCTGCCGGGCGCGGGCGCGGGCGGCGACACGCGCGCGCGCGTCGAGGAGTCGAGGCAGTTCTCGCTCACGGCGCTGTGGGTCATCTACGCGGCGACGACCTTCGCGCTCGGAGTCCTCCGGCGATTCGTCGTGCTGCGCTGGATCGCTCTGCTGCTGCTCGCGGCGGCGGCGCTCAAAATCGTCTCGCTCGACTCGGCGTACTACGCCGCCGCATGGCACTCGCCCGTAGCGAACCAGACTTTCATGGCCTACGCACTGCTCGTCGCGGCATTCGCCTTCGGCGCGTATCTGTGCGCGCGCACGGGCGCGCTGGAAGACGACGAGCGGCGCGTGATGCTGCCCGCGTTTCTCATCGCCGCAGGCGCGTTCGCGCTCGCGGCGTCGAGCATCGAGGCCCTAGGTTACTACGACCGTCTCGCGGCGGGCGCGGCACAGTCCGGCTCGACCATCTTCGGACAATTGGCTGAGGGCAAGGCGTTCGCGCTCGCCGTGGTCTGGACGCTCTACGGCGCGTGCGCGTTTCTGTACGGCGCGCGGCGCGGCGTGCGCGGCTGGCGTTGGGGCGGGCTGCTCGTGCTCGCGGCGGCGGCGGCGATAGTCCTGTCGAATTTAATTTACTACGACGCGGCTTGGCACGTGCCGGTCTTCAACCGGACGCTCGCGGCCTTCGCGCTCTACGTCGCGGCGTTGGGCTTCGTCGTGCGCTCTTACGCACGCGCGGGCGACGGCTTCGAGGAAGCTTCGTTCGTGCGCCCCGCCGCGACCGTCGCCGCGAACCTTCTGGCGATAGTCGTTCTGAGCGCGGAGGCCATAGGCTTCTTCGACGCGCGAAGCGCCGCGCTCGCAGACGCTGTTCGGCTGCGCGACACCGAGCTTGCGAAGCAGTTGTCTCTGTCGGTCGTGTGGGCGGTTTACGGCGCGTGCCTGCTCGCCGTGGGAAGCATTCGACGCGCGCGTCTGCTCAGGCTGATGGCGCTCGCGCTGCTCTCTTTGACGACGCTCAAAGTTTTCTTCTGGGACTTGTCATCGCTCGACCGCGTTTACAGAATCATTTCCTTCATAGTCCTCGGCGCGATCCTGCTCGCCGTCTCGTACCTCTACCAGAAGAGCCAGCAGCGCGCTTCGGAAGACGAGGCGACGACGCCCGCGCCCGACACGACGGAGGCCGCCGGGTGAGCTTGATTAGGTTTGGTTAAAGTTAACCGGCTCCGCTTCAAAGTCAGCCGGCGAGCGTCTCGGCGCGGCGCGCGCGGGCGACTTCTTCGTCCATGCGGCCCGCGAGCATGAGCGCGAACATCTTGTAGTCGCCCATGAGCGACCAGAGCGGGTGCTTGAAGGTCGCGGGGCGATTGTGTTCGACGAAGAAGTGCGCGACCCAAGCCGGGCCGTAGCCCGCGGCGAGCACTAAAGGGAGCCAACGCCAGCGCCCCGTCGCGAGCAGGCCGACGAGCAGCGTCGCGCTCGCGACCGTGCCCGCCGCGTGCAGCGCGCGCGTCAAAGGCTCGCCATGCTCGCGCACGTAGAACGGCCAGAACTCATCAAACGACTTCATCCCGTCGTCGCTCATCGCGTCCTCCTCAAACTCTTCCTTCACTCACCGCCCTGCGTGAACAAACGGCTGTAATCGACGGCGCTCGCGGGCGGGACGCGGGCGAGTTGCAGGTTCTCCTCGACGTGCTCGCGGCTGCTCATGCCGACGAGCGCGGTCGTGACGCCGGGCGTCGAGCGCGTGAACTGGATGGCGGTCTGCGCGTCGGTCGAGAGCGAGCCGAGCGGCTCGCGTATGTGTTCGGGCAGGTCTTCGGCGACCTTGCCCTGAAGTATCGAGGCGCTCGCGACGACCGTCACGCCCAGCGCCTTCGCGGATTCGAGCAGAGAGACGTGCGCGCCCTGATAAGTTTGATTTTCGGCGACGAGCGCTTCGGGCATCGCGAGGTTGACGGGGAGTTGTACGAAGCGGAAGCCGTGCGAGTCGCCGCCCGCTTCGCGCGCAAGCTCACAAATACGTTCGAGCGAATGATACCCGCGCGCGTCCACGGCGACGCGAAAGCCGTTCCACGTCGCGACGCCGTAAAACTTTATGCGCCCTTCGGCGCGCTCGCGCTCCAACTGCACGAAGGCTGCGCGCAGCCGCCTGTCGAACTCTTCGCGCGAGACGGACGGGAGTTGCGACTCAGGGTTGTGGACGTAATAAACGTCAATCGTTTCGAGGCCGGTGTTGCGGAGCGACTGCGCGAGTTGGTGCGCGAGAAACGGCGGCGTCATGCAGTGGCTCCCGCCGACGATGTCCGAAAAGTCGGCGACGCCCGTGCGCACGAACGTCTCTTCGATGTAAGTACGCACTTCGGCCTGACTCGAAGGGCGGCGCGAGTCGAAAGGCAGGTAGCCGCCCTTCGTGCAGACGACGATCTCTTCGCGCGCGAAGCCGCGCTCGCCGAGACGCCGTAGCGCCTCGCCGACCGAACGCTCGCTGCGCTGGTATCGGTAGTTGGCGGCTGTGTCAACGACGTTCGCGCCGAGTTCGACCGCGCGCTCAACGGCGTCGGCGTATGCGCGGTCTGTCTCTTCGTCCGCGCCGCCGAGGTATGTGCCTATGCCGACCGACGAGAGCCACAAGTTCTGCTCGAATCTGAAGTGGCCCTCCGCGACGACTCCCGCGAAACGCTCGCGGTAGCGCGCCGTCCCCTCGCTCGTGGCGAAGCCGTGCAAAGTCATCTACATTTCTCCAATCCGTTCTTCCCGAATTGCGCGCGCAGTTTATCACAGCGCGTGTGGAAGTCTGGACGCTTCAATTAAGCAGAGGCGATATGATAGGGTTGAGGTAAAGATGAACACGCGAGAAAAGCGGAGCAAGACGGACGAGTTCGAGAAAGAGCGCGGCGAGCCGGCGAACGACGCCGCAGAGTCGTCTGACTCTTTGCGCGCGACGACGCTCGACCTTCCGCCCGACGAGTTGCACGCGATGGCCCGCGCATTTCAGGAGTTGGCGTTGCGTTGCATCGACGCGCCCGACGCGCTTCCCGTCTTCCCCGAAACGTCAGCCGAGACGGTCGCCAAACTCTTCCGCTCTCCGCTCCCTTCCGAGGGCTTGAGTTTAAGTGACATCGAGCGCGGCTGCGCCGGGATCATCCGACAGAGCAGGCAGAACGGACATCCAAGGATGTTCGGCTACGTCGCCTCGCCCGCGTCGCCCGTCGGCGTGTTTGCGTCGATGCTCGCCTCCGCGCTCAACGCGAACGTGACCTCGTGGCGCTCCGCGCCCTCCGCGACCGAAGTCGAGCGGACGGTCGTGCGTTGGCTCGCCGGGATGATCGGCTTCGCGGTCGCGGGCAGCAGTCAAGCCTGCGGCGGACTCTTGACGAGTGGCGGCTCGATGGCGAACCTCAACGCTCTCTTCGTCGCGCACCGCGCGAAGGCGCGCGAGTTCGCGCAAAGCGATTCGAGCGCCGCCTCGCACGACTCTTCGCGCGAAGGACTCTGGAGAGCGGGCGCGCCGATGACCATCTACGCCTCCGACCAGATTCATCTGTCCGTCCCGAAGGCCGCAGACATCCTCGGAATCGGGCGCGGGCAGGTGCGGCTCGTCCCTTCGGACGAAGGCTTCCGCGTTGACGTTCGCGCGCTGCGCGACTTTGTCGAACAAGACACGCGCGCGGGTCTTCGACCCTTCTGCGTCGTGGCGAGCGCGGGCACAGTCTCGTCCGGCGCTGTTGACCCGCTCGCGGAAGTCGCGCGCGTCGCGCGTGAACACTCGCTCTGGTTCCACGTCGATGGCGCTTACGGCGCGCTCGCCGCGTCCGTCCGAAGCAAGCGCGAGCATTTCGCAGGACTCGACGAGGCCGACTCGATCTCGCTCGACCCGCACAAGTGGCTCTACGCGCCGCTCGACTGCGGCTGTCTCATCTTCCGCGATCCGTCGCGTGCGCGCGCCGCGTTCGCGGGGACGGAAGAAGGCTACATCAAAGTCTTCGAGCAGCAGGAGGACGAAGCCTTCGCCTTCTGGGATTACGGCACGGAGCTTTCGCGACCGTTCCGCGCGCTGAAGGTCTGGGCTGCGCTCAGCTACTACGGCGCGCGGCGCTTGAGCGCCTCTATCGAAGAGGACTGCGCACTCGCCTCTTTCATGGCCGAGCGCGTCCGCGCCTCCGAAGACTTCGAGTTGCTCGTGCCCGTCACGCTCGGCATCTGCTGTTTCCGATACCTGCCGGCGGGCGCGCGTCGCGAACTCGAAGAAGCCGGGAAAGAAGACGAGCGCGAGCGCATCAACACGCGGCTCGACGAACTGAACGCGCGCGTTATGCATCGCGTGCAGCGCGGCGGCGCGGCCTACATCTCGAACGCAGTCCTTCGAGGCCGCTTCGCGCTCCGCGCCTCGATAACGAACTTCCGCACGACGCGACGCGACATCGAGATAACGCTCGACGCCATTCGCCGCGCCGCGCGCGAAGTCGAGGAAGAATAATTAACAGAGATGGACAGAGAGGAAAATGATGAGTGATGAGTGATGAATGATGAGTGATGAATGATGAACGAGAAGCAGTGAGCTTTATTTCCTACTCATCATTCATCGTTTCGCATTATTCATCGTTCCGCATTCATCATTACTTCTTCATCCCTTGAATCAATCCCGAATAACGTTCATGGCGGCATTATTGGAAGTGGCAAAGGGTGAGTTCGAGCGCGAGCTTCGCGTTGCGACGGAGATTGCGTTGCGCGCGGGCGAGACGGCGCTTGAGTTCTACGGCAGGCCGCTTCGGGTCGAGCACAAAGAGGAGTTCGACGAACCCGTGACGCAGGCCGACCGCGCGGTCAACGAGTTGATCGTGCGCCGCCTCGGCGAAGAGTTCCCGGACGACGGCGTGCTCGCAGAAGAGTCGGTTGACACCGAACGTCGCCTGTCGCGCGAGCGCGTCTGGATGGTTGACCCGCTCGACGGCACGAAGGGATTTATCGCGGGCACGGGCGACTTCGCCGTGCAGATCGGTCTGGCCGTCGCGGGCCGGAGCGTGCTCGGCGTTCTCTACGCGCCCGCGACCGACGTTCTCTACTGGGCCGCGCGCGGCCAAGGCTCGTGGGTTTTGCGCCCGACTTCGGAGGCCGGAAAATCCTTGAAGGCCGAGCGGCTTCGCGTCACCACGGAGACGAATCTCGCGCGTATGCGTCTCGCTGAAAGTCGTTCGCACCGCGGCCCGCGCATGGATTCGATTGTGCGTGCGCTCGGCGTGCGCGCCGAAGTCAAGAGCCACTCGGTCGGGATAAAAGTCGGGCTGCTGGTCGAGCGACAGTGCGACCTCTACATCCACGTTTCGCCGAAGACGAAACAGTGGGACACCTGCGCGCCCGAGGCCGTGCTTGCCGAGGCGGGCGGGCGTATGACGGACTTGTGGGGCGAGCCGCTTCAATACAACACGCCCGACGTTCTAAACCGCAATGGCATCATCGCCTCGAACGGCGCGGCGCACGCCGTCGTAGTCGAGCGCATCGGCCCGATCCTCGACGGGTTGGGTCGCGCGCGCGTCTAGCTTCGCTCAAGTTCCTGTTCGCGAGTTCTTAAAAATCATTTGGATGGACGAAGGAGAATATATGCTCAGAAAAGGTTCGGCGGTTTGGCAGGGTGGTTTGAGGGACGGCAAGGGCACGATCTCGACCGAGAGCGGCGTGCTCTCGGATACGCAATACTCTTTCGCTACGCGCTTCGAGGACGGCAAGGGCACGAACCCGGAAGAGTTGATCGCGGCGGCGCACGCCGGATGTTTCTCGATGGCACTGTCGAAGCAACTCGAAGACGCAGGGATGAAGGCGGACGAGATAAGGACGACTGCGTCGGTAAGGCTTGAGAAGACCGACGCCGGGTTCACGATAACGAAAGTCCACCTCGACGTTTCGGCGCGCATACCCGGCGGCGAGCAATCGACATTCGAGACTGCGACCAAAAACGCGAAGGCGGGCTGCCCCGTCTCGCGCGTGCTCAACGCAGAGATTACGATGGACGCGCGGCTCGAAGGCTGATAGCTTCAGCGCCGTTGAACGCCTTGAATCTTAGAACCAAGCTGATACTTATCTTCGTCGCGCTCGCGCTCTTGCCGCTGGTGGCTTTGATCTTCGTCGGCTATCGCGGCGGCGTGGGCGCGGTCGAAGGTTCGGTGCGCGCGGGCGCGGAGGCACGTGCGGCGCGCGCGGCGCGAAGGATAGGGCGCGTGCTCGACGCGCAGGACTCGCGCCTCCTCGAACTCGCCGGCTCGGATTCACTGCGCGAGTACGTGCGACAGAGACAGGCTTCGACGCCCGCCGTTGCAACCGCGTCCGGCGCCGGCGCGCCCGCGTCGAACGGCCCTGCGCGCGGCGCTTCGCCGGACGTGCCCGACGCGGTGCGCGCGGACTTCGGCACTTACTTCATAGACAACCGCGACATTCTCGAAGCCGTAACCTGCCTCGACCCTTCGGGGCGACCGCTGTTCCGCGTGAAGTCGGAGGCGGGCGCGGGCGGCGGCGGCTTGAATTTCCAGACGACGAATTTCGTCAGCGGCGAGGTGCGCTACGACGAGCGCGTCTGGAACACAAGGGACGCGAATGCACTGCGCTCGCCCGTCGCTGAAGGGTCTAACGGCGCGGCGCTGGCGCTGCGCATCACTGTCCCGGTCTTCGATTCAAACTCCGCCCTGCCCGCGCGGCCCGTCGCCGCCGTCGTCGCCGAAGTCAGACCCGGCGACGTTATCAAGAGAGAGATCGGCGAAAGCAGCGACGGTGCGACCGTGGCTCCGGCGGGCGGCGAGGACGGGGCGACGACGCAGACAGAGCGCGCCGCTGTCGTCGTGCTCGACAACGCGAGCGGCACGGTCGTCTATAACACGAACGGCGCGGCGAACCGAGCGGCCTCGGACTCTCTGCCTTACTTCAAAGACGTTGCTGCGCGGATGAGATCGGGCGCGGAAGGCTACGGCTTTTACGACGCGCCGGACGGCGACCGCTGGCTCGCCGCGTTCCGGCAGGTCGGCGCGACGAAGCTTTCGCTCGCGGTGTCGGAAGACTACGCGGCTTCGGTCGCGCCCGCGCGCCGCTCCTTTCTCTTCGCCGCCGCGCTTGCGCTCGTCGCGTGCGCGGCGGCGCTCGCGCTGCTGCTGCGAATCGCGCGGCAGGAGGCTCTCGCCGTCGGGCGCGTGGCGCGCGGCGCGTCGGCAATCGCCGCGGGCAACCTCGAACAGCGCATCAACGTCAGCGCGAGCGGCGAGGCGCGCGATCTGGCCGAGAGCTTCAACACGATGAGCGACCGCCTGCGCGAGTTGGTCGCGCGCGAGGCCGAGTCGCGCCAGTTTCAGTCGTTCCTCAGAATCTCCGCGATGGTCTCGCACGATCTGAAGAACGCTATCGCGGGTCTGTCGATGCTGGTGACGAACATGGAGCGACAGTTTCACCGCGAGGAGTTTCGCGCCGACGCCATCGAGTCGCTGCGCGAGGCGACCGAGAAGCTGAAGCGCACGGTCGCGCGGCTGAGCGAGCCTGCCAAGTCGCTGAGCGGCGAGTACCGCCTGAAAGCACGCCAGACAGACCTCGTGCCGCTCATACGCCGCGTGCTCGCAATCAACGCCGAGCCTTCGCGCCCGCTCTACGACATCGAGGCGCGACTCCCCGACAGCCTCGTCGCTACGGTCGAGCCGGAGCGCGTCGAGAACGTCGTCGAGAATCTCGTCATCAACGCGCTCGAAGCGATGGGCGCGAAGGGCGGGAAGTTGACGGTCGAGGCGGGCCGACTCGCGGGCGACTACGTCTTCGTCGGCGTCTCCGACACGGGCGCGGGGATGAGCGATGAGTTCGTCAAGACCAGACTGTTCCGCCCCTTCTCGACGACGAAGAACAAGGGCATCGGACTCGGCCTCTTCACGTGCCGCGAGATCGTCGAGGCGCACGGCGGTCGCCTCGAAGTCGAGTCGAAGGTCGGCACTGGCACACGCTTCCGCGTCGTGCTACCATCCCGCCTGTTCAGATCGGGCGAGCGACGCGTGCAGACGTAGAAGGCGACGGATGCCGCAACCGGGAAGCAAGGGCCGCGCTCGTTCGATAGATTCCTTTCAGTTTTTCCCGATAGAAAGTTCATTCGAGACCGCGGGAACAGAACCGCGAGCGGTAGCGACCGGGTTGCGTTGCCGCGAATCTCTACCCGCTCTCTACCGCTCGCAAGTAGCTGACCGGCCCGTTCAATAAGCCATGAACGAACAAGCGGACAAGAAGACGACGGTGCTCGTGGTTGACGACGACCGCCTGCTCCGCCGTCAACTTCAATGGGCGCTCGCCGAACGCCATCGCGTGCTCGAAGCCGAGACGCGCGCCGAGGCGGTCGAGATGTTCAGGCGCGAGCGCGTTGACGTTTGCATCTGCGACCTGCACCTGCCGCCCGATCTCGAAGGGATGGAGGAAGGACTCGCCGTCGTCGAGGCCGCCCGCTCCGAGCGCCCGGCAGTCCCCGTCGTCGTCATCACGGGCAGCGACAATAAGCAGGCCGCGCTCGAAGCCGTCCGCCGCGGCGCATACGGATTCTTCGAGAAGCCGTTTGACGAGGAGGAAGTCTCGCACATCGTCGCGCAGGCGGCGCGCGTCCGTCGTCTCGAATGCGAGGTTCTGCGCCTGCGCTCGGAGCTTACGATGTTCCGCGGCTTCGGTCGCTTCGTCGGCGCGAGCGCCGCTCTCGAAAGCGTGCTGAAGCAGGCGCGCGCCGTCGCCGACACGAACGTGACAGTCCTCATCACGGGCGAGAACGGGACGGGCAAAGAGGTCGTCGCGCGCGCGCTCCATGAGGAGAGTGCGCGGTGCGGCGCTGCCTTCGTCGCCGTCAGTTGCGCGGCGCTGCCCGAATCGCTCATCGAGTCGGAACTCTTCGGCCACGAGAAGGGCGCGTTCACAGGCGCGGCGCAGGCACGCAAGGGCCGCTTCGAGCTTGCCGACGGCGGCACGCTCTTCCTCGACGAGATCGGTGAACTGACTCCCACCGTGCAGGTCAAACTCCTGCGCGTGCTTCAGGAGCGCACATTCGAGCGCGTCGGCGGGAACCGCTCAATCGAAGTTGACATACGGCTGATCGCCGCCTCGAACCGCGACCTCGAACAGGAGGTCGAGCGCGGGGGCTTCCGCCAAGACCTCTTCTACCGTCTCAACGTCGTGCCGCTGCACCTGCCGCCGCTGCGCGAGCGGCGCGAAGACATCCCCGTTCTCGCCGCGCACTTCGCAGCGAAGGCCGCCGAGAAGCACGTCCGCACGACGCCCGAACTCGAACCCACGCTCCTCGAAGCCTTGCAGGAGTACGACTGGCCCGGCAACGTCCGCGAGCTTGAGAACCTCGTCGAGCGACTCGTCGTGCTCACGCGCGAGTCGCGCCTCGGCGTCGAGTTCCTGCCCGAGAAGATGCAGCGCGCGCTGCCCTCGGACGATGCTCAAACACAGGCCGCGCCGGACGAGACGACGCTCGAAGGCGCGACGCTCGCGCTCCGCCGCCGTCTGGTCATCTCATCCCTGCAAGCCGAAGGCGGCAACCGCGCCGCCGCCGCACGCCGCCTCGGCATCAGCCGATCATACCTCCACCGACTCATCAGCGAACTCAACATCAACGGCGTCTGAACAGGGCGGCTCGCCGCTTTTGTTGACATTTGTACACACGCACGCCCTTCTCCCTGTCCACTCCTGTTAACACACCGACTTGTGCGAAAAAAGCGTTCGTGTTTTTCCGGCGTGAATTCGCAACGCCCGCGCTGGCACGTGCGTTGCGATGTTGTGAGCGCGGAAGGATTCGACTCCCTGGCATCCGCCGAAAAGGTCTTTTACGTACATGAATATTTCGAGCGCCGAGGGCGCGATTTTGGTCGGTGATGTGGAAGACGACGATGATGAAGCCGAAGGTACTGATTGTTGACGACGACGTTGCGATCACGCGGCAACTCTTCTGGACTCTGTGCGACGAGTTCGAGGTGATGACGGCAAACAACCTGTCGTCGGCAATACGGCGCGCGACCATCTACGAGCCGGACGCCGTCGTACTCGACCTCCATCTGCCGCCCACGCTCGACGCGCCGGACACCGGCCTTCGCGTGCTCGACTTCGTCAGGCGTCATCTGCCTTTTTCAAAAGTCTTCGTCGCAAGCTCCGACCCGTCGGTCGAGATGCAGAAGGATTGCATGAGACGCGGCGCGGACGGCTTCTTCGACAAGCCGCTCGACGTTGAGCGGCTGCTCTCGACCGTCAGGCGCACGGCGCTCGCGCGCCGGCTGGCGGCGGCATGAAATCTTACATACGAGTTTTCACCCCGGCGCGCGACCTCGTGGTCGTGGCCCTCAAACAAGAAGGCGCGGCTTTCATGCGGTCTGCACCACCGCGCGCCTGAACGCTCTTTGATTTAATATTCGGCCCTCGCCTACCCCAATTCGAGTGGCCGTGCCGGCGGGCGCGCGTTACGGCAACCCTTCTGCCTTGTGCGTCCGTCAAAGCCCCCGTCTCCAAATAGACACCTGCCCGTGTCGCGGGGGCTTTATTTTTTTTATTGATGAATGCGCAATGATGTGTGATGAATTAAGGCGGACGCCTGCCTTCACATTCATCACACATCATTGCGCATTCATCATTTGTCTTTAGTTCTTCTTCCCGTCGCGATGAAGTATAATGTCGGCAAGATACAGAGACTTTTAGAGCTTTTCGCATGGCCGATTTTTTAAGTTAAGACGGGAACGGATGATTAAATTTTTACACCTCTCGGACGTACATCTCGGCTGCCGCCGCTATAATCTTGACGAACGCACGAAGGACTTTTTCCGAAGCTGGCACGACGTAATCGAGCGCCACGCGCTTCAGAACGCCGTGGACTTCGTGCTCATCGCGGGCGACTTCTTCGACCGCCGAAACATAGACCCGCAGACGATGAACCACGCGCTCGCGGGACTCCAACTCTTGAAGGACGCCGGGATTCCGGTCGTGGCAATCGAGGGCAACCACGACCGGCGCGACGCCGTCTCCGACTACAGTTGGATGCGCTCGTTCTCGCAGGCCGGTTTCTTCTTCCTGCTCGAACCCGCGTCCTACGAAGAGGGCCGCGTCGAACTCTCGGCGTGGGACGAAGACTCGCGCCGGGGTTCGTACATCGACATCAAGGGCGCGCGCATCTTCGGCTCTCACTGGTACGGCACGTCGGCCAACACCGCGATGACGCTTCTGTCGGACGCGCTCCGCGGCGCGCGCGACGAAGCTCTGTTCAACGTGCTTCTGCTTCACACGGACGTTGAAGGCCAACTCAACCGGCCCATACCTGCGCTCTCGGTCGAGAAGCTGAAGGAGCTTCGCGCGCTCGTCGATTACGTCGCGCTGGGCCACACGCACAAGCGATTCGAGCTTGACGGCTGGGCCTTCAACCCCGGCTCGCTCGAAGCCTGCTCGATTGACGAATACAGAGAGGAACGAGGCTTCTATCTCGTCGAAGTAGACGACGACAAAACAGTCCGCGCCAAGTTCATCGACGATTACGTCCAGCGACCCTTTCAGCGTCTCACGTTCGACGTGTCCGGCGCGGAAGACCCGGAGGCCGTCCACGCCGGAGTCTTGGAGACGGTCAGGCGCGAGGCGCGCACACACAATGCCGACTCCAATCATCCAGCGCCGATCATCGAGATCAACCTGCGCGGGCACCTCGGCTTCAAGAACTCTCTGCTGAACCTGCGGCGTATGCGCGAGGAGGCGTCGGAGGCGACCGGCGCGCTCCACGTCATGCTGAAGAACCAGAGCGTCCCCGTAGAGTACGCGGTCGCCGCCGGACTCGACGCCGACACCTCGCGCAAGGAGCGCGAGCGCCGGATCATCGCCGACCTTATCGCGCGCGACAACCGATATCGCGACCGCGCCGACGAGATGGCCGCGCTCGTCCTCGACGCAAAAGAGTTCGCGCTCGGCGAGCGCCCGCCCGAAGAGATTCTCGAACTCATCGAGACGAAACTGAGCGCGCGTGCCGACGCCGCGCGCGACCACGCGAACGAGCCGGAAGTCGCTCCTTCTTCCTCGGCGCTCGGCGCGCTCGAACGCAACGCGCAACAGGCGGTCGGTGGTCAGCTTTCGGCGGCCAGCAACGACTGAATCGAAGTCTCAAGTCTCGGAGCGAGGCGCGCACGCGGCGTCACTTCGACGATGAGAAGCGCGCCGCCTCGTCAATCGTCTTCATTGCCTTTAGCTGAAAGCTTATAGCCGGTCGCCGGCAGCTATCTATGTCCGAAGCCCTCGACAAAGTGCGCGGCGTGCGGGAACTGCCTTTGTTCCCTCTGCCGCTCGTTCTCTTTCCCGGCGTGCCGCTGCCGCTGCACGTCTTCGAGGAACGATACCGGCGACTGCTCGCCGACGTGCGCGTCTCGAAAAACCTGTTCGGCCTCTCCTACTTCGACCAGAGCGCGGGCGCGGACGAGCGCCCCGCCGTCGGAAGCGTCGGCTGTGCGACGGAGGTCGTCGAGATTCAGCCGCTGCCCGACGGACGCTCGAACATTCTGACCGTCGGCGTCGCGCGCTACCGCGTCGAGGGCTTCGTCGAGCGAGGCGACCCGTACTTCGTCGCGCGCGTCGAGTTCTTCGAGGACGAAGAGGCCGTGGACGCGCAGCTACTTGAAAAGCGCGCGGCGGAAGTGGCCGAGATGTTCATGCGTATCGCGCGCGCGATGCGCTCGATCAACGACGAGCGCGGCACGCTCCCCGATCTGCCGCAGGACGAGCCGGAGCGCCTGTCGTTTCTTGTCGCCGCGGTCGTCGAGATGGACGCCGAGACGAAGCAGCAGCTACTCGAACTGCGTTCGACTTCGGAGCGGCTGCGGCGGCTCTACACGCTTCTCTCGCAGGCCGTCGGCGCATACGAATCGCGCGCGCGCACGCACGAACTCGCGCGCGGCAACGGTCACGCCGGGCGGAAACTCGACATCGAAGAATGAATCCCGGCGAAGTCTCACGCGAGAGCGTGGAACCGGGCAAAGTCGCGCGGCGTTGTATGAGACTCGACGAAGACTTGAAGCAGACAAGGTCGTGCGAAGAAGCCGAAGAACGACTGCGCGTGCGCGTCCTCTTCTTCGGCGCGGCGCGCGAGGCCGCAACCGACGAGGCCGTTCTCACGCTCGCCCGAGGCTCGAACGCGCGCGATGCGTTTGAACGCCTGCTCGACATTTATCCAGACCTTCGACGCTTCAGCGCCTCGCTTCTCGTCGCCGTCAATCAGGAGTACGCGCGCGACCTCGATGTCGAACTCAAAGACGGCGACGAGTTGGCCGTCTTCCCTCCCGTCAGCGGCGGCTCGGAAGAAGCGACCGCTGAGTCAGCGTCGGGCGCGAACGATTTTTTTGAACTCACCACCGAGCCGATTGAAGTGGGCGCGGTCGCGCGCCGCGTCGTGCCCCGACGCTGCGGCGCGACCGTCACGCTCGACGGCTACGCTCGCGAGTGGACGCGCGGGCGGCGAACGCTCTACCTCGTTTACGAAGCCTACCCCTCGATGGCGCTCGCAGAGATGCGCCGGCTCGGCGAAGAGGCGCACCGTCGTTTCCCTATCGAGCACGTCGGCATCGTCCACCGCACCGGACGCACAGAGATCGGCGAGACATCGGTCGTCATTGCGGTGAGCGCCCCGCACCGCCGCGCAGCCTTCGAGGCTTGTGAGTGGGTCATACGCGAACTCAAGCGCACAGTGCCGATCTGGAAGAAAGAGTTTTTCGAGGACGGCTCAGTCTGGGTCGAAGGCGAGGGCGCACCCGACCATTCACGCGTCACACTGGACTAAGTCAGTCAGCTTTGGCTGTGGAATGAGCGTCCCCAAATTGTTTGAGGTAATTACGCATGTAATTGCATTATGCGGAAATCGTTCGGCGCGGCGGATGAGTCCCGGCGTTAGGTTGCTTCGTGTAAGGTGCGGAATGAATAAAAGGAGATGTTGTAAGTGACGACTATTGGAACTGTCGAAAGTTTATGGCGTTACCCGATTAAAAGTATGAGCGGCGAGACGTTGACCGAAGCGTTTATGGGATTTTCAGGCTTTTACGGCGACCGTTGTTTCGCCTTCAAGAATTCATCAGCACGCAAAGGATTTCCTTATCTGAACGCAAATGTGCAGCAGCAAATGCTGCGCTATCGTCCGCAGTTTCGTTACGCCGAACGAGCGGCGAAACCACCGAATTTGGCCGAAGCGATGCGCATCGTTCCCGGTGTCAATCCGGCAAACGCCGAACCGAACGACTTGATTTTGGATGTCGTTACGCCGTCAGGCGCGGTCGTCTCGGTTGATGACCCGGCGTTGATAGGAATGCTCTGTGAAGGATTGCGCGGTGAGAATCACCTCACGCTCGTGCGTTCAGACCGCGCATTGACCGACTGTCGCCCGATCTCGTTGATTAGCCTGCAAACCGTCCGGCAGATCGAAGCAGAGTTGGGCTTCTCCGTCGATAAACGACGCTTCCGGGCAAACGTCTATCTTAATCTCGCATCGGATTACGGCTTTGCCGAAGATGAGTTGGTCGGACGCCGTCTGCGTATCGGCTCACACGCGGTGATTATGGTTCTGGAACGCAATCCGCGATGTAAGATGATTTCGCTCGACCCCGACACAGGCGAACACAATCCGGAAGTCTTACGCCAAGTCGCCCGGGCACACGCTGCCTTTGCAGGTGTCTACTGCGCCGTTCTGGTCGAAGGAATATTGATGAAAAGCGATTCAATCGAACTGCTGGACTAAAAGCGCGACGAGGCTTCAATTCACGCAATCGAGCTTCACTTCTCAGCATTCAAACCTCAATCGTGCGAAAGATAATGCGTCGCTTTAGCCCTGGCCTACGTAGATTCGGCGCGTGTACTCTCTAACCATTCGGTCGCTGTTGAAGGCGGGCGCGAGAGTCTGTATCGCGTAGCGCATCATTGCAACCCAGCCGCGCGGGACGCCTTCGCCGTCGCGGTCGTAGAAGGTCGGCACGACTTCAGACTCAAGCGCGCGGTAGAGCGATTCAACGTCGTGCCTGTCGGCTTCTTCGGTCGTCTCGCTGACCGTCTCGTCGCCCACCGCCCAGCCGTTTCGCCCGTCGTAGCCTTCGAGCCACCAGCCGTCGAGCACAGACAGATTCAGCCCACCGTTCAAGGCTACCTTCTCGCCGCTCGTCCCCGAAGCTTCGAGCGGACGGCGCGGCACGTTCATCCAAACGTCAACCGACTGAACCAACTGCCGCGCGATCTCCTGATCGTAGTCCTGTAGGAAGACCGCGCGCTGCATCACTTTCGAGTCCAACTCCCACAGAGCCATCTGCTGAAGTATGAGCTTCGCGCCCTGATCCTGCGGGTGCGCCTTGCCCGCGAAGATGAGTTGCACGGGGCGCTCCGCGTTCATCAGAAGCCGGCGCAGGCGCTCCGTGTCGGCAAGGATCAGGCCCCAACGCTTGTATGCGGCGACGCGGCGGGCGAAGCCGATTGTGAGTGCTTCGGGGTCGAACATCCGAAGCGCGGCGTCGGCGTACTCGCGCGGCCCGCCCTGTTGAAGCCGCGTGTGATAGAGGCGCTCGCGCACGAACGCGATCAGGCGGCGGCGCTGAAGACGGCGCACCTTCCAGAGTTCCTCGTCGGGGATTCCCTCGACGGCGCGTGCCCATGCGGCGGCGTCGTGCAACCTCTGCGTCCAGTCGCCCGCGACGTGGCGCTCGAAGAGTTCGCGCAGAAGCGGCGAAACCCATGTCGGCGCGTGCACGCCGTTCGTCACCGAAGTTATCGGCACATCTTCGACGCGCAGCCCCGGCCACATCTTGTTCCAAAGCTCGCGCGAAACCTCGCCGTGCTTGCGGCTCACGCCGTTCGACGAGCGGCACATACGCAGAGCGAGAGGCGTCAGACCGAACAACTCCGACTCGTCGCCCGCCTTCACACGCCCAAGGTTCAGGAACTCCTCGCGCGTGAGATTGAGCGCGTGCCAGAAGCCCTCGCCGAAGCAGCGCTCGATGAGCGGCGCGACAAACTCGTCGTGACCCGCGGCGACCGGCGTGTGCGTCGTGAACGCGCAACGCTCGCGCACCTCGCGCGCCGCGTCGTCGAACGCGACGCCGCGCTCGGTCTTCTCGCGCGCGAGTTCGAGCGTGAGAAAAGCCGAGTGGCCTTCGTTCAAATGAAAGACGTGCGGCTCTATCCCTAAGCGACGAAGAAGTCGAACGCCGCCTATCCCCAAAACCATCTCCTGCACGCAGCGCGTCTCGCGGTCGCCTCCGTAGAGGTGGCCGGAGATTAAACGATCAATCTCGTCGTTGCCCTCGACGTTCGTGTCGAGCAGATAGAGCATCACGCGACCGACCTCGACTTGCCAAGCCTGCACGCGCACCGTCCGACCGCGCATCGAGAGTTCGACGAGGACGGGGCTGCCGTCGCGCTCACGCACGAGTCGGAGCGGGAGGTCTTCGACGGCAATCTGGCTGTACGTCTCTTCCTGCCATCCGTCGCGGCGCAGACGCTGCCGGAAGTATCCGTGATGGTAGAGAAGTCCTACTGCGACGAGCGGGAGTCCCAGATCGCTCGCGGACTTCAGGTGGTCGCCCGCGAGTATGCCGAGGCCGCCCGAATAGAGCGGCAGCGAGTGGTGCACGCCGAACTCCGCGCAGAAGTAGGCCACCGCGTTTTCGCGCGTTATCTCTCGCGCGTACTCCGAGGCCCACGTCGCGCCCGCGTTCATGTACGCGTCGAAGCCTTCGGCCACGCGGCGCACGCGCTCGACGTAAACCGGGTCGGTCGCCATTCGCATGAGGCTGTACTGCGGAGCCTCTTTGAGCAGGCGGCGCGGATTGTGCTCGCAGTCTTCCCAGACTTCCTGATCGAGATCGCGGAAGATGGACGAGCCGTCGGGGTTCCAACTCCACCAGTAGTTCCACGATAGGCGTTCGAGCGCGGCTATCGTCTCAGGAAGATTTGTCCCGTCTCGCGCACCTTCAAAAACCGGCTCGACCTCACTCATCATCGCTTGAACCATTCTTCTCTCTCTTGTTCAGTTCCGACATGAGACGACGAAAAGCCGCCAGCCGGGTGACTTTTGTTGCTTCCCGACTGGCGGACGGTTCGCCGCTCAGTTCTCAAATTTATGATTGCGTAGAAAGGCGTTCATGTCGCCGACAGAAAAAAAGACGAGGCCGACTTCGCCGACGCGCGCGTCTCCTTTCAGAAACTCCGCGACCGCGCGCGACGCGACCGCCGCGGCCTCCTCGCGCGGGTAGCCGAACGCGCCCGTCGAGATCGAGGGGAAGGCCACGCTCGCGAGTCCGCGCTCGGCAGCGAGCGCGAGCGAGTTGCGGTAGCACGCGGCGAGCAATTCGGCTTCGCGCCCGCCCGCGTGACCGTAAACGGGGCCGACCGTGTGAATCACGTGGCGCGCGGGCAAGAGTCCGGCGGTCGTGATGACGGCCTCGCCCGTCGGCAGTCCGTCTCTGTATCTCGTCCGCCGAATCTCAAGACACTCTTCGAGTATGCGTGGGCCGCCCACGCGATGAATCGCGCCGTCAACCCCGCCGCCGCCCGTGAGCGTCGAGTTGGCCGCGTTGACGATTGCCTCCCGCGTCTCGCGCGTTATGTCGCCGACCGTGATGCTGACGCGCCCGCCGAGGAACTCTATCTTTGTTTGTTGGGGCAACGAAGATTGCATCAGACCGCCGAAGAAGATACACGCGGGAAGGCTTCGAGGCAACGTGCGGGCGCGAAATTTGCGCTTTTCCTGAAGTTTCCGGTTGATTTCTTCAAAGAAGCGCGAGGCAAGGGCGGCGAGTGAAGTCTCCGGCGCAGGCGGCGAAAACGTGTCTCCGTTCTCGACCCGGCGCGCACCTCTATTCGTCTTCGCCGGTGACATCGCGAGGCTCGACGCTTATCTCGTCGAACATATCCTGCCGCCTGAGCGCCTCGGCCACTCCTTCGGCCTTGCGCTCGGTGAGCGGGTGCTCGGCGTCGAGGCTCGCTATCTCGAAGACCCCATCCTCGATCATCTCGACGCCGAGTTGGCCGAGCGTGACGCCGGGCACGACGACCATCTCGTTCAGATTGTGCACGCGGAAGCGCCCGGTCTCCTCGACCCAGTCCTCTATGAACGGGTCGCGGAGCGCGTGGACGGCCTCGGACTCGTTCAGGTACGAGCCTTCCACGATCAGGCAGTATTCGCCGGAGTTCTGTCCCTTCATAGCGTGAGTTTCGGGTGCGCGCCCGCTTCTACACGCGCGCGTGTACAAAGGCGCCCCACCGTCCCTGAACTTTAACACCGACGGGCGCGTGTTGCCAAAAAAATTTTCGACCCGAAAGCAAAGGCGTCGCGGAGAGTCCCACTCTCCGCGACGCCGGATTCAAAAGCCGAGCCTCGTTGCCGAAAGCCCGGCGGGTTTTTTAGTGCGGGCTTAGTACGCCCCGTTCCTTTCGTTGAGCGTCTTCGTCAGGCGCTCGAAGTACGCATCGAAGGTTACGAAGCTCGTGCCCTGAAAGAACGCCCGCCCGCCCGTCTCGTCCGAGATTCGATTGAGCGCACTCTGGCCGAAGTTGACCGCGCGAAGATTCCCGCTCGTCAACCCGGCGGTCGGCGCGTAGAAGGAATAGACTGCGACGCTGCGGCTCTTGGCCTCGCGCACGGCGCGGTCGAGGTCAATCGAAAAGACCGTTGACGAGAAGTCGAAGCCGCGCGACGTGTCAAGACCGTCGGATATGAGCAGCACGGCGTTTCGGTTCGGGCCGTCGGTCGGAAACTGCTTTATCGCGTCGCGGACTTCCACGTAAGGGTTGTACGGCGCAGCGGCGCTCGACCCCGCGGGTATGCGAAGCGCGCGGGCGGCAGCGTCGAAGTCGGTCGTGAACGGCTGGCGGACTTGCAGCGAGCCGCTCGTGATGTACGCGACCATCACGCGCGAGCCTGCGGGCAGTGAACGAACGAAGTCGCGCGTCACGTTAAGCTCGCTGCCGACTCTAGACACGAGATCGTCCTGCACGAGTACGGCGATGTTCAGAGGCGTGTGGATGCGTGCCGTCGCCGCGGTCTTGCCCGCGTCCTTCGGCTTGGCGCTGGCGGTCAACGCCGCCGCGCCGAACGAGGCGGCGACTAAAACAGCGGATGCAAAAACTGAATATAATTTCTTCATGATCATTTCTCCCTAGTCCCGACTTGAACGCGCGGGGTGCGTGCGACGAAGCCCTTGCAGAGAGAGCGTGCGACCTAACGCACGCCCTTGCTCCGAAGAGTCTTTTCGCGATTCTTTTGATGCTAGTGGTCAAAGGAACGTGGCCTTCACACGCGCGCACGGGAATAAACTTCAGGTGCGTGTGGATTACTCTTCGGATTAGTTCGTGCGTGCCGGTTGACATGAGCGACGAACGGCGAGAAGCTTCGAGCAACTCGGCGCGCCGCCTAAACTTCAAAACAAAAAGTCCGTGCGCGCCCGCCGTCGTCCACAGAGGTTGATTTGAAATGAGAAAATTTTTGGCAATCGTTTCTGTCGTCGCGTGCCTCGCCGTCTTCGCCTTCGCCTACACGTCGCTCAGGATTCAGAAGGGTGACGGGCGACGAGATAAAGATGTGCGGCGAGCGACGACGGTCGCGGAAGGTTCGGGTGAAGGATCGCCGTCGCCCGGCAAAGATCAACGCGCGCCGGTCGTCGTCGAGTTGTTCACGTCCGAAGGCTGTTCGAGTTGCCCGCCCGCGGACGCACTGCTCGCGCGGCTCGACCGCGAGCAGCCGGTCGAGGGCGCGGAGGTCATCGCGCTCGCTCAACACGTTGACTACTGGAACGGCCTCGGCTGGGCCGACCCTTTCTCTTCGCACGAGTCCAGCGCGCGGCAGGGCGAGTACGCCACCACCTTCGGCAACGACGGCGTTTACACTCCGCAGATGATCGTTGACGGTCGCGCGGAGTTCCCCGGCGGCGAGAGCGACAAAGCCTTCGACGCGATCTCGCGCGCCGCGCAAGAGCCGAAGGCCGACGTGAATCTCTCGCGCGCGCCGGATCAGGCGAAGGCGGACGACTCGCTGCGCCTGTCCGTCCGGGTCGAACGGCTCCCGAAACTTTCGGACGGCGACACCGCGGACGTTCTGCTGGCGATAACCGAGAGCAATCTCTCCTCCGACGTTGCGCGCGGCGAGAACGCCGGTCGCAAGCTCATGCACGTCGGCGTCGTCCGGCAGTTGACGAAAATCGGCTACGCTGGCACTGCGACACCGCTGTTCACAGCCGAGCCGACCGTCTCGCTCGATAAGAGTTGGCGGCGCGGGAATCTGCGCGCGGTCGTCTTTCTTCAGGAGCACACGAGCAGGCGCGTCGTCGGCGCGTCGTCGCTCAAGTTGTTCGACTGAAAACGCGTCCGCGCGTTCGCCGAAAACCGCTGTAGGTGCGAGGCGCGTAAATTCATTCGCACGCGACGCGGCGCGAAGGAGTTTTCATGTTGATAAAGAAGCCGGACGACATCAAGAGCAGCGAGATAACCGACAGGAAGGTTTACTTGAACCGCCGCAACTTCATGCGCGGCGCGGCGCTCGCGGCCTCGGCGCTCGCCACGGGAGTTCTCTACCGCAAGCTTCTCGCGCCGGACATCGAACTGCCGCCGCCTTCCGGCAAATCCTCGCCCGGCCCGCAGTCAAGTGCAAAGCAATGGGGCTTGCCCGGCGAGGAAGCGACCCCGTACAAAGACATAACGACCTACAATAACTTCTACGAATTCGGCACGGACAAGTACAGCCCCGCGCGCCGCGCCGTGTCTCTGGTCACGCGCCCTTGGACTGTCTCGGTCGAAGGTTTAGTCAACAAGCCGAAGGTCTTCGACCTCGACGAACTGACGCGACTCTTCGCGCAGGAGGACAGAATCTACCGTCACCGCTGCGTCGAGGGCTGGTCAATGGTCATCCCGTGGCTCGGCTTCCCGCTCGCGGAGCTTATCAAACTCTCGGAGCCGCAGGGCGGCGCGCAGTACGTCGTCTTCGAGACGGCGAACGACCCGAAGACGAAGGGCATCCCGCAGACCGACGCGCTCGCGTGGCCCTACGTCGAGGGGCTTCGACTCGACGAGGCTTTGCACCCGCTCGCGACGCTCGCGACGGGCATCTACGGCGAGCCGCTCCTACCGCAGAACGGTGCGCCGGTTCGTCTCGTCGTGCCATGGAAGTACGGCTTCAAGAGCATCAAGTCGGTCGTGAAAATCAAGCTCGCAGAACGTATGCCGACGACGACGTGGGTCGCGGAAGTGCCGGACGTGTACGGCTTCTTCTCGAACGTAAACCCCTCGGTTGACGTTCTGCGCGACCAATCTTCGGAGCAGCGCATAGGGGAATGGGGGCGCAGACAGACGCAGCCATTCAACGGCTACGCAGATCAGGTCGCGCACCTTTACGACGGCATGGATTTGAGTTACTACCACTAAAGGGTGTTGAGTGATGAGTGATGAGTTAAAGGCAGTTTGCTTTCAACTCATCACTCATCATTCATCACTGCTCTTATGAAAGACATTAAATTCTATAAGCTGATGATCTTCATCAACAGCCTCGTGCCGCTGGCTCTGCTTATATGGGACTGGTGGCGCGGGCAGGTCGGCGCGAACCCTCTGGATTTAGTGACGCGGACGACGGGGACGCTGACGCTGGTCTTCCTCGTTCTCACGCTCGCCGTCACGCCGCTCAGAAAGTGGACGGGCGTTCAGTGGCTCGTGCGCTTCCGACGTATGCTCGGACTCTACGCCTTCTTCTACGGCTCGCTGCACTTCCTCACGTACGTCTGCTTCGACAAGTGGTTCGACTTCCATGCAATCGTTCAGGACGTTGCGCGCCGTCGGTTCATACTCGTCGGCTTCGTCGGCTTCTGCTCGATGGTTCCGCTCGCCATCACTTCGACCGACAAGATGATCAAGCGACTCGGCGGCAAGCGCTGGCAGAAGTTGCACCGCCTGACTTACGTGGCCGCCTGCGCGGGCGTCCTGCATTACTACCTTCTCGTCAAGTCCGACACGCGCAAGCCTTTCGCCTTCGCAGCCGTCATCGCTCTCCTGCTCGGCTACCGGCTGTTTGCGTCCTACACGAAGAGGTCGAAGCCGAGGCCGCTCACGCTCACGCAGCAGTCGCCGCGCTGAATGCCTGTTTGCGCGGACGAATCTTCACGTGAGCACACGGCAAGAAAACGACGAGCCGGAATAGAGAACGGGCGGGCGTTAACAGTTAGACCGAAACGCCCGCCCCTTTGTTCTGTCCCGCGTTGCGAATCATTACCAGCGGTCGCGGTTACGCCAGTGACGACGACGCTCGACCCGCCTGAGTTGCCAGGCGTTCGGGCTGTAGTAGTACGTCCTCGGAGTGGTGTAGTAGTACCTTCTCGGAGTCGTGTAGTAATACCTTCTTGGAGTCGTGTAGGTGTAGACCCTCGTCCGCTGCACGCGTCTTTCGTGTCTGTATCGCCAAGTCTGCGCCGAGGCGCTCACGCCCATCGCCCCGACCAGAGCGAAAAGCACGACGACTGTACTGACCATACGCTTCACTGTACTCATTCCAAACCTCATGACCTCGTCCCCTCCTTGCTCTCTTCTTTACAAAGGGAGAGTTTGCAGCTATTTAAGAATCGAGGCTTTCAAGCCCGCTTTTCCGTTTTGCAAACGTGATGCCGGGACTCTTTCGCTCGCTTGCGTTCGCGCCTTCGGTCGCTTAAATTAAGTTCTCGACCTTTGAAGTTACATCCCGCACAGCCATCGCAAATTTTCGGGTCGGCGCGTGGGTCTCTAGCCGAAGGCGCTGCCGCGCGCGCGCCGACCCGTCGAAAGGATGCTCCGAACCCGAAGCCATGAAAGCCTATCCGACCAACCAGATTCGCAACCTCGCCTGTATCGGCCACGGCCACGCAGGCAAGACGCAACTCGTCAGTTCCATTCTTCACTTAACCGGCGCGACGCCGCGCTGGGGCAAGGTTGACGAGGGCACGACCGTCACAGACCACGACGAGGACTCCGTCGCGCGCAAGATCACGCTCAACAACCAACTCGCACACTGCGAATGGCGCGAGCATAAGATCAATCTCATCGACACGCCCGGCTTCTCGGCCTTCGCGCCGCACGCGCGTCCGGCGCTCCGCGTCGCGGACTGCGCAATCGTCGTCGTTGATGCCGTGGCCGGCGTCGAGGTCGGCACGGAGAAGACTTGGGCCTACGCCAACGAGTTCATTACGCCGCGCATGATGGTCATCACGAAGCTCGACAAGGAGCGCGCCGACTTCGGTGCGGCGCTCGACTCCGCGCGCTCGACCTTCAGCCGCGCGATAGTTCCCTTCACGCTCCCCATCGGTCAGGAGGCGAACTTCAAGGGCGTCGTCGATGTCGTACACCAGAAGGCTTACGAGTTCGACGCGAGCGGCAAGGCCAGAGAGATCGAAATCCCTGCGGCGGGCCGCGAAGTCTTCGAGCGCGAGCGCGAGCGCCTCATCGAAGTCATCGCCGAATCCGACGACTCTCTAATGGAGAAGTATTTCGAGAACGGCACGCTCGAAGAGGCGGACATCATCCCGAACATCAGCCGCGCGATTGCGGCCTCGCGCCTCTGCCCCGTCTTCGCCGTCTCAAGTATGACGCTCGTCGGGCTTCAGACGCTTCTCGACGGCATCGTCGATTACGCGCCCGCGCCCGACACGCACGCCAACGAGCGCGGCAAGTCGAGCCTCGACGACGACGCATCGGAAATCACGCGCGGCTATCATGCCGAAGAGCCTTTCTCGGCTTACGTCTTCCGCACCGTCGCAGACCCTTTCGCGGGGCGCATCAATGTGATGAAGATCATCAGCGGCAAGGTCAAGTCGGACGCGACCGTGCAGAACACAACGCGCGGTCAGGCCGAGCGGCTCGGCGCGCTCCACTCGATGCAGGGCAAGCAACTCGACAAGATTGACGAGGCGAGCGCGGGCGACATCATCGCCGTCGTCAAACTCAAGGAGACGCAGACCGGAGACACGCTCTCCGACAAGGCCGCGCCCGTCGTTTACGACCCCATCGAATACCCGGAGGCCGCGATCTCATTCGCAATCGAGCCGAAGTCGCGACAGGACGAGGAGAAGATCAGCGCGGCGCTCCACAAGATTTTGGAAGAAGACCCGTCGCTTCATTTCGACCGCGACCAGCAGACCAAAGAGTTCCTGCTCTCCGGCTCGGGCCAACTGCACATCGAGACCGTGGTAGAGAAGTTGAAGAATCGCTACCACGTCGAGGTCGCGCTCCACCCGCCGAAGGTTCCTTACAAGGAGACGATCACGGCGCGCGCCGAGGTTCAGGGCCGCCACAAGAAACAGACGGGCGGGCGCGGGCAGTTCGGCGACTGCAAGGTCGTCTTCGAGCCTCTGCCGCGCGGCGGCGGGTTCGTCTTCGAGGACAAGATTTTCGGCGGCTCAGTCCCGCAGCAGTTCCGCCCCGCAATCGAGAAGGGCATCGTCGAAGCCGCGTCGAGCGGCGCGATTGCGGGTTACCCGCTCGTTGACTTCAAGGTCACTCTCGTTGACGGCTCATACCACACGGTTGACTCCGACGAGCACAGTTTCCGCGCCGCCGGTCGCAAGGCATTCCGCAACGCGGTCGAGAAGGTGAAGCCGACGATTCTCGAACCGATAATGAACGTCGAGGTGATCGTGCCCGTCGAGGCGAGCGGCGACATCATGGGCGACCTGAACTCGCGGCGTGGCCGAATGCAGGGCATGGACATGCGCGGCAAGAATCAGGTCATCAAGGCTCAAGTCCCGATGTCCGAGATGCTCGACTATCAATCCAAGCTCAACTCCATCACAGCCGCGCGCGGCTCGTTCCACATGGAGTTCTCGCACTACGACCCCGTACCCGGTAACATCGCACAGAAGATCGTCGAGCAGGCGAGGGCCGAGGGACGGATAAGAGCCGAAGAGGAAGAATAGAGCCGGACGGGCGCGAGGCTTATCGCTGAAGCAAAACGGACGGGCGGCTGGATGGAATCCACGCCGCCCGTCTTGTCTATTGAATTTTCCAGACGCCTCGCCTGCGGAAGCCGACGGGCAAGTGAATCAGGATTACAACGTATCCCCGACGAGAGAATTGAGATATACTCCGACCACGAAGTTAAAACTTACAGGCGGGTCAGGCGGTTCGGTCGAGGGCATCGTGCGCGGTCTTGGACTCTGTAGAGATTCGGCATTGTCGGCGAACTTCCCTGCCGCCTTTCACGGAAGCGTTGTTCGGTCTTAGAAAACGGAGGTCAAAATGTTTCACATCATCTGGTATCTGATCGTCGGGCTCATCGTCGGGTTGATTGCGCGGGCGCTGCTGCCGGGCACGGATCACATGGGAATCATGATGACGACGCTGCTCGGCATCATCGGCTCAATCGTGGGCGGATTCATCGGTCATCTCTTCTCGAAACCGGCCCCCGGCGCGAAGTTCCATCCGGCCGGCATCATCATGTCAATCGTAGGAGCGATAATCGTCCTCCTGATTCTGCGCTACATCTAAACTCCGGCGCGCGAGAACTATCACCGCCGACTACTTCGAGCGCATAGGCTCGTACTCATTTCGGGTCAACGTCAGATTGGCCGGCGCGGTCGTCTGCACCTGAGAAAGTTGCGCGCCGCCTCAAGCAGGTGGCTGACGGTTGCGCGCCTGCCTGTACGCCGCGCTCATTGTTCTTCTCCTCACAGTCTCGCACTGAATTAAACACTCCCGAAAGAAACACGACAAGACAGACGCGTCGCCGCCCGTCGAGGCCGAAGGCCCCGCCGCAGAATGGCGCTTCCGTGTCATTTTCGGAATTCCGAAAATGACACAGCGCGCGTCGCGACGATTGACTACCTTGCTGCGCGAACGAGCAAGGGATGGAACCAGCAGCCCGCGCGGGCTGAAGACTCCCCCGAACACTTCGGTGTCTGCTCGCGGCTGCAAGCGACAGGCTCTCGCCCGAACCGAGCGGCGCGCTTTCGCCGGAAACCAAAACGCCCGACCTGTTTCGGGCAATTCAAACGAGGAGCATGATGAGAGACAAAAACACTTCACGAAAGAGCTTCCTGAAGATCGCGGTGTTGGCCGCCTTCGTTGTCTCGCTCGCGGCCACGGCGCGGGCGCAGATCGATCCGATAAAACAAATCACAGAGATGAGCGCAGTCGGCGTCGCACGCGGACAGGTGGCGCGTCTGAACGTCTTTTACCACGACCTTCTGCCGCCCGGCCCTTGCGCGCAGGACGGCGCTTGCAAGCCCCCCGAATCGTTCGACGCATTGCTGACCTTCTACTCCGGCGACGGCAGCGTCAGCATTCAGAGGAAGGTGACGCTCACGCCCGACAAGGGCGGCTCGCTCGTCTTCACGCCGACCGGCTTCGGCGCGGACGGTCGCGTCGCCGTGCGCGCAGAGGTCAGCGTCGAGCCGGACGCGAGCGGCTACCAGCCGCGCATCATCCCTTCGGTCGAAGTCATGGATGCGGCGACCGGGCTGACCGGCGTGCTCAACCCCGGCTCGCTCGTCGGCTTCAACCCGCAGCCGGAGCCGCCCGGCGATTTCAGCTTCGGACTCTTTAACGTCGTGAAGGGCCAGACGGCGCGCGTCAACACCTCGTTCGTTGACATGCCCGACGGCTTTCCGCCGGGGCCGTGCCGACTCGTCATCAGTTTCTACGACGGCGACGGGCGACTCATCGGGCAGAGTTTCCAATCGCTCGAACCCGGCAAGACCGCGCAGTTCGATTATTCGACGGCGGAACTGCCCGCGGGCGCGCGCCAGCGCATACGCGCGAGCGTCCACATTGAGACGGCGGACGGAACTCTCATTCCGTGTGTCATGCCTTCGCTCGAAATCTTCGCCGCAGACACCGGCAGGAGCGCGCTGTTTATCCCCGGCAGGATGATGGGCAGCGACTGAACTGCTCGATGAGCAAAGGCGGGCGCGACGCGCAGTTCTTTCGCGCCGCCCGCCTTCACTCACCTCACGATCTTCTTCGCCCCGCAGTCAAGCTTCAGCCGTCATCTCAAATTCAAAACCCGAAGTCGGCAACAACGTCTCCGGCGGCGCGCGGCAGTGTGGCGCGGCGCGCGAAGGATTCGTAAAATGCCACGCTGCCGCGTGCACGCGCCGTTTATAATTTGCCCTGCCCGCACTGTAGAAGACCCTTCAACTGCAACCGTAATGAACGAGCAGGCGGCGGCACGCCGGGGCGGTCGGACGCAAGTGACGGCGATTCGCGTAAAGACATACTCGCTAACATACGAAGAGCGCATGGACGGCTTCAAATCCACGGACGAGATAATACGACAGGCTTTCGCCCTCGCTTTCTTCATCCTCGGCGACGAGGCCGAAGCCCTCTCGGTCGTGCGCGAGGCGCTCGGCAAGCTCGAAGTCGCCGCCGCCGCGCAAGTAAAGCGGCTCTACTACACGCCGACGCGTCGCTCTCTCTGGCAGCGCTCGAAGCCGTCGGGCAGCCGCACAAAAGTCTCCCTGAGCGACCTGCATCTTCTACAGCGGCTCATCTACGTCGAGTCCGAACCTTTCGAGCGAGCGCGCGAAGAGAGGCGCGACGCGCTCCGCGAACACGACCTGCTCGTGCACTTCGTCAAGCACCTCATAAGGATTTCAATCAAGCGCAATTCATTCTACGTCGCGCTCGGCGTCAGCCGCCTCCTGCACGACTACAGCACGAGCGAGACGATGGAGATTTACAACGTCGTCGTCCAAGACCCGGAGCGCGTCAAGGACGACTACTATTACCGCTCTCGAAAGGGGCGTCTGCTTCAGGAGATCAAAGAGCGCTTCGACGAGTTCGTCAGCGTCTGCCGTGTGCAGAGGGGCGAAGAGCGTCTCAAAATCTCGGACGCTCAGGACGAGTTCGCCGAACTCGTCGCCGAGTGTCTGCGGCAGTTCTCGCCGTGGCACACGCACTGTCCCGTCCCGCGTCGCTACGACCCGACCTCGGATGAAATACCAACGCTCTCGTCGGCGCATCAGGGCGAGGAAGACAAGGCGGAGATCAACCGTATCCACGCGGTCGTCCACCCGGAGTGTTACGAGCTTCTGACAAACTCTCTGAAATTGGAGCCGCCCGCTTTGCGCCTGAGCGTCCCGCGCTTCAACCTCCCGAACGGAAAAAATAATATGTCTGGCCCTAAAGATAAGCCGCGCACGCCCGCCCCGCCTCTGGACGGGGATGAGTTGGAGGCGCTCAAACGAATCGTGAGCGAGCAGTCGGCGCGACGGAAGGCGACGCACGCGAGCCTCCTTTCGGTCGCCGTGGACAGGGTCGAGCGAGCGCGACTCAACCTCGACGTTTCCGGCTCGACCAGTCTCGCCCTCGACGACGGCGACGAACTCGTCGAGGTGCGCGCGCTCGACGGCGGCGACGGGACGCTGCTCGCGACACACCTTCTTGGCGGCGAGCCGGGCGCGAAGGCCGCGACCGCCGAGTCCGAGATCGTGCTCGAAGGCGGGCAGAAGTTGACCTTCAAACTTTCGCACGGCCGGGCCGGGACGGACGAAGCCGCGCGCGCATTCCTGAACATCTCTTACAGCGAGACCGAATGGCTCAGGGCCGCGTCGCTCTTCCTGCGTCGCCTGACGCGAAGAATCAACGCGCACTTCGGCTTCGACACCGGACGCCCATTCGCCGTGCCCGCATTCGCCGCGCTGCTCCTCTTCGTCTGCGCGGGCGCGCTGGCGCTCTACCTCTTCCGTGACACGCGCGAGCAGTCAGTCGCGCGCCTGACAGACAAACAGCGGCCCTCTGTTAATCAAACATCGAGCGACGATGCGACGAGAGATCCGAACGCGACGCCGCAGGGCGGCAAGGCTTCCGAAGACGGCAGCGAGCATTCCGAAAACGCCGAAGGGTCGCAGCCCTCGCCGCAGAGCACACGCGAAGGAGACTCGACGAAGAGGACTTCGCGAAGCGAGACGACGCAGGCGTCTGCGCAGATGCGCACGACGACTCCGGCTCATGCGACTCGTCCGGGCGTTCGCTCGCGCCGGTCAATCGCCGAACAGACGCAGGTCGCTTCGAGCCGCGCGAGTTCTGAAACGGAGGATAACCCGGCGGGCGCGAAGGAGCGCGACAACGATGCCACAAGGTCGGTCGGACAGAACGCCGGCGCGACCGCGCTCTCAAAGGTGAGAAAGGTGTTCATCGAGGTCGTCGGCGACAGCGACCTCGCCGGGCAAACGTCACGCCTGCTCGCAGGCATCTTGCGCGACGGCCAACGCCTGACCCCGACGGACGTGAAGGACGAAGCGGACGCAGCGTTCAAAATAAAGGTGAGCGCACGGACGCGCGCGGGCGCGGCTCGCGGCGACAAGGCTTTGAGCGACTCCGAACAAGAGAAGCGTCTGGTCAACGTCACCGTGCGCCTCGTCAACGAGGACGGCGAGGTCATCTGGCCCTCGAACGGCAAGGGTAGTGCGGGCAACTACACCGGCACGCTCAGAGACGTGACGGGTAGAATCGCCGGAGACTTGTCGAAAGCAGTTCTCAAGTCCGACGCGCAGAAGTAAGTGACGGCGAAAGACGACGCGGCACAGCCTTGCACAAATATTCAGCGGAAGGTGCATAATAAACTTCTGCCATTCATTTATGCATTGCTTATTCGCTTAGCCTGAATATTTGTGCAAAGCTACGCGCCACTGCCTCAGCCGCCCGACCGCCTTCACTTTCACAAAGACGCTCGCGCCGCTTTGGCCCGCTCGTCACGCGCCGTCTCACCTCGGCTCGCCTTGCAGCACGAAGGCAGACCAGTAGTAAGGCGACTGCCAACGCTTGTCCTGCCAGATCGAGATTTGCGCCACGCGCAGAGCGCCCGCGGGCGAAAGATGCTCTTTGCCGAGCATCGCCTTGTAGAACCTTTCCATCAACTCCGCAGTCGCCAGATCGTTCACGTCCCAGAGGCTCACCACAACCCGCGACGCGCCCGCGTAGATGAATCCTTGCGTCAGGCCGACCAGCCCCTCGCCCTTCGTCTGCTTGCCGAGTCCGGTGCGGCATCCGCTCAACACTACAAGCTCGACCGGCAGCTTGAGCCGGAAAATCTCGCTCGCGCGAAGGAAGCCGTCCTGCTCGCGCCCTTCCCTATCGACGAGCGAGAGGACGACGCCGGAAAGCTCCGGGTGATCGTTGTTGAGCAGGCCGTGAGTCGCGAAGTGTATGAAGCGATAGTCGCCGAGCCGCGCGCTCGTCGCGGTGGCGCGGCTCGCGTCGAAGTCAAGAGCCTCCTCGCGCTCCGGCGGCGGGATGAGCGCGGCGATGGCGTTCGCCTCCTGCCGCGTAAACGGCAGACGCGGGATTACGCTCCCCTCGCCCGCGACGCCCGCCTCCGCGACGGCACGCGTGAGTTCGTCCGAAGCAGCGTCCGGCGACGACTGCGTCTTGTCGCTCGCGGATTTCGGCTGAGCCGCGACTGCCTTCCCGCTCAGGATAGCTTTGACGCGCTCGTCCTCTCTCTCAAAAACCGGGTCGGCCAGCACGGCGATTGTCCTCGTCGCGCCCCTGCGCCCCTGCCGCTCGCGCCGAAGCTCTGCGAGCGCCGAAGCGGAAGGCACGTTGACGATCTCGTGCTTGAAGACGAGCGGGCGCGACGGGTCGGTCGGGTCGGGGAGCGCGGCGAAGGGCACTTGATGAAGGATGCCGTCGGCAACGACGAGCAGACGTTTCGCGCCGAGTTGCTTTGCGGCGGGGCCGAGCAAGACGCGGCTCAATTCATCGGCGACCTTCGGCAGTTCCGCGTCGGCGCGCTCGACGCGCTCGCGCTTCTCCTCCGGCGTCTCGAACTTCACGCGCTGCGCTCGCGCCGTCAACAGTTCGTAGTAACGCCGCGCGGTCTTCTCGACTTCGGCGCGCGGCGGCAGAGCGAAGCTCGCGGACGAGTCCTGCGACACAACCCAGAGGTAGCCGCCGTCTTCGCCGAGCGAGTATTCGAGCAGGAGCGTTTCCTTGTCGAGCGCCTGCTTTTGAATCTCGCCGAGGCCGAGCATTTGCGGGCGCGTCAGCGCCGCATAGCGCGGGCTGCTGGCGCGTATGCGGCCTTCGAGTTCCGTGTAGCGCGCGAGCAGGTCGTCAATCTCTTTCTGCGACGCCGCGAGTTGTGCGTCCGTGTGCTGCCCCCTCTCAAGCTCCCAACGCGCGAGCGTCGCGTTGTTGATCTGCTGCTGAACCTGCCGCTCCTGTTTCAGAAGCGCCGGGTCAACGTCCTGCCGGAGATTGACGCGCACCTCGTTGAGTTGGTCGAGCAGTGTGCGCGCGTGCGCCCGCTCGCTGGCCTGAAGACCCTTCGCGCCGTAGCCGCGCGAAGGGTCTTGCTGCTCAAGCTTCATCAGAAGCCCGACGTAGAATTTGTAGAAGTCCTCGTTGTAAGAGAAGAACGTGGCCCGATCATCTTCGCCGACGAGGTCGTTACGCACGGATTCGATGATGTTGATGCACTCTTCCATCCTGTTCGTCGCGTCGAGCGTGCTGCCCATGCCATCGAGCGCGTGCGCCATCCAGAAGAGCGTCAGCGCCTCGCCGCGCCTGTAGCCGACGGCGTGGACGATTGCGTTCGACTGCGTGAAGTAGTCGAGCGCCTTCCGGTAATCGCCCATCGCCTGATAGACCGCGCCGATGTTGTTGAGCGTCGCGGCCTCGCCCTGCTGGTTCTTCGTCTCGCGCCGGAGCGCGAGCGCCCGCCCGAAGTAGTCGAGCGCCGACGGAAAGTCTTTGGCATGATTGTAGGCGTTGCCGATGTTGTTGAGCGCCACCCCTTCGCGCACGCGGTCGCCCAACTCCTGAAAAATCCGTAGCGCCTGCTTGTAATATTCGAGCGCGGTCTTATAGTCCTGTAGGTGATCTTCGTAGAGCAGCCCCGTGTTGACGAGTATCGAACCCTCGTCGTCGCGGTCGCCGAGTTCACGCGCGAGTGGCAGCATCTGCTGGTTGAGTTCGAGCGCCTTCTGCGTTTCGCCCAGATCAAGATAAACCGACGCCATGTTGGCCTGCGCCTCAAGCTCGCCGTGTCGGTCGCCGGCCCCGCGCGCGACCTCCAGCGCCCGATTGAAAACGTCGAGCGCCTTCTGGTACCGGGCAAGGTAAGTGTAAATCCTCCCGGCGCTGACGAGCGCCGACGCCTCCTCTTCGTGCGCGCCCGCGTCGCGCCAGAGAGCCGCCGCCGCCTCGTATTTCTCGACGGCGTCGCGCCTGCCCTGCGCGGTGTTCTGCGAGTTGAGTTGTTCGGCCTCGACCTCCGCCACCTGCGCGCCGAATATTTTTCTGTCACGCTCGACCGCGGCGCGCACTTCCTCCGCGGCCAACTGGTACCGCAGCGGCGTCGCGCCGCGCGACGAGTTGCGAACGTTTATACGGTAGATGCCGGACGCGTCCGCCACCACCATCACGTCTATCTTCGGCTTCGAGTGCGGCTCGTGATTGAGAGCGAAGAGAGGCACGCCGTCCGGCCCGAAGACGGTCAGGACGAGTCCGAATTTTTGCTGTCCCCAACTGAGGCGCAGGAACTGGCCCGCCTGCAAAGCGACTTGATAGTCGTGGCTCTCGCCGGCATTGATCTCTCTTTCGACGGGCGCGTTGAGTTCAAGCGGTTGAGCCTCGCTCTGCGCACGCGCGGGGCGTTGGGCGATTGAAAACAGCGACAGCGTGGCGATAAGAAAAAGAAAGAGGCGCGAGTGTGAACCGGGGAACATTCATTAATCTCCTTCTCTTCTGCGTGTCGAGCGCCGGGGCATTACTTATGCTTATCGGAAAAGCGTGCGGCGCGATTGACTTCGGGTTTTGACAAGTCGAGTTGAGCCGGACGGAGACGCGGCTACGCCGGCACGGAGTCCTGAAGCGAATCCATGCCGACGCGAATTTACCACAACCGAATTTCACACGTGCGCGGCAGCGCCGGTTTACACGCGTTGAAGTCGCGTGCGCCGCCGCGGCCTTCGCGTCGCCGCCGAAGGCTTCGGCGCGGCGAGCCGACCGGCACTCCGTCTCCGCACTGAAACCACAACGTCGAATCTCATCTTCATCCGACCAAGTGATCGCCAGCGTGTCACTTTCGGAATCCAACCGGCCCGCGCCGCTCCACTCCTGAGCCGACTGGCCTCCGCCCGGCACGCGCGCGACGTGCGACCCGCCGCCGGAGAATTTTCTTAAAGTGATACGCACGCGGCGTCGGTTCTGCCTCATTCTTCGACGTGAGTTGTGATGACTTTTCGTCGCTCGAACGTCGCATCGCGCGGCGTGCTAAAAGTGAGGAGACATGATGAAGAAAAAACTTTCCCCGTTCGCTCTCGCGTTGGTCTGCGTCGCGATGCTCTGTCAGTCCGCAGCCCACGCCGATAACAAACACGACCGTCCCATCGGCGACTCGAAGGTGGTCGCGCACGTGCCGTTCCCCGGCTACCCCGAAGGCATCGCCGTGCACGGAAGCCTCGTTTACGTCTCCGGCCCCGCTGCCTTCGGCGTGCCCGGCAACGCCGACGCCTCAAAGATATTCGCCTTCGACAAAGATACCGGCGCGCTCGTCAAGACGATTACAGTGCAGGGGCAGACCGGCCCTATCAAAGCCATCTCCTGCATCGCATTCGGCGAGGACGACGACCTTTACGTGCTGGACGAAGGGCAAGGCGTACTCAAGATCAACGTCGAGACCGGCCACCAGAGCGTCTATGCCGCGCCGTTCTTCCCCGTCTATACGTCCGCCTTCAACCCGCCCGCGCCCATCCTGCTCAACGACCTCGCCTTCGATAAGCGCGGCTACCTTTACGTGACCGACAGCTTCGAGGCAACGATCTGGCGCATCCCGCCCGGCGGCGGCGCGCCGCAGGTCTGGTTTCAGGATTCAAGAATTGACGGCCCCTTCGGCCCTAACGGCGTGCGCGTTGACGACAAAAGCAGAAAGCTCTACTTCACCGTCACCTTCGACGGCGCGGGCGCGGGCTACGTTTACACGCTGCCGCTCGTTGACCATCCTTCGGCGTCAGACCTGCAACTCTTCCACGCCTACACGCCCGGCGCGGGCCCCGACGGCGTAGCCTTCGGCAAGTCTGGCAAGCTCTACGTCGCGCTCGCGGGCTACAGCCAAATCTCCGTGCTCGCGCCGGACGGCGCAGAGCAGGCGCGCTACTCCGGCCCCGCGCAGAATCCTGCAAACCCGTCGAACCCGCTTCAGTGGGCGAACCCCGCGAACATTGCGTTCGACGACCACGCGGGCAGACTGCTCGTCACGAATCACGCGAGCCTGACGGGACTGCCCGATCCCAGTCCTCTGTTCGCAGTCTTCGACGTTTACGTCAACGACAAAGCCGGCAAGCTCTTCAAAGGCGGCGACGACGATGACGACTGAAGCTGATTGGTGATTGATTCTGATTGAAGAGGCCGCCCCATCTCCTGCGGTCTTCTGCATCGTGGACGTGAAACTTCGCGTGCGAGGCTCCACGGCTTAGCCTTGCACAAATATTCAGCGGAAGTTGCATAATGAACCTTTATCATTCATTTATGCATTGGTTATTCGCTTAGCCTGAATATTTGTGCAAAGCTCCGGCTTCGCTTGCGACGAGGAAGAAGCGAAAGGGTATGCCGTCGTCAAAGCCGGCATACCCTTTCGACTTCGGTCACAGTCTTTCTGCCGAAGACTTAGCTCTTGCGCGCGGCCTCGACAATCTCTCGCGCGGCGCGCAGGCCGGTCGCGACCGCGCCGTGCACCGTCCCGCAGAAACCTTCGGCGTTCGTGGCCTCGCCCGCGAAGAAGAGCGTGTCATCGACGGCGCGTGCCAACTGCTCCGGCGCGTCCAGAGCGCCGACGGGAACGTAGCTGTACGCGCCGCGCGTAAACGGGTCTGCACGCCAGTCGTGCGTGTAAGAGGCTTCGAGCGACTCTTCGACTCTCGTTCGGGGGACGCCCAGTATGCGCGTGAGCGAGTCGAGTGCGAAGCCTGTCACGTCGGCGTCCTTCGTCGCCAACTCTTCGGCCTGAGTTCCGCCCGCCCAGCCGACGAGCATGGGCGCGCGCAAGGGCAGTTGTGTCCACCACGTCGGCAACGCTTCGCCGGGCGCGTGGATGAAGCCGAACTCCGAAAGACTCTCGCGCCCGTCTCTGGCCGGCAACTCAAGTCCCTCCCAGAATCGCTCGCGGAAACGCAGCACGACTCTGACCGCCTGCCCCATCGCGAGCCTGCGAATCGCCTCCGACTTCTCAGGCAAGGCAGGATCGAAGCGGACTGCCCCCTTCTCGCCCGGACGCGCCTGCAACACGCCGAGCGGAAGCGTCACCAACGCGCACGTTGCCGCGTGACGCACCGGCCCCGATTCGGACTCGGCAGTTATCTCGACGTGATGCCGGCTCCATCTAACTTCCTCGACGACCGTTCGCAAACTGAATTCGACGCCGTGCGCTCGCGCCTCGTCGCAGAGTTGTCGAACTACGCCGTCATAACCTTGCGGAATGCGAAACTGCTTGTCGCCTTCGATCTTATCCTCTGCCTCGTTCACGCGGTTGAGTCCCAGCACGCCGATGCGCTCGGCGCGCGCGGCGTGAAATCCCTGCACGTACAGAGCCGCCACCGACTTCGCTTCACCCAGCGGTTGCTTTTGTTCGTAAGCTTCGAGGAAGTCCGCGAAGGACTGGTCGCGTTTCGCATCGCGCATCGCGTCCATGATGCGTTCCAACTCGGCCCACAACTCGCCGGACTTCGTGAGCACACCGTCGCGCAGATACCAGTGTCGATCCGTCACGTCGCAGAGCGTGAGTCGCGCCCGCCCGGCAATCTCTAAAAGCTCCGGCGGCCTGCCGTGGACGAACTCCGCGCCGAGTTCGACGGGCAACGCGCCGCCGCCGATGCGACGCGTGCAGATTCTCCCGCCGACGCGCCCGCGCGCCTCAAAAACGGTGACGCTTAGACCCTCGCGCCCGAGTTCGCGTGCCGCGGCGAGTCCCGCCGCGCCGGCCCCGACGATAAGCACATCCGATCCGCCTTCATCCATCTCTTCCGCCCCGCACGACACTACGCCTGACGGCATTCACAGCGGAAGCTCCTGTTTCGACGGCTGGCCGTGCTGCTTGCGTGCTTCGTCGGCGTCGTACTGGTTGACTTGTACAATTCGGGGCGCGCGTCCGCGGCGAGTTGCGAACAGCGTGCGCGCAGTGTTTGCATTCCGGCGACGACAGACTTCTTGTCGGGTGATTTGAAAACCCACTCGCCCCGGCCTGCTCGCCCGTCAACATTCGATTGAATCGCCCGGCTCGCTCAAAGGCTCAAAGCCGATGCCGAGTTGCGAAAAATATTTCTGAAAATTCTCGTAACGCTGCTTGAGGAAGAACTCTTTTGCGTAGCCGTCGTGTATGGGGATGACTCGTTTGGGCGAGATTCTGCGCGCGAACTCCGCTACCTCCAACTCCGTCGTCCAAGGGGCCATGACGGGCAGCGCGAGAATCTCTATCCCGCGGTAAGCGTCGAGGCTTCGGTCAAAGGAGTCGCCCGGATGCAGCAGACGGTTGTTGACAACGTAGGCGACGTTCCGTGGCGTCTCGGCGTTCAGTATCGCCGCGTGCTCGGCCACGACCGCTTCGAGGCTGAACTTCCCGACCGCGCGCCGGCCCGTCTCAAACACCTCCGCGCCGATTCCGTGCGGGCTTAGCCGCGACTCGATTTCGGAGTTCGTCAGCACCGTGGCCGAAGGGTTGTTCCCGGCGATCTTTCTGAGCGCTTCGTCGTCAAAGTGGTCGGGATGCCGGTGCGTAAGAACGATGGCGGAGAGGGCGCGGAAGTCGTCCGGCTCGACAAGCCCTTCGACGAAGGAGAACTTCCCGGGGTCGAACAGGATTTTGTCTCCGCCGTCCTCGATCAACAAACAAGCGTGAATGTATTTAGAGACGCGCATGATCTGTCCCCCGAATCATTCCGAGCCTTCACTATGCCGGTTCCGGTTTTTCTCTACCTTATCCGAAACTCTTGTGCGAATGATTTGCCGCACGAGTCACAGTTTTGACACGAGCCACGACGCTACTTTCGTCATGCCTCAATCGGCGGCCCGACGCGACGACGACCTTCGACCCTGATTTGACATGAGCATAGCCGCTGCCTTAAACTCCGCTGCCTTTAATTTTTCGCCGGCGCACTTAACTCCCCGATTTTTAATATCAGCCGCCAACCGGCTCGCCAGTCATAAGCTTCACGCAGACGACAAGACAACCAACTTCCTTAACGCTCTACATCACTTGCCCAACAAGAAAACAATGAAACACCTCGTAAGACTCTGCTGCGCGCTTGCAGCCGCGCTGCCTCTGGGCGTCGCCCTTTCCTCTACCACGGCCTCTTCGTCCGCGGGTGCGCGGTCGCACGACCGGTCTTTACCTACAGCCGCGCGGCTCGCGTCGAACGTGGCGAGCGCCGCAGAGAAGGAGGCGAACAATGCCACGGCGACTGCGCCGTCACCCGGAAAATTATCGTTCAGCCGACCTAATTATGGGGTCAAGGAGAGCACCGGGGCGGCTTCGATTACCTTGACACGTAGCGGAGGGACTGCCGGTAAGGTCGCGGCTAAAGTGACGCTCGCGGACGTAACCACCAACTCCTCCGACTACAACTTTAACCCGGGATCACTCGACGCGGGCTTCGACCGCTCGGCAGCCCCTAATACGGTCTATTCGGTGGTGGAGCAGCCAGACGGTAAAATTCTGATCGGCGGGTATTTCTCGCCGATCCTGCGGTTGAATGCCGACGGCTCGACCGACACTAGTTTCAACACCGGCACGGGGGCGAACGCAATCGTCAACACGGTGGTATTGCAGCCTGACGGGAAGGTTCTGATCGGCGGCTACTTCACCTTCGTAAATCAGACCTCGCATAACTTTTTCGCCCGCCTCAATTCCAACGGCAGCCTCGACACGAGCTTCAACACCGGCACAGGGGCTAATAATACTGTGTGGGCTTTGGCTTTGCAGCCGGACGGGAAGATTCTGGTCGGCGGCGATTTCTCCAGCGTGGACGGGGTCGCCCGCAACGGCCTCGCGCGCGTTAACGCCGACGGCAGTCTCGACACCACGTTCGACGCCGCTCTGGGACTTAGTCAGACCGTCCATGCGATTCTGATTCAGCCGGACGGAAGAATACTAATCGGCGGTAGCTTCTCGCGTGTGAACGGCACGACGCGCAACAACATCGCGCGGCTCAACGCCGACGGAACGCTCGACACGTCTTTCGACCCCGGATCCGGCGCGAGCGATGTCGTCCTCAGTATCGCCCGGCAATCCGGTGGCAAAGTATTAATCGGCGGCCAGTTCACGAAGGTCAACGGCGCAACTCAAAACCGCATCGCACGACTGAACACGGACGGCACACTCGACATGAGCTTCAACGCCGGCAGCGGCGCGAACAACTTTGTAGAGGTCGTAGCGGTTCAGCCTGACGACGGTATATTCATCGCCGGGGATTTCGACATCGTAAACGGCACGGCGCGCAACCGCATCGCACGTCTGACCGCCAACGGCGCTCTTGACGCGACCTTCAAGCCCGTCCTTACTGCCAGTCCCGGCGGCGTCCACTCGCTATTCGTCCAGCCGGATGGAAAAGTCCTCGCCGGCAGCGACGCCTTCGGCTACACCGGGAGCACCCGGAACTCATATCTTTTCCGCTTCAACGGCGACCTCTTCGCGGCTTGGCCCGACGGCGACGGCGCGGACAAGACGGTCGTCCTGCCGGTCGTTAACGACGGCATCGCCGAGCCGCCCGAAACGCTCAACCTCACACTGACGCCGCTGGGCGGGGCTTTAGCGGGCGCGAACGTCAACGCGACGCTGACCATCTCCGACACAGACCTTCCGCCCAACATCACCAGCGCGGCACCGCCCTCGACGGTCAACCTCGGCGCATCCTACAGCCACACATTCGTGGCTACGGGGGTGCCCGACCCGACCTTCAGCGTCGCGTCGGGGATTCTGCCGACGGGGCTGACGCTCACGTCCGCCGGACTTCTCTCCGGCACGCCCACGACCGCCGGCACCTTCGGAAATATCGTCGTGAAAGCCGACAACGGGGTAGCGCCAGCCGCCACGCAGACCTTCAGCATCAAGGTCAATACGCCGCCCGTCGCCGACGACGACTCGTACCAGATCGCGATGAACGGGACGCTGTCGATCACAGCGCCCGGCGTGCTAAGCAACGACGCCGACGCCGACGGAGATCATTTGTCGGCTGCGTTAATCGACAACGTAACTCACGGCTCGCTGACGCTGAACACGGACGGCTCGTTGACTTACACGCCCGCCGCAGGCTTCTTCGGCGCGGATTCGTTCACATATAAGGCCGGCGACGGGATAGCCGACTCAGGCGCGGCGACCGTCCGTATCGCCGTCGTCAGCCCGGCGGGCGGCCTCGTCGAATTCTCGCAAGGGCTGTACACAGTCTCGGAGCGCGGCGGCTCCGTCAGCATCAACGTCAAGCGCACCGGCGACACGACCCGCGCTGCCGCGGTTGGCTACACGACGGACGACGGCAGCATACCGTCGGTCGCCGTGCCATGCTCTTCTGTCACCGGCATCGCTCTGGAGCGCTGCGACTACACGCGCGCTGCGGGCACTCTCAACTTCGCCGCGGGCGAGACGCAAAAAACTTTCGTCGTTCCGGTGAACGACGACTCCTACACGGAAGGCACGGAGAACACTTCGCTGAAGCTGTCGAACCCGTCAGGCGGTGCGGCGCTCGGCGCGCAGTCTTCGGCCACTCTACAGATCACGGACGACGCGCAGCAGACCTCGAATCCGGTCGACGACTCTTCCGCCTTCGTCCGCCAGCACTACCACGACTTCCTCAATCGCGAGCCTGACCAATCCGGCCTAGCCTTCTGGACTAACGAGATCGAGTCGTGTGGCTCGGACTCTCAGTGCCGCGATGTCAAACGCATAAACGTCTCCGCAGCCTTCTTCCTCTCGATAGAGTTCCAGCAGACCGGCTACCTCGTCGAGAGAATCTACAAGGCGTCGTTCGGCGACACGACCGGCACTTCGACGTTCCCGGCTTCGCACCAACTCTCCGTCCCTGTCATACGTCTCGACGAGTTCCTGCGCGACACGCAGGAGATCGGGCAGGGCGTCGCCGTAGGCGTTGGCGATTGGCAGGGGCAGCTTGAATCGAACAAGCAGTCCTTCGCGTCAGAGTTCGTCCAGCGGCAGCGGTTCACCACGGCCTTCCCGACCTCGCAGACTCCGGCGCAGTTCGTTGACGCC
>DATINM010000023.1:0-21346 GCA_035474235.1 Pyrinomonadaceae bacterium
AACCTCTTCGCCGGTGGCAACGGTGATGGGCAAACTGTCGAGCCAGCGCTCGGCGTCAATCGCGGCCATGCAGCCCGTGCCCGCGGCCGTCACGGCCTGACGGTAGAAAGAGTCCTGCGCGTCGCCGCATGCGAAGACGCCAGGTACGTTTGTCGCCATCGAGACGCCTGCGGTCTTGATGTATCCTACTTCGTCCATGTCGAGCCAGCCCTTGAATACGTCGGTGTTCGGCTTGTGGCCGATGGCTATGAAGAGGCCCTCGCAGGCAAAGACCGTCTCCTCCTGCGTCACGTTGTCGTAGAGCCTGACGCCCGTCACGCCCGTCTCCGGCGAGCCGAGGACTTCGCGCACGTCGGTGTTCCAGATGAAGTCGATCTTCGGATTCTTGAACGCCTTGTCCTGCATGATCTTCGACGCGCGCAGACTGTCGCGTCGATGAACGACGGTGACGCGCGAGGCGTAGCGCGTGAGGAACGTCGCCTCTTCCATCGCGGTGTCGCCGCCGCCTACGACGACGATGGGCTTGCCTCGGAAGAAGAATCCGTCGCACGTAGCGCAGGCCGAAACTCCGAGTCCGCCCAAGCCCTGCGGCGCGGGCGCTTCGCCCGGAATGCCGAGCCACTTGGCAGACGCGCCCGAAGCGACTATCAGAGTCTCCGCCTTTATCTCGTGCCCTTCTTCAGTCCAGAGCGTGAAGGGACGACGGCTCAAGTCAACCTTGTAGACGAAGGTGATGAGGAACTCCGTGCCGAAACGCTTGGCCTGCTCCTCGAACTGCTGCATGAGTTCGGGGCCTTGTATGCCGTTGGCGAAGCCGGGATAGTTTTCGACCTCGGTCGTGATGGTCAACTGGCCGCCGGGCTGCGGCCCGTGTATGACGAGCGGGTGGAGTTCGGCGCGCGCGGCGTAGATTGCCGCGGTCAGCCCCGCGGGGCCCGATCCGACGATGACGACTTCGCGGTGCAGTGTCTCTTTCATCATGCCTCTGGTTTTAATTTACCTCCGGGGGTGCTGTCTGTAAGCGGAATTACAGGCGAGCCGTGACGCCGCAGTCCGACCGCCGGCGCGTCCTTCTTCCGGTAGCCTTTTTCTTCGCGCGTGTAGTATAACTTCTCCCGCTGGATGTAGTCGAATTTTGGCCGCACGAAGGGCGCGGAACAAGTCCGCACCTCCCCGAAGACTTTAGACCACTTGAGCACGCCGCGAGACGAAAGCACTTCTACGCGAGCCGCTGGCGACACGACGGAGCGGGCCGCGCGCACCGACATCCAAACCGTCGCAGTCCTCGGCGCGGGCACGATGGGCGGCGGCATCGCGCACGTCGCAGCCGCCGCGGGCTTTCGTGTGGTTCTGCGCGACATCAACGAAGAACTCGTCTTGAAGGGTCTCGGCGCAATCGAAGCGAACCTCTCGAAAAGCGTCGCGCGCGGAAAGGTCACGGAAGAAGAGAGAGCGTGCGCGCTCGCGAACATCCGCACGACTACGCGGCTCGAAGAGACGGCGGGCGCAGACCTCTTCGTCGAGGCCGTGCCCGAACGGCTCGAACTCAAGCGCGAGACTCTGCACGCCGTCGAGGATTTGAACAACGAGCCGTTCGTCTTCGCCACCAACACGTCGTCGCTTTCGATAACCGAGATCGCCGAAGGCTCGCGCATCCCGGAGCGCGTCGTCGGGATGCATTTCTTCAACCCCGTACACATCATGCGCCTCGTCGAGATCGTCGTCGGGCGCGCGACTTCGCTTGAGGCGGTCGAGGCCGCGCGCGCTGTCGCGCTGCGGATGAAGAAAGAGCCTATCGTCGTCGGAGACGTGCCGGGCTTCGCGTCATCGCGCCTCGGCGTCGCGCTCGGCCTTGAGGCGATGCGTATGTTCGAGGAGGGCGTCGCCGATGCGAAAGATATAGATACGGCGATGGAACTCGGTTACAATCACCCTATGGGGCCGCTTCGTCTGACCGATCTCGTCGGACTCGACGTGCGGCTCGACATCGCCGAATACCTGCATGCGAAGCTTGGCGCGGAGCGATTCAGCCCGCCCGAAATCCTTCGGCGCATGGTCGCCGAAGGCAAACTCGGCAGGAAGACCGGCGAGGGATTCTACAAGTGGAACGAGTAATCATTTTTCAGTTTTCGGTTTTCAGTTTTCAGCTTCGGATGACTGCACGGCTCGATACGCTCAGAAAAGCCGCGGTCGCGGGAGCAGGACTGAAGACTGAAAACTCAAAACTGAAAACTGACTCTTATGAGTAGGCCGACGAACGAAGAGAGACGATTCGCGCTGAGGATGGCGCTCAGGCTGCCGATTGTCGTGTCGGGGCGCGCAGAGGACGGCTCGGCATGGAGCGAGCCGACCGAGACCGACGACATCTCGACATTGGGCGCTCTCTTCCACCTCAACCAGAAAGTCTCGCGCGGCGACCAACTCTACCTGCGCGCGCACCGCCCCGACGGCTCGCCCATCGAATCGACGGCGCGCGTCGTCCGCATCGCGCCCGCCATCTACGGCACCGCGCGCGTCGGCGTGCAGATCGTCGAACCCGCCGACAACTGGCTGCGACTCTTCGTCTCGTGGGTCGCCGACGAGCGGCAGACTCCCTCGCCCGAAGGCGAGCAACAGTAAAAGTTTTGACGGGCGGCGAGAGGGAAGGCGTCCGGCCTCTTAATTCTCGTCGCCGTAATTTTACCTTCCGAATGACGAAACGGAGAAAAATCAGGATGCGAACAAAGAGATGGAATCTTGCGCTCGGCATGGGGCTTCTGCTGGTCGCCGCCCTCGCCTGTAAGTTCGGCGCATCGACGGCCAACATCAGCAGCGTGAAGATCGGCAAAGACAAGGGCGTCAGTCAGGAGACTTCCAGCTTCGGCACGAACGACACGATCTACGGCGTCGCGGAAATTTCAAACGCCTCGGAGAAGTTGAAGGTCACGGGCCGCCTCGTGGTCGAAGATGTCGCGGGGCAGCAGGCCGGCCCCATTCCCGGCCTTGAGAAGACGCTCGAAATGCCCGGCAGCGGCACGGCTGACTTCACATTCTCGCCCCCGGCCGCGGGCTGGCCGGCGGGCAAGTACAAGCTCGAAGTCCTGATGCTGAACGAAGACGGCGAGCAGAAGGATCAGAAGTCGGCCAGCTTCACGGTCTCCTGAGCCGGCGCTTTTCGTGCTGACCATAAGAGTGAACTGTCCGGCGACGCCCGCGCCGGACAGTTCACTCTTAAATTCATTAAAGAGCACCGGAGCGCGCGGGCTTGTATCTTTAAGACGTGCGGCACGCCGTCCGCGCGCGCCGAGGCCCGCTCGTCATCCGTCAGGCATTTTTCGTTCACAGGAGCTTTAGCCAATGGCATCATACGAGACTCTTCTGCTTGAGCGGCGCGACCGCGTCGCCTTAATCACGATCAACCGGCCCGCGAAGCTGAACGCGCTCAACATTCAGACGAGGGCGGAGGGCGCGGCTGCGCTCGACGAGTTGCGTGAAGACGAGTCTGTGCGCGTCGTCGTCATCACGGGCGCGGGCGAAAAGGCATTCGTCGCTGGCGCTGACATTTCGGAGTTCGAGGGGCGCACCTCGATTACGCAGCGCGACGTGATGACCGCGCGCTCGCTCTTCACGGCGGTTGACACCTTCCCGAAGCCGGTTATCGCGATGGTCAACGGATTCTGTCTGGGAGGCGGATGCGAACTCGCTCTCTCGTGCGACCTGCGCGTGGCGAGCGAGAACGCGAAGTTCGGCCAGCCGGAAATCAACCTCGGCATCATTCCGGGCGGCGGCGGAACCCAAAGACTCACGCGTCTCGTCGGCGAGGGCAAGGCGATGGAGCTAATACTCACAGGCGACATGATTGACGCGCAGCACGCATACAGGCTCGGACTCGTCAATCTCGTAGTTCCCGCCGCAGACCTCGAAGCGAAGACGATGGAGATCGCGGGTCGCATAGCCGAGAAGAGTCCCGTCGCGCTCCGCATGGCGAAGGAGGCCGTCAAGACGGCCGCGCGCTCAAGCCTCGACGAAGGCTTGCGCCGCGAGATAGACCTCTTCGCGCTCTGCTTCTCATCCGAGGACAAGGACGAAGGCGTCCGCGCCTTTCTTGAGAAGCGCAAGCCGGAGTTCAAAGGCCGTTGACGCGTCGGCGGCTCGTGTTTGCGTTTCAACATTCGGGCTGCTATTTTATTTTCGGCCTTGAGCGTGCGCCGCGAGCGAGCCACACGCCTTGGCTTCAAACATTTTAAGACGGGGCCGTAGCTCAGCTGGGAGAGCGCATGACTGGCAGTCATGAGGTCAGGGGTTCGATCCCCCTCGGCTCCACCAAGAGCGTTGAAGGGCAGCCCATGCGTGGCTGCCCTTTGCATTTGCGCGGGCCGCGATGACTTGCGGCGAGCGCTCGCGTTGGAACTATAATGCGTGCGTTCCTGAATTCACCACGGAAGCCGTGCGCCGGCCTCGCGAGGCTGGAGTGGACGGCTCGGCCACTGATAATTTCGACATGACGAAGATGAAGGCGCTTGTCGTAGATGACAACGAGCTTGTGCGCAGCAACGTCGCGGAGGTTCTGCGCTGCGAGGGCTGGGAGGTGTGCGAGGCCGAGTCCGCCGAGCGCGCGTTCGAGATGCTCGGCGGCGAGCGCTGGTCGCTCGTCTTCTGCGACGTGAAGCTTGGCGACCAGAGCGGGGCCGACGGCTACGCCGTGCTGCGCCGCTTCGTCGGCGAGCAGCCCGACGCGCAGATCGTTCTGATGACGGGGCACGGCTCCGCCGCGGGCGCGCTCGACGCCGTTTCCCTCGGTGCTTACGACTACCTGATGAAGCCGTTCGAGAACGAGGACGTGCTTCGCATCGCGCAGGCAGTCCGTCGCTCGATAGAGAAGCGCGAGCGCCCCGGCACGACGGGCGAGCTTCCGCCCACGCCCGTTTACACTTCAGACATCAACCTCGTCGGCACGAGCGCCGCGTTCGTCGAGGTGATGAAGCTCGTCGGTCGCGTCGCGGCCACGTCGCTGCCCGTGCTCGTCACGGGCGAGTCGGGCACGGGCAAGGAGGTCGTCGCGCGCGCGATTCACTTCAGAAGCCAGCGCGCCGCCGGAGAGTTCGTCGCCGTCAACTGCGGCGCGATCCCTTCGGAGCTTATCGAGTCTGAATTGTTCGGCCACGTCCGCGGCGCATTCACTGGTGCGGAGCGCGAGCGGCGCGGACTTCTACAGGAAGCTGACGGCGGAACGATACTACTCGACGAGATAACCGAGACGACCCCGGCGTTTCAGGTGAAGTTGCTGCGCGCGTTACAGGAGGGCGAGATCAGGCGCGTCGGCTCGAACCAGACCGTGCGCGTTGACGTGCGCGTCATCGCCGCGACGAACCGCGACGTAGAGCGCGAAGTGCGCGAGGGCCGCTTCCGACAGGACTTGTTCTACCGCCTGAACGCTGTCACGCTTCACCTGCCTCCTTTGCGCGAGCGCCGCGAAGACATCATGCCGCTCGCACGCCACTTCGCCGAGCACGCCGCGCGCGGCGGTCAGGACGCCGTCAGCTTCTCGCGCGATGCCGTCGTCACGCTCATGCGCTACGAATGGCCCGGCAACATACGCGAGCTTGAGAACGCGGTCGTGCGCGCCGTCGCTCTGTGCGATCAGGCGGTGCGCCCGGAAGACTTGCCTGAGCGCGTGCGAACCGCGACGGCCGCGACTCCCGTCGATGCGTCCGCGCACGCGACCGAAACCCCGCCGCAGCCGCGACAGGCCGACGCCGGAGATTCGCAGCCGCAGACGCCCGCCGGCGCGTCCGCGCAGGACGAAGGGCCGCTGCTCTCGCTCGCCGAGCTTGAAGGGCGACACGTCGCGCGCGTGCTCGCCAGCACGCGCGGCAACAAGCAGGCGGCGGCGCGCGTTCTCGGCATTGACCGGACGACGCTCCAACGCATGATTAAACGCCACGGCCTCGACCCGATAAGTCAAAAGTAAAAAGGCAAAAGGCAAAAGATAGGTAAACCGTGAGCGCGAAGAATCTCGACAAGCCGGAGGATATTCGCGAAAGAACTTTTAATTTCGCGGTCAGGGTAATTCGGTTGTGTCAGTATCTGGACGAGAGGCCGGGTGTTAGCAGAACTCTCGGCAAGCAGTTGCTCCGGGCAGGGACTTCGGTCGGCGCGAATGTCGAAGAAGCGCGCGGGTCAGAGCAAGGCGGATTTCATCAGCAAGAACGCAATTGCATTGAAAAAGGCGCGCGAAGCGCATTACTGGTTAAGACTTCTCACAGCCTCGAAAGTCTTGGACGAAGCGCGCGTCGCCGAACTCATGTCCGAAGCAGACGAGTTAATGCCTATAATCGGGGCGATAATTGTCTCGGCTAAGAGATGAAAGAATGACGACGGTCTTCGACTTCTCTTTTGCCTTTTGCCTTTTTACTTTTGACTTGCTTCACGCCGCGGCGGCAGCGCCACGCGTGGCATCGGAGCGACGGCGCGCGGCCTCTCGCGCGATGTCGAGAACCTGCGCGGCGTCGAAAGGCTTTGTCACGACCCAATCGGCGCGCGCCGCGTCGCGCTCGCCGGAACTCACTGCCTCGCCCCAGCCCGTGATGACCGCGAGCGGCATCGAAGCGTCGCGCGCGCGCACGGCCCGCGCGAACTCCCAACCGCTCATTCCCTGCATCCCGAGGTCTGTGAAGACGGCGTCGAACGACTCGACGCCGAGCATCTCTAAAGCCTCCTGCCCGCCCGAGGCGAGACTCACGCGGCAGCCGTCGGATTCGAGTATGTCACGGAGCAGGACGCGCACATGCTCCTCGTCGTCAACGACGAGTATCCGCGTGCCTTCGGTCTGCTGCGGCACGAGCGAGAGCGAAACGTGCTCGCCCGTCGCCGCCTTCGACGCGCGGCCCGCCGCACACTTCGCCGCCGGCAGCTTGATTCGGAAAGTAGTCCCGCGCCCGACCTCGCTTTCGACCTCGACCGTGCCCTCGTGCCTTCGGATGATGCCGTAGCTTACGGCCATGCCCAGTCCCATGCCGGCCTTGCCCTTCGTCGTAAAGAACGGGTCGAAGACGCGCGGGCGCACATCGTCGGCAATCCCCTCGCCCGTATCGGCGACGGCGACCTCGACCGCGCCGCCCGACTCGCGCGCCGACAGAGTTATCGTCCCGCCGCGCGGCATCGCATCCACGGCGTTGAAGACCATGTTGACTAAGACCTCGCGCAACTCCGATTCGTCGCCCATCACGCGCGCCTCGTCTGAGCCGAGTTGGAGTTCGAGCGCGATGTGCACGCCCTCGGACTCGGCGCGGTTTTTCCAGCGCGGGCGCGTTATCTCTCGGACGTCGAGAAGGAGTTGGTCAACGGTGACGGGCTGGAAGTCGTGATCTCTGCGCTGGCGTGCGAAGTCCTGTATTCGTTTGACGGTCTTCGCGCCGTCCTTCGCCGTCTTGATGATGAGTTGGAGGCCGGCCTCGATTCGCCCGAGGTCTTTCGTCATCAGAAGGAGTTGCGCGCGACCGAGAATGCCCGCGAGCGTGTTGTTGAAGTCGTGCGCAACGCCGGAGGCAAGCTCGCCGAGCGCCGAGAGTTTCTCGATCTGCGCGTACTGCTCGCGTATCCGCTCCTGCTCCGCGATGTAGTGTGAAAGCTCTTCGACGTGGCGGCGTGCCTGCTCGGCCTGCTCGGCGGCAGACTCGGCGCGCGCGCCCGCCTCGGCCTCGGCCTTCGCGGCGGCGGCCATCGCCTCGATGTTTTCGAGGTAGGTGCGGTAGGTCAGATAGACGATTGCGATTATCGGCGTCGCGGCGACCAGCGCGTAGAAGCCGGCGGTCGAGGCCAGCTTGACGATGATGCCAGCCGACGACGCGCCCGCGAAGTACGTAATCGAAGTCCAGAGATACTTCTTTCGCCAAGTCATCCACAGCGGCTCATTAGCCTTGAACGACGTGTGAATGGCGGCAATAGTGCAGTTGGCGACGTACTGCGTGAGCGCCATCACGCAGAGCGCGGCGACGAACGTTGCGGAGAAGTCGCCGCGCGAGAGTTCGCCCGCGCCGCCGAAGAGCAGGCGCAGCACCATCACGGTGATGAGCGTCGAGCAGGCCATCATCGCGGCGTTGAAGAGGCTCGTGAACATCGTGAAGGGACGACGGCACAGACGCGACGCCGCGAATACTTCGGCTGTCGCGAGCAGCACCGCCGTCTCGCCGCCGTAGAGCAGCAGCGCGAGGAAGATGAAGGTGTCGGAGAACGAAATCTGCCCCGTCGTGCGCGGGATCGGGATGCAGAATCGCGCGCCCACCAAAAGCGTGATCGCCACGAGCGGCACGAGCCGCAGGTCGAGCCGAGCGAGCGGCAGGTTCAGCGCCGAGTAGACGAGGACGCACGCGCCCGCCACGATGAACGCCCACATGTACGGTTTGACGAAACGCTGCTTGTTCATCTCAACGCCGTAGTGATGAGTGATGAGTAAAAAGCCATCTGTTCTTCTTATCACTCATCACTCATCACTCATCACTCATCACTTCAATTAACTCACTCGCCGCGCTCCAAAAAGATCGTGTCGTAGTAGCCGCGCACGCGGTAGCCCGCCTTCAAAAATAGCGCCTGCGCGGCAAGGTTCCGTTCGTTGACGAGCGCGCAGACCGCCGACGTGTGGCCGAGCAGCGTGCGTGTCAACTGCGAGAGGCAGCGGAGACCCGCGCCCTGTTGACGGCTCGCGTGTTCGACGTAAACGCCCTCGACGTAAACGCAGTCGGGCGTGTCCGAGGCCACGTCGGCCTTGAATACGAGTACGCCGTCGCGGACGAGCGTCCAGACGCGCCCGTGCTCGATGCGGCGCGCGCAGCGAAGGCGGAACCCTTGCGCGTCCCGTTCGAGCGGGTTGACGCCGCTCTCCTCGCGCGCCATCTCGGCGTGGGCGGGCATGACGAGCGCGAGGTCTTCGAGCGTCGCGCGCCTCAAGCCCTCGACCGGCTCGCACGCGCCGACCGGCCAGCGTTGCTCGAAGAGAAGTTCGCGGCAGAAGAGTCGCGGCGTCTGCCCCGCGGGCGCGTAGTGATTCCAGAAGCGATGTATCAACTCCTGCTCGCCGAGGATCATGTGCGCGCCGCGCTCCTTCTGCGCGAGGAGCGCCAGCGCCCTGAGTGCCGCCTCAGTCCGCGCCTCGACGAACGTCGCGTGGCCGACGAGCGCGACGCCTTCGAGCCTCCCAACGGAGTCGCGGCAGGCGTAGAACGTCCCGCGGTTGAACGGACTCTCAAGCCCGTTGTCGCGGATCAGCCCGGCCATGACGACCGTGTGGACTGGACGCTCCATGAGGAACGCGAGGATCTCTATCTCGTCGTTCCTCTCGTTCAGTGGATGAACCAAACGATCCGGCTCTGTCCGGCGCGCATGCGCGGCGACGGCGGCCTTCTTCGACTCGTTGAACTTCGGCATCGCGCCACTCCTTAGTCGTGCATGCTCCGCGACACGAGCACGCGGGGAGTCGTTTGTCGTGCGGGCGTCGATGCGCCCGGCGATTGCCGCACGGCCTTCGACTGCCCCTCGTCTTCTGTCGCGACCGCGCTCTCGTCGCCGTCGTCGCGCGTGGGAGTTACGCAGGCAGTCGCGTCGCCGCCGACGGTCGCCGACATCGCCTGCGTTATCGAGTCCGCGCCGAGCGCGTTGTCCGTGACGAGCACGCCGTCGCCCGCGAAGAACTGGTCGGTCACGAGCACGCCCGCGCCGACAAAGACCGGGCTGCCGGACATCGAGCCGCCGTCGCTGACGACAACGCCGTCGGTGACGAGCACGCCGTCGGAGAGAAGCGACCTATCCGTGACGAGCACGCCGTCGCTGAAAGCAACACCGTCGGTGACGAGCACGCCGGACGCATAGATTTTCTGGTACTCGGTTATCAACTCCGGGCCGGTCGCGAAGCCGTACCTGAGCACAAGCCCCTGCGACCAAACGAACGTCCCGCCCGCAATCGTCGTCTGCGGCAGCGGCGGCACGCGCGAGGTCAGAAGCGGCGAGCCGAGCGTCGTCGAGGCAGACAAGTCCGTGCGGACGAGTCGCGCGAGCCTGACTGCGCCCTCGACGTTCAACTCGCCCGCGCCCTGCTCCAACATGTTGAAGCCCGCGAGCGGCTGCGCCGTGTACATCAATATCGCTTTGACGAGGTTCGGCGTTAGCTTCGGATTGGCCTGAAGGATGAGCGCGACCGCGCCGGCGACCGCAGGCGTCGCCATCGAAGTCCCGTTCAGATACATCATCCGGTGGTTGTCGGCCTCGCTCACACCCGCGTCGAGCGAAGGATACGTGGTTATCAGGTAGTTGCCGTCTGCGGCGGCGTCGATGATCTTGTTGCCCGGCGCAACGATGTCGGGCTTGACGAGATTATCGTGATGGCGCTCGCCGCTCGCGTCAGTCCAAGCGCCGCGCGTCGGCCCGCGCGAGCTATAAGTCGTCACGCCGTCGTCGGAGCGCAGGTCTGTGCCGAAGGTGTTTGAAGCGCCGACGGTCAAAGCCGATGGCTCGTCGCCCGGCGAATGTATCGCGCCGTAAATCTTGTTGCCCTGTGCGTCCTTGCCGAGATTGCCCGCAGCGGCGACGACAACTATTCCTGCGTCAACGACGCGGCGCACGGCCTGACAGACCGGATCGTTCTTGTACGAATCAACCGCCGGAGCGCCGAGGCTGAGATTAACGACGCGTATGTTGTAGGCCGCGCGGTTTTGCAGAACCCAGTCGAGCGCGGCGAGTATGTTCGAGACACGACCAGTGCCCTTCGAGTCGAGCACGCGAAGGTTGATGATGTCGGCGGCGGGCGCGATGCCGAGGTAGTCGTTATGTGCGATGCGACCGTTCCCGGCGGCTATCGAGGCGACGTGCGTGCCGTGGCCGTATGGGTCGTCAATCCGGTTCTCGCCGGTGAAGTCTCGGTTGTAGACGATGCGCAGAGTGTTTCCGTGTTCGCTGCGGAAGGCTATGTGGCCCGTGTCGATGCCGGAGTCGAGGACGGCGATGCCGATGCCTGAGCCGTCGAGGCCGGAGGGATTCACAAAGCTCGCGTCGTGCACGAGGTCTGCGCCCGTCGTTAGCGAGACGTGGCCGAACGCGAAAGTCTCGCGGTCGGGCGAGACGAAACGAACGCCCGGCTTCTCGGAAAGCTCTTCGACGAGCCGCGCGGGTAACTCGACGACGCGCGCGCCGAGTCCGTCGAGCCGCCCCCTTGTCTTCACGTCGCCGCGTCGCAGCAGCGCCGAGAGTTCCGCCGACGCGCCCTCGCCTGTCTGGAGTATGACGCGCACGCGCCTGTCGCCCGCGTCCGAAGCGCGCGCCGCGTCGAGCAACTCGTCCGAGATTCTGTTCGCCGGCCTCTCGTCCTGCCGCGCGGCGCGCGCGACCGCGAGTTTGAGTCCCGCGCGGCCCGCGCCGCCGGGCGCAAGCCCCGTCCAGACGGAGGCGAGCAGCGCGAGCAGAGATACGAACGCGACTGTCGAGTGTCTTCTCACCTCTTTCACTTGACCCCTCCTTGCCAGCCACTATCTTGTCCCGCCTGCGTTCGTCGGGAGACGCTGTTGCGAGACGGACTGACCCGTCCGTTGCGTACGGCGCGGCGTCGGGTGGCCGCGCTCACCGCTTCTTGTTCGGGGATACGCCGACGAGCACGTAGCGCCGAACTTCCGTTCGCGAGGTTTCTTCAAGCGTTCAGGGAGAGCGAACAAACCGGGGGAGAGACGAGCGGGGACAAGAGTATCGTGCCAGTCAGCGCCCGCCGTCAATAGTAAAGCGCTCACTTCATGCACGCCGTCTCATCCCCGCCAAACATGGCCGACTCAGCCTGAAGCCTCGTGTCGCCGACCATCACACCGTCGCCGACCATCACACCGTCGCCGACGAGCACGCCGTCGCCGACCATGACGCCCTCCGCGAGCGTCCCGTCAATCAACTCGTTCGCGCCCAGAAACGGCGCTCCCGACTCAAGTGCCGAGCCGTCGCTCGTCAACAAGCTTTGACCGAGCGCGACCCCCGCCGTCATGTTCGCGGCGTCCAACTCTTGCGCGCCGCCGCTCTCGACGACGCCGTCGCCGAGCGACGCGCCGATGCCGTAAACGCGCTGGTAGAGCGTCAACAGTTCCGCGCCCGTCGCGAACGTGTGGTTGAGCATCAGACCTCGCGACCATGCGAACGTCCCGCCCGCCACGGTCGTTTGCGGCGCGGGCGCTTCGCCCGTCAGAAGCGGCTCGCCGAGTTGAGTCTGGTTTGAGAGATCTCCGCGCACGAGCTTTGCCAGACGCACCGCGCCCTCGACGTTCAATTCGCCCGCGCCCTGCTCCAACGTGTTGAAGCCCGCGAGCGGCTGCGCCGTAAGCATCAACACGGCCTTGACGAGATTCGGCGTCAGGTTCGGGTTGGCCTGAAGCAGAAGCGCCGCCGCGCCCGCGGCAATCGGCGTCGCCATCGAGCTTCCGCTCAGATACATCATCCGCCGCGACACGGGCGCGCTCGCGTTAACGTTCAACTCAGGGTGCGACGCGAGAATCGAGTTGTAGGCTGCTGCGGCCCCGACAATCTTGTTGCCGGGCGCAACGATGTCGGGCTTGATGAAGTTGTCGTAGCCGCGCCCGGTCTGCGTGTCAATCGAAGAGCCGCGCGTCGGCCCGCGCGAACTGTAGGTCGTCACAGTGTCGTCCGAGCGCGTGTCCGTGCCGAAGGTGTTTGAAGCGCCGACGGTCAAAGCCGAAGGCTCGTCGCCCGGCGAGTGTATCTGACCGTAGATTTTATTTCCGAGAGAGTCCTTGCCGGAGTTGCCTGAAGCGGCGACGACGACCACGCCTGCATCGACGAGTGCGCGAACCGCGTTGCAGGCCGGGTCGTCCGCGTAGTCGTCAAACGCAGGCGTGCCGAGGCTGAGGTTGACGACGCGTATGTTGTAGGCCGCGCGGTTTTGCAGAACCCAGTCGAGCGCTGCCAGAAGCGAAGAGGTCGTGCCGCGCCCCTGTGAATCGAGCACACGCAGGTTGACCAACTTCGCGCCGGGCGCTAGACCGGTGTACGCGCCGCCCGACGCCTGCCCCGACCCGGCGGCTATCGAGGCGACGTGCGTGCCGTGGCCGTATGGGTCGTCCGTGCGCCCCTCGCCCGTGAAGTCAACGCTCGCGGCGACGCGACTCGTGCCGAGTCCGTCGCGGAAGGATTCGTGCCCCGCGTCAACTCCCGAATCGACGACGGCGATGCCGACGCCGGAGCCGTCCAGCGTCGTCGTCAACGAAATGCCGAGGAGTGAGATGACCGTCTGCGTGCGAACCTGATCCGCGCCCGTCGTCGTCTCGACGTGGCCCGACGCGGCGAGCAACCTGTCCGGCGAGACGTAGAGAACGTCGCCGCGCGAGGCCAGAGCTTCGACCGCCTTCGGCGGCAGGCTGGCCGTCAGCGCGCCGAGCCGCGCGAACCTGTGTGTGATGCGACCGCCGACCGAGCGCAGCAACGCGTCGAGTTCCGCGCCCGCCGAAGCGACTCCGACTCCTGCCGCGGAAAGCTGGATGCCTGCCGCGCCGCCCTGCCTGATGACGACGTTGATTCGTTCGTCGTCGTCCGCCTTGTCGGCGAGTTCGCGCAGGTCGCGCGAGATTTTGTCGCCGCCCTTCGGGTCTTTCTCGTTCGCCTTCGAGATGTGGCCGTCGCCCTTCGACCCGGCGTGCGCGCGTTGGACGTGGACACCCGACAGGCTGACGCACAAAAACGCCGACGCCATGACGATGGCGAGCCGTCCGCGAAGACGTTGATGCGTTCGAGGTTTCAACAGCTTCTCCTCTCGAAGTCGCTCGGTGTTTCGTTTGAATTGCCGGGTGAAAAAGTTTTCTCGCAGGTGTCGCTTGAGCAATCATCGTTCCAACACGCGGATATCGGCGGCGGTCGAATAGTCGTCGAAGCAAACGTCCGTTGCCGCGACAAATTTTTCTTCCCGCCGTCTTGAGGACGCACTCGAAGGCTGCGGGTTAATCTCTTTGACGGCAAACGAGAAATGCGCGCAGCTTCGACGTGCGCTGCCCGGTTCATGCGTGGGCGCTGCTCGCTCCGAAGTCGCCGCGACTCGACTCGCGCGCTTGGGAAAGCCGCGCGCCCTTGACGCTGCATTGTGCAACGGCGGCGCGAATCCGCCGCTGCAAATTACACGAGCCGAGTGCTTTCGGGTTGCGGGTTGCGGATTTGGACGAGCGTGCTTCTCGAACATTCTTCGACTCTCCACGAAGAGAACGTCCGCCGCGGTCTTTCGGCGATACGCGATACGAAAATAGTCGCGCCGCGCCGGGCGAAAAGTTGGTCGGGACGACGCGCATTAGACGTTTATAAAACGTGATGCCGGGCGCGCACGCCGGACAAGACGCGCCGACGTTGTCGGCCCTTGACCGGCTCAGGTATGATTTTCGCAATCCGAAAAACGCGGACGCGCGCGGCGAAGTGGTCTGGAAGTTTCGTGAAGAGAAAGGCGGGGCGCTCGATGAGAGTTGAGACGACTGTCAACCCGGTCGTGATGCTCGTGGAAGATTTCAAGGACACGCGCGAGATGATGAGGCGGATGCTTGAGTTGCGCGGCTGCCGAGTCGTCGAGGCGTCGAACGGGCAGGAGGCCATCGAGCTTTCGCAGGCGGGCAAGCTTGACCTCGTACTGATGGACTTGAATATGCCTGTGCTCGACGGCTTCACCGCGACGATGCGTATACGCGAGTACGAGCCGACGCGCGACGTGCCCGTCGTCGCCGTCACGGCCTACGACACCGCCGAGTCGCGCGCCGCCGCCGGAGCGGTCGGCTGCTGCGACTACATCGTCAAGCCGCTCGACCTCGAACGACTCTCCGCACTCCTCGAACGCCTGTTCGCGTCGCGGCGCGCGGCTTCTGAAAACTGAAACGTCTTCCGAAATCCGAAGCCCGGGAAAATTCAGGAGTCGAAGACCGCGGCTTCACCTCGTCGTTCGACTTCGCGTCAGCGCCGGTGCGGTCGGGGTTTCGCCTCTCAAAGTTCGACTCATTCAGTCGGGGCGGTTCCCGTGCCTCCTGTGTTGTCGAACACTCCGCCCGCGCCCGCGTGCGTCGATGTCGCGCCGGCGATGTCGCCCGTCTCGCGTGCGCCCGTGTCGCCGCCCTTGTCCGGCATGTCGCCGCCCGCGAGTCCGCCCTGACCCGTCTTGTCCGTGCCGCCCGTGATGTCTGTCCCGCTTGCGCCCTCTACGCGCGCCGCGCCGTGACGCGCGCCTTCGCTCGATCTGTTCTCGTCGTCCATCTTCGCCGAAGCCTCCTTAAATTTTTTCGCGTTCGATTCAACGCCTTGAATTCTACTCGCTTGCTTCGCCGAATGCGACGGGCGACAATGAAGCAACGCCAGAGACTTTTCCGCTTCGACTTTTAACGATGACTTTGCCGCCCGCGGACGAAAACTTCTCGGAGGAGCGACGATGCACGCGCGCCTTTCTCTCGCCCTGCTTCTCTTCGCGCTGATGTCGGGCGCTGCACACAACACGCGAGCGCAGACCGCGCAGCCGCCCGTCGCCGCGGGCGTGCCGCGCGAACTCGCACGCTTCCGCGCCGAGCACTACCGCGACATACGCTACGCGCTCGACATCACGCTCGCGCCCGGCGCAGAACTTCTCAAAGGCCACGAGAAGATAACCGTCGCGCTCGACGCCGCAGCGGGCGACCTCGTGCTCGACTGGCGCGTCATCAAGGCGGACGCCGACCCGCGCACGCGTGTCTCCGCAATCAAGGCCAACGGCAGGAGCGTTGACGACGCGCAGTTCGCGAGCGAGCACCTCGTCATCCCGCGCTCATATTTGACTGCGGGCGCGAACACAATCGAATTGGATTTCCAGTCGCCCGTCAGCACTTCGGGCAGCGCCGTCACGCGCTACCTCGACCGCGAAGATAACTCCGAATACATCTACACACTCTTCGTCCCTTCGGACGCGAGCACGACGTTTCCCTGCTTCGATCAGCCCGACTTGAAGGCGCGATTTACGCTCACGATCACTGCGCCTAAAGTTTGGGAGGTCATCACGAACACTGCCCCACGTTACTTGAACGTGTCCATCTATGATTTGCAGAAGCACACCATAACAGACCCGCCAGAAGATATGTCTCGCACGCGCTTCGCTGAGACTGAGCCGCTAAGCACATACCAGTTCGCCTTCGCCGCCGGGCCGTTCGCCGAATTCAAGGATGAAAGCTCGCCATACGGCACTCGTCTGTTCGTGCGGAAGTCGAAGGCCGAGCGCGCGAAGAAGGAACTCGCGGAAGTCTTCCGCCTCAATCGCGACGGGCTAAAGTTCTTCGAGGGTTATTTCGGACACAAGTTTCCTTTCACGAAATACGACCTCGTGCTCGTGCCCGAGTTCGCATACGGCGGGATGGAACACGCGGGCGCGACCTTCCTGCGCGAAGACATAATCCTTTTTCCCTCAGACCCGACGGCCTCCGACATCGCCGCACGCGCCGAGACGATGCTGCACGAGGCCGCGCACCAGTGGTTCGGCGATCTGGTCACGATGCGCTGGTTCGACGACCTCTGGCTCAAGGAAGGCTTCGCGACCTTCATGGCTTACAAAGCCATCGAAGCGTTGATGCCTGAGTTCAACGCCTGGAAACTCTTTCACCTTCGCACCAAGCCGCTCGCATACCTGACCGACGTGACGAAGGGCACGACCCCGATCTGGCAGGAGATTGCGAACCTCTCAGCCGCAAAATCCGCATACGGAAACATCGTCTATCGCAAAGCGCCCTCGATGCTCCGTCAAGCCGAATTTTACTTAGGCCCGCGCGAGTTCCAACAATCAATCCAACTCTTCGTCAAAGAGCACGCTTACTCGAACGCCACTTGGGAAGACCTCGTGCGCGCCTTCGAGCGAACTTCCGGTAAGAAGCTCGACACTTGGGCCGCCGCTTGGGTCAAGCGCCGGGGCATGGCCGACGTGCGCGTGCGTTGGAGCGCGGACGCACACGGACTCGTCAATAACTTCGAGTTGGTGGAAACGGACGCGCTCGGCGAGGGCGGCTCGTGGCCGTTGAGCGTTCGAGTTCTTCTCGCGCCTGACTCTTTGAACGCGAAGCCGGAAGTTCTCGACATCACGATTCACGGCGCAGGCGTGACGCGCGTGCCGCAGGCAATCGGCAGGCGTCGGCCCGCATTCGTCTTCGCAAACTTCGAGGACTACGGCTACGGTCGCTTCCTTCTCGACGACGCGAGCCGCGCTTACGTCGTGCAGCACATGGGCACGATCAAAGACGACTTCCTGCGCGCGCTACTCTGGGACTCGCTCTGGGATTCCGTGCGCGAGGCTGAGCTTGCGCCGACCGACTTCATCTCGCTCGCAGTCCGCGAAGCGCCCGCCGAGCACGACGACGTGATGCTCTCGTTCATACTCTCGCGCGCGCAGACGGCCTTTACACGCTATCTCTCAGACGCGCAGCGCGCGGCGGTCGAGCCTGAGCTTCTGCGCGCGCTCGAAGACGGCATGATGAACGCGAAGACCGTCGGCGGGCGTATCACTTACTTCCGAACTTTCCGCGAGGTCGCCGAGAGCCGCGACGCGCGCGACCGTTTGATAAAAATTCTGCGAGGCGAAACAGCAGTGCCCGGCATGACCTTGCACTCGCGCGACCGCTTCGACATCATCCGCGCGCTCATGAGTGCGGGCGACGAGCGCGCTCCGGCCTTTCTCAAACAGCAGAGCGAAGAGGACATGACGGACGACGCGCGCCGCTACGCATACGCGGCGGGCGCGGCGTGGCCCGATGCGGCGACGAAGAAAAAATATTTCGACCAGTACGCCGCGGACAAGGAGATGGCCGAGAGTTGGATCGAGGCGAGCCTCGGCCCATTCAACACGCCGCAGCAGTCAGAGTTGACTCTGCCTTACCTCGAACCGTCGCTCGGCGAGTTGCCGGAGTTGAAACGCACGCGAAAGATTTTCTTCGTCAACGGCTGGCTCGCGGCCTTCATCGGCGGGCAGTGCAGCGAGCGTGCCGCCTCGACCGTGCGAGACTTCCTTGCACGCAACGCGGCGCTCGACCGCGACCTGCGCCTCAAAGTTCTCGAAGCCTCGGACGGTCTCGAACGCTGCGTGAGAGTGCGCGCGAAGTTCGCGGGCGGCCAGAGTTAGAGGAGTGAAATGATGTTGAAGGACGGAAGGCTTCGCGTCGTCACGTACAACGTGCACAAGTGCGTCGGGCTAGACCGCCGCACGCGTCCCGCGCGAATCGCCGCCGTGCTGCGCGAGTTGGACGCCGACGTGATCGCTTTGCAGGAGGTCGTAAGCGTCGAGACGCCCGCGTCGCGCGAGGCGCATCAGGCGCGCTTCATCGCCGAAGAGTTGGGCTACGAGTTTCGCATCGGCGAGAACCGGAAGCACAAGGGCGGCGCTTACGGCAACGTCGTCCTGACGCGTCTGCCCGTCGCCGGCTGCCACAACTACGACATTACCTGGCGCTGGCAGGAGCGGCGCGGCGCGCTGCGCGTTGACGTGAAGACGGACGAAGCGCGCGTCGTCCACGTCTTCAACATTCATCTGGGGACGGCCTACATCGAGCGGCGACATCAGGGGCGAAAGTTAGTGAGCGAAGCCGTGCTGCGCGACCCTAGCCTCGCGGGGCCGCGCGTTGCGCTCGGCGACTTCAACGAGTGGACGCACGGATTGGCGTCGAGGCTTCTGTCCGAGGAGTTGTGCAGCGCAGACCTGAGCCGGCACCTGCGCACGCGCCGCACGTATCCCGGCCCGCTCCCGCTCGTCCACCTCGACCACATCTACTACGACGACGCTGTGCTCAAGCTCGAACGTCTCGCGCTCCACCGCAGCCGCCTCGCGCTCGTCGCATCCGACCACCTGCCGCTCGCCGCAGACTTCCGGCTTGCGACTTCCGTCTGAACACGATTCGAGGCGGCCACCCCGCGAGGGACGACCGCCTCAAAAAGTTTTTCTCGCGCTTACTTTCTGGCGAGGACGACGGGCGCTTCTTCGCTGGCGCGGATGCGACCGAAGAAGTTGCGAACGTCTGCGTAATGTTCGACGGGGATCGTGGCGGCGTTCTGCACGAGCGAGCGCGTGAAGACGAGTTGGCCGTCCTTGACTTCGTAAGAGGCCGTATACGTCCCGAAGTCGGAGCTTATCTTGATGGGGTCGGGCATCTCGTCAACGTCGAAGCCCGCGGGGAGCTTGAAGCGGACAGTCTCGTTGAGCGCCTTCGATTTGAGAACGACGGGGTGCTTGCGCTTCTCGTCGGCGAGCCAGCCGGTGTTGCTGCGGCCAACGACCGAGGGCTTGAAGACGAGCAGGCGATCCTGCATCGACTGCGCGTAGGCGGGCGCTGTGAACTCGACATCGAGCGCGAAGCGACCGTCGGCGCGGTCGTCCGCGGGTTCGATCTTCGTGAACTTCGCGCCGGTCGCGTTGCTGCCGGCCCACATCTGTATGATCTTGTCGTAGTCGCCGCGCGAGAAGTGTTTGAACAGCCCGCGTTCGAGCGCCGCCGACTGGCCGAACGAATGCTCGCTGACCTTCGCCGCGATTGAGCCGTCCAACTGAAGCGTTACGTCGGTCGTGCGTTCAAGCCGGTTCGCGTCGGGCGGCGTCACCGGCATTCGCACCAGCGAGCCGTCCGCGCCCGCCGCGATGAGGGCGAAGCTTCCCTGCTCGTCTTCCGGCAAATCGCCCACGGGCGTGCTCTCGCTCGTCGCGTCGAAGATGAGCAGGCGGCCCAAGGTCGGGTGCACGATGACGGAGGCGACCTTCGTGTCGTCGCCGATGCGGACGGCGACGATGCAGTGGTCGAACTGCCCCGGCGAAACCCAGTTCTCGCGCACGAACGTGTTGTCGTCGGCGTAGATGAGCACGGGGTACGACTCGATCTTGACGGCGCGCAACATCGCGCGCATCAGGTTAGCCTTGTCCTTGCAGTCGCCGTACTGCTTAGCGAAGACCTGCGTCGCCGCGTGCGGACGATAGCCGCCGATGCCGATCTGGATCGAGACGTACTGGATGCCCTGCACGTAGCGGCCGATGGCCTGAATCTTCTCAAGCTCGGTCTTCGCGTCCGCCGTAAGCTCGCGCGCCTTCGTCGCGATGGCGTCGTCGGGCGCGGACTGCGGGTCTGAAAGGTCTGTGTACCAGCGCGACACGTCCGACCACTTCTCGAAGCTCTGGACGGACGAAGCGGCGGAGCCGGGCGCGGGCGCGTACTTTACGGCGACGTAGGCCGCAAGCGAGTGCATGCTCGGACTCTCAGGCTCGAACTCGACGCGCGGCAGATCGCGCATCTCCCAACTGTAAGAGTTTCCGCTGACGGTCGGGGCAAGCTCCGGCGCGTTGAAGACAGTGCCCGACGCGCGCCAGCCCGCCGGAACCGTGACCGTCAGCCGCGAGTCGAGCGAAGGCATGTCGCTCTGGAACCACCAAGCGGCCTGCGGGAACCAAGGGCGTTTCTCGGTCGTCGCCTGATAGCCGAAGACCGAGCCGACCTCGGCGTCGTGCGTCGCGTCAATCATCTTCACGCGCGCCTCGTCGTAGAGGTCGTCGGAGTCGGTGATGCGGTCAATCGTCTCGTCCTTGCCGAACTTCTTGACGCTTCCGTCGGGGCGTATGAGCCACGCGCGCATCTCGACGACCTTGCCGCCGCTGTCTGTCTCGTAAGGCTCTTCTGCGATGGCGCGCTTGATGCCGGCGCGTGTGAGTATGCGTATGGCGTTCGTCGTGACGGTCGTCGTGCGCCCGTCCTCGCCGACCGTGATCGTTGACTCGTCGTTGACGACGACGGCGGGCACGTCCTTTTCGTAGTCGGGCGCTTTGGCCGCCGCAGCCTGTCTGAGCCATGCGGGCGCGTCGTCGCTTGCCGCCGCCGCGCGCGCGACCGGCGCGGAGACGGCGAGCAAGGCTGCGAGTATGAGAATCGTGAAGCCAGTCAGACGGTAGGGCATCTCTTTTTCCTTCTGTTGAGCAAGGGGGCGGCGGGTTTCGGATTGCGATTGATGAGAGCAGGGCTTTCTTCAATCGGCAATCCGAAATCGCCTGCGTTCGTCAGTTCGATTTCGAGCCGGACGCGGCGGCGGTCACCGCGGCCTGCTTGAGAATGATCGTGTGGTTGTCTTCCTTGTGCACCTGATCGAAGTACGCCTTCAGGTTCGGGTAGGTCGTCGTCGGAAAGAGCAGCGTGCCCGCGCCGCCCTGTCCGAAGATGAAGTTGCGCTCGTAGATGAGCGTGCGCCCGTCCTTCGTTATCATCGCGCGCGGCTCGTACTTGGTCAGCCCCGCGTTTATAGGCGCGGGCGACTCAGGATTGTCGAGCGCGTAGCCTTCGGGGAGCGTGACCTCGACGTGATCCCGCTCCGACCAGGAGAAGTGGAAATAGAC
>DATINM010000024.1:0-14391 GCA_035474235.1 Pyrinomonadaceae bacterium
GGCGCAGAGGCGCTGCGACCGAGCGAAGGACTACCTTGTGACGACGCGCGGGATAGATGCATCGCGAGTGGTGACAGTCGATGGCGGGTACAAGGAGGACTTGACGGTGGAGTTGTGGGTAGTGCCGAGTGGAGCGGCGCCGCCGACGGCGTCACCGACGGTGCAACCGTCGGAGGTGCAGACGGGGCCGGCGCCGCGAAGAGGGAGAAGGCGCGGCCACGACGACGACGACGAGTAAACCTATGATTTGCGCGATACGATAAACGCATTCCTCCTGTCGCATTGCGCATCGGCGGGGTGAGTCTTTGCGGAACTCACCCCGCCATTTTTCTGTCCGCTCGAAGTGAGACGGCAACGCGGGCGTCTTTATTCACTCGCCGCCCGCATTGACAAATTAGCTCCGGCACAAGGCGTCTATCCATCGAAGCAGGGACTTTCGCTATGAGTGTGAGCGACGCGCAGATTTCCTCGTCTCCGCTCTGCGGCAGGCTATACTACTGCGACGATGAAGAAATTGCTGAAGGTCGAGGCATCAGGCATACGGACGGCGCTGTCGGCTGTTCTGCCTCTCGTCGTCGGGCAATGGCTCGGTTATCCAGCGCCGGGCTTGCTCGTCGGCCTCGGCGGACTCTACCTTTCAATCACCGATAAGGAAGGTTCAACGGTCACTTCTCTGTTGATGGCAACCGTAATCAACGGAGCGGCGATGTTGGCGGGCAGTCTGTGCGGTGAGCACGTCTGGCTGTCAATGTTCGTAACGTTTGCGTGGGCGTTCGTCGGAGGAATGATGAGCGTCTATGGCGAGGTCGTCGCGCAGATCGGATTCATCTCGACGGTGACTTTCGCCGTCGCGCTCGGACTGCCCGCGGGGCTTGCGGCAAGCGTTGAACGAATGGGATTGTTCGTCGCAGGCGGGTTGTGGGGCGTCACTCTTACGTTGATCCTCTGGCGCTTTCATCAAAAGACAGGCGAGATTAGCGAAGTGCCGGGCTTTGAAAACGAGTCACTTTCCGTCTCTTCCGCCTCTTCCGGCGATGCCGCTGGCCGTGGATTGTTCGGAAGGTTCGCCTTGCACCTCTCCTTCCGCTCGATTATCTTCAGGCACGCGTTGAGACTCGCCGTGGCCGCGACTATCGCTGTCGGCATCTTCAAGTTTTTCAAGCTCGAACGCGGCTACTGGGTTATCATCACCGTGCTTGTTATCGTCAAGCCCGTCTTCGTTGACACACGAAAGCGAGCGCTGGAGCGCGTCTTAGGTTCGGTCGTCGGTGGAGCGGTCGCCGCTCTGCTCGCCGCGAGCATTCACAACATCGTCGTGCTCGACACCCTGCTCCTTCTCTTCAGCGTTCTGGCCTACTCGCACGTTCGGGAGAATTACGGGTTCTACGTTCTGTTCCTCACGCCGTTCGTCGTGCTGATGATCGAGACGACTGAACCGACCGACTCGCGCATCACTTTAATCAGGATAAGCAACACGCTGCTTGGCGGCGCAATCGCAATCACGGTTTCATACTTCCTGCGACCGAGATCGGCTTTGAACATTTAATAACGAACGCTTTTGAACTGTTGACACAGAGGAGCGGACGGCGAAGCCAAAGGCTCTCAATGAGAACGTCGAGCGCCACGTCGAAGAGGAAGAGGGCGAGATGTTCCCGAAGTCGCAGGACGTGCTCACATCATTCGACACTTTCAGAAAGGAGAAAGGTTTGAGCAGCGAGCAGAAATGGCCTGACGTTTTGTGGATTGTCCGGCACGGAGAGAGCGCGGGCAATGTTGCGCGTGACGCGGCGGAGGCGGAGGGACTTACCTTGATAGACATACCGACGCGCGACGTTGACGTGCCGCTCTCAACGCTCGGCGAGCGTCAGGCGACCGCGCTCGGAAATTGGTTCCGGCGTCTCCCGCCCGAAGAACAACCGACCGTCGTACTCACGTCGCCCTACGTTCGCGCGCGCGAGACGGCGCGGCTGGTTCTGGAAACGGCGGGTATTGACCGGGAGAAGATTATGCTCGCTATTGACGAGCGACTGAGAGAAAAGGAGTTCGGAGTCCTCGACCGCCTGACGCGACTGGGCATTCGGGAAAAGTTCCCGGAATTGGCGGAGGCGCGCTCGGCGCTCGGCAAGTTTTACTTCCGCCCTCCCGGCGGCGAGAGTTGGTGCGATGTGATACTGCGTCTGCGGAGCGTGATTGACGCGGTTACGCGTGACCATCGCCGCGAGCGCGTGCTGGTAGTCAGCCATCAGGTCGTCGTCAACTGTTTTCGCTACCTTCTCGAACGCATGACCGAAGAGCAGATACTTGCTCTCGACCGCGCGAAAGAGATCGCCAACTGTTCCGTGACCTCCTACGAATTCAACACGCAGTTGGGCCGTCGCGGCAAGCTCCAATTACAGCTATATAATTTCGTCGCGCCACTCGAAGAGGCAGGCGCGCCTGTCACCACGAAACCCGATGTCCCGGTTGCCCCGAAATAGAGCCAATGGTCGAGGTGGTAAGAGCAGGTCGGGAGATAAAGACCGTCCACGCTCTTCAAAGGGTCGGCCTCGTGCTCTCGACCAACGCGGCCTGCTTATCTCTCCTGCGCTTCTGCGCCGGATGCCTTTGCCCCGACCAGTTGAAGGCGGCGGTAAGGAAGAACGCGGGCGCGTGTTGGTCGTGGGCGGATCGGCCGAGATGCCGGGCGCAATCATCCTTGCGGCAACCGCCGCGTTGCGCGCCGGCGCGGGCAAGTTGCAGATTGCTACGTGCCGGAGCATAGCGCGGTCGGTTGCTGTCGCCATGCCGGAGGCGCGCGTCTTCGCATTGCCGGAGACGAAGAGAGGAGCGATTGCAGTTTCAGCAGCCGGCGAGATTAGTGACCGCGCGAAGCGAGTCGATGCAGTTCTGCTCGGGCCGGGGATGATTGACGAAAACGCCGTCGCGCGTTTAGTGCAGGAAGTGCTGCCGCAAATCGGCAAAGTCGTAGTCGTATTGGATGCAGCGGCGCTCTCCTGCTTCGCGAAGTCGCCGCGAATCCTGCACGAGCTTGATTGTAAAACGGTGCTGACGCCGCACGCAGGCGAGATGGCGATGATGCTCGGCGTAAGTAAAAGCGCGGTCATGCGCGACCAGTCGGCGACGGCGCGGAATGCGGCGCGGAGCCTACGCGCCGTCCTCACGCTCAAGGGCGCGGAGACTCACATCGCCGCACACAACACCTCGAAGTCTTACTGCAATCGCACGGGTAACGTCGGCCTCGGCACATCCGGTTCGGGCGATACTCTCTCCGGCATTATTGCGGGACTCGCCGCGCGCGGCGCGACGCCTTTGCAGGCCGCGGTCTGGGGCGTCTATCTGCATGCGCGTGCAGGCGACGCGCTGGCGAAGCGTGTAGGGCAGTTGGGATATTTGGCGCGCGAGCTTTTGGCGGAAGTGCCCGCGCTGATGTCGAAACTCGACAGGCGAGGGAAGAAATGAGCATCGAATAACAGATGCTCGATGCCTGCTGGATCTTATCCTTCAGCTTCGCGCTGCGTTCTTCAACATCACCTTTTGTTTCGACGCTCTTCTCTCGACCTCATGAACATGTTCGGTGCGCCTCAATCGTCTCAATCCCGTACCAGAAAAAGAGAAATGAAGCGAATCATAAACGTCCGTAAGTGTACAGACATTCGATTCCTTTCTTATTAAGATTAACAATCCACGATTAACCGACGTGCCTTACAAACAAGGACGTAAGTTTCTGAGGTCGAGTCGTCACAAATGACGCACGCGACCAAAGCTACTTGTGGCTGTTCGTGTTGGCACCTTCGGGATGTCAATACATTTGACGGAGGCTCAAGCGACGAGTCGCATGGTTCATCTTGTCCGCTTCGGTCGCGATTAATAATCTTGAGTGAATGTTTATTTCGACAAAGGTAGAACATGAAATTAAACGTCTTGCAAAATCAACTCTCGAAGCTTAACGCTAATGCTTCTGCGCGCGTGCCCGACCTTGTTTGCTTATCGCACCTGCGTTGGGATTTCGTCTATCAGAGGCCACAACACCTGATGAGCCGCTTCGCGGTCGAGCGCCGCGTGTTCTTTATCGAAGAGCCAATCTTTGAAGACGGCGCTGTGCGGCTCGACGTGAGCAGGCGAGATTGCGGCGTGTGGGTCGTCGTGCCGCGCCTGCCGCGCGAATTGCAGGGTGCGGGTGAGCGGTTAGAGGCCCTTCAGCGCGAGTTGCTCGACGAACTCTTCGCCGAACAAAATGTGCGTGAGCATGTGCTCTGGTACTACACGCCGATGGCTTTAGGGTGGGCGCGACACTTGCAGCCGCTTGCCATTATTTATGATTGCATGGATGAGTTGTCGGCGTTCAAAGGTGCTCCGCGCGCACTGGCGGAGCGCGAGTCTGAGTTATTCGCGCGCGCCGACATCGTGTTCACCGGCGGGCAGAGTCTCTACGAGGCAAAGAGCAAACTTCATAGCAACATCTACGCCTTTCCTTCGAGCATTGATGCTGTGCACTTCGCGCAGGCGCGCGACATGTCAAGCGTACCCGAAGATCAGATGAGTGTGCCGCACCCGCGACTCGGCTTCTGCGGCGTGATTGACGAGCGGATGGACATGGAGTTGCTGGCGGAGATCGCCGATGCGCGTCCCGATTGGCATCTCGTCATGATCGGCCCAATCGTAAAGATTGACCCCGCCGATTTACCGCGACGAGAGAACATCCATTACCTCGGCGGCAAATCTTACAGTGAACTGCCCGCGTATCTTTCGGGCTGGGACGTGGCGCTGCTACCGTTCGCCTTGAACGAGTCAACAAAATACATCAGCCCAACCAAGACTCCTGAATACTTAGCCGCCGGTCGCCCGGTCGTCTCGACTTCGATCCGCGACGTTGTGCGACCTTACGGAGAGATGGGGCTGGTTCGCATCGCGGACACGCCTGCCGAGTTCGTCGCGGCGATAGAAAAAGCTTTGAACGAAGACAGGGAAGCGCTGACGCGCGAAGCAGACGCATTCCTCTCGCAAACCTCCTGGGATCGTACGTGGGGACGCATGAGAGAATTGATTGACGACGTTGTTGGCGCGCGCCGCGCTTCATTTGTTGCGGCGGACAGTTCGACACTTGTCACTCCGGCGGCGCATGCGGTTTCGGCGTCGAGTTTTACGACGAGTGATTGATTAACCATCGTAAGCAGAAATATTCTTATAACGAACCAGCGGGGGAAGAGAAGAAGATGTTTGACTATTTGATTGTCGGGGCGGGTTTCGCCGGAAGTGTACTTGCGGAGCGTTTGGCCGTAGGCTCGAATAAAAGCGTTCTGATCTGCGACAAGCGACCGCACATAGGCGGTAACGCTTACGACCATTATAACGACGACGGCATTTTAGTTCACAAATACGGGCCGCACATTTTTCATACCAACTCGCGCGAGGTCTTCGAGTACCTGTCGCGCTTCACCGAGTGGCGCTCCTACCAGCACCGCGTGCTCGCGCACGTTGACGGTCAGCACGTTCCCATTCCGATCAACCTCGACACCATCAATAAGCTCTACGGCTTGAACCTGACTTCATTCGAGGTCGAGGAATTCTTCAAGAAGATGGCCGAGCCGGTCGAGCAGGTGCGGACATCCGAGGATGTGGTGGTCAGTACCGTCGGGCGCGAACTGTACGAAAAATTTTTTCGCAACTATACGCGCAAGCAGTGGGGCTTAGACCCTTCGGAACTCGACGCCAGCGTGACCTCTCGCGTGCCTACGAGGACGAACCGCGACGACCGCTACTTCACCGACACTTATCAGGCGATGCCGCTGCATGGCTACACGCGCATGTTCGAGCGGATGCTCGATCACCCGAACATCAAGATCATGCTCAACTGCGACTATCGCGAGATCGTGAAAGAGATCGACTGCAAGGAGATGATCTACACAGGGCCGGTCGATTCGTTCTTCGATTACAGGTACGGGAAGCTGCCCTATCGTTCGCTTGAGTTCAAGCATGAGACGCACGCCGCGAAAACCTTTCAGAGCGCGCCCGTCGTTAACTATCCTAACGAGCATCTCTACACGCGCGTCACCGAGTTCAAATACTTGACGGGTCAGGAGCACTCGAAGACGAGCATCGTCTATGAATTTCCGAAAGGAGAGGGCGACCCTTACTATCCTGTGCCGCGTAAAGAGAACGCCGAGTTGTACGCGAAGTACAAGGCACTGGCCGATGCCGAGCCGAACGTCCATTTCGTCGGGCGGCTGGCGACCTACAAGTATTACAACATGGATCAGATCGTCGCGCAGGCCCTGACCACCTACTCAAAGTTCAAGGGCGAGAAGCGCGCACTGGCGATGGTGGCGGGCACGACAGGAGGCTACCAGCGCAACGGAAACGGCCACAGGAATGGTAACGGAAACGATCATTTCGCTCTGTCGTCGAAAGAGTCAGTCTTTCCGCCGTCGAAAGAGTCAGTCCTGACGACGACACGTTAAGGCAAGAGACACGAGGGAGATGTCTATGCCCGGCGCAGAAAAGCAATCCGCCCACGGCATCGAGTTGTGGGGCGGAGTTGAATGTACCGTCAACCGCGTCGGCGCGGAGTATTTCGACCAGTTGGAGCGAAGCGGCCATGCCGCGCGTCTCGCCGACCTCGACCTCTTCGCCGGACTCGGGTTGAGCGCGATGCGCTATCCGGTGCTGTGGGAGCGCACCGCGCCGGACGGGCCGGAGAGCGTCGATTGGACTTGGGCGGACGAGCGCCTCGCGCGCCTGCGCGAATTGAACGTGCGCCCCATCGTCGGACTCGTGCATCACGGCAGCGGGCCGCGAGAGACGAGCCTCGTCGATCCGATGTTTGCGGAAAAGCTCGCCGCCTTCGCGCGCGCCGTGGCGGAGCGTTACGCGTGGCTCGAAGACTACACGCCCGTCAACGAGCCTTTGACGACTGCCCGCTTCAGCGGACTCTACGGCCACTGGTATCCGCACGGAAGCGACGACCGGACTTTCGCGCGCGCCTTCATCAATCAGTGCCGCGCCGTCGCGCTTGCAATGCGCGCCGTCCGCTCGGTCAACCCCCGCGCCCGGCTCGTCCAGACCGAAGATCTCGGTAAGACATTCAGCACGCCCCTGCTCGCCTATCAGGCGGAGTTCGAGAACGAACGACGCTGGCTGACTTACGACTTGCTCGCGGGGCGCGTCCGACCCGGCCACGCGATGTGGGACTATCTGCGTTGGAGCGGCGTCGAGGAGCGAGAGCTTTACTGGTTTGCCGAGAACACCTGCCCGCCCGACATCATCGGCGTCAATCATTACCTGACGAGTGAGCGTTTCCTCGACGAGCGCACGGCGCGCTACCCCTCCGGCACACACGGCGGCAATAACCGGCACGCCTACGCGGACGTGGAAGCCGTGCGCGTGTGCGCCGAAGGCACTGCGGGGCCGCGCGCACTTCTGCGAGAGGCTTGGGAGCGATACCGTTTGCCGCTCGCGGTCACGGAGACGCACTTGGGCTGCACGCGCGAGGAACAACTGCGCTGGCTCAAGGAAGTTTGGGACGGTGCGCGGAGTCTCAGGTGCGAAGGCGTGGATGTGCGCGCCGTGACGGCCTGGTCTCTGCTCGGCGCGTTCGACTGGCACAACCTTTTGACACGCGACGAAGGACGCTACGAGCCGGGCGTCTTCGACCTGCGCGCGCCGCGTCCGCGCCCGACGGCGCTGGCACGGATGCTCTCGGACTTGTCGCGCGGGAAGGAACACAAGCACGCCGCGCTCGACACGCCGGGCTGGTGGCGTCGGCTCGACCGTCTATGTTATCCGCCGGTCACGCGCCGCGCGCAGGGCCACTCGTCGTCGCCAGTGCGAGAGATGAAAATGAGGAACGGCGCGGCGCGGACGCTTCTCATCACCGGCGCGACCGGCACGCTCGGCAAAGCCTTCGCGCGCGCGTGTGAAGCGCGCAGTCTCTCCTACCGGCTGCTTACACGCCGAGCGTTGGATATCGCCGACGCCGCTTCAGTCGAAGATGCCTTCGCGGAGCATGAGCCTTGGGCGTTGATCAATGCCGCGGGCTACGTGCGCGTTGACGACGCCGAAGGCGACGCGCAAAACTGCCGGCGCGAGAATACGGAAGGCGCGCGCGTGCTCGCCGAAGCCTGCGCGCGACATGGTGCGGCGCTTCTCACTTTCTCGTCCGATCTGGTCTTTGACGGAGTGAAGAGAGTCCCTTACGTCGAGAGCGACGCGACAGCGCCGCTCAACGTCTATGGCGCGTCGAAGGCGGAGGCCGAGCGGCGCGTGCTCGAAGCATTATCTTCCGCGCTCGTCATCCGCACGAGCGCCTTCTTCGGCCCGTGGGATGAATATAATTTTTTAACCGTGGTACTGCGCGCCCTCGCATCCGGCGAGCAGTTCGTCGCGGCTGAAGACGCTTTTATCTCGCCCACCTACGTCCCCGACGTGGTTAATGCGAGCCTCGATCTTTTGCAGGACGGCGAACGCGGCATCTGGCATCTCGCCAACGCGGGGGCAACCTCTTGGGCGGACTTCGCAAGGCTCGTCGCACGGTGCGCCGGGTTAGACGAGTCGCTCGTCGTCGGGCGTCCGGCTGAGACTCTTGATCTCGCGGCGCGGCGTCCCCTGTACAGCGTGCTCGCAAGTGAACGCGGGCCGATTCTGCCGCCGCTCGAAGACGCCTTGGCACGCTACCTCAAAGAGCGTTGGACAGCCGTTGAGGAAATCAATCGGCCCCTTCGTCGTCGGCAAGGTTGAAGCCGAAGATAAGAGAAGAAGATCATGCAGCGCAGTTGGAGCCTTGATAATCACACAGAAGCTTGGCCCCTTCATTGTCAGATCAGGCATACTTTCGATATAAACTAAAGCCCCCGACTTGGATTGCAATTGAGCCGAAAACCAAAAACCGAGATGAAGGCGCAGGACGCTTCCGAACCTAACACGCCACGACCCGAATACCCGAATCCACAGTTTGCCCGCACCGAATGGATGAATCTCAACGGTGAATGGGAGTTCGCCTTCGACGACGAAAATCGTGGGCGTCAACTCGGCTGGCAGTACGGGCTGCCGCTTGAGAGGCGAATCCTCGTCCCTTTCCCGTACCAGAGCGAACTGTCGGGCGTGGGCGATAAAACAGTTCACGAAGTCGTCTGGTACTCGCGCAGCTTCGTAGTGCCTGCCGAGTGGCGCGGTCGGGATTTGCTACTGCACTTCGGCGCAGTTGACTATCGCTCGACCGTCTGGATAAACGGACAGGAAGTCGGGCACAATCAGGGCGGCCATGTGCCGTTCGAGTTTGAGATCGCGCCCTATCTTAAACAGGAACAGAACCGGCTGACCTTGCGCGTCGAAGATCGTCAGAACCCTCGACAGCCGCGTGGCAAGCAGTCGGTCACAGGGCTGCCGCACGACATTGACTACTACTGCACGACCGGCATCTGGCAGACGGTCTGGTTAGAACCCGTCCCGCCCATCCGCATCGGCAACGTCGTCCTCACGCCCTCGGCGCGAGATCGCTCGATAGCATTCAGCGTCTATCTTCATGCACCTGCGGCGGTGTGGAGGATAGAGGTTGAGGCGACGGAGGGCGGGCACTTCGTCGCGCGCACCGTTGCCGAGACGACCGCCGCGACGGCGCATCTTCAATTAGACATCCCCGGTGCAAAACTCTGGTCGCCCGACTCGCCCACGCTCTACGATCTGCGGCTCAGGCTCTTTGAGGGCGAAGAGTTGTTGGACGAAGTGCACACCTACGCCGGCTTGCGCGACGTAGAACTGCGAGAGGGTCGCGTGTGGCTCAACGGCAAGGCTGTTTATCTGGCGATGATTTTAGATCAGGGATACTGGCCGGAGAGCCTTTTGACCGCGCCGTCCGACGAACACCTGCGCGCCGACGTGGAGTGGATCAAAAAATTCGGCTTCAACGGTGCGCGCAAGCACCAGAAGATCGAAGACCCGCGCTGGCTCTATTGGTGCGACCGTCTGGGCTTGCTCGTGTGGGAAGAGATGCCGAATGCACGTGAATGGTCTTCGCAGGCTGAGGAGCGACTCGCGGCGGAATGGAAGAGGGCCGTGCGGCGCGACTACAATCACCCTTGCATCATCACGTGGGTTCCGGTCAACGAAAGCATGGGCTTTCCACGCCTCGGTCGCCAGCATCCGGGACAGTACGCCTTTATCGAGCGCATGGTGGCGATGACGCGCCAACTCGATCCGCGCCGCCCCGTGATTGACAACGACGGATGGGAGCACACGGACATCACAGACATCTGTGCCATACACGACTACACGCCGACGGCGGCGCTTTTGCGTGAGCGTTACAGCGAGACGACTAGCGGCACGACTCTCCCGGCGCACGTCTGGATTGGCAACAAGCCGCTCTTCGTGCTCGGCTCGCGCTATCGCGGCCAGCCCGTGATGCTCACAGAGGTCGGCGGCTTCCTACTCATCCCGCCGCACGTCCCCGCCGAAGAGCGCGACATGCTCTATAAGTTCTACGGCTCTTTCAATAGGTCGGATGAGTTGTTAGACAAATATCGCGACCTGATGGAAGGCATCGCCTCGCTTCATTTCATCGCGGGCTTCTGCTACACGCAACTGACCGACATCGAACAGGAGGTTAACGGCCTGCTTACCTACGACCGTCACCCTAAAGTCGCGCCCGAACAGATCGCGGAGGTGCACCGTCGGCTATTTGCACAGGGCGGTTGAAGGCAGAGTAAACGTAAGACTCAACGCGCTAAAGTAAGAAGCCGTCAAACTTTTCTTTGACCACCGAGTAGCACTCGCAGGTGAAATCTTCCAACCCTCGCCGGTTAGTGATGCGGACATGGCCGTACTGGTAGCTGATGAGCCCCATTTTTTGGAGTTCATTGGCGACCTCGGTGACGCCGGCGCGGCGCACGCCGAGCATGTGCGATATGAACTCGTGCGTCAGATCGAACTCGTCGCGCCCGAGCCGGTCGTGATACATCAACAGCCAGCGGGCGAGTCTGCCGGGCAACGGATGGCGTGCGTTACAGACGACGGATTGAGAGATTTGCGTCATCAGCGCATGCGTGTAGCGCAGCAGCCCGTTTTGCAGCGCGCCGCCACGATTAAACTCCCGGCGAAGGTCATCGGCTCTGATCTTGAGAGCATGCCCTGTGGCCTGTACCGTGGCGACTTTCGTCTCATTGCCTCCCAGAATCACTGAGACGCCGACCATCCCTTCGCGTCCTACCAGCCCGACTTCCATGCCGCTGCCGTCCGTAAGATTGGTGAGCAGGGAAACGATTGAAGTGGTCGGAAAGTAGGCATGCGCGATCTCATCATCCGGTCTGAAGAGGATTTGGCTAAGCGTCAGGGAGACCTCTTCAAGCGACGGGGCGAGTCGTTCGTACTCCTCGCGCGACAAGGCGTCGAGCAAACTGTTTTTGGTTGAAGGTTTCAGCGTGTCCGACACATCGTCATCCCTTACATTACGCGCGCGGCCGACCGACCGAGCATCCGGTAACATTCACATACGACGGCCTCAAGCCGCTGCCGGTCGATGATGCGGATGAGGCCGCGATTATAGGCGATAATGCCTCTGTCACGCAGCGCGTTAGCGATTTCCGTAATGCCTGCGCGCCTCACGCCGAGATGACTGGCGATAATCTCGTGCGTGAGTTGTAGCTGATCTTCGCCGACGCGGTCGTGCAGCATCAGCAGCCAACAGCACAGCCGCTCCCCGACCTTATGACGACCGCTACAGACGGCCCTCTGTGAGAGTTGCGTGATGCGTGCGCCCACGTAGGCCAGAAGCGTTCGTTGCAGCGCACCGCCGCGACCGAATTCCTGTTTAAGAATATCAACTCTGATTCTGAGGGCGCTGCCCGCGATGAGCACACGCGTCCAATATGTGGGCAGGCTGGCGTTTAAGAGGGCGGAGAGGCCGACTAATCCCTCCCTGCCGATCATGGCTGCCTCCGTCATGTTGCCGTCTTCCAGAACGTGGAGTTGAGAGATGACTGCCGATTCCGGAAAATATGCGTAAGGTACGCCCCTGTCAGAACGGTAGAGGTCTTCTCCGGCGCTGAGAGCGGCGGGTTCCAAGTGTGGTAAGAGACGCTCGAAACTATCGCCCGGCAGGGCAGCTAAAAGTTTGTTGGCGAGTAGAGCATTTAAAGAGATCGCATCTACACTCTTACGTCCCAGTGCCATGAGCGTCTCGGCGCTCATGGCCTGCCGTGCGCCGAGAGCGGCTTCAACACGGCCACGTTCTCCTACGCGGCAGGTGTCGCTTAATGCGCGCTCGTTCTTGCTTTCAAAAGCACTCATCTTTGTCCTCTCCATCTCAGACAACTCTGTGAGTAAGCGTGAGTCCGTCGCTGGCGAGACGGAAGTGGCTACTGAGCCTTTCTGATGTGCATAAGTATGGATTTCGACACGTCTCCTTCGGATCGCTCCCGGACACGCGCCAGCAAGACTTTCACTTTCAGGGGGCCATCATCGTATTGACAGGTGAAGGTTATGGAGTTCGCCTGTTGAGAGCTTTGCATGAAGCTCTCCAGACACTTCTGAAACTCTTCGATATTCTGGAAGGGTGCGACTTCGGTGTAGAAATTTCGCCCCGTAATATTAGTCGAAAATAAATGTCTGTCATCTCTCTCAATTCGAGAGTAAAGAACCACTCCGTCGGCATCCATTTCAATCAATCCTAAGAGCTTTTGATTTACGATGGCGGCGCTCATTCCAGAAACCTCCACATGAACTTGAACTAGATGTTTATGATCTGACCGGGCTTTCTACTGAGAAGTGTCGCGTCACAACGCGTTCCAGCAGGGCAATGTCCAAAGGCTTGACCAAAAAGTCGTCGCAGCCCGCGTCGAGCGCCTCAACCCGCCACGACGGTTCGGCGTGGCCGGTGAGCAAGATGATCGGTACTTCGCGCAGCGTCGATAGTTCTCGCATACGGCGCGTGGCCGTCAGACCGTCGAGACGAGGCAGCGAGATGTCCATCAGTATCAGACCGGGGCGCAGACGTTCAGTCATTTCTATTGCCTCTTCACCATTCACGGCCTCCACCACATCGAACCCGCGAGCAACGAGCAGGTACTTGAGCAAAAAACGGGTGTCCTCGTGATCTTCCACGACGAGCACTACGGGCTTCGAGCTATTCGCACACGACGCGCGTGCCGCGCTGCGATTTGGTGACTGGCTTGATGGTGCATCAACCATGATGTGAAGAGTGGGATATATAAAAACCTTGACCGTGCGCGTCCATGATTCCTCTCTTACACATAAAAGCGGAGGTAAAGATCTCTTGAATAATGAAGGGCGAGCGGTCAAATCCCGCCCTTCATTCCCCTGCTTGTTCTGTCCGGCAACTTGACCGCCGAAGCGCCTTGAAGGCGAAGCCTGCAACACTCTCTAACAAGAGCTTCAGACAAACGAGACACGCGCGCCCCTTTCAACGGACGTAATGTTTATCTCACGAGAGCGAAGGTCTGCATATCGGGAGGATGAAAGGTCAGTAAGGATGTTCCCTAATGAGTTAAAAGAGTTTGTTGGGAGTTTGGGAGGGGTTGCGCAGGGCGAGAGGATTTCGTTCTCAGTTGTCTTGCAGCCAGCCCTGAAGAAGCGCGTAGCGAACGATGTCTATGCGGCTACGCATATCGAGTTTCCGCATCGCGTTGGCTTTGTGGACTTCAACCGTCTTGACGCTGATCTCAAGGCGCGCGGCGATCTCCTTGTTGCTGTAACCGAGCGCGATGAGGCGCAGGACTTCCGCCTCGCGATCCGAGATGCTGCCCTGCGCTTCGGCGCGCGGCTTCGAGCGCGAGCGCGCGAATCCGCCCATCACCTTCCCCGCGATGGTCGGATCCAGATGGCTGCCACCTGCGGCGACCGTGCGTATGGCGCGTATCAACTCTGTGGAGGCGCTCTGCTTGAGGACATAGCCGGAAGCGCCCGCCGCGAGGATTTGCTGCAAGAAGCCTAAGTCCGTGTGGCGCGTCAGCATCAGGACTTTAACTTCGGGGCAGCACTGCTTCATCTTTTGGGTTGCTTGCAGTCCGTTCATGCCCGGCATCGAGATGTCCATCACGATAATGTCGGGACGCAGCTCCTGCGCGAGACGTAGAGCCGTGCTACCGTCTCCCGCCTCGCCGACGACCTCCATGTCTGCCTGCGCGCCGACCATCACCCTCACTCCCTCGCGCACGATCTCGTGATCCTCGACGAGTAGAATGCGCAGTCTGACTGCGTCCTTCGTCGAAGCTCGATTATTCATCGCGCTCCACTCCTTCCGTCCCAACGTCTCTGCGCAGAGGATTATCCGTGCGGATGGGGATGCGTGCGAAGACGGTCGTGCCGCCGCCCGGATTAGACTCTATTTCCAGCGTGCCGCCGACGAACGAGGCACGCTCACGCATGTTGAGTAAGCCGATCCTT
>DATINM010000025.1:0-41059 GCA_035474235.1 Pyrinomonadaceae bacterium
AGTCTCCAATCGCACCTTCTATTTGCATCTCAAAGAGTGCGAGTATAGGTTCAACCACAGGAACGAAGACTTGAGTAAATTACTGCTCAAGCTTCTTGAAAAATACCCGCTCTAGATCAAGTTTGCTTCTCTAGAGCCTACCATTTATATGGTCGAGTTGTAAAGGAATCTCTTTTCCCATCCACTCAGTATTCAAACAATGCTCGCAACGCTTCTCTTTAATACCAGACTTAAATAAACGCCGCTTCAAATCTTTTGAGCTTGTATATCCCGATCTCTCCACTAGAATCTCACTCAAAGAGATAGTCTGAGGAGGAGAAGGCATATTAGTCAGACCCTTACTCCAACCATGACCTTTGAAATGAGAAACATCTAAGCCGAGTTCATTTGCTGAAGTCTTTACAGCCTTGACACTATTACCAGCAATCGCCAATCCTAGACACCGCATCACGCCTGACCACGAAGTAGAAACTTGGACAGCTTCTCTTAGCTGATACTCATTCCACCCTCTTCTAAACATATTCCCAACAGGGCGGCGTGTTAACCGACTACACCAATGCGCCAAACGCGAGGCAATTATAGATGCCGCCACGCGTAGATGGCAAGCTATCGGTAGCGGCGTGCGCGATGACGTGCACGCGTGAAAACGTCTTTCGGACTCGCGTGCGGGCGGTGTTATACTTGGCCTCGCGCGTCCGGTATCTCCGCTCGGCGCGTTCTTTGGGAATCGCTCCCGTCACAGCAGTCAAGTTCTCTGAGGGCCGAAAAATTCGCGATGGTACAGGACACCTTGGCCGAGGCCGACAACGCAGCCCCACACAACCCCAAAGATGAGACAGCACCCGACGATTTTCTACTCGGCGTAGAAGGCTTCACATACGGCGACCTCTATCGCCCCGAACGACTTCGCGCGCTGGCCGAAGCGTTCTACGCCGAGGTCGAGAAGTTGGATGCGTCGCTCTACACGTCGCTCGCGGAATACGTCGCGTCGCGCGGCGAAAAAATCAAGGGCACGAAGGCCGAGTCGGAACTTTTGATCGCGGCGGCGGCGCACCTGTCGCGCTTCGTCGCGCGCCTGTTCCGCATCGAGCGCGAGCGCGAAGAATTGGCCGAGAGCATCCGCGCGCAAGACCCCATCTTCCATCTCAAACAGTTCGTGCAGCGCCGCGCGACGAAGAGTTTTCCGGCGGAGAGGGCCGCGGCGATTGATGCGGACGCGGCGGACGCGGCGCTCGAAGCGCTGAGGCGCGTGGCCTTCGCCGACACGTTGAACGACGACCGCGAGTTGGGCGTCGCGCGCATGACCGCGCGCCTGCTCGAATGGGAGAAGAACTACCCGAAGGAGGGCGCGCGGCAGGAGGCAGCGTGGTCGGACGAACGCGCACGCGAGACGGAGGAGGCGCGCTCGAAAGTCGAGGGCACTGAAGCGGAGCGCTCGCTCGCCGCGTGGCTCGATGACGAGAGCGACGCTGACAAGAGTCGCGCGTTCGTTGCCGACGAAATCCGCGTGTTCGTGCGTTCGTCGCTGAAGTTGTTGGAGGCTTGGGCGGCGGCGCACGCGCTCAGACACGAAGCGCGCGAGCGCGTGAAGGCTTGGGTCAGCTTCCGTTTCCCGCACACGCTCGACTACGAACATCTCGTGCAGATCGAGCGTTCGGAAGCCGACCTGCCCGAGTTGATGCGCGGACTCGACAAGAACCTTCGGCGTCGCGACGGCTTCAAACTCACGGACAAGCGCCACACGCCGCGCGAGGTTTTGGACGAAGTCAACTACTGTCTCTACTGCCACGAGCGCGACAAAGATTCATGCTCGAAGGGACTCAAAGAGCGCGACGGCTCGTTCAAACGAAATCCGCTCGGCATCACACTGGCGGGCTGCCCGCTCGACGAGAAGATTTCCGAGATGCACGTCTTGCAGCGCGACGGCGACTCGATTGCGGCGCTCGCGCTCGTCGTCATCGACAATCCCATGTGTCCCGGCACGGGCCACCGCATCTGCAACGACTGCATGAAGTCTTGCATCTTCCAGAAACAGGAGCCGGTCAACATCCCGCAGGCCGAAACGGGAGTGCTCACGAACGTTCTTGCGCTTCCCTTCGGCTTTGAAATCTACTCGTTGCTTACGCGCTGGAATCCTTTGAACGCGAAGCGGCCACACGCGCTTGCGTACAACGGCAAGAACGTCCTCGTCGTCGGACTCGGCCCCGCCGGATACACGCTCGCGCAGTTTCTCTTGAACGAAGGCTTCGGCGTCGTCGGCGTTGACGGATTGAAGATCGAGCCGCTGAACACGGACTTGACGGGCGACGGAGGCCGCCGCGTGCCGCGTGCCGTGCGCGACGTTCGAGAGATCGAGACTGAACTCGACCGCCGCGTGCTCGCTGGATTCGGCGGCGTCTCGGAGTACGGCATCACGGTCAGGTGGGACAAAAATTTTCTGACGCTCATGCACCTCGCGCTCGCGCGCCGCGAACGCTTCCGCTTCTACGGCGGCGTGCGCTTCGGCGGCACGCTCACAATCGAGGACGCATGGGCGCTCGGCTTCGATCACATCGCGGTAGCTTCGGGCGCTGGCAAGCCCACGCTCGTCGAGATGAAGAACAACCTCATACGCGGCATACGCAAGGCGTCCGACTTTCTGATGGCGCTGCAACTCACAGGCGCGGCCAAGCGCGACTCGTTCGCGAATCTTCAGGTTCGACTTCCGGCGGTCGTCATCGGCGGCGGCCTGACCGCGATTGACACGGCGACAGAGCTTTTCGCTTATTACCCCGTGCAGGTCGAGAAGGCTCTCGAACGCTTCGAGAAATTGGTTGCGGAGTTCGGCGAGGAAGAAGTCTGGCGACGCTTTGACTCGGAGGAGCGCGGCGTGCTCGAAGAATATCTCGCGCACGGTCGCGCCGTTCGCGACGAGCGCGAGCGCGCCGCACGCGCCGGAGAAGCGCCGGACTTCGTGCCGCTCGTGCGTGGTTGGGGCGGCGTGTCAATCGTCTATCGAAAGCGTCTGATTGATTCGCCCGCCTACCGTCTGAATCACGAAGAGGTCGCGAAGTCGCTCGAAGAGGGAATCAACATCATCGAGAACCTTTCGCCCGCAGAGGCCGTCGCAGACGAGCACGGAGCGGTCGCCGCCCTCATCTTCAATCGCGTGCGGCGCGACCCCTCGACAGGCAAGTGGCACGTCAACTGCGACGACCAGGTGCGCGTCCCTGCGCGAACGGTCTGCGTCGCCGCGGGCACGAGTCCGAACACGATCTACGAACGCGAGCGGCCCGGAACCTTCGCGCTCGACGAGTGGCGCGAGTTCTTCTCGCCGCACAGGGTCGAGCAAGACGGCGACGGCAAATTCCGTCTCGTGCCCGCCGCCAAAGGCGAGCGCGCGTTCTTCACTTCTTACGAAGACGGCGGGCGCTTCATCACTTACTACGGTGACAATCATCCGACCTACGCGGGCAACGTCGTCAAGGCGATGGCTTCGGCGAAGGACGGCTACGAACACGTCGTTGCGCTCTTCGCAGGCGAACTCTCGACGCTTCGAGACGAAGACCGGGCGGCGCGCGAAGAGACTTTCTTACGTCTCGTCGAAACGCTCGAAGAGAATTTGATCGCGCGCGTCGAGCGCGTCGAGCGTTTGACCGACACGATAGTCGAAGTCGTCGTGCGAGCGCCGATGCAGGCGCGCAAGTTTCATCCCGGCCAGTTCTACCGCCTGCAAAATTATGAGACGGACGCGCGCGTTGTCGAAGACACGAAGTTGACGATGGAAGGACTCGCGCTCACGGGCGCGTGGGTTGACAAGGAGGCCGGCTTACTCAGTCTCATCGTGCTTGAGATGGGCGCGTCGTCGCGCCAGTGCGTGCTTTTGAAGCCGGGGCAGCAGGTCGTCGTCATGGGGCCGACGGGAACGCCCACGGAGATTCCCGAAGGTGAGACGGTTCTGCTCGCCGGAGGCGGACTCGGCAACGCCGTGCTCTTCTCAATCGCGAAGGCGCTCAAGGAGAACGGTTGCCGCGTCATCTACTTCGCGGGCTACAAGGACGGCAAAGACCTCTTCAAGCGCGAAGAGATCGAAGAGGCGACCGATCAGGTCATCTGGTCAACCGACACGGGCCGAGAGATCGAGCCGCGACGCCCGCAGGACGCGCACCTGCGCGGCAACATCGTTCAGGCAATAAAGTCCTACGCCGAAGGTGCGTTCGGCCCGCCGATGTTCGATCTTCGAGAGGCCGGGCGCATCATCGCAATCGGCTCAGACCGAATGATGGCCGCCGTCAAGCAGGCGCGTCACGGCGTCCTCTCTGAATATCTTAACCCTTCGCACGTCGGCGTCGGTTCGATCAACAGTCCGATGCAGTGCATGATGAAAGAGGTTTGCGCGCAATGTCTCCAACGTCACGTCAACCCACAGACCGGCGAAGAGTCTTTCGTCTTCTCCTGCTTCAATCAGGATCAACTGCTCGACGAGGTTGACTTCCAGAACCTGAACGCGCGTCTTCGAGCCAACACCGTGCAGGAGAAACTCGCGAACCTCTGGCTCGACCATCTGCTCAGGAGCGCGATGGGCGCGGCGCTGTAAGCGAGTCTGTTAGAATGTCTGCGGCCTTTGTCGAAACACTGAGACGAGATGAACCGGAAAATCGAAGCGCATTTACTCAACCCGCCGCCCGGCAGCGCCGCCGCGCGCGCGCGCGACTTCGGCATTGACCTGACTTTGCTGATTGGGCGTCTGCGTCTCACGCCGGAAGAAAGGCTCAAAGACCTTCAGCGTGCGATGATCGAGATCGAAACCATGCGCGCCGGACTCGTGCGACAGAAAGTTAGCGCGAATGATACAAGTCGAGCAGAGCTTACGGCTATTGACACGACATCAGGTTGAGTTCGTCATTGTCGGCGGCGTCGCCATCAGCGCGCACGGCTCTTCGTATCTGACATATGACCTTGATGTGTGCCATGCCCGCACGCGGGAAAATATCAAACGTCTCACCGCCGCGCTTGCGCCCTTCCACCCACGCCCGCGCGATTTTTCCGCCGATCTGCCGTTCGTCTGGGACGAGCAAATGCTGCGACAAGGAACGAGCTTCACGCTCTCAACCGACTTGGGAAATATTGATTTGCTGGGAGAAGTATCTGGACTCGGAGATTATGAGCAGGTGCGCGCGCAATCCATCGTGATGAATCTTTTCGGAATGCAATGCCGTGTACTTTCGCTCGATGCCCTTATCATCGCCAAGCGAGCCGCCGGACGCACCAAGGATTTACTCGCACTGCCGGAACTCGAAGCCCTCCGCGAAGTCGCCGAAGAAAACGAGTGACGGCCAGCGTGCCAACGCCAATCATTCGTTGCTTCATTCGTCATTCGACTTCGAGAGCGAGCGCTCGGACGTGAGACGACGATAGGCTTCGTCGCGCGTGAGTCCGAGTTCGCGTGCGGCGCGTTTGAGTGCCGCTCGCTGATCCAATCCTTCGGCTTCGAGCGCGGCGACGAGCGCGGCGACGCTCGCCGTCTCGACACTTCCAATGCCCGGCTCGTCTTCAATCGTGAAGCGGTCGATGACGACGACCATCTCGCCGCGCGCCGCTGACTCGTTTGAAAAGCGCGCGACCAACTCGCCCAAACGACCGCGAACAATCTCTTCGTGAATCTTGGTCAACTCGCGCGCGACCGCGGCCTCGCGCTCGCCGAGGATTTCGCGCGCGTCCGCGAGCGCGTGCGCGATGCGATGCGGCGTCTCGTAGAAGACGAGCGTCGCGCGAAGTTGTCTGACTTCGGAAAGTTTTTGTCGCCGCGCGTGCGTGCGCGCCGGAAGAAAGCCGCCGAAGTAGAACTCGTCTGTCGGAAGTCCCGACGCAGTGAGCGCGGCGACGAAGGCCGAGGGGCCGGGCAGAGGAATCACTTTGATTCCGCGCTCGACGCAGGCGCGGACTATCCGGTAGCCGGGGTCGTTTATGCCGGGCGTGCCCGCGTCGGAGACGACGGCGACGCTCGCGCCCTGCTCGATCATCGAAGCTAACTCTTCGGCGCGCTCTCGCTCGTTGTGCTCGTGATAGCTGACGGTCTTCGCGCGTATCCCGAAGTGTTCGAGCAGCGCGCGCGTCCGCCGCGTGTCCTCGCACGCAACGATGTCGGCTTCGGCGAGCACGCGCAAGGCACGCAGCGTCACGTCTTCGAGGTTGCCGATGGGAGTGGCGACGAGGTAGAGCGCGCCCTTGAGAGTGTTCATCAGTCCAAAAGTCTGACGACGTGGCGGCGCAGACGTTCTTCCTGAAGTTCGGTGCGCGCGCCCGACTTCTCGACGAAGTGCCAGCGGGGCGTGTCGGTGTCCGACGGGACGAGGAGCAGTTCTTCGTCGCCCTTGCGGTCGCCGAAATGTCCGACGCGCGCGCAGGCCAAACCGCCGCCGCGCACGATGCCGTCACGCGGCGCGCGCGGCCATCCCGCCTCGACCGTGAGCGCGCGCACGCCGCGCTTGAGCACCAAACGCTCGCCGGTCATCGTCGAATTTCCGACGCGGAAGCGGTGCGCTTCCGTCAGCGCAAGCGCGAGTCCCGCGCCCGTGCGGTCCAACTCGCCCGCGAGCGCCGTGAAAGTTTCGATGAGCCATGAGACGGCGCGTGCGCGCTCGCGGTCGTTCGCGGACTTCAGTTGAATGTAATCGAGCACGTCGCCGCGACCGCGCGCCGTCGCGCGCGCGCGCGCCTCCTCGATCTGCCGCTCGTACTCTTCCTCGAAACCGCTCACGCCCGCGCCTCTTTTGCACAGACTCGACTTGGAATTCGCGCCGCACCCAACTCGCGCCGCGGCGCACGGCGATGTTATCATGCCCGCTCAAAAGTCGTTAACAAACCCGACCGAATGCCCGCGTAAGCTTCGACAAAATTCATGAGCCAGCCGTACTCTCATCTTCGACGCATCCTTTATCTTCGACGCACGACGCTTGCGCTCCTTCTCTCGATGCTCGTCGCGCTCGCGCCACCCGCGCCGGCACACCAGCAGCGTCGCGCGGAGACGCAAAGACCCGCGCGCGCCGACGCGCAGCAGACACAGCACTCGCCCGCGCTGCAACAGCGTCCGCGGCTCGTGCTTCTAATCGTCGTCGATCAGTTCCGCTACGACTACCTCGAACGCTTCGGCGACCTGTTCGCGGCGAATGGCTTGCGGCGCTTGCAGCGCGATGGCGCTTCGTGGATGGATGCGAACTACGATCACGTTCCGACCGAGACCGCGCCCGGCCACGCGACGATGTTGACGGGCGCTTGGCCCGCAGAGACAGGCATCATCTCAAACATCTGGCACGACCGCGCGACGAACAAGAGCGTTGACAACGTCGAAGACACTTCCGTCCGAAGGCTCGGCGGCGCAGACCCCGACCCGCCTTCGAGTCCGCACAACCTTCTCTGCTCGACCGTCGGCGACGAGTTGAAGCTGGCGACGAACAACCGCTCGAAGGTCGTCGGCGTCTCGTTCAAGAATCGCGCAGCCATCTTGCCCGCGGGTCGCTCGGCGGACGCGGCCTACTGGTTCAGCACGCAGACGGGCGAGTTCGTCTCGTCAACTTATTACTTCGACCAACTGCCCGGCTGGGTCGCGCGCTTCGACGCCTCACGCCCTGCTGATAAATTCCTCGGCGCGAAGTGGGAGAGACTTTTGCCCGCCGTCGAGTATGAGAGCCACGCGGGCCGCGACGACGCGCCGTGGGAGAAGGGCGAGAGCAACACGCATTACACATTCCCGCACGTCGTCGGCGAAGGACTCACAGTGCCCGGCCCGAAGTTCTACGAAGACCTCGCATACTCGCCCTTCACGAACGACCTGCTCGTCTCGTTCGCCGAGGCGGCGATAGCGAACGAACACTTGGGCGAGGACGCGGACACCGACGTTCTGACCGTCAGCTTCTCTTCAAACGACTACGTGGGCCACCGCTACGGCCCGTATAGTCAGGAGTTAATGGACATGACGCTTCGCGTTGACCGGCAGATCGGGCAACTGCTCGACTACGTTGACGCGCACGTCGGACTGCGAAACACCGTCGTCGTCTTCACGGCGGATCACGGCGTCGCGCCCGTGCCGGAGCACGCCGAGACGCAAAGACTCCCCGGCGGTCGGGTCAAGGTCGCGGACGTTCTTGCGGCGGTCAGAAACCGTCTGCGCGCGCACTTCTCAAAACCCGGCGAGCGCGACACGACCGCGGATTACGTCGAGGCGTTCTCGAACGAGGAAATCTACTTCAACCAGTTCGCGCTCGAACGCGACGGCGTGCGCGCCGAGGACGCAGAGCGAGTGGCGGGCGAGGCCGCGCTGACAGTGCCCGGCATCGCTCGCTTCTTCACGCGCACGCAACTGCTGACGGGCGCTATCTCGCCCGCGGACGCTACGGCGCGGCGCGTGCTTCACGGCTACAATCCGGCGCGCAGCGGCGACGTTGTGATCATCCCCGAAGCTTACAAGTATCTGGCCGACGGCTTCATCGTCGCCACGCACGGCGGGCCGTACACGTATGACACGCACGTGCCTTTAATCATCATGGGCGGCGGTCTTGCGCCCGGACGCTACCTGAACACGGCGACGCCCGCCGACATCGCGCCGACGCTCTCGCGCATCCTTAACATTCAAGCGCCGAGCAACTCGATGGGTCGCGTTCTGTCGGAGGCGATGAGATAAACAGTTCACAGCTAAGCCGAAAGGTTCGACCTCATGCGTAGTCGAGATGTTATGAAACGAGTATTGTCATCATTGTCATCCTTCGCGTTCGTAGTTCTTTTCTTCGTTCTTCAAGGCGTGAGCGTCGCGCAGCAGAAGCCGCCGGGCGCGAAGACTCCGGCAAAGACGACCGCGGCGAAGCCGAAGGCATCGGCGCAGAAAGCGGCGGGCGATGAGGCGCAGAACTCCGAGCTTGAAGAGATAGCGAAGCTAGGCTCGGCGGAGCGCGTCGAGCGCCTTGAGGCTTTCGTCAAAGAGAATCCGAAGTCGCCGTCGCTCCTGCGCGCGCGCGAGCTTCTGACGAGCGCGCGCGCCGCGCTCGGCGACGAGCGTTTGCGCGCGGGCGATCACGCGGCCGGCATCGAGTTGTTCCGCGCCGCGGTCGCCGAAACCCCGGCTGAAATGTCCGACAAACTTTTCGCGGGCGTCGTCTCGCAACTGCCCGCCAACCTGTACGTGATGGGCGAGCGCGACGCGGGTCTGGAGCTTGCGCGCGCGGTCGAGGCTCGCGCCGCGGGCAGCGCGCAGCGACTCCTTTCGGTCGCGTCCTTCTATCTCGGCGTCGAACGCCCCGACGACGCGGCGCGGGTCGCGAAAGACGCGCTCGCCTTGCAACCCGACTCCGCGCCCGCGCACCAGACGCTCGGCACGGCCTACCGCTACGCGCTCAGGCTCGACGACGCGGCCTCGGAGTTCGAGCGTGCGCATGCGCTCGACCCCACTTCGGCTGGCGCGCGGCGCACGCTCGCAGAGCTTCGGCGAGCCACGGGCAAACCCGAAGAGGCGCTCGCGCTCTACCGCGAGCAGTTGACGGCAGACCCGCAGGACGCGAACGCGCGCACGGGATTGATTCTATCGCTCTTCGACGCGGGCAAGCGCGAGGAGGCCGAGCGCGAGTTGCAGTCGGCGCTGACGGGCGAGGCGAAAGACCTGCCGCTGCTCGTCGGCGCGTCCTACTGGTACTCGGCGCACGGCGACGGCGCGCGCGCACTCGAACTCGCCGAGAAGGCCGTCGCTTTCGAGTCGCGGTTCGGCTGGGCTTGGACTCGCATCGCCGAGGGGCGCGCGCTGCTCGCCTTGAAGCGCCCGCTCGACGCCGAGCGCGCTTTCCGCGCCGCGCGCAGTTTCGGAAACTTTCCTACGCTCGACTACGAATTGGCCGCGGCGCTCTCCGCGGCGGGACTCTACGACGAAGCCGTCGAACAACTTTCACACTCGTTCGTCATACGCGACGGCCAGATCGAGACTCGTCTGGCCGGACGCGTCGAGGCGCGCGCCGCAGACTTTGGCGAACTGCTCGCGCCCGAACGTCGCGCGAGCCTCTCGCAGTTCGAGGACGCGTCGAGCGCCGACGAGGCACGCACGCTGAGAGCATTGCTCGCCTTCAATCAGGCGTTGAGCGCCGCGACCGCCGACGAGAAGGCCGTGAGCGACGCCGCGCGCGAGTTCGGTGCGGGCGAGGACGAGATGCGCTCGTACAGAGATCTCTACATCGCCGAGAGGTTGGAACGCCGCGGCGAGGCCGAAGGCGTCGCGCTTGAGCACGCCGAGGCCGCGAAGGGCGGAGTCGAGCCGGCGCTCGACGTGCCGCACGCGCCCGTCGCGCTCTACGCCGACACCGAAGAGATGCGCGCGCTGCGCCGTCAGGTCGTCGAGTACGGCGCGCCGCTCGACTTCGTGAGCGTGCAGCGCGACGTGCTCTCGAAAGTCATGCGCGGAAGGATCGAGGAGCTTGCGGGATGGGCGCTCTACAATCAGGGGCAGTCGGCCCAGGCAGCCGTGCGCCTGCGCCGCGCCGTGAGCGTTCTGCCGGAGGACTCCATCTGGTGGCGCACCGCCGAGTGGCGTCTGGGCGCGGCGCTCGAAGCTTCGGGCGGCGAGCGCGACGCGCTCATCGCATACATCACGAGCTATCGCGCACAGCCCGACCCGACCCGTCGCGCCGTCATCGAAGCACTCTTCAAACGTCTCAACAATGGCTCGCTACAGGGCCTCGACCAGTTGCTGCAAACGACGCCGGCGGCGGTCGCGGGCATGCCGCCGCAGACGATTCATTCGACGCCGCAGACGCCTCTTTCAACGCCGCCGCCCGTCGAGACTGTTTCCGCGCAGCCCGCCGCGACGCCGGATGCGAAGGCCGCTTCGCCCGACGCCGCCGCAACGTCGGCTTCGACGACTACGACGCCGACGCCGGAACCGACGCCCGCGCCGCAGCCGGCGACAGTGACGACCACGGACTCGACGACTGCGCCAGCCTTGACGCCGACGCCTTCGCCCGAACCTTCTCCGACTCCTTCGACCGCGCCGACCGACGCGCCGAAGACTTCGACGGAGCAGCCCGCGACAACGCCCACGCCGTCCACGACTCCGACACCCGATACGACTCCCGCGCCGACGCCCGAAGCGTCTCCGACTCCACAGGCGATGCAGACTCCACAGACTCCGGCAGGCGAGCCGGCGCCGCAGCCCGCGTCCGAACGAAAGAGTGCGCGCGCCGAGTCGGGCGTCTGCACGCTCGTGCTCAGCGACGAGACTCTGAGCATCAGGCCCAACGGCGGGCGGGCCACCATAACCATCAGCCTTGAGAACTACTCAGGCTCTGCGCCGCGCGTCAATCCTTCGACCGACAACTGGGCCGACATCTACATCCTCGCCGAGCCGCACGTCGCCTCGGACGGAAACTCTCTGCGCTTCACCGTCTCGTCCAACAGCACGAAGACGGGCACCTTCAATCTCACCTTCGACTCGCCCTGCGGCAAGCGCAACGTCACGGTCAACGTTAAGTGAGCCGGAAGAGAAGTGATGAGTGATAAGAAAAAGAGTGATGAGTGATGAGTGATAAGAAAAAAGCAGGCTCAACTTCTCATCGCTCATCACTCATCACATATTACTCATTATTCATCACTCATCACTTTTTAGAGGTGTGCGGAGAGTCGCGCGGCGAGGACTTGTTTTGATTGCACGCCGACGATGCGCTCGACCGGCTGGCCGTTCTTGTAGATGAAGAGCGTGGGGATGCTCTGTATCCGGAGCGCGGCAGCCGTCCGGGGGTTTTTGTCAACGTCGAGCTTGGCGATGCGGTAGAGGCCGCCCGACTCAGCCGCCAACTCTTCGAGCACGGGCGCGACCATGCGGCAAGGGCCGCACCACGCCGCCCAGCAATCGAGCAGGACGGGCCGCGCGCCCGACGCCTCGACGACCTCGCGCGCGAAACTCGCGTCCGTCACTTCGCGCGGCCTTCCGTCTTCCGAAGACGAGGAAGAAGACGCGCCGCCCGTCGCGGACGCGCCGCCGCCCGTCTCAAGTCTCGCGCCGCACCTGCCGCACACGGGCCGTTTGCCGACGACGGTCACGCGCTCGTCCACCCGGTTGCTCGCGCCGCACTTCGCACATTTAAGAATCGCCAACGTCCCGACCTCCTTGAAAGAAGACTCCGCCCGCATCCGGTCGTTTTACACGCGAGTTTGACACAACAGCGCGGCGCGACGGAAGCCCCGCGAAGCTTCGGACACGACACGCGCTCGAACGCCACGGCACGCCAAGTCACGCCGCTTCTACGCGCGTCGCGTTTCGTTGTAAGATGCCCGCGCAAAAGTTTTCTCCCGCGCAAAACCGATTCATCCGAAGGAAGTCTCGAAACACGATGCGCCAAGCCCGCACGAAGTCGCTTGCTCTCTTCGCGTCCATTCTGTTTCTCTCGCTCGCGCCGCGCGCCGCGCACGCGCAGACGGACGAGCGCAGCCGCACGCCAGCGCCGAACGCGCCGCAGATTGCTTACACCGTCTCGATGCCGAAACCTTACACGCACTTCCTCGAAGTCGAAGCGCGTCTGCGCTACACGAGCGGAGCGCCGAACAACGTTTCTCTCGTGATGCCCGTCTGGACTCCCGGCTCTTATCTCGTGCGCGAGTTCGAGCGAAACGTCGAGGGCTTCAACGCCGCGGACGGCACGGGCCGCGCGCTCTCGTGGAGCAAAACGAACAAGAACACCTGGCGCGTCGAGATCGGTAGCGCGCGCGAGCTTCGAGTAACCTACCGCGTCTATTCAAACGAACTGAGCGTGCGGACGAACGAGGTTAACGACCGCCACGCGTTCTGGAACAACGCGGCGACGCTGATGTACCCGGACGGAAACTTAGGTTCGCCTTCGACCCTTCGCGTCGAGCCGTTCGGCGGTTGGAAGATTGCGACGGGACTCCCGGCGGTCGCGGGCGAGCGCGACACTTTCCGCGCCGAGAACTTCGACATCCTCTACGACTCGCCGTTTCTCGTCAGCGATTTCCGCGTCGTCGCCTTCGAGGTCAAAGGCGTTGCGCACCGCGTCGTCATCGACGGCGAAGGGAACTACGACGCCGAGCGCATACGCCGCGACGTGCAAAAAATAGTCTCGACCGAGGCCGAGATGATGGGCGAAATTCCTTACCACGACTACACTTTTCTGCTCCTGCTCGGCTCCGGCGGCGGCGGCGGACTCGAACACCTGAACTCGACCTCGCTCACATACCGGCGCTTCGGCTTCTCGACCGAGGCCGACTGGCGCGGCTTCTACGGACTCGTCGCGCACGAGTTCTTCCACCTCTGGAACGTCAAGCGCATACGCCCCGACGCGCTCGGCCCATTCGACTACACGCAGGAGAATTACACGCGCCTGCTCTGGGTCGCCGAAGGCTTTACAGACTACTACTCAAACATTTTCGTGCGGCGCGCGGGGTTGATGACAGACAGGCAGTACCTCGACGACGTTGCGCGCGCGTTTCAGAATGTGCAGAGCACGCCGGGCCGTCTTGAGCAGAGCGCCGAAGAGTCGAGCTTCGACGCATGGATCAAGCAGTACCGGCCCGACGAGAACACCGTCAATTCGACCATCTCTTATTACGACAAGGGCGCTGTCATCGGCCTCCTTCTCGACCTCGAAATACGCAAACGCTCCGGCGGCGCTCGCTCGCTCGACAACGTGATGCGCGCTCTCTACAAAGACTTCTACAAGCAGGGACGCAACTACACGCCCGAAGATTTTCAACGTGAAGCCGAAGCGGCCGCGGGCACGAGCCTCGACGAATTCTTCCGGCGCTACGTCCGGGGACACGACGAACTCGACTACAACGCGGCTCTCGACGTTGCAGGACTCCGGCTCGACACCACGAGCACGCCCGCAGGCCGGCCCGCGGCGGAGGAAGCCTACCTCGGCGCGACGTTCGCGCGTGACGGCGAGCCGGTCGTCGGCAGAACCACCCCGCCGGGCGCGCTCGTCGTAAGGTCAGTTATCGCGGGCACGCCCGCATACGAACAGGGCATCAACGCCGGAGACGAGATCGTAGCCGTTGACGGCTTCCGCGCCACGTCCGCCTTTCTCGCCGCGCGCATCGCAGACAAGCGTCCCGGCGACACGATCACGCTCACCCTCTTCCGCGCCGACGAACTCCGAACCTTCAACGTCAAACTCGGCTCACACGCGAACGCGGCCTATCGCATCAACCCGGTCGCGCAGCCGACCGACCAGCAGAAGCGCGACTATCAGGCGTGGCTCGCCGCGCCCTTTCCGCCGGGAGGCAGTCCCCGTTGACAGAGTTCGAGGGCAAGGTTGCGTTGGTGACGGGCGCGGCGTCGGGGATTGGGCGAGCGTGCGCTCTGGAATTCGCGCGTGGCGGCGCCGACATCGTCGTGGTTGACGCTGCGGGCGAGGTCGCGCTGGCGCAAGTCGAGAATTCGCTGAAGTCTGCGGGCGGGCACGTGTTATCTTTCCGCGCGGACGTGTCGGAGCACGAGCGCGCCGCGGCGATTGTCGAGGAGACGGTCGCGCGGCTCGGCCGTCTGGATATTCTCGTCAACGCCGCTGGCACGACCGCAGACGCGCCGCTGTGGGAGATGTCGGAGGAGCAGTGGCGGCGCGTTCTGGACGTGAACTTGAAGGGCGCGTTCAGCTACACGCAGGCCGCCGCGCGTATCTTCCGCGTGCGTCGCGCCGGAAAGATCGTCAACGTCGCTTCGATTGAAGCCATGCGTGGTCGCTTCGGACTCGCGAACTACGCGGCGTCGAAAGCCGGACTCGCGGCGCTCACGCGCTCGGCTGCGGCGGAGTTCGGTCGCTTCAATGTCAACGTCAACGCGGTCGCGCCCGGCTTCATACGTACGCCGCTCGTCGAGCGCCTTTCTGAAAAGGTCAGAGAGCAAGCCGTCCGCGAGTCTGCGCTCGGTCGGATGGGCGAGACTGAAGACGTTGCGCACGCCGTCGCGTTCCTCTGCACGGAGAGAGCGCGGCACATCACGGGCGCTGTTCTTCAAATTGACGGCGGCCAACTTCTCTGAAGCCGCGCGAAGTCGGAAGCGGGAGCCAAAACGATGGAAGACGTAATCGAAGACTTCAGGCGCACGGTCGAAGAGGCGGCGGCACGCATGCTCTCGATGACGGAGGACGAAAGCCGCGCGCCGCGAGCCGAAGGCAAGTGGTCTGCGAAGGAGATACTGGGCCACCTGATTGACTCGGCCTCGAACAATCACCAGCGGTTCGTGCGCGCGCAGTTCACGGACGATCTGGTCTTTCCCGGCTACGAGCAGGAAAGTTGGGTGCGCGTGCAAGGCTACAACGAAGAGCCTTGGCCGCTGCTCGTCGCGCTGTGGCGGAGTTTCAATTTGCACCTCGCGCACGTGATGGAGCACTCTTCGGAAGCCGCGCGGCTCGCCTCGCGCGAGCGACACAACCTCGATCAGATAGACTGGATTCGCATCGGCGCAAGCGAGCCTGCGACGCTCGAATACCTCATGCGCGATTACGTCGGCCACATGAAAAATCACCTGCGGCAAATTCTCGGCGAATGATTCGTCGCGCCGGCGTTGACCGGGAGTGCGCGGCGAATAGCTTTGGACAAATATTCAGGCTGAGCGAATAAATAGTGCATAAATGAATGGTAGAGTTTAATTATGCAACTTCCACTGAATACTTGTGCAAAGCTGCGGCGAATGTAAACGATGGCGACGGTCAAAGAGCCAATCACATTAGTTGACGTCGGCGGCGCGGCGCGGCAGACCGAGTCGCGCGGACTGTTGCGCGTGCTCGGCGTCGTGTTCGGTCTGGCCGTGACGGTCGGCATCACTATCGGCATGGGCATACTCCGCACGCCGGGCGACGTTGCGAAGCAGTTGCCGAACCCTTGGCTCTTCATCGGCGCGTGGCTCGTCGGCGGACTGTACGCTTTGCTCGGCGCGGTGTCGGTCGCCGAGTTGGGGACGATGATCCCGCGCTCCGGCGGCTTCTACGTCTTCGCGCGCCGCGCTTTGGGCGAATACCCCGGCTTCGTCGTCGGGTGGAGCGACTGGCTCTCGACGTGCGGCACGGTCTCGGCGGTCGCGCTCGTCGTAGGCGAGTACGCGGGTGTGCTCGCGCCTTCGCTCAAAGGCCGAGAGCTTTGGGTCGCCGCATCGGTGACAATCGCCTTCGCCGTTCTTCAGTGGCGCGGCGTGCGTTGGGGCAGTCGAGCGCAGGAATTGACGAGCCTTTTGAAGACGCTGGCCTTCGCCGCGCTCATCGTCGCCTGCTTCGCCTTCGGCGGGCACGCTGAAGCGCAAGCCGCGGACGCAGCGACGCAGGCCGCGAGTCCCGCAGTACCGGCGGGGCTATCGCTTGTCTCCGCGCTCGTGCTCGCGCTTCAGGGCGTCATCTACACATACGACGGCTGGTACAGCACGGTCTATTTCGGCGAAGAGGTGCAAGACTCCGCGCGCAGCATCCCGCGCGCGATGATCGGCAGCGTCCTTCTCGTCATAGGCATTTATCTTCTGTTCAATCTCGCGCTCATCTACGTGCTGCCGATCCAACAACTCGCGGGCGAGAAGTTGGCCGCGGGGGCCGCCGCCGTGCAAATCTTCGGGCCGCGCGGCGCGACCGTCATAGGCGTCATCGCGATCATCTCGCTGCTCGCGTCTGTGAACGGAAACACGATGACCGCGCCGCGAATCATCTATGCGATGAGCCGCGACCGGCTCTTCTGGCGCGGCGCTTCGCGCGTGAGCCGCGGCGGCACGCCGACCACTTCTCTGGCCGCGAGCACGCTCGTCGCCGTCCTGATGATCGTCTTCAGCGGGACTTTTGCGCGGCTCGTCGCGGCGCTCGCCTTCTTCTTCGTGACCGACTACACGCTCGTCTTCCTCTCGGTCTTCGTGCTCCGCCTGCGCGAGCCTCGCGCGCCGCGGCCGTACCGCGCGTGGGGCTATCCTCTGACGACCGCGCTCGCGCTCGCGGGTTCGGTCGCGTTCATCATTGGCGCGATCAAGGACGACACGGAGAACAGCGTCTTCGCACTCAAGCTGCTGGCGGCAAGCCTTCCCGTCTTCCTGTTGCTGAGATTGTGGCGGCGCGCGTTCGCGGATAAAGAAAGTTTGAGCTAAAACCTTTACGGATTCTGGCGGCGGGATTGTCGCCGAGGCGGCTCTCGGTTGTGGAACAATGAGTCGAAGGCATGGCTGACTTTTACGAGCACATAGAGTTTCGCGTCGAGGATCGCGTCGGGCGCATAACGTTCGCGCGACCGCCTCTAAACATCTTCACGATTGCGATGATGCGCGAGGTCGAGCGCGCGCTCACGGAATGCTTGAGCGCGCACGACATGGTGGCCGTCGTCTTCGAGGCCGCGCGCGGGTCGCGCGCCTTCAGCGCGGGCGTCTCGGTCGAGGAGCACCAGCCGGAGACGGTCTATCAGATGCTCGAATCCTTCCACGGCGTCTTTCGCGCGATGGAGCTTCTGGCGAAGCCGGCGGTCGCCGTAGTCGAGGGCGCGGCGTTGGGCGGCGGCTGCGAATTGGTCGCGGGCTGCGACATCGTCGTCGCGTCGTCGCGCGCGAAGTTCGGCCAGCCGGAGATAAAGCTCGGCGTCTTCCCGCCCGTCGCGGCGATACTTTTGCCGCGCGTCGTAGGCGAGCGGCGCGCGCGCGAACTCGTGCTGACGGGCGAAATCTTCGACGCGCGCGAGGCTCTGCGGCTCGGACTCGTCAACCACGTCGTCGAGGTCGGCCAACTGGAAAAGAAGTTGCAGGAAATCCTTTCCCGGCTGCGAGAGCTTTCCGCGCCCGCGCTTGAGATGACGCGCCGCGCGCTCGACGCCGCGCGGGGCCGCCCCTTCCTCGAAGCTCTCTCTCGCGTCGAAGACATCTACCTCAACGACCTGATGAAGACCGAGGACGCACAGGAGGGCGTCCGCGCCTTCATGGAGAAGCGCAAGCCGGACTGGCGAAACAAGTGAAAGGATGAAGGCGGAAGGATGAAGGATGAAAGAAAGGCAGTTGGCCTTCACTTCATCCTTCCGCCTTCATCCTTGCGTTCGTGCGCGCGGCTTCCTATCATCGGCCTTCAGATTCAATTCGGGCGGGTGAAAGTTTAAGTGACTTTGCGTGGGCTTAAAATAAAGTTGACGGCGGCGCTGCTGGTGGTCGCCTGCGTCGCGTCGGGCTGTCGTCAGGTCGAGGAGTCGGCGGGCTTGAAGGTCGCGCCGAAGAGTCTGCGCGACGTGCCCGCGGCGCGGCTCGCCTTCAGGTTCGAGCCGGACGTGAGCGCGGAGAAGCTGCCGGAGCGCCTGCGCAAGGACGAGGCCGAAGAGCCGCTCGCGACGATCAAGACCGACTTCGAGACGCGGCGTGGAAACACAGATGCGCTCATACGAACGGTCGTCGATCCTTCGGGGCAGCGCGCGCTCGCGCTCTACGGCACGAGCGCGACCGAGACGGACTTTCGCATAGACCTCTACTCGGTCGAGGGCCAGTTCATCAGAAACGTTCTGCCGCCCGACCTGACCGGCGTCTTCCCTTCGGAGGTCGCTTGGTCGCCCGACGGCCAGAGCATTCTTTTCAGCGGCATACGCAACCCCGCCCTGAGCGCGAGTCCGACGCCCGCGCCGGCGGGCCAGCCGCCCGACATCACGCAAGCCCCCGCGCAGAACGAACAGCCGTTGACCGCGCCGAGCGTCGCGCCCGCGATTCCTTCGGTGCAGACTTTTAGAACCGAACAGGTTTACGTGGGCGACCGCGACGGCTTCAACCTCCGCCCGCTAACCTCGCGCGAAGGACTCATCTATTTCCAACTCGGCTGGTCGCCCGACGGAAGCGGGGTCGTCGCGCTCGCCTGCAAGGAGGACGAATGGGATTCTCGACGCAGTCAGGGACTTCTCCCTGCGGGCCGGCCCCGCCTCATCACGCTCGAAGGCGGTGAGCGACTGCTCGACGACCGCGCAACGGCCGTCGCGCCCGTCTGGTCGCCCGACGGCTCGAAGGTCGCGACCGCGTTCGACTACGACGTTGCGATCTACGACGCAGAAGGCGCGCAGCCCGGCGGCGCGGGTCTCTCGCTTCAGGAACAGTTGCGCGCGGCCTCAGCCGACTACGACGCGCGCGTTCTCAAGAAGGGTGAGCCGCAAGGCGGCAACGCGCAGCCGAACTCGCAACGCGGCGGTTCGCAAGCGCCGGGCGCATCACAAAACAGTTCGCAAGCTTCGAGTTCGCAGCAGGGCACAGTCGCGTCCGTTCTCATCTCTCTGAATCCTGTGGTACGACTCGAATGGGTCGAGCCGGAGACGATCTTCGCAGAGACGGCCTTCGTGCGCTTCTATCGAAGCGAGCCGCTGCCGACCTTCAAGTACACGCGCTGGCACGCGCTCCACCTCTCGCCGCAGGCCACCGTGCTCGGCTCGAACCGGCGCGCGCCTCGCCGCGTCATTTGAATCCGAATCAACTCGCCGCCGTTCGTCATTCGACGACGTGGTGAACTCTTTATGAACTACAACAGCGTCGCGGAAATCTACGAGGACATTGACAGCAAGCGCGCGAGCCTCCTGCGCGGCGTCGAGGGGCTGAGCGACGAACAGCAAGCCTTCCGCGCGTCGCCCGGCAAGTGGTCGGTCGCAGAGATAGTCGAACACCTCTTGTTGGTCGAGCGAAGCGTCGCGCGACTCCTCGGCTCTCTGCTCGGAAAGGCCGAAGGCGCGGGGCAAGCGCGCGACGACGCCGTGCCGTTCGCGCACGTCTCAATCGCGGGATTCGTCGAACAGTCGCGCACGCAAAAATACAGCGCGCCAGAGAGCGCGCGCCCCGCCGGCATCCCTCTCGCCGAATCGTTAGCGCGCCTTCGTGAGTCGCGCGCCGCCGTCGAAGCCCTCCGCCCGCGCTTCGAGAGCGTTGACGGCGCGGCGACTCTCTTCCCGCACCCCGCGTTCGGCCCGCTCAACCTTTATCAATGGCTCGCCTTCCTCGGCGCACACGACGCGCGCCACCTCGCGCAGATCAACGCGCTCAAGGAAACGATGAACACGGCGTCGGAATGAAGATGGAGCGGCGTACAGGAGTAATAAAATCGCGTAAAGGAGAATAAGGTGGCGAAATAACAACCCCGGATTGCATACTTGATAACGGCGCGAGGCTTTAGCCTGCGAAATCCATTCTCAATTGCAGCCCGCTTGACATACTGCGAACCCGCCCCTATATTCACTGTTTGCGTTCAGGTAAGATATTTTTACCCTTGGAGATATATTGTGCCGACTATAAATCAACTAGTCAGAAGCGGGCGTAAGGATCAGAGGAAAGCGACGCGGCCCTCTGCCGCCCTCGAAGGCTCGCCGCAAAAGCGTGCCGTCTGTATTCGTGTCTTCACCGTTACGCCCCGTAAGCCCAACTCGGCCCTCCGCAAGGTAGCTCGTGTCAGACTTACTAACGGCAAAGAAGTAACCAGCTACATCCCCGGTGAAGGTCATAACCTTCAAGAGCACTCTATAGTTTTAATCCGTGGCGGGCGTGTGCGCGATCTTCCCGGAGTCAGGTTTCACGTTGTGCGAGGCACGCTTGACTCCACCGGAGTTACCAAACGGAATCAGGGGCGGTCGAAGTATGGTACCAAGCGACCCAAAGGCGGCGCCGCCGCCGGCGCTGCTAAAGGCGCTAAGAAGTAATGGCCGGTTAGCAACACATTTGAGCGATGGATGAAAGAGCACGTAAGTTATCCTTTGAGGGATAACTTACGTGCTCGATTTTTATGCCTCAAACCTCTTTTTTACAGCTACCCGGCAAACCCGCCTACTGAAAGGCAGATGGTTTTTAATCAATCGTTCTGACTTTCAGCGTTTCATCCCGCCTCACTTGCGACGCTTGGGCGCGAACTTTATAATCGCGCGGCGCAGACGACAGCGCCCTCTTAGCTCAACGGTCAGAGCAGCGGACTCGGTTCTTTGAAAGGTCTAAGTGGAAAATTCCGGATTGTGTATCTCGGAGTGACAGTTCAGGCAGAGCAGAAGACATTTCTCTGTCTGCCGGTCAGTGTGGCTTCACAAACCAGACAAGACTTTTCCATAAGACCTCCAAAATAGGGTTGCGAGCGTATCACATACGAAGGCCGCGTAAGTTCGGCTCCGTCTCAGGTGCGCCCGTAGAATCTGTCAAATTCGGGGAAGCCTAAGCCGCGAAAGCGGGACGGTAATCCCGAGCCAAGCCTCAAGAGATTTTTGAGGAAGGTGTAGAGACTTGACGGCAGACGCGTAAAGCGAAGAGAAAGTCCAGACCACGAATCCTGCCGAGGCGGGGCGCGGCGAAAGCCGTAGTGGTAAGCATAATCCGTTGGTTGTAGGTTCGAATCCTACAGAGGGCATCACAAATATCAAGCGGAGAGCGAGGGGCGGGTGGCGTCGCCGTTTGCCCGCAGTCCACGCCTTGAAACACGGCCCGCTGTGCGCGTATCTTTACCGCGCATGATTTCAGGGGCGGCCCCGCAGGGCCGCACGCTTCCGAACGCCGTCCTTAAATTTCTCGCAGGAAGAATCGAAATGAAAAGAATACTGCTTGCCCTTTCGCTGTTGCTTTGCGCTTCGTCGTCGGCGCTGGCGCAGATGCCGGACAGGCCGCTTCTTTTGCAGAAGCCGACGCTCAGCCGCACGCGCATAGTCTTCTCCTATGCCGGAGATCTCTGGTCTGTGGCGCGCGAGGGCGGCGACGCGATTCATTTGACGACGGGCACGGGAGTTGAGACAGACCCATGCTTCTCGCCCGACGGCGAGTGGGTCGCGTTCACGGGCGAGTACGACGGAAACGTTGACGCCTACGTCATACCCGCTTCGGGCGGCGTGCCGCGGCGTCTGACTTATCACCCCGGCGCGGACACGGTCGTCGGCTGGACGCCGGACGGGCGTTCTGTGGTCTTCGCGTCGGCGCGAAACAGCTACTCGAACTTCGCGCGACTCTTCACCGTCCCGCTCGAAGGCGGCGGGTTGGAGACGGAAGTGCCGCTGCCGATGGCGAGCCGAGGCTCGTTTTCGCCCGACGCAACACACATCGCATACGAGCCTCTGTCACGCTGGCAGCCCGACTGGAAGCGCTATCACGGCGGGCAGACGCAGCCCATCTGGATCGCTCGACTCTCCGACTCGTCGGTCGAAAAACTCCCGCGCGAGAACTCGAACGACACGAACCCGATGTGGCTCGGAGACAAAATTTATTTCCTCTCAGACCGCGGAGGCGGCGCGACCACGCTCTACTCTTTCGACACGAAGACAGGTCAGGTCGCGCGCGCCTTCGAGAACGACGGACTCGACATCAAGTCTGCGTCGGCTGGCCCCGACGCGATAGTCTTTGAGCAGTTCGGCTCGATAAATCTTTATGAGTTGAAGTCGGGACGAACGAACAAGGTAAACATTCGCGTCGCGGGCGACGTGGCGACCGTCAGGCCGCACTACGAGAAGGTCGGCACGCGCATCTCGAACGCGCGGCTATCGCCTTCGGGCGCGCGAGCGGTCTTCGAGGCGCGCGGCGAGATTCTGACTGTGCCCGCCGAGAAGGGCGACGTGCGCGATTTGACGAACACCGTCGGCGTCATGGAGCGCGACCCCGCTTGGTCGCCGGGCGGACGCTGGATCGCATACTTCTCCGACGAGTCGGGCGAGTACGCCTTACACGTCAGAGACCAGAGCGGCGAAGGCGACGTGAAGAAAATTTCTTTAGGCGACCCGCCGTCCTTCTTCTACGACCCCGTTTGGTCGCCCGACTCGAAGAAGATCGCGTACACGGACAAGCGTCTCAATCTCTGGTACGTTGACGTGACGACGGGCAAGCCCGTCAAAGTTGACAAGAACCCGGACGGCCTGCGCGACGACGTGATGGAGCCTTCATGGTCGCCGGACAGTCGCTGGCTCGCCTACACGAAACAACTCGACAACCACCTGCGCGCGGTCTTCGCCTACTCGCTCGACGCCTCGAAGACGAACCAACTCACCGACGGCATGAGCGACGCGCGCTACGCAGCGTTCGACAAGTCGGGCAAGTATCTTTACTTCACCGCGAGCACGAATCTCGGCCCCGCTTTCAGCTTCGCCGAGATGTCGAACTTCCCGCACCAGTCCTCGCGAAGCGTCTATGCGATTGTTCTTCCGAACAACCTGCCCTCGCCCGTCAGCCCCGAATCGGACGAGGAGAAGATGGCCGCCGAAGACAGGGGCGAGCGAAAGCCCGACGACGCGGCGCAGACGCCCGACGCACAAACTCCGAACGCCGCGCAGACTCCGAATGCTCCGAACGCATCGGGGCAGACTCCGACCGCCGGAGTTAGACCGGCGAAGAAGGAGACGCCGCCCACGCGCATCGACCTCGAAGGCATTGACCAGCGCGCCGTCGCGCTCGCGATGATTCCGGCGCGCGACTACTCAGGACTCTACGCGGGCAAGGCCGGCACGTTCTTTCTACTTGAGCGTCTGCCCGCGGGCGCGTCGGGCCCCGTAGGCACGCCGGGACTGGTGCTCAACAAGTTCGACCTCGACAAACGCAAGCTCGACAAGGTGACGGAGGGCGTCAGCTTCTTCGACATCTCGGCCAACGGCGAGAAGATGCTGCTCCGAATGGGGCCGCCCGTCGCCGGCATTTGGGTCATCGCGGCGACGGCTCAGCCTTTGAAGCCGGGCGAGGGAGTTTTGAAGACCTCCGACATGGAGACTTACGTTGACCCGAAGGCCGAGTGGCGACAGATGTTCAACGAGGTCTGGCGCGGCGAGCGAGACTTCTTCTACGACCCGAACCTCCACGGCGTTGACATCGCGGCGATGAAGCGCACTTACGAGCCGTATCTCGAATCGGTCGCGCACCGCTCAGACCTCACGTACCTCTTCCGCGAGATGCTCAACCAGATAACCGTCGGCCACATGTTCATCGGCGGCGGCGACGCGCCGCGACCGAACTCGGTTCCGGGCGGGCTGCTCGGCGCGGATTACAAAATCGAGAACGGGCGCTATCGCTTCGCGAAGATTTACAACGGCGAGAGTTGGAATCCGAACCTTCGCGCGCCGCTCACGCAGCCCGGTGTAAACGTCCACACGGGCGACTATCTGCTCGCCGTCGGCGGGCGGGAGGTGCGCGCGACCGACAACGTTCACAGCTTCTTCGAGGGCAAGGCGGGCAAGCAGGTTCTCATCAAAGTCGGCACAGACCCGGACGGCAAGGGCGCGCGCGAGGTGACGGTCGTTCCCGTAGCGAGCGAGACGGCTTTGCGCAATCGCGACTGGATCGAGTCGAACCGTCGAAAGGTTGACAGGGCGAGCGCGGGCCGTCTCGCATACATCTACGTGCCCGACACGTCGGGGCCCGGCTACGAGAGCTTCAATCGTTACTTCTTCGCGCAGACGCAGAAGGAGGGCGCGGTCGTTGACGAGCGCTTCAATCAGGGCGGCGCTCTCGCCGACTACATCGTTGACTATCTCTCTCGCCCGCTCCTGAACTTCATAAACTTCCGAGACGGGCGCGACGTGCCCACGCCGCTCGGCGCGATCTACGGGCCGAAGGCGATGATTATCAACGAACTCGCAGGCTCCGGCGGAGACGCGCTCCCGTGGTATTTCCACAAGATGAAGATCGGCCCGCTCGTCGGCAAGCGAACGTGGGGCGGACTCATCGCGGCCTTCCGAATGCCGGAGCTTATGGACGGCGGGTTCGCCACCGCGCCCGACGCGGCCATCTACGGACTCGGCGGCGACTGGGAGGTCGAGAACCACGGCGTCGCGCCCGATGTCGAGGTCGAACTCGATCCGGCGGCGTGGCGCGCGGGGCGCGACCCGCAGTTAGAGAAGGCGGTCGAACTTCTGCTCGCAGACCTTGAGAAGAATCCGCCGCAGAAGCATCAGCGCCCGCCGTACCCGAACTACCAGAAGCCCGCCTCGCGTGCGGCTGCCGGCGCGACGACCCCGGCGAAGAACAGGTAGAAGTGAGCGAGCGGCGTGAAGTGAAAGAATCGAGCGGCTCGAAGGGCGTAGAGAGATGAGCGGCGCGTCCGCGTCCGCTCGACGAAAAGCGAGGAGGCCATCTTGTCAAGACGAGAATCCATCGGCATCGGCATCATCGGCACGGGCTTCGCGCGCACGACGCAGTTGCCGGCCTTCCGCGCCGTCGAGGGCGCGCGCGTCGCGGCTATTGCGAGCGGCCACCGCGAGAACGCCGAGAGGGTCGCGCGCGAGTTCGACATACCCTTTGTCGCGTCGGACTGGCGCGAGGTCGTCGAGCGCGACGACGTTGACCTCGTCTCGATAGTCACACCGCCCTCGACGCACGCCGAGATCGCGACCGCCGCGCTCGAAGCCGGCAAGGCCGTTCTGTGCGAGAAGCCGATGGCCCTGAACGCCGACGAGACCGACGCGATGAGGCAGAAGGCGCGCGCCGCGGGCCGCCTCGCGCTCATCGACCACGAGCTTAGGTTTCTGCCCGCGCGCCGCCTGATGCGCGAGATGATCCTCTCCGGCGAGATCGGGCGCGTGCGCCACGCGAAGTTCGTCCTCCGCTCGGACTCGCGCGCCGCAGCAGACCGCCCGTGGAACTGGTGGTCGGACGAGAGAGCGGGCGGCGGCGCACTCGGCGCGATAGGCTCGCACGCCGTTGACGCGCTGCGCTGGCTCCTCTTCACAGGAGTCGCGCACGTCTCGGCAACGCTCGCGGCGCACGTGCGCGAGCGTCTCGAACCCTCGACCGGCGAGCCGCGCGCCGTCACCTCGGACGACGAGGCGAGCCTTCTGCTGAACTTCGACGACGGCGCGGTGACGGACAAGGCGACCGGCATCGTCTCGATCTCGATGGTCGAGGCGGGCGCGACCGAGCACAGCGTCGCGGTCTTCGGCTCGGAGGGCGCGCTCAGGGTCGAGGGCGCGAGCGACCTCTGGCAGTCGCGCGTCGGCGACAACTCTTGGCAACGTGTCTCGACCGACGGCGCGCCGCTCGCGTCGGGGCTGCGCGACGGCGAGTGGTCGCGCGGCTTCACGGTCTTCGCGCGCGAGATCGTCGCGGCGCTTCGCGACGGCAGGACGACGATTGACGGCGCGGCCACGTTCGACGACGGCCACCACACGCAACTCGTACTCGACGCGGCGCGCGCCGCGCACTCGTCGGGCTGCCGCGTCGCCGTCACGGACGTTTGATGAAGAGAAAGCTTCCGGTCGTTCTCGCGGCGCTCGTCGTCCTCGGCGCGCTCGCGTTCTTTTTCGTCGCGCCCGCCGCAGTCGAGCGTTGGTCGAATCGCACGCGGCAGCGGCCGCCGTACAAGGCTTCGGAGCGCGCGACCGCGCTCCACAAGACGCTGCTCGTCGCAGACCTGCACGCCGACTCGCTGCTCTGGGACAGAGACCTGCTCGCTCGCTCGTCGCGCGGCCACGTTGACATTCCACGCCTCGTCGAAGGCGGTGTCGCGCTTCAGAATTTCACGGTCGTAACGAAAGTTCCATTCGGCTCGAACTACGAGAGCAACAGCGGCTCGACGGACGAGATAACGCCGCTCGCCGTAGCCGAGCGCTGGCCGCCTGCGGCGTGGCGGAGTCTGAAAGAGCGCGCGCTTTTTCAGGCGCGCAAGCTCGACGACGCGGCGGCGCGCTCCGGCGGTCGCTTCGTCGTCATCAGGACTCAGGGCGATCTCGCACGCTTCCTCGAACGGCGAAAGGACGACCCGCGACTCGTCGCCGGACTGCTCGGCATCGAGGGCGCGCACGCGCTCGACGGCGACGTGAACAATGTGGATGTGCTCTTCGACGCGGGCTTTCGCACGATGGCCCCGACGCACTTCTTCGACAACGAGTGGGGCGGCTCGGCTCACGGCCTTAACAAGACCGGACTAACGGACAAGGGGCGCGAGATGATCCGCCGAATGGAGGCGCGCGGGATGCTGGTTGACGTGGCGCACGCCGCGCCTCGAACGATTGAAGACGTGCTCGCCATCTCGACGCGCCCCGTCATCGACACGCACACGGGCGTGCGCGGCACGTGCGACAACCTACGCAACCTGAGCGACGAAGAGTTGCGCGGCATCGCCGCCACGGGCGGGCTGGTAGGCATCGGCTACTGGGACACGGCGACCTGTGGCACGGACGCGCGCTCGGTCGCGCGCTCCGTCCGCTACGCGGCGAACGTCGCGGGCGTCCGCGCCGTCGCGCTCGGCTCCGACTTCGACGGCGCGGTCACAGAGCCTTTCGATGCGACGGGCGTCGTCGAGATAACGGACGCGCTCCTCGCCGAAGGCTTCAACGAAGACGAGATAAGAATGATCATGGGCGGCAACGTGATTCGTTTGCTTTCGGAGGCTCTGCCGCGTTGAACGAGATCAAAAGAGCCTGCGCCTTTATCACGTCATAAATTATTTATCACGTCATAAATTAGTGGAGGAGCGATGGAAGAAATCATCTACTCGTCGGCGACGGAACTCGCGCGCGCGATTCGCGAGAGGGAAGTCTCGTCGGAAGAGGTCGTGGGCGCGCACCTCGCACACATCGAGAAGGTTAATCCGAAGCTCAACGCGGTCGTGCAAATCACGTCCGACGCGGCGCGCTCTCGCGCGCGCGAGGCCGACGACGCTCTCGCGCGCGGAGAGAATTGGGGGCCGCTGCACGGCGTCCCCGTCACCATCAAGGACGCGTTCGAGACCGAAGGAATTGTCTCCGCCGGAGGCACGAAGGGGCGCGCCCGTTTCGTCCCGCAGGAGGACGCGGTCGGCGTGGCGCGCTACAAGTCGGTGGGCGCAATCGTCCTCGGCAAGACGAACGTGCCGGAGCTTTCGCTCGCCTTCGAGAGCGACAACCTCGTTTACGGCCAGACGAAAAATCCTTATGACCCGACGCGCACGCCCGGCGGCTCGTCGGGCGGCGAGGCGGCGGCGATAGCTTCGGGGATGTCGCCGCTCGGTCTGGGGAGCGACGCGGGCGGGAGCATAAGACTTCCAGCGCACTTCTGCGGCATCGCCGGAATCAAGCCGACAACGGGACGCACGCCGCGCACGGGCCACTTTCTGCCTCCGGGCGGATTGCTCGACTCGATATGGCAGATCGGCCCGCTCGCGCGGCGCGTCGAAGATCTCGCGCTGGCGCTCCTGCTTCTGTGCGGCGCTGACTGGCGAGATCCGACGGTCGCGCCCGTCGCGCTCGGCAACCCTTCGGACGTTGACTTGAAGAGTCTGCGCGTAGCCTTCCACACGGACAACGGCATCGTCAGCCCGACGCCAGACATCGCGGGCGTTGTGCGCGACGCGGCGCGCGCGCTCGCCGACGCCGGCTGCGAAGTGGTCGAGGCGCGACCGCCCGTGCCTGAGAACGCATACGAGATGCTTCTCGGTCTCTACGCCGCCGACGGCGGGGCGGGACTGCGGATGCTTCTGATGCTTTCGGGCACGGACGAGACGAGCGCGCTGATGAACCGGCTTCTTGAAGTCCTCGGCTCGGTGAGCATGACGACGGCAGAGCTTGTCGGACTCGTCTTCCAACTCGACCAGTGGCGCTCCCAGATGCTCACCTTCATGCGCGACTACGACCTGATACTCTGCCCGCCCTGCGCACGCACGGCGATGGTGCACGGCACGACCTTCGACGACGAGAACCAACTCTTCTTCAGCTACACGATGCTCTACAACATGACGGGCTGGCCCGGCGCGGTCGTCCGCGCGGGCACTTCGCCGGAAGAACTCCCCATCGGCGCGCAACTCGTCGCCAGACCGTGGCGCGAAGACGTTGCGCTCGCCGCCGCTTCTGCCGTCGAGTCGGCGCTCGGCGGTTGGCAGCGTCCTCCGCTTTAGTCTTCAGGTCTGAGACGAGAAAAGAGAATTAACATGGATGGACAGGGTGAAGCAGGATGGAAAAACACTTCATCCTGTCCATCCATGTTTATATTTGCTTCGATGAAGAAAGAACGTGAAGGAAAGCGCGTGCGTGTCGGCGTGGACACGGGCGGGACGTTCACGGACTTCGTGTTTCACGCGGGCGGTCGGTCGCGGATTTTCAAAGTGGCCTCGACGCCGGACGACCCTTCGCGTGCGATTGTCGAGGGCCTCGGGCGCGTGGCGCGAGAGACGGGCGCGCGCCTTCGTGATTTAGAAGTCGTGCACGGGACGACCGTGGGGACGAACGCGCTGTTGGAGCGTCGCGGCGCGCGCACGGCGCTCATCACGACCGAGGGGTTCGAGGACGCGCTTGTCATCGGAAGGCAGGCGCGCGGCAGTCTCTATGATTTGAACTGGACGCGGCCCGCGCCGCTCGTCGCCGACGGGTTACGCTTCGGCGCGCGCGAGCGCGTCGCGGTGGACGGCTCGGTCGTCGTCGAACTCGAAGACGAAGAGGTCGAGAGACTAGTCCGAAAGTTGAAGCGGGCGCGGGTCGAATCCATCGCGGTCTGCCTGCTCTTCTCGTTCGCGCGCCCCGAACACGAAAGAAAGATCGAGCGAGCGCTCGCCGTCGAGTTGAAGGACGTGCCGCTCTCGGTCTCGCACAAGATCCTCCCCGAATATCGAGAGTACGAACGCACTTCGACCGTCACGATCAACGCTTACCTTCGACCGTTGATGGGCGCATACCTCGAAAGGCTCGGCGCGCACATCTCGACGCGGCGCTTGCGCGTGATGCAGTCGTCGGGCGGGAGCGTCTCGGCGCGCGTCGCCGCGGCCGAGCCAGTGCGGACGATCCTTTCGGGCCCGGCGGGCGGCGTCGTCGGCGCGACTCACGCGGCGAGCTTGGCAGGGAACGACGACATCATCACGTTCGACATGGGCGGAACCTCGACCGACGTTGCGCTGTGCGCGGGCGGCAAGCTCCGTCTGACGAACGAGGCGACGGTGGCGGGCCTTCCGGTGGCCGTGCCCGTACTCGACATTCACACGGTCGGCGCGGGCGGAGGCTCGATTGCGCGCGTTGACGCGGGCGGGAGTTTGAGAGTCGGGCCGAAGTCGGCTGGCGCAGTGCCGGGCCCGGCGTGCTACGGCCGCTCGCTTCTGCCGACGGTGACGGACGCGAATCTGGTCTTGGGTCGCTTCGGCGGCGCGGACTTGCTCGGCGGCGAGTTTAAGTTGGACGCGGCGCGAGCGGTCGAAGCCTTGACGCGACTCGCGCGCGAGATGAGCACGGCGTCGGGGCGCGAGGTGTCGCACACTGAGGCCGCGCTCGGCGTCGTGCGCGTCGTCAACGCAGGGATGGAGCGTGCGCTGCGCGCCGTCTCGGTCGAGCGCGGCTTCGACCCGCGCTCGTGCTCGCTCGTGACGTTTGGCGGCGCGGGCGGCCTGCACGCCGTAGAACTCGCGCGCGCGCTACGCATCCCGCGCGTCGTCGTGCCGCGCGATCCGGGCGCGCTCTCCGCGGCTGGCTGCCTGCGCGCCGACGTTGTCAAGAGTCTGAGCCGCACGCTCATGCTCGAAGTCGGCGAAGGCGAGCGCGCCGAAGGGATCGAGCGCGCGTTTCGTGAGATGGAGCGCGAGGCGCGCTCGGCGCTCCGGCGCGAAGGGTTCGCTGACGCGCGCCAGCGTCACGCACGCACAATCGCGGCGCGTTACAAAGGCCAGTCGTTCGAGCTTGAAATATCATGGGGCGGGCGCGTCGTCTCGCGCTTCCACCGCGAGCACGCGTCGCGCTACGGCTACGCGCAGTCGTCGAAGACGATTGAGGTCGTCAGCGCGCGGCTTCGCTCCGCCGGTCTTGTCGAGAAGTTGAAGGACGCTCGACTGCGGCGCGCTCGTTCGGCAACAAGCGCCGCCGCGCCGCAACGCACGGCACGCATTCACTTCGACGCGGGCCCGCTTGAAGCGGCTGTCTATCGCCGCGAAGAGTTGCACGCGCTTGCGCGCCTTCGCGCGCCGTGCGTCGTCGTGGAGTATTCTTCGACCACGCTCGTTCCCGAAGGCACGCGCGCGCAGTTGGACGGGCGCGGCAATCTCGTCATCGAGTTGTGAAGACATGAGCGGGAGAGCGTTTGAGTTGCTTCTTGGTTCCGCGTTCGCTTGCGCCGGTCTGCTGCTCGCACTGTTCAGCAAGGCGCTGGCGCGGTATGCCGTCGAGTGGCAGCGTCGCTGGCTCGAAAGGCCCTCAGCCGAAGTCTTCACCCGAATCGGTTACGTCCTTTTCGGATTATTCTGGATCGTCTTCGGCATCATGATGATGCTCGGAAAGGTGATGAGATAGGAACCGGGGGCCAAGTAAACGTGATGCGACGCTTCGACCCGACGACGCTGGAAATTTACCGCGCGCTCTACACTTCGGTCGCGGAGGAGATGGGCCTCGTGCTCCGGCGCACGGCGCACTCGCCGAACATCAAGGAGCGGCGCGACTACTCGTGCGCCGTCTTCGACGCGTCGGGCCGCGTCATCGCGCAGGGCGACCACATGCCGGTGCATCTCGGCTCGATGCCGATGGCGGTCGCTGCCGCGCTTCGTCAGACGACGATTGAGCCGGGCGACGTGGTCGTCCTCAACGACCCGTTCGCCGGAGGCACGCACCTGCCGGACGTGACGCTCGTCACAGGTGTTTTCGTGGAAGACGGAAGGCGAGAGACGAAAAGCAGAAAGCTGAGAGAAGCCAAGGCAATCTCAAATTTGAAATCTCAAATCCCGGAGTCCGCAATTCGGAATCCGCAATCCGCAATCTTCTACGTCGCGAATCGCGCGCACCACGCAGACATCGGCGGCGCGACTCCCGGCTCGATGGGGATGGCAACGGACGTGTACGGCGAGGGACTGCGGATTCCGCCCGTGCGGCTCGTGCGCGGCGGGCGCGTCGTCGAGGACGTGATGCGTCTTCTGATGGCGAACGTGCGTGTAGAGCGCGAGCGGCGCGCGGACTTCGAGGCGCAGATCGGTTCTTTGAAGACGGGCGCGGCCCGCCTGCTTGAGATCGTCGCGCGCGCCGGTATGAAAGAGGCGACGGAGTACGCCGGGCACTTGATCGATTATTCAGCGCGCATGATGCGCTCGACGATCAAGACCATCCCCGACGGCGTTTACGAAGCCGAAGACGCGCTCGACTCGGACGGAGTGAGCGATGGCGAAGTCGCTCTGCGCGTCCGCGTCGAAGTCAAAGGCGCGCGCGCGGTCGTTGACTTTGCGGGGAGCGCGCCGCAGGTGGCCGGGCCCTTAAACGCGGTCGAGGCGATAACGGTCTCGGCGGTCGCATACGTCTTCCGCTGTCTCGTCGGCGCGGATGAAGTCCCTGCGAGCGCGGGGTTGATGGAACCAATCAGAGTCGTCGCGCCGAAAGGCTCGGTCACTAACGCCGAGCATCCGGCTTCAGTCGCGGGCGGGAACGTCGAAACGTCGCAGCGCATCGTTGACGTTCTCTTCAAGGCGCTCTCGAAGGCTCTGCCAGAACGGATACCCGCGGCGAGTCAGGGCACTATGAACAACCTGACCATCGGCGGCATCGACCCACTGACGGGGCGCGAGTTCGCGTATTACGAGACGGTCGCGGGCGGCATGGGCGCGCGACCGCGCTTCGACGGCGTGAGCGGCGTCCACACGCACATGACCAACAGCCTCAACACGCCCGCGGAGGCTTTGGAGTACGCGTACCCTCTGCGTGTGCGCACGTATCGCTTGCGCCGCGGTTCGGGCGGTCGCGGCGCGCACAGGGGCGGCGACGGCGTCGTGCGCGAGATCGAAACGCTCGCGCACGCGCGAATGTCTCTGCTCGCCGATAGAAGAAGACGCGCGCCCTACGGACTCGGCGGTGGAGGCGACGGCGATGCCGGTCGTGATTCGATTGTGCGAGACGGTCGCGCGATGAAGATCGAGGCGAAAGGCCCGGTCGAACTGCGTCCCGGCGACCGTGTGAGAATCGAGACGCCGGGCGGCGGCGGACACGGGAAGGAAAGTGATAAGTGATGAGTGATAAGTGATGAGTGATAAGTGATGAGTGATGAGTGATGAATTAAAGGCGAGCGGCTTTTCATTCCGCATTCATCATTCGTCGTTTGATTCAATGTGCCGTTGAATCGGTGATAAAATCCTTGCATGCGCGTCACAATCGGGCAGATCAACACGACGAACGGCGACTTCGAGGGAAACACGGAAAAAATCCTTCGCGCAATCGAGCAGGCAAGAAGCGAGAGGTCGGATTTAATCGTCTTCCCCGAAGTGGCCGTGCAGGGCTACACCTCTTTCGACTGGTTCCTCGACCGCGACATCATCGAGTCGGCACTCAAGCCTTTAGAAAAAATCATACCCGCGACGCGCGGGCTGACTGCTGTGGTCGGCACGGTGAGGCCGACGGGCGCGAGCGAGGGACGCAAACTCTTCAACTCGGCGGCGATCTTACGCGACGGCGAACTGCTCGGCTTCGCTGACAAGACCTTGCTTCCCGAATACGACGTGTTCGACGACCCGCGCTATTTCCAATCCTCCGAGCGACGACGCCTGTTCGACATCGGAGAAGAAAAACTCGGTGTCGTCGTCTGCGAGGATTTCTGGAACGACAAGACGTTCTGGCGCGAGCGGCTTTACGCGAACGACCCGACCGACGAGGTGATCGAGATGGGCGCAGGCGTCATCGTCTCGCCGAACGCCTCGCCCTTCAACAAGGGAAAGATGGGCGAGCGCTGTGCGATGGTCGAGCATCGGTCGAAGGCTTCGGGGCTGCCCGTCGTTTACGTCAACCTCGTCGGCGGAAACGACGGCATCATCTTCGACGGCGCTTCGCTCGTCACCGACTGCCGCGGGCAAACGATACTTCAAGCGCCGCCCTTCGAGGAGTTCGTCGGCACGGTTGATCTTGAGTGCGGCGTGAGAGACGAAGCGTGCCTGCCCGGCGACGACATCGAGACGGTCAGGCGCGCGCTCGTCCTCGGCGTCCGTGATTACGCCGGAAAAAATCGGTTCAAACGTGCCGTGCTCGGCCTTTCGGGCGGGATTGACTCTGCGGTCGTCGCGGGCGTCGCGTGCGAAGCTCTGGGCGCGGAGAACGTCCTCGGCGTGATGATGCCTTCGCCTTTTTCTTCGCGCGGGAGCGTCGATGACTCGGTTGCGCTCGGCAGGAATTTCGGGATGCCTGTTGTCGAGCGTCCGATCACATCGGCATTCGAGGTGCTGACGAAGGAGTTGAACTTGTCCGCGCCCAAGCGCGGCGGCGAGAGTCTGGCGGCGGAGAATTTACAGTCGCGACTGCGCGGCAACATCCTTATGACGTTCTCGAACGCGGAAGGCCGCCTGCTGCTTTCGACCGGCAACAAGTCGGAACTCGCGCTCGGCTACTGCACGCTCTACGGCGACACGAACGGCGGACTCGCCGTCATCGGCGACGTTCTCAAAACGGAAGTCTATGCGCTTGCGCGCCACATCAACCGCGAAGGCGAGTTGATACCTTGGGCCATCATCAACAAGCGCCCGTCCGCCGAACTCGCGCCCGACCAGTTCGACGACCAGACGCTTCCGCCCTACGACACGCTCGACCCCATACTTAAACTCTACTTCGAGCGCAAAGCCTCGCCCGAAGAGATCATCGCCGCCGGCCACGACCCCTCGCTCGTTTACGACATACTCAACCGCGTCGAGTCGCCGGCCAACGAGTTCAAGCGACGCCAACTCCCGCCCACGCTCATCATATCGCGCCACGCAATCGGCATAGGCCGCCGCCGCCCCGTCACGCACCGCTACCGCCGCCAGCCGCCGGTGCGCGAAGAGAGCGCAGTCACTTCACGCACGCCCGACACGCGCGACGAAGGCCGCGCGCGCGAGGCGAAAGGAAGTTAAGCCTCCTTCGCAGTCGGGCAGCGCGTCGGGTCTGTTTGCAGCTTCAGGCGTGGCGGTCGTAAACGTCTTTCACGCGTTCGAGGAGTTCGCGGCGGTCGATGATGAAGTGAAGTTTGGCGGGTTCGTCGCCGCCCGTGAGTCGCTCGACGAGTTGTTCGAGCACGTCGAACTGGTCGCGGTCTGTGATGCCACGGGCTTCGAGGTGTCCGCCGTAGCGCATACGCCGGACGAGTTCGGGAAGCGTGAGACGCCCCTCGAAGGTACGACCGCCGTGGCGGTGCGAGCGGCTGACGAGATACTGTACGAGCAGCACGTCGTTGTAGGTCGCGGGCGCGAGGAACAGGCGCGCGCCGTCGCGCTCCCAACCATCTTCGAGGCGATGCGAGCGGCGCACGGCGCGAAGTCCACGGAAGACTTCCGACCAGTCCGTCTTCGGCTCGCGCCGCTCAAGATACGAGCGCGCCGCCAGAGGCATCCACGCCGAGTCGTCCTCGAAATCGAGTTCCTGTCCCATGCGCTCCAGCCACTCGAAGAAGACCTGACGCGCCGTCTTGCGCTCTTCGTGAATCTGAAATTGCTCGTCCTTCGCAGGCAGTTTTTTTAGAAGCGCGCGGCGCGCGGCGTCCGACGCCTTGCCGCCCTCGACGCGGTGGACGGCGACGCGCGCGTGCCAGCGCTTCGGCGCTTCGCAGTAGGGACAGTGCGGATTTTTTTCTTCCGAAGGTTTGAAGAACGGCCGCTGCGGATTTCTCGACGTGAGTTCTTCGACCGAAGGCGCGTAGCGCCGTATTTCGTTGTAGGCCGTGCGCGGCGCGAGTCCCAACTGGTTCGTAAACAGACGGAAGATGCAGGCGAGGCAGAGCGTCACGTCATGCCTTGTGAACGTGCCGGCAGGGAACTCTGCGAAGTCGAGCGCGTCCTTCGCGGTCCTCTTCTGCGGTGCTTCCTTCGGTTCCTTTTTCTTCGACGCCTTCGCTGCGCCCTTCGTCGTCGCTTTCGACCGAGACTTGAACGCGGCGGTCTTCTTCGTCTTCGCCGCGTCCTTCTTCTTCGCGGCAGCCGGCTTCGCTTTCACAGCCGCGGCCTTCAAGACTTTTTTCGCGGCGGCTTTCGGCTTCGCGGCTTTCGGCTTCTTCGCGGCGGTCTTTGGCCGCGCGTTCGCCGCTGTCTTCTTCGACGCTCTACTGGTTTTGGATTTGGTCGCGGCCATTAACTGTTTCAACCCTGCGCGATGGAGACGAGCGCGGGCGCGGCCTCCTCTTCAGTGTGGCCGAGCGCGGCGTCGAGTTCCGTCTCCACGCTGCCGACCGCGGCGCGAAGATTCTTGAAGTCGAACAGAGACGGATCGAGCAGGTGAGACGGGATAGCGTTGCCGAGCGCGGTCAGCATCGAGGCGCGCACGTTCGGAATCTCGCGTTCGAGTTCCGCGATCAGATTCTTGACACGCACGCGCTTCAGGTTCGTCTGCGATCCGCAGAGGTCGCACGGGATGATCGGAAAATTCCGCGCGGCGGCGTACTCCGCGATGTCCGACTCGCGGCAGTATGCGAGCGGGCGTATGACCGTGTTGCGCCCGTCGTCCGAGCGAAGAACCGGCGGCATGGCTTTGAGCGTGCCGACGTAAAACAGGTTGAGCAGGAATGTCGCGGTGATGTCGTCGGCGTGGTGGCCGAGCGCGACCTTCGTGCAGCCTTCCTCGATTGCCGTCTGATAGAGAATGCCGCGCCGCAGACGCGAGCAGACCGAGCAGAAGGTCTTGCCTTCGGGGACGAGCCGCTTGACGACCGAGTATGTGTCGCGCTCGACGACGCGGAAGTGCACGCCGCGACTGGTCAAATAATCGGGCAGAACGTCCGCCGGAAAACCGGGCTGCTTCTGGTCTAAATTCACGGCCAGAATTTCAAACGAGACGGGCGCGCGCTTCTGAACGTCGAGCAGGAGGTCGAGCAGGGTGTAACTGTCCTTGCCGCCGGAGAGGCAGACCATCACGCGGTCGCCATCCTCGATCATCGAAAAGTCCTTGATCGCCTCGCCCATCTGGCGAAGCAGTTTCGTCTTGATTTTGCTCTCGACGAACATCGAACACCTTTGAAAGAAGTCTGTCGTGCGGAGTCGGGACGCCTTCGCTTTCGTCGAAGGCATTCCGCCCCGGAGTCAATCATGTTTTAAGTCATCGCGTCGCGCGATGCAACTCGCGGTCGTCGCGCGGTCGGGCCGCACGCGGCGCGGCTTGTCGAGCGCGACGGCGGGCGACTAAGATGCACTTAGAATGAGCGCGAAGAAAATGTTTGCCGCGGCCAACTGCCTCACGCTGCTCCTTTGTGCGGGCGCGCGCGCCGCGCCTTCGCACGCTTCCGTCGCACGCTTCCGCGACGCTACGCGCGCCTTCGCGTCGCAGAGTCGCACGGCGCGGCGCGTGAGGAAAAAAAGGATGAATAATCGGACGAACAAGGCGTCGGTGGGCGTCGGCGTGTGGGGCGGCGCGCACGTCCGCATGAATGTGCGCGACGGCGGCGCGGATGTCGAGTTTGACTGCGCGCACGGCTCTCTGGGCGGGCCGCTTCTGCCCGACGCCGAGGGGCGCTTCGACGTTGAAGGCACTTACGTGGGCGAAGGCCACGGCCCCATACGCATCGGGCGCGAGCCATCGGCGCGTCCGGCGCGCTACACGGGACGCGTCGAAGGCCGGACGATGACGCTTCGCGTGAAGTTCGCCGACGGGAGTCAGGAGCCGGACGCCTTCACGCTCACTCGCGGAAGCGAGGGCCGCCTCTGGAAATGTCGCTGAAAGATTCGCGACCGCACGCCTAAAAATTTTCACGCCTCAAGAGTGCCGAGACCCGTATACGAAGGGCGATAGTATTTTGGTTTGACAAGGCTGTCGAAGTGTAGATAATCAGCGCCATTGCGACCGCTCAAGGAAGCTGCCTCAACGGTTGTCCTCGCGCCTTGAAGTTTCAGCAGATCCAGAGGGGCTTTACGCTTTTCAAATACTGCCTCCATGTGTACTCGCCCGAAGTAAAGCGAGCGAGGCCGGATAGTATTTCATATTTGCGTTCGGTTGAGGTCGCTGCGGAAGGTTGCGGCCCCATGTCGAAGCGAAAAGGAAAAATAAGTAGATGAAAACCTTGTTCCCACATACGCGCGCCGGCAGGTCTGTCTTCTTCGTCCGCCGGTACGTCGTCCTAGCGCTGTGCGCCGCGTTGTTGGTCTTTAGCCTCGCCCCATCGTCCGCCCAGAGGCGCACGGCTATCCGAGTCCCGGTAGGGGAGTTGTCACAGCCCGCGCCCGCGCCCCGCGAGGACGAGCGCGAACGGGAGAAAGAGAAAAAGCAGCGGTCGGCGGCGCGCAGGAAGGCAGCGGCGCAAAAGGGCGTCGCCCTCGGCAAGCCTGTGTCTTCTACAAGTGAAGCGTCCGGCGTTCGGCTCACCGGCTCGGTCGGCATAAAGCGGACGACCGACGACATTATGATGTTCCAGTCATACGCCCCGGAGGTCGAGCGCACGCCCCGGCTGTTGCCGGAACACGAAATGCCTGAGCGCGACGGGCTGCCGCAGAATCCGAACGCGAAGGCGGTCGCGAGCACGCCCTCGGCCACACTCGCGCGCGGCGTCTTGGGGCCGAAAGCGACGAAGGTGATTACCTCGACGCCGCAGACGCTCAGCGCCGTCCAGTTCGACGGAGCGACGCTCACGGACACGGGCGCGTTCCCACCCGACTCGATGGGCGCGGTCGGGCCCACGCAGTTCATCGTCTTTGTCAACGGTCGCATCAGGTCTTTCACAAAAGCGGGCGCGGCCGACGGCGTTCTGAACGCCGACCCGGATGTCTTCTTCGCTCCCGTGATGACGCCCGTCTCCGGCTCGGTCGTCCTGAACTTCACGAGCGACCCGCAGGTGCGCTACGACCGCCTTTCGGGTCGCTGGTTCATGACGATCATCGACGTGCCCTGCACCAACGCGACGTGCACGACGACGGCGGCCAACCGCGTCCTGATGGCCGTGAGCGACGCCGCGAGCAACGGCACGATTACGGGCAGCACGGTCTGGACTCTCTTCGAGTATCAGGCAGACCCCGGCACGAATTTCTGCGACTATCCTTCGCTCGGCGTTGACTCGCAGGCGCTCTACACAGGTTGCAACATATTCTCCAGCGCGGGCAGTTTCGTCGGTACGAACGGCTACGTCGTGCAGAAGAGTTCGGCGCTCGGCGCGGGCCCCCTTGTCGTGACGATGTTCGCGAATCTGGCGGCGGGCGCGGGCGCGGGGCCCGAGTCGCCGCGCGGCGTTGACAACTACGACCCGGCCTCGAACGAGGGCTACTTCATCGGGCCTGACAACGCGACCTTCTCGACCATCATGCTCCGACGCGTGAGCAATCCGGGCAGCGCGACGCCTACGATCTCCGGCAACATCTCGATCACCGTCCCGACGACGACAACGCCGAACCGCGTCCCGCACCTCGGCAACACGGGCGGCACCGCAGGCCAACTCGACTCGATTGACGACCGCTTCTTCGCCGCGCACATAAGAAACGGCCGCCTCTGGTCGGCGCAGAACTTCAGGGTCAGTTCTGCCGGCGTCGCGAGCACCGCCGCGCAGAATCGCAACGCCGTACGCTGGTACGAGTTCAACGGCATACGAAGCACGGACGACGGCGGGTCAGGGGCTGGCGTACCGGTCGTCGTACAGTCGGGCACGATCTTCGACAACGCCGCGACGGCCGCCGCCTCGCGTCAATACTGGATGCCGAGCGTCGCCATCACGGGGCAGGGTCACGCGGTCGTCGGCTTCACGATGGCGGGCACGCCGTCCGCCGCTACGCCCGCGTTCACGGGCCGCCTCAGAACCGACACGCTCGGAACGATGGGCGGGCCGCCGACGCTCCCCGCGACGACATTCGGGACTTCGACGGCGAACTACAATCCGCCGTCAGACCCGGGCGGCTCGGGCGGTCGTCGTTGGGGCGACTACTCGTTCTGCACGGTTGACCCGCTCGACGACATGACGGTCTGGACGATTCAGGAGTACAACCAGGCTTTGAACTCCTACGCCGTGCGCGTCGCAAAAATAAACGCGCCGCCGCCCGCGACGCCCACGACGGCTTCACCGGCGACCGTCGCCACGGGGCAGGCGTCCGTCAACGTCACGATTACAGGCACGTCCGTCGCCGGCTCCGAGTTCTACGATCCGGGCACGGATTTGGCATCGCCCGCGCTTCCCTTCAATCACATCACGGCGAGCGTGTCGGGCGGCATCACGGTCAACAGCGTCACCTACACAGACCCGACTCACGTGACGCTCAACCTGAACACCACCGGCGCGACGACCGGCCCGCATGACGTGACCATCACAAACCCCGACGGCCAGAGCATGACCGGCACCGCCGTCCTAGTCGTCCCGACCACGGCGGGGCAACTTCTCATCAGCGAGTTCCGTCTGCGCGGGCCTAACCCGAACGGCGCGCAGAACGAGTTCATAGAGATTTACAACAACTCCGGCGCGAATCTGACCGTCACGGATTCGGGCGCGGGCGCGGGCTACGGCGTCGTTGCCTCGGACGGCACGCTTCGCTGCACGATCCCGAACGGGACGGTCATTCCAAACCGCGGCCACTTCCTGTGCGCCAACTCCGTTGGCTACTCGCTGTCGGGTTACGCGGCAGCCGACGCGACCTACACCACCGACATCCCCGACAATGCAGGCATCGCGCTCTTTAACACGACCGTCGCAGCGGGCTTCACTCTGGTGAATAGGCTCGACGCCGTAGGCTCGACGAGCGAGGCCAACACGCTCTACAAAGAAGGGACGGGCTATCCGGCTCTGACGCCCTTCTCGATTGACTACGCCTTCGTCCGGGACACCTGCGGCAAGGGCGGCTCGATAACCACATTAGGGCCGTGCCCGACCGGAGGATTGCCGAAAGACACCGACAACAACGCAGCGGACTTCTACTTCGTTGACACCAACGGCACGTCTGCGGGCGCGGGGCAACGACTCGGAGCGCCGGGGCCTGAAAACCTCGCCTCTCCGATCCAGCGCAACAGCCAGTTCGCCGGCCCGAACCTCGACTCGACTGTCGGTGTCAATATGCCGCCGAACCGCGTCAGGGACTTCACCTCAGACCCTGCGAACAACTCCACCTTCGGGACGCTCGACATACGCAAGCGCATCATCAACAACACGGGAGCGAGCGTCACACGCCTTCGCTTCCGCATCGTTGACCTCTCGACCTTCCCCGCTCCATCGGGGTTTGCCGACTTGAGGCCGAGGACATCGACGCTGGTTGTCGTCTCGGGCATCAACGACGCGGCGACCTGCCTTGCATCGAACGGGGTTGCGACGACGCCCTGCACGGTCAACGTTCAGGGGACTACGTTGGAACAGCCGCCGAGT
>DATINM010000026.1:0-111575 GCA_035474235.1 Pyrinomonadaceae bacterium
GTTGTCGGGATTCTTCTGACGTGAGTGCATCTTTTCAATGAATCGCTCCTTCTCGCCGGGTGCCGGAAACCATCTCCGAGGGTTATTGGGATCGCGGTAGTGCAGCATCCCTTTGTACCACATGCTGCCATCTGTGAAGACAACCCTCTCAATGTGTACTTTAACTTCTGTGACCGGAACGAATTTGTATTCGACCGGCACGGCATTTCTAAACCCTTTATATCTCTCGTCCGAGAGCCTGATTTCTACAGTTTCGCCGGGGAGAGCGATGGCAGGGCCCGCAGCACTCTGTGTAAGCGGCCTGAACTCACCCACTCCTACAGGTATGGTAAAGCTAAGCGTCTCCGAAATAGATTGTTCTATGAGAAGCTCGACGTGACTGATACGCTTCTCGGAAGTGTTCTTCACAGTGAATGTGATACCACTAAGCCAGTCCTCGTCCGCGGCGAATTTCTCCCAGAACTTTACGTTGGCCTCTTTTACTTTAATCGCCGTTATTTCGACGGGTTCATCAGGGAGAGAAGCACTTTCGATCATTCTGTTCTTCGGCACGGCAGCGCTGGCGGTGCAGAGCAGCAGTAGCACTAAAGATGTTATTGTTAAGCTCCTGTGAGTGGCGTTGCGGAAAAAGCTCGACATGGTTGTAATCTCCCTGGTGAATAAGTAAGAGCACAAGCCGGGCGGTGTGCGCCACGAAATCTATCTCCTTAGTAATTTAACTGTCAATGAAATTTCTGTTTTGCAGCACTTGCTGTCAGAAGCAGTGCACGCTCGCAAAGAAGTTTCGTGTTCAAATCTTCTGTGAGATCTCATGCTCTGAGATGATTAACTATCATCCGCTCAAGTCAAAAGCCGGAGGCCGACCGCGTTGATGAAGTCTGCGAGCATCCCGTAAGCAGTGCTTTTCAGGTTCGGCTCGCGCGCGATGAGCGTGAGTCCGCCGAGAACGTCAAGCTCGAAGTTGATGGCGAGCGTCGTGCCGCCGACCGAGGCGAATGGGTCGTCGGGCGCGAGCCGTTCGGGGCGCACAGTCGCGTCGATTCTTCCGCCTTCGACAAGACGCGCACGCGCGATTAGCTTGAACGGGCGGCCCGCGGCGCGAGCGGCGCGCACCTCTTCGTCCTTCAGGCCGCGTATCCCGCAGCGCCTCACGTCTTCGAGTCTCAGTTCGGCCCTCATCAAGACGTTCGCTATCGCGCACACCTTCACCGCCGCGTCCCAACCGTCAACGTCGTGCGTCGGGTCTGTCTCGGTGACGCCTAAAGATTGCGCGCGGCGCACGCCGTCGTCGAACGTGCGCCCCGCGGCTACCTCTTCGAGTATCAGAGTCGTCGTCGAGTTGAGTACGCCCGTGAAACCGAGCAGGCGTGCCGCGGGCATAGTCTCGCGAAAGGTCGAGAAGACGGGCAGGCAGTCGGCCACGGTCGCCTCGAACATGAAGCGACGCCCTTTCTCTTTCGCAAGCTCCGACAGTTCACGGAAGGCGTGGACGATCATGCCCTTGTTCGCCGTGACGACGTGCGCGCCCGCCTTGAGCGCCGCGCGCGCGTGAGTTATCGCAGGCTCGCCCGTCGAGGGTTCGAGCGATGTCGTCTCGAACAGAACGTCGCACCGCGCGGCGTCGAGCCACTCGTTCACGTCCGAAGGTCGCGGCGAGACTTTTGAAGTTATCGCGCCCGACAACAACTCTTCGACATTGAATCCTTCCGGTCTTGCGTGCCAGCCCATGCGCCGCGTCGCGACGCCCGTCACGCGCCAGCCTATTCCGAACTCGTCGCGCATCTCGTCCGACTTCTCGACCAGCAGAGGGACGAGCGCGCGTGCGACGTTGCCGTAGCCGAGCAGACAGAGGTTATAAATTTTCATGTTGATTTTCCGCCCGCGTTGCGCGATGCTTCCGGCGCACCGACGCTCCTGCAATTTTTACCACGCGAAGAGAGATTAAAAACAATGTCTAAAGGGAAGCGGCGCGAAGGCACGGCGCTAAACCGCCGGAAATTTCTGCGCGCCGGATTGATAGGCGGCTTTGGATTCGTCGCCGCGCCGAAGCTCGCGCGCGTTAGTCTGGCCGCGCAGACTGGAAAGTTCGACTGGGAAGAGTTGACCATCGCCGACGCGCAGGCGGCAATGAAGTCGGGCAAGGTGTCAGCGCGCCGCCTCGCGGAGATGTATCTGGCGCGCGTCGAGAAGATTGACCGAAGCGGCCCGGCACTCAACGCAGTCATCGAGTTGAACCCCGAAGCTCTCGCCATCGCAGACTCTCTCGACCGCGAGCGCAAACAGGGTCGCGTTCGCGGGCCGCTCCACGGCGTGCCCGTTTTGATTAAAGACAACATCGCGACGGCTGACCGGATGGAGACGACCGCAGGCTCGCTCGCGCTCGTCGGCGCAAAGCCCGCGTCGGACGCCTTCGTTGTGCAGCGACTCAGAGACGCGGGCGCAGTCATTCTCGGCAAGACGAATTTGAGCGAGTGGGCCAACTTTCGCTCGTCGCACTCGACGAGCGGTTGGAGCGGGCGCGGCGGGCAGACGCACAACCCTTACGCGCTCGACCGTAATCCCTGCGGCTCAAGCTCCGGCTCCGGCGCTGCCGTCTCGGCCAACCTGTGCCTCGTCGCCGTCGGCACGGAGACCGACGGCTCGATAGTCTGTCCTTCGGGCACGTGCGGAGTCGTCGGCATCAAGCCGACGCTCGGCGTGGTGAGCCGCTCCGGCATCATCCCCATCGCGCACAGTCAGGACACGGCGGGCCCGATGGCGCGCACCGTCGCGGACGCCGTCGCGCTGCTCGAAGTGCTCGCCGGCCCCGACCCGAACGACCGCGTCGCGGGCAACGGCTCCACCGTAGTCGTCTGGCCGAGGTCGGCCAACGGAACTGCACGGCGTAGTCCGGGCAACGGCTCCACCGTAATCATCTGGCCGTTAAATCTCTCGCAGTCGCTCGACCCGGCGGGTCTTCGCGGCGCGCGCATCGGCGTCGCGCGAAAGTTCGCGGGCTTCAACGACGAGGTTGACAAGCTTCTGGCCGGCGCGATTGATCTGATGAAGCGCGAGGGCGCGACCGTAGTTGACCCGGCGGACATCCCTACGCACGGCAAGTTCGACGCGCCGGAGTTCGACGTTCTGCTCTTCGAGTTCAAGGCGGACATCAACAAGTATCTCGCCGCGCTCCCGCCGGGCGATCACCCGCGCACGCTCAAAGACCTGATTGACTTCAACGAGCGTAACCGCGACCGCGAGATGCCCTTCTTCGGTCAGGACATCTTCACGAAGGCCGAGGCGAAGGGGCCGCTCACAGACCCCGCGTATCTGAAAGCATTGAGAACGTGCAAGACGCTCTCGCAGGCGCAAGGCATCGACGCTGTGATGACGAAGAACAACCTCGACGCGATCATTGCTCCGACGGGCGGCCCCGCCTGGACGACTGACGTTTTAAACGGCGACCACTTCACCGGCGGAAGCTCGACGCCCGCGGCGGTCGCGGGCTACCCGAACGTGCAGGTTCCCGCAGGCTTCGTCTATGGCCTGCCCATCGGCATAAGCTTCTACGGTCGAGCCTTCACGGAGCCGAAGTTGATACGCATCGCTTACGCATACGAACAGGCGAGCAAACATCGCCAGCCGCCGCGTCTTCTTCCCGCGGCGGACTTGCGCGGCTGAAAGGATAATCAATCCCTTTGTCAGTCGCCCGACGGCTTCAAATCAAAGGCCGCTGCCGGGTTGACGCCGCTTCGCTTTTTACCTGCCGCTTCGTCTCCGCGCAAAAATCTTTCGTCAAGAGTGGGCCGGTCAACCTTGATTGGCCCGCTCCTTGCCAGTAGTTCGGCGACAGCCAAGTTTTCGGATACGAAAATCGTACTGTCAAAGGCTTGAAATCTTGGGGCGTCGTAGGGCTACGAACAGTCTCAAGCAGAGTTTTGGCTTAACTTAAAGAGAATCGAACCAAAGGGGAGGACTTTCAAATGGTAGAAACAACCGGCTCGGCTACGGGACGTTCGCGAATGGTAACAGGACTATTCAGGGATCGGGATAGCGCGGAGCGCGCCTACAACTCGGTCACGACGCGCGGCTACAGTAACGACGACGTGAACTTGCTCATGTCGGACGAGACGCGCAACAAACACTTCGCGGTTGACGACAGGCCGACGGAACTTGGCAACAAGGCTCTGGAAGGCGCGGGCACGGGCGCGGCCATCGGCGGCACCGTCGGCGCGACGCTCGCGGCGATTGCGGCCATCGGCACGACGCTGGCGCTTCCCGGCCTCGGGCTGCTCGTCGCGGGGCCGATTGCGGCGGGGCTTGCGGGCGCGGGCGCGGGCGGCGCGACCGGCGGCATCATCGGCGCTCTCATCGGCGCAGGCATCCCCGAAGAGCGCGTCAAGCACTACGAGAAGGGACTGAAAGAGGGCGGCATCGTGATGGGCGTGACACCACGCTCGGACGAGGACGCGGCCTACTTCGAGGACGAGTGGAAGAAGAATCACGGCGAAGAGGTCTATCGTTAAACTGCGCCGCCCTGACGCGGCCTTAACGATTCTGGAGGAAAGATGCGACGGACATTAGCTACACTCTCCCTGATCGCGGTTGCCGCGTTGGCGGCGGCCTGCGGCGGGGGCGACAACACGAACGATAACAGTCGTTCGGTCAACGCCAACAACGCGAACGCCACGCGCAACAGCGCGGTCGAGACGAACGTTAACATGCCGAAGAACTTGAACGGCAACAGCGTCCAGTCGAACGTGGGCGTGCTGACGAACGATAACGGCAACAAGAACACCGACGGCGTCTCTTCGATGAACGGCAACCACAACGCCAACGGCAACAAGAACCACAACGCCAACAGCGGCTCGAATCGCAACGCGAATCACTGACGGCCTGACGGTTTGAAACATGTATGGCGAAGGGCGCGGGACGGGTCGAGCGACTCGCCGCGCCTTTCTTTTTATGCTCGCGCGGGCGTTCGAGAGACGTGGAAGTTCGAGCCGATGCCTCTCGATGCGGGTCGCGCATGCATTCCTGAGTTGGAGCGGGTATAATCATTGTTTCGTGCAGAGGCACTTATCTCGTCTGTTGGAGTCGGCTCGCTGGAATGATTAACTTCGAGACTTCGCCTGAGAAGTACAAGCACTGGAAACTTACGTTTGACGGCCCCGTAGCCACGCTCTCGATGGACGTGCAGGAGGACGAGACGCTCGGCGAAGGCTACAAGCTCAAGCTCAACTCATACGACCTCGGCGTTGACATCGAACTCGCCGACGCCGTCCAGCGACTCCGCTTCGAGCACCCGGAAGTCAGAGCGGTCGTCGTCACGAGCCTCAAGCCCCGAATTTTCTGCGCGGGCGCGAACATTTACATGCTCGGCACGTCACAGCACGGCTTCAAGGTCAACTTCTGCAAGTTCACAAACGAGACTCGCTGCTCGATTGAAGACGCCTCGCATCATTCGGGACAGCGCTACGTCGCCGCTTTGAACGGCACGGCTTCGGGCGGCGGATACGAACTCGCCATCGCGTGCGACGAAATCTATCTGGTTGACGACGGCAACTCCGCCGTTTCGCTGCCGGAAGTCCCTCTGCTCGGCGTGCTGCCGGGCACGGGCGGACTCACGCGGCTCGTTGACAAGCGAAAGGTGCGCCGCGACCGCGCCGACGTTTTCTCGACGCTCGCCGAAGGTCTGAAGTCGAAGCGCGCGAAGGAGTGGGGGCTGATTGACGGCTCCTTCCCGACGAGCAAGTTTCAGGAGGGCATGCGCGAGCGCGTCGAAAAAATCGTCGGCGATTCAGCCGCCGGCAACAAAGCCTCCGGCATTAAACTCAACCCGCTCGACGTTGAAGCGAGCGAGTCGGGGCGCGAATACAAGTACGTCTCTGTAAAGTACAAGCGCGAGGAACGCCACGCGGAGTTGACCGTGCGCGGCCCGGAATCAAGCCAGCCGACCGAGACGGAAGAGATCGTCGAGATGGGAGATTCTTTCTGGCCGCTCCGCGCCTATCGCGAGTTGGACGACGCGCTGCTGCACCTTCGCATGAACGAGCCTTTGATCGGACTCGTGCTCGTCCGCACCGAAGGCGAGATTGAAAACGTGCTTGCCGTTGACAGGACGCTCGCCGCAAACCGCGACCACTGGCTCGTCCGCGAGATAATCCTCAACATGGCGCGCGTGCTTCGCCGCCTCGACCTTACGGCCAAGAGCTTCTTCGCGCTCGCGGGGCCGGGCAGTTGCTTCGCCGGAAATCTGCTCGAACTCCTGCTCGCGTCCGACCGAAGTTACATGCTCAACGACCCCGAACAGAAAGTCGAGTTGGCCTTGAGCGAGTTGAACGCGGGCGCGCTGCCGATGTCGAACGGACTCACGCGCGTTCAGTCGCGCTTCCTCGCCGAGCCGGAACGCGCCGACGAAGTTCTCGCGCACGCCGGGCGCTTCGACACGGAAGAGGCCGAAGATGCAGGACTCGTCACATTCGCGCCCGACGATCTGGATTGGGACGACGAGGTTCGCGTCGCCGTCGAGGAGCGCACGTCGCTCTCGCCCGACGCGCTGACGGGGATGGAAGCGAGTTTAAGATTCGCCGGGCCCGAGACGATGGATACGAAAATCTACGGGCGGCTGACCGCTTGGCAGAACTGGATTTTTCAGCGCCCGAACGCCGTCGGCCCGCACGGCGCTTTGACGAACTACGGCAAGCCGACGCAGCCCGAGTTCGATTACAAAAGGACTTGAGGATAGTTTTCAGTTATCGGTTTTCAGTTTTCAGCAACACCGGATGCTGACTTCTGAAAACCGAAAGCTGAAAACTGAAAACTGATCATGGAACTATACGAGCGCATTCCTAATAACGTGAACCTGTCGGAAGACAAGCGGCTTCAGCGCGCGCTTGAGAAGTGGCTGCCGAACTATCTCGACTGGTGGCGCGAGATGGGCCCCGAGGGCTTTCAGGAGAAAGACGTTTGGCTGCGCACAGCCACGAGCGTCGAGACTGATGGATGGGCACACTTCGACTACGTGAAGATGCCCGACTATCGCTGGGGCATCTTTCTAAAGCCGGCTGAGCCGGACGCGCGCGTCGGCTTCGGCGACCACATGGGACAGCCCGCGTATCAGGAAGTGCCCGGCGAGTTCCGAAACGCTCTGCGCCGCATCGTCGTTACACAGGCCGACACCGAACCCGCTTCGGTCGAACAGCAGCGACGGCTCGGCCACACATGCCCATCGCTTTACGACCTTCGGAATCTTTTTCAGGTCAACGTCGAAGAGGGCCGACACCTCTGGGCGATGGTCTATCTTCTGCACGGCTACTTCGGGCGCGACGGGCGCGACGAGGCCGACGCGCTTCTTGAACGACGTTCCGGCAACCCCGACAAGCCGCGCATACTCGAAGCCTTCAACCAGCCGTGCGACGACTGGCTAAACTTTTTCTGCTTCACGATGTTCACGGATCGCGACGGCAAGTACCAACTCTCGGCGCTCGCCGAGTCGGGGTTTGAGCCGCTCGCGCGCACCTGTCAATTCATGTTGACGGAAGAGGCGCATCACCTCTTCGTCGGCGAGACGGGCGTCGGGCGCGTCGTCCGCCGCACGGCGCAGTTGATGAAGCAGAACCCGAACGAGGACGTGCGCTCATTGGGCGGCATACCCTTCGACATCATCCAACGCTACATCAACTACTGGTTCTCCTACTCGCTCGACCTCTTCGGCGGCGAGATAAGCTCGAACGCCGCAGACTTCTTCGCCGCCGGACTCAAAGGCCGCTACATGGAGAGGAAGAACTATGACGAGCACGTCATCCGTGAAGACGTTTTCACTCTGCCCGTCGTCGAGGACGGCAATCTCGCCGAGCGCGAAGTGCCGATGCGCAACGCCTTGAACGAGGTTCTACGCGGCGAGTACGTCAAGGACTGCGTGCGTGCGATGGAGCGCTGGAACAAGTACATTGCCGACGAGGGCGTTGACTACAAGCTTCGGCTGCCCTCGACGCGCTTCCACCGCCACGTCGGCGAGTACGCCGGACACTTCTTCGACATCGAAGGCAATCTGATTAATGAAGATGAGTTCGAGCGCCGCCGCGCCGAATGGCTGCCGACCGTAGAGGATCGCGAGTACGTCCAGAGTCTCATGCATCCCGTCACCGAGCCGGGCAAGATCGCAAACTGGATCGCCCCGCCCGCCTCCGGCATCAAGGGCAAGCCGTTCGAGTTCGAGTACGTGCGGCTGTAAGACGGATGTTGAATGATGAGCTTAAAGCGGGTTTTGGGTTCCGGGTTTTAGCTGCCAGTGAAAAGATAGACCGGAACATAAAAGCCTGAACTCAAAACCTTCTCTCATTCCGCATTCAACATTTGTTTCTTCCTGCCTTTTGCCTCATGCGCAAGCGGTTTGCCTTTTGCCTTTTGCCTTTGTATTCTTCGTGCGTATCCCCATTTCGACGCCGCAGAGACCAAAGAGACGGCGGGCTTTCCGAAAAGCCTTCGTGCGTTTACCCGCAACGATTAAAGTGATGACGACGCAGACGACCGTTATGAAGTTCGGCGGCACATCCGTCGCCGACGCGCGCGCCTTCGAGCGCGTGGCAGAACTCGTCCGCCGCGAGTGCGACACGCATCCGGTCGTCGTCGTCTCCGCAATGAACCGATTCACCGACGCGCTGCTCGAAGCGTTCGACGCAGCCGCGCGAGGACGACACGACGAGGCTGCGCATTCGCTCGAAGAACACTTCGAGCGCTACTTGGTTGTCGCGCGCGCGCTTCTCAGATCTGACGAGGCCGCGGAGATCAACTCGGCAATCGAAGTTTCGCGGCGCGAACTCACAGAAACTTTGCGCGAAGCTTCGCGGTCGCAGCACGAAGCTTCGCAGAGCGTTGAGCCGGAGCAGTCGCGCCCGCTGCCCGTCATTCAAGACGCGGTCGTCTCGCACGGCGAGCGACTCTCGTCGCAACTACTCGCCGCCGTTCTTCGCGCTCGCGGCGTCAAGGCGCGACAGGCCGACGCGCGACGCTGCATCATCACGGACGACGAGCACGGTCGCGCGACTCCACTGAAGGAGGAGACCGAGCGGCACACGCGCCAAGAGCTTGAGCCGATAATCGCCGCGGGCGAAGTCCCGGTCATCGGCGGCTTCATCGCGTCGTCGGCCGCGACGGGCGAGACGACGACTTTGGGGCGCAGCGGCTCGGACTTCACCGCCGGATTAGTCGGCGCGGCGCTTCACTCGCGCGAGATTCAGATCTGGACGGACGTGCCGGGCGTTTTGACCGCAGACCCGCGCATCGTCAAAGACGTTCGCACGATCCCGCGCCTCTCTTACGCCGAGGCCGCCGAACTCGCATACTTCGGCGCGAAGGTTCTGCACCCGAAGACGATACTTCCGGCGGTCGTCCGAAACATCCCCGTCCGCATCTGCAACTCGCTTGACGACGCCGCGCCCGACACGGTCGTCTATTTCGACGCGGAGATGACGCCGCGCACCGTCAAGGCCATCGCACACAAAGCGGGCGTCCACATCGTCCACGTCACTTCGGCGCGCATGCTCGGCGCATACGGCTTCATGCGCGCAATCTTCGAGGTCTTCGAGCGCCACCGAACCGAGGTTGACATCGTCACAACGTCCGAGGTCAGCGTCTCGATCTCGCTTGAAGACGCCTCGTCGCTCGACGCGATTGTCGAAGACCTGAAGCGCGTAGGCGCTGTCAAAGTCGAGTCGGAACGCGCCATCGTCTGCATCGTCGGCGAAGGCTTGCGCAGCACGCCCGGCATCGCGGGCCGGGTCTTCTCGACGGTGAAAGACATCAACGTGCTCCTGATCTCGCAGGGCGCGTCCTCGATAAATCTGACCTTCGTCGTCGAGGCGCGCCACGCCGCAGAGGCCGTGCGCCGCCTCCACGCGGCCTTCTTCGAATGCGCCACCGCCGAACTGCTCGCGCACATCGGCGGCGAACACTGAAAACAGTGATGAGTGATGAGTGATAAGGCGCGCACCGCCTCCGCACTCCAATCGCAGCCGGTCTGGTGATAAGTGATGAGTGATGAGTGATAAGAAAGAAGGGCGAACGGTTTTTTCTTATCACTCATCACTCATCACTCATCACTTATCACTCCAAAGAGATGAACCTTTTCGAGTTGACGAGAAAGCTGATTGACATCTCTTCGGTTTCCGGCGACGAGCGGGAGGTCGGTCGCTTCCTCGTCTCTCATCTCGAAGGACTCGGTTACAAGGTCGAGTCGCAGGAGATCGGAGCGGGGCGCGCGAACGTTCTGGCGACGACCAGCGCGCGCGCGCGCGTCGTGCTCTCGACGCACATGGACACCGTGCCGCCGTTTATCCCTTCCGAAGAGGACGAGGCGCACGTTTACGGTCGCGGCTCCTGCGACGCGAAGGGCATCATCGCCGCGCAGGTCTTCGCCGCCGAGCGCCTGCGCGCCGAAGGGTTCGACGAAGTGGGACTCCTCTTCACGGTTGACGAGGAGTTGGGCAGCCTCGGCGCGCGCGCCGCAAACTCTCACGCGCGCGCGCGCGAGTGCTTGTACCTCGTCAACGGCGAGCCTACCGAGAACAAACTCGCCACAGGCTCGAAGGGTTCACTTCGACTCAGACTGACGACCGAGGGGCGCGCGGCGCACTCGGCCTATCCTGAGCGCGGGCGTTCGGCGATTGAGAAGCTGCTCGACGTGCTCGCCGACGTGCGCGCCGCCCGGTGGCCGCGCGACGAGTTCTTCGGCGAGACGACCTGCAACATCGGCACGATAAAGGGCGGCACTCGACCGAACGTCATCGCGGCGGAAGCCAGCGCCGAGTTGCAAATCAGACTCGTGACGCCTTCGGCTGAAGTCAAAAAAATTCTCGAAGCGGCGGTGGCGGGTCGCGGCGGCGTGGAGTATCTTTCCGCGGCGGAACCTGTGCGGATGCACGCGGTCGAAGGCTTCGAGCGCGAGGTCGTAAGGTTCACGACCGACATTCCGTATCTGACGAACTGGGGAAAGCCCTTGCTCGTCGGCCCCGGCTCGATACTCGACGCGCACACCGACGGCGAGCGCGTCTCGAAGCGCGAGCTTGAAGATTCGGTCGCGCTCTACGCGCGGCTCGCGCGCACGCTGCTCGCGGGCGAGTGAGACGGACGGAAGGGACGAGGCGAATGAAGCTTGCTTTGATAGGTCACGGCGCGATGGGGCGACTCGTCGAGCGGCTCGCGCGCGACGAGGGGCACGACGTTGCGACCGTGCTCGGCTCGCGCGAGGCTGCGTCCCACGTCGAAGAGTTGGCCGAAATCTTAGGCGGCCACGACGCCGCGATTGACTTCACGGTGGCCGAGGCCGTGCCGCGACACGCGGAAGCCTGCGCGCTCGCGCGCGTCCCGCTCGTCGAAGGTACGACGGGATGGCACACTCAACTCGCAGACGTGCGCCGCACAATCGAGCGCGCAAGCGGTGCGCTCATCCACGGCGCGAACTTTTCGGTCGGCGTCAATCTCTTCTATCGCATCGTCGAGCGCGCGGCGGAACTCTTCCGAGGCTTCGACGCCTACGCGCCCTTCGTCGAAGAGGCGCACCACTCGCGCAAGCGCGACGCGCCTTCGGGAACCGCCTTGCGGCTGCGCGACATACTCGCCGCCGGCTACGACGCCGAGATACCCGTCGCCTCGACGCGCGCCGGGCAGATTCCGGGCACGCACCGCGTCGGCTTCGACTCGCATGCAGACCAGATTATTCTCACCCACACGGCGCGCTCGCGCGAAGGCTTTGCCGCCGGCGCGCTCGTCGCCGCGCGCTGGATTCAAGGGCGGCAGGGCGTGTTCGAGTTTTCAGAAGTGATTGATGAGATGATAAAAACAGTGATAAGTGATAAGTGATGAGTGATAAGAAAGAAGCGGATTTTCTCATCACTCATCACTCATCACTTGCCGGAGGCGAAGCGATGAAAGTCGAATGGATGCGAGGCTGCGCAACGGCGCTTGTGACGCCGTTCGGGTCTGACGGCGCGCTTGACATCGAGCGTATGCGCGCGCTCGTCGCGCGGCAGATCGATGGCGGCGTGCGTTTGCTCGTGCCGTGCGGGACGACGGGCGAGAGCGTAACCATGTCGGGCGAGGAGCGCGAGGCGGTCATACGCGCGACGATTGAAGTGGCGCGCGGGCGCGCACGCGTAATCGCCGGGACGGGGAGCAACAACACGGCGCACGTCGTCGAGTCGTCGCGTTGGGCGGCGGAGGCGGGCGCGGACGCCGTGCTCGTCGTCGCGCCTTACTACAACAAGCCGACGCAGGAGGGTCTCTATCAGCACTTCCGCACAATCGCGGAGGCCGTGCCTGAAACTCCGGTCGTGCTCTACAACGTGCCGGGTCGCACGTCTTCAAACATCTCGGCGGAGACGACGCTCAGGCTCGCGCGCGATGTCGAAAATATCGTCGCGGTCAAAGAGGCTTCCGGCAATCTCGCGCAGATAATGGAAATCCTGCGCGCGAGGCCCGAAGATTTTCTCGTGCTCTCCGGCGACGACGCGATGACGTTTGCGCTCGTGGCGCTCGGCGCGGACGGATTGGTTTCGGTCGCGTCGAACGAAGCGCCCGGCGAGATGTCTCGGATGGTTGACGCGGCGCTCGCCGGTCGCTTCGACGAAGCGCGGCGCGAGCATTATCGTTTGCTCCCGCTGATGGACGTGAATTTCATCGAGTCGAGTCCGGGGCCCGTGAAGGCGGCGATGGCTCTGATGGGTCTACTGGAAGAGTACCTGCGTTTGCCGCTCGTGCCCGTCACGGAGAAGAGCCGCGCGCGCGTGCGCGAAGTTCTCGAAGAGTCGGGGCTTTTGAAGGAGGCGACGAATGTCGCTGTGTGAACAGATCGAAGAGTTGTTCGCGAAGTCAGGCGAGTTCACTTCGACCGACCGCGAAATCTTCGAGTCGTTCAAGCAGGCGCTCAATCGCGGCGAGGTTCGCGCAGCAGAGCGCAATGAGGACGGCGTGTGGAGAGTCAACTCGTGGGTCAAGCGAGGCATACTCGCAGGCTTTCGCATGGGCGCGCTCGCGGAGATGTCGGCGCACGCCAGCCTTCGCTTCTTCGACAAGGATACTTATCCCGTCCGACCGACGACGATTCTGGACAACGTTCGCATCGTGCCCGGCGGCTCGTCGGTGCGCGACGGCGCGTACCTCGCGGCGGGCGTCGTCTGTATGCCGCCCATGTACATCAACGTGGGCGCTTACGTTGACGAGGGCACGATGATTGACAGCCACGCGCTCGTCGGCTCGTGCGCGCAAATTGGCAAGCGCGTTCACATCTCGGCGGCGGCGCAGGTGGGCGGCGTGCTCGAACCCGTAGGTGCCGTGCCCGTCATCATCGAAGATGACGTGCTCGTCGGCGGCAACTGCGGAGTTTACGAAGGAACGATTGTTCGCGCGGGCGCGGTGCTCGCGCCGGGCACTATCTTGACGGGCGCAACGCCCGTGTACGATCTCCCGCGCGGCGAGATTTATCGAAGGACGGACGATGCGCCACTTGAGATTCCGGCGGGCGCGGTCGTCGTCGCCGGCTCGCGCCGGATTGACGGCGAGCGCGGGCGCGAGTGGGGCTTGTCGCTCTACGCGCCCGTCATCGTCAAGTACCGCGACGAGAAGACGGAGCGCGCGGTGAAGTTGGAGGACTACCTGCGTTGAGCGAGTTCGAGCCTGCGCGCCGCTTGCGCGGGATACAGAAGAGCATGATCCGGCAGGTCTTCGACCGCGCGCGCCCCGAAAGCATCAACTTCGGTTTGGGCGAACCCGACCTGCCGACGCCCGAAGTCATCAGGCGCGAGGCGGCGCGCGTCGCCGTCGAAGAGCAGAACGGTTACACGACTCACGCGGGGCTTCCCCGCCTGCGAGAGCGCGTCGCTTCCGACTATCCGCACCTCACGCTCACGCCCGAACAGGTCGTCATCACGGCCGGATCGCAGGAGGCTCTCTATCTCGTCTTGATGACGCTCGTTGACGAGGGCGATGAGGTTCTGATTCCAGACCCCGGCTTCGTCGCGTACCCGACAATCGTTCGCATGGCCGGAGGCACTCCGAAGTTTTACGCGACGCCCGCCGCGCGCGGCTTCGCCTTCGAAGTGGAAGAATTCCGGCGCGCGCTCACGCCGAGGACGAAGGCCGTCGTCTGCGTCAGCCCGTCGAACCCGACGGGGCGCGTGCTCGCGCGCGAAGAACTTGCAAGCCTCGCCGACGCGCTCCGGGGCACAAACGTCTTCGTCATAAGCGACGAGATTTATCGCGAAATCTATTTCACGCAGGAGCGCCCGGCGTCCGTCTCGGAATTTTACAAAGAGCGCGTCGTCGTCCTCGGCGGACTGTCGAAGTCGATGAGCATGACGGGGTGGCGGCTTGGCTGGCTCTGCGGCGACGCGGAAGTCGTGCGGAGCGCGCTCGTGCTCCACGGCTACACGACGACCTGCGCTTCGACCATCTCGCAGAAGGCTGCGCTCGCCGCTTGGACAGACGAGGCGGCGGAGGCGCGCACACGTCACCGGCGGATTTTTCGCGAGCGCCGCGATCATCTTCTCAAACTCTTGTCCGACGAGTTGGACTTGCGAGCCGTCACGCCCGAAGGAGCTTTCTACGCGATGGTTGACGTGAGCGCGCACGGCGACTCGTTGAGCGTCGCGGAAAAGTTTCTTGAGCACGGCGTCATCACAGTGCCCGGCGCGGCCTTCGGCTCCGAAGGCGAAGGCTTCTTGCGCGTCTCTTTCTGCGCCGACCTGCACGTCATCACGGAGGGCGTGCGGCGAATGAAGCAAGCGTTAAAAGCCGTGAACCGTGAACCGTGACAAGAAGGAAACTGTTTTTCTCTCGTCACGGTTCACGGCTCTTACTTGTCGCGATTTACGATTCAGGGTTTACGATTTACGATAACGGCATGAGCAGAAAATATCGTGTAGGAATCTTAGGCGCGACGGGGACGGTCGGGCAGCGCTTCATTCAGTTGCTTGAGAATCACCCGCAGTTCGAGGTGACGGCGCTCGCCGCGTCCGACCGCTCGCGCGGCAAGTCATACGCGGAGGCGTGCGCGTGGCGTCTGCCGTGCGAGATGCCGGAGCGCGTGCGCTCGCTCGCCGTCGAGATGCCTGAGCCGCCGCTGGATTGCGAGTTGGTTTTTTCGAGCCTGCCCGGAGAGATGGCTCGCGAGACGGAAGAGGCGTTCGCGCGTGCGGGCTACGTCGTCATCAGCAACTCTTCGGCGCTTCGGATGGACGCGGACGTGCCGCTGCTCATCCCGGAAGTCAATCACGAACATCTCGCTCTGCTCGATTCGCAAAAAAGTTCGCGCGGGTTTGACGGCGGCATGATCGTGACGAACCCGAACTGCTCGACCATCATGCTGGCGCTCGCGCTCGCGCCGCTTCACGCGCGCTTCGGGATCGAGTCGGTCGTCGCGACGACGTTGCAGGCTCTGTCGGGCGCGGGCTATCCCGGCGTCGCCTCGCTCGACATCACGGACAACGTTCTGCCTTTCATCGCCGGTGAAGAGGAGAAGATCGAGAGCGAGACGCGGAAGATTCTCGGTCGCTTCGACGCCGGAAGAATCGAGACAGCGCCCTTCGGCGTGAGCGCGCAGGTGCACCGGGTCAACGTCACGGACGGACACATGGCCGCCGTCCGGGTCAAGCTCGCGCGCCGCACAGACATTGAAGAAGTCCGCGATGCGTTCGAGTCTTTCACGTCGCTCCCGCAGGAGTTGAAACTCCACGCCGCGCCCGAACGCCCCGTCATCGTCCGCGACGAAGAAGACCGCCCGCAGCCAAAGCTCGACCGCGACGCTGGCCGAGGCATGAGCGTTACCGTCGGACGCCTCCGCCCCGACAACGTTCTCGACTACCGCTTCGTCGCGCTCAGCCACAACACGATCCGCGGCGCGGCGGGCGCTGCAATACTCAACGCCGAACTGCTCGCCGCGACGGGAAGAATGAAGGCGGAAGGATGAAGGCAGAGGTTAAGTCAAAGCCGCTTTAACTTCATCATTCATCTTTAACTTCATCATTCATCCTTCCGCCTTCACACCTTCGTCCTCGTTTTCCGAGGCAACATCCTTGCCCCTTCGCGCAACGGGCGCGATGCGTCCGCACGTTGCGGCGTGCGCTTGTGCTAGTCTCAGGCGCGTGGATATCCGGCAGGAATTCGTAATCGCGGCGGCCGCGTTCGCGGCGGGACTCATCAACTCGATTGCGGGCGGCGGCACACTCGTCTCGTTCCCGGCGCTTCTTTGGACGGGGCGCGACGCAGTGCTCGCCAACGCGACGAGCACGGTCGCACTGTGGCCCGCGTCGCTCGCCGGCGTTTACGGATTCCGGCGCGAGTTGAAGGGCGGCGCGCGTAACGTCGTGATCTTCGGCGTGCCGTCGCTTCTGGGAGGAATAGTCGGCGCGGTGCTTCTGCTGCGGACGCCTTCGGCGACGTTCGCGCGTCTCGTCCCTTTCCTAATACTCTTCGCCACGCTGCTGCTCGCAGTTCAAGAACCGTTATCACGTCGTCTGCGCGCTGCGCGAGGCGGCGCGGCGAAACGTGTTGAAGATGAAGGCACGCGGGGCGAGCAACAAATCGGAGATGATTCGTCGCGACCGCGAGTCGAGATCGCTTCACGCTCTTGGCTCGTGGGCGCGGTCGTCTTTCAGTTCTTCGTAGGAATTTACGGCGGCTACTTCGGCGCAGGCATCGGCATACTGATGCTCGCGGCGTTGGGGCTGCTCGGCTTTGCGGACATCCACCGCATGAACGCTCTGAAAAATCTGCTCGCCATCTGCATCAACGGCGTGGCCGCCGTTTACTTCATCGCGTCGGGCGCGGTCATCTGGGCTGACGTGCTCGTGATGACGTTCGCGGCGGTCGCGGGCGGCTACGCGGGCGCGCGCCTCGCGTACAGACTTGGCCGACGCTTCGTGCGCGCCGCGGTCATCGCCATCGGACTCGTGATGAGCGTCTCGCTCTTCTTCAGGTGAGAACAGAACCGCGAGCGGTAGCGAGCGGGTGTGACTGACAAAGCAAAGAATTAACATGGAGCCTTGCAGAAATATCCAGTGAAAGTTGCATAATAAGCCTCTATTATTCATTTATGCATTGCTTATTGGCTCATCCTGCATATTTGTGAAAAGCTTTAACATGGATGGACAGGATGAACAGGATAGAAATCTTTAATCCTGTTCATCGTGTCCATCCATGTTAATTCTCTTTTCCGTGTCGCCGACTCGACCGCTACCGCTCGCGCTTCTGACTAGAGGCCGCTCGTGCCGAACGTGTCGCAGCGGCGGAGGTCGCCGCCGTCGAAGCCCTGCCGGAACCAACGGACTCTCTGCTCTGACGTGCCGTGCGTGAACGAGTCGGGGACGACGTAGCCTTGCGACTGCATCTGCAACTTGTCGTCGCCGATTGACGAGGCCGCGCGCAACGCCTCGTCAACGTCGCCGGCTTCGAGTTGGCCGCGCTGCTGCGCGTAGTGGCCCCAGACGCCCGCGTAGCAGTCTGCCTGAAGCTCTACGCGCACGGAGAGTTGATTCGCCTGTGCTTCGCTTGCGCGCTGCTGCAAGGCAGTCACTTTGTCGGACGTGCCGAGGAGTTTCTGCACGTGATGGCCGACCTCGTGCGCGATGACGTAGGCTTGCGCGAAGTCGCCGGGCGCGCGGAAGCGTTGGCGAAGCTCGTCGTAGAAGGAAAGGTCTATGTAAACGCGCTCGTCGCCGGGGCAGTAGAACGGGCCGACGGCGGCGCTGCCCGCCCCGCAGGCCGTTCTGGTCTGGTCGCTGAAGAGCACGAGCGTCGGCCTTCGGTAAGAGCGCCCCGACTGTTTGAAGATGTCGCCCCAAACGTCCTCGGTGCTCGCGAGCACGCGCCGGACGAAGCGCGTCATGTCGTCTTCCTGCTGCGCGTTCGGCGCGCGCCCGCCTTGCGTCTGCGGGGCGGGGCCGCCCGCGTCGCCGCCGCCCAACAACTGCTGCGGGTTGATTCCGAATATGAGAGCTATGACGGCGATCAGCAAAGTCCCGATGCCGCCGCCGATTGCGATTCCGCCGCGACCGAAGCCGCGACGGTCTTCAACGTTTTCGCTTTCCCGCTCTTCGTCGAGATTCATCCCTGAAGTCTCCCGCGGCCCACTCGCAGCCGCCGCTGTTTGCCCGTCCGTTCAAATCACCGCTTGCGATCTGATCTTCAAGCTCGTTTCTGCTCGCTGCTATCCATCTCAACGTCCGCCGCGTCGCGCCGGGGCGCGAGCGGTGCGGTGTCGCACTTCCCGGCGACACGCCCGCCCTTGTGGAGTTTGTAGGCGCGCATGAATAGCGCGACCGACATCCACACGCCGAGAAACGCGAGCGGGTAGGTTATCCCGCGCGGCCACTTGACCGCGATAGCCGAGAGCGCGAACAGAATCGCCGCGGCGAAGAACATGACGCGCGCCTCTGCGGGGCCGAGCACACGTCGGTTCGTGATGGCAGCGTTCACGGCGCTCCCGACTCCGATGACGCCCGCCGCGGCGCGCGACGCGCTCCCCTTTCGACTGCTGCGCCTGCGCCCGCGCTTTTTCGAGCGGTCGCGAGCGACGGGCTTGACGCGCCTTCGCTCGCTCAGAACTATCTCGGTCGAGTTTTCGAGGTCGCGGCTGTACATCTCTTCCATCTTGCGCGCGAAGCGCTCGTCCTCGACCGTCACGTCCAACTCCCAGTTGCCCATCCAACTCGCGACGTTCAGATTCGTCGAGCCGACGCGCGCCCACTTGCCGTCAACCACAGCGGTCTTCGCATGAATCATCGGGCCGTTCCACTCGAAGACCCTCACACCCGATTCCAGAAGCGCGCGGTAATTTGCGCGCGACAAGGCGCTGACGACGGGGATGTCGCTCGCGCTCGGCACCAGCAGGCGAACGTCAACGCCGTCCTGCGCCGCCGCGCGCAGAGCCTGCACGTACATCGTCGTCCCGACGAAGTAAGCGTCCGTCAGCCAGAGGTACTCGCGCGCGCCCGCGGCGACGAGTTGTTCGAGACGATAGAGTCCGACCGAGTTCGGCTCGGTCGCGATGACGCGCAGGGCCGTGTCGCCCTCTTCGGGAATCAAGTCGCGTTCGGGCAAATCTTCTTTCGGAATCTTCTCGCCGCACGCGGCCTCCCACGCGCGCGCAAACGCCCTGTCCATTTCGGCCACGGCGGGGCCGCGAATCTCGACGCCCGTGTCGCGCCAAGGCTCGATGCCGCGCTTCGGATTCCCGACCCAATCGCGACCGACGCAGAGTCCCATGACGAACCCCGTGTGCCCGTCAACCGAGATCATCTTCCGGTGGTCGCGGTTGAGCCAGCCGAAAGGCTCGTCGGCGCGCGGCGGGTTGAACGCGCGAACCTCGACGCCCGCGGCGCGTAAACGTCGCCAGAAGCTCCACGAAGTCTTGCCTATCGCGCCGAGCCAGTCGTAGATGAGCCGGACGCGGACGCCTTCGCGCGCCTTCGCGGCGAGCACCCCGGCGAACTCTCGACCAACCTCGTCGCCGTGGATGATGAAGCTCTCGAAGTTTACTGAACGGCGCGCGCCGCGGATTGCTTCGAGCCATGCGGGATAGTTCTCTTCGGCGTCCCTCAAAAGACGCACGCCGTTGCCGACGACGAGCGGCGCTCCGGTCGCGCGCGCGTACGCCTGCTCGACGAGGCGGCGCGCACGCGAGCGCTGCGGCTGTTCGACTCGTCCGTCCTTCTCGTCCTGCCCGGTCTGCTCCGGCTTGTAAAGCTCGGTCGTCATCCCTCGTCCATCTTATCGCGTGCTCGTTCGGTCTTCTGTGTCCGGGATTCAACAAAACTGTTGCGGGAGAGAGACTCGCGCCAACATAATAGCGCGAAACCGCGCGCGGAGGACACACGATGGATGCGAAGCAAAGGGCCGGCGAGAGGTCGGTCGAGTTTATCGAGGACGGGATGACGGTCGGACTCGGCACGGGTTCGACTGCCTACTGGGTCGTCGAACGCCTGGGTGCACGCGTGCGCGAGGGACTGCGCGTGCGATGCGTTCCGACCTCGCGCCGTACTGAGGAACAGGCGCGCGGGCTTGGCATCCCGCTCGTCACCTTCTCGGACGTTCGGCAACTCGACATCGCGATTGACGGCGCGGACGAGATCGGCCCACGCCTCGCGCTCATAAAGGGCGGCGGCGGCGCGCTCCTTCGAGAGAAGCTTGTCGCCACGGCCGCTCGCCGCTTCGTCGTCGTCGCCGACGCGGGCAAGCGAGTCGAGGTGTTGGGGAAGTTCCCTCTGCCCGTCGAGGTCGTGCCGTTCGCATGGGAGGTGACGACGCGCCGCGTCGCCGAAGTGTTGAAGGTCGAGCCTGCGCTCAGGCTCGACTCGTCGGGTGATGTTTACGTCACCGACAACGGCAACTACATTCTCGACTGTCGCTGCGGAGAGATTCGCGACCCCGAACAGACCGCGCGCGAGTTGAAGATGATGACGGGCGTCGTCGAGTGCGGCCTGTTCGTCGGCATGGCCGACCTCGCCGTCGTCGCGACGGACAGCGATGTCGAGGTCATCACACGGGCGTAGAGAAACTACGAAGCCGGAGCGCCGAACGGCGAGCCGTAGGCAAGATGTCTTCGCCGCCCGTCGTTCGACGCTCCGGCTTCTGCTTCGCCGTCGTCTCGCACATACGCGAGCAGTAAAGCGCGTCCTACCTGCGCGCTTTGCCGCCCGCTTTTTGTCTTTTGCCTTGCGCGCCCGCTTTGCGCGCGGCGTGCCTGTCCTGACGCTGGACTCCGGCGACGCCCGCGGCGCTGCGCTTCCGTGCGGAGCGCACGCGCCGGCCCACGGTGCTTACGGTCTCGACGAGTCCCTGCTCTTCGAGACGACGGTACGCGTTGCGGACGATGTTGCGGCTGACGCCGAGTTGTTCGGCGAGCGCGCGCTCGGACGTGATTGTTTCGCCGCGCGCGAACTTGCCCGCGAGTATGGCGCTCGCGATCTGGTTGAATATCTGTTGCGTCTTCGTCTCGTCCGAGCCTTCGCGTATGCGTATGTTTAAGCCCGCCATCGTTCGCTCCCCTTGCTTCTTGTCTGCCACCGGAAGACCGCCCGCGACCGGGCGTTTGACCCGCGCGTGTCGAAGGGCGCGAGGCCGAGTGCGCCCGCGCCCCTCGACGAGTCGCGCCTAGCTCCTGCCCACGGCCTTCGACGCACGATTCACCTCGGACGCGTCGCCGGGCGTCGTCTCGTTCAGGGCGGTCGCCTCGGTCGTCGTGCCTGTCGTGCCCGTCGTCACGAGCGCCTGATCGTTTTCGACGCGCAGGTTGTTCTGTACGTTGACGACGCCGGAGACGGAGTCGGCGATCTCTTCGGCGAGCCGTCTGGCGTAGCGACTATCAACCGCCCCCGAAAGGATGACGACGCCGCTGTTGACGCTCACGTCAACGTCCGAGGCGTCGAGCCACTCGTTCTCGGTCAGGCGGTCGTTGATCTCGTCCTGTATGCGCTCGTCGGAGCGCCGGTAGTTCTTCGGCCCTCGACCGCGGAACTTGCCCGCGCCATGCGCGCGCGCGTCGCGCGAGTCATACACGTGACGCCGTTTCTCCGTGCCTTCGCCGCCGAACCACGAGAGCACTTCGTCGGCGGCTCGATCCCACCAGTTGCGGAAGCCGCTCTCGCGCTCCATGCCGCGCTCGTCGATGCGACCGCCGTATGCGTGCCTGCCGTAGTCGCTCCGCGCGCTCCCGTAGTTCGGTCGTTCGTCGTAATCCTCGCGACCGTAATCGTATCCGCTGCGACCGTAGAAGCGACTCGTCGTGCGACCGTAGTCGGTCTCGTAGCTGTGGACGGGTTCTTCCTCGCGCGCCGCGCGCACGTACTCGCTGGTGTGATCGCGTTCGCGTTCGCGCGCGTAACCGCCGCCGTAGTCGTATTCGCGCCCCGAAGGGCCGGCGTAAGAACCTTCGCGCCCGTAGCGCGAGCCGTATGCACGCGCCCTGTAACCGCGCGCAGGGTAACCGCGCTCGTAGTCCGTGCCGTAGTCGCGCGCCGGTTCGCGTCCCGTCTCTTCGTAGCGCTCGCGCGCGCGGCGCGGGGCACGCTCGCCGTAGCCGCGCCCTTCCTCGCGTTCGGATTCGCGCTCTCCGTAGCGGTCTTCGTCCTCGTACCTGTCGAAGCCCCGATCACCGTAACGTGTTGACATCATCAACCTCCTCGTTAAATCCCACTTCTCTGATTCAGCCTGCTCGACGCGCGGGGGGCCGCTTTAAGTAACTCCCATGAGTGCGACGTTCTTTATGAACTGCCCCGTTCGCGCCCGTCGTCATCAGCCAACCCGAGCGAAGCCGACGCATCGGCTTTGGTGACGAGTTGATCGGCGCGAGAGCACGCGCACGCACGCGCCCCGCGCCGCGTCGAAAATCTTTAGCGCGCGCTCAGGCTAGTGACGCCCGCCCTTCTCGCCGCCCTTCTTCATCGGCTCGTGGTTCTCCGGCTTGCCGTAGCCGCCACCGCCCGGCTTCTCGCCGCCGCCGTGCACGGCGTTGACGGTCGCCCACGCGCGCCGCTCCGCCTCGTCCTTCGACGTGCCGCGCGACTCGTAAGATTCTTCGATGTGCTCGGCCTGCCGCTTCTCCTTGTCCGTGTACATGTCTTTGTCGCCTCTCGGCATGATTGCACCTCCTTGATTGCTTACCTCTTCTTCTGGTCGCCGCGGTCGCCCTGACCCGCTTCGACCTCGGTCTTGGCGTGCCTGCGCACGTCCTGCGAGAGCGAGCGCCCCACGTCGTCGCTCTCGTCAAAGCGTCCTTTATCGTCGCGGCGCACGTAACGTTTGTCCGTACCCGTATCTATCAACTCGCGGTCGTGCTCATTCTTCTTCTCCGCCATCATCCCTCCTTGTTCACCCGAATGAAGTTTTGCACTTAACAACCCTTAAGCCGTTCAAACCTTCAAGCTCGACAACGAAGCGCACTCGCCGGCGTCTCAAGCGCGAGCGCCGCGCGCCTTCGCGTCTTCGAGCAGCGAGCGAGCGCGCTCGAACGCCTGTTCGAGCTTCTGCTTCTTCCTGAGCACGGGACTGAACAACTCGCCCTTGCGCTCGATGCGCTTCCGAATATTTCTGATGTTGAAGTCGGCGATCTCGATTTTCCTGCGCTCAACCTCGGCCCATTCGAGCGGCGCGGAGACGGTCGCGCCCGCGCGCGGCCTCACGGAGTAAGGCGCGACGACCGACTTGCCGCGCGCGTTCTGCATGTGGTCAACGTAGATCATTCGCCGCCCGCGCTTACGCTTCGACCGCTCGACCGTCGCCACGTCCGACTTCTCGCGCGCCACCGCGGTCGCCACCTGCTCGGCCAATTCGGCGACCTGCCCGTAACTGTAAATCGTCTTCACGGGAACATAGACGTGTATGCCGCGCGAGCCTGAAGTCTTCGCGTAGGATTCGAGTCCGATCCGTTCGAGCACGTCGCGCGTCGTGACGGCGACATCACAGATCGTTTTGAACTCGACACCATCGCCGGGATCGAGGTCGAAGACGAACCAGTCGGGACAATCCAGACTCTCGACGCGCGAGTTCCAAGGGTGGCGCTCGATAGCGCCGAGGTTCGCCATGTAGAGAAGCGTCGCCTTGCCGCTGCCGACGATGTAGTTGACATCGTGGCCTCCGCCGTCCTCGACTTCGAGCGTGATGGTGCGGACGAACTCCGGCGCTTCCTCAACGTCGTGCTGGTGGAACGACTGCCCGCGAATCCCCGCGGGGTAGCGCTTCATTATCAGCGGTCGGTCTTCGAGGTAAGGCAGGATGTATTTCGATACCTCGTCGTAGTAGCGAACTAGTTCGCCCTTCGTTATGCCATCGTCCGGCCAGTACACCCGGTCGAGATTCGTAAGCTGCACGACATCGCGCCCGGCGCGCACGTTCACATCGCCCTTAAGCTCCTTTGACTTCAGCGCGCGCACAACCGGCACGACGCGCTCGCCCTTCGTCTCATTCTTCGTGTCGAACTTTCGCACGCCTTGCCGGCCTGCGCTTCGCGAATCACGCGCGCCCTTCGCGCTTCCTGCTCCTGTCTCCTGCCGCTGCCTTCTGCCTCCCGGCTTGTTCTCGACCGTGTCTCTGCTGCCCACGGGTTTTCTCAAGCGAAGCTCCCAACCGGCTTCCGCGAACTCGTCCTGCTTCTTAATCAGGAGCCACTCGCCCTCGCGCCCCTTCATGCGGACGAGCGTGAACGCGCCGCGCAGGTGTTCGCCGTCGAGTTCAAACTCAAGCTTTCCGCGCTCCAACTGCTCTTGCGCGTCCGCGTCGCCGAGCAACTTGTACGTGCCGCCATCCCAACGCATGTGCTCGCCCGCGCCGTACTCGCCTTCGGGTATGCGCCCCTCGAACTTCAGATACTCGACCGGGTGATCCTCGGTCTCGACGGCGAGACGCCTCTGCGCAGGGTCGAGCGAAGGCCCGCGCGGCACAGACCAAGACTTCAAAACGCCGTCCATCTCAAGACGAAAATCGAAATGAAGTTTCGACGCATGGTGCTCCTGCACGACGAAGCGCCGACGGTTGGCCTTCGACACGCGCCCGCGCGGCTCCGGCGTCCGTCTGAAGTCACGCATCTTCTGATAAGTCTCAAGTCCCATGACTGTCTTCATTCGCTCGACTGCGTCGTCTCTCAAAGCTTCTTCAACTCGCGCTTCAAGAGCGCGAAGTCTTCCTTGACCTTTTCTCCGAGGTCTTCCCTGTAAAACCTCACAGCCGGATGGTAGCCGACGATGAAGCGTCGCCCCTCGCGTTCGACGACGCGACCGCGCGCCTCGTTCACGCTTTTGACGCCGAGCACTGTTTTCGCCGCGACGCCGCCGAGCAGCATGACGAGTTCCGGGTCAATCAATTCCATCTGCTCGAAGAGATAGTTCGACTCGCACGTCCCCGTCTCGATTGCTCTCGGCGTGCGGTTGCGTGGCGGTCGGCACTTGACCGTGTTTGTGATGAAGAAGTCGCCGCGGTCGAGTCCGGTGCCTTCGAGCACGTGATCGAGATATCGTCCCGCCGAGCCTACGAAGGGCTTGCCCGTCTCGTCCTCATCTTTGCCCGGCGCCTCGCCGATGATCATCACACGCGCCTTGTACTTGCCGTCGCCCGGTACAGCGTGTGTACGCGACTCGTGCAGCGGGCATCGCGTGCAGACGCTTATCTGCGCGGCAAGCTCGTCCAATCTGCGAGCTTTTTTCGACTTCGCCATCCGTCTCTCTTCGTGTTCGTTCGTGCTCAACAATTCGGCCTGCAACTTGCGTGCTAAAAGCTTGATCTCTTCAATTGAGTTAGATGGCGTACGGACGTGAAATTTTCGGAGTTGGCGAAGACATACGAGCGCGTCGGCGCGGCGAAGAACGACCCGGCGCGCATCTCTCTACTCGCGGAACTGTTCGGCAAAGCCGACCGGGCGACGCTCGAAGCCGCGGCGCACTTCACTCTGAGCGAGGTCGTCGATCCGCAACTCTCCGACCGGCTCGGCACGGGGCCGGGCACGATCCGCGCGGTGCTCGCGCGAATGTTCGGCCTCGAACCCGCAGACGTTGACGACGAGGTCAAGCGAACGGGCGACATGAGCGAGGTCGTCGCCGCGCACGTCCGCGGCTCGGACTCGCTCGAAGTCGCGAAGTTCTGGCGGCGCATCAACACCGCCGTCGAGCGCGACGAAGACCGCGAGGGCTTAGTCGAGTACGTCTTCAAAAACACCACGTCGGTCGGCGCAAAGTATTTCACACGCATGATTCTAAATCAGATGAGAATCAACGCCGGACTCGGCACCGTCGCTCGCGCGCTCGCCGCCGCGTTCGACGTTGAAGCCGGCGCGATAGAACATCTCTACGCGATGACGAACGACATCGGACTGGCCGCCGCGCGAGCCTCGAAGGGCGCGAAGGCTCTGGCCCGCGCGGGGCTGACGCTCTTTCGGCCCTACCAGTTCATGAACGCGCAGAAGATTGACCGTCCCGAAGAGATTTTCGAGAAGCTGAAAGGCAAGCAGATAATTTTTGAAGTGAAGTACGACGGCGCGCGCTTGCAGATTCATCTGAAGAAGAACGGGCGCACGCCGGAGATACGTTTCTACTCGCGACGCCTGAACGACGACACCGCCGCGATGCCCGACATCGCCGCCGCGCTTGCAAAGGCTTGGAAGGGCGGCGACGCGATACTCGAAGGCGAGGCCGTAGCGTTCGATCCGTCGCTCAAAGAGAAGCAGCCTTTTCAGGCCGTGCTCATGCGTCTGGGCCGCGTCCACAACATCGAAGAGAAGGCGCGCGAGATTCCGCTCGTCCTTCACCTCTTCGAGATGGTCTATCACGACGGCGAAGACTTGATGAACGTCGCACAGTCGGAGCGGCGCGCGCGGCTCTCAAAACTCTTCCGCCCGTCCGACCGCGTGAAGCTGACCGAATCAATCGTCTCGGACGACATCGAAGAGCAGGCCCGATTTTTCCGGCGCGCAATCGAAGAGGGACACGAGGGACTGATGGCGAAAGACCCCGAAGCCGTCTACGTTCCGGGCCGGCGCGCGGAGAACTGGATGAAGATCAAGCCCGCGTTCGAGACTCTGGACGTTGTCGTGACCGGCGGCATCTGGGGTTCGGGCCGGAGGCGCGGCCTTCTCTCAAGCCTCATCGTCGCCGTGCGCGACCGCGAGGGATTCAAGACCGTCGGCAAAGTCGGCACGGGCTTCTCAGAGGATGCCCTGCGCGAACTGACCGCCCGTCTCGAACCGAACATCATCGCGACCCGAGGCCGCGACGTTGAGATCGAGCCTGAAACCGTCATCGAGGTTGACTTTCAGGACATACAGAAGACCGCGCGCTACCGCGCCGGTTACGCGCTGCGCATCCCGCGCTTCAAGCGCGTCCGCACCGACAAGGGCGTGCGCGAGGCCGACAATCTCGAACGCCTCAAGCGACTCTACAAACAGATGCACTGAAGCCGGCCCGCTTGCACTGAAGTCGCCCGCGCGCCCGCCGCCCGAGGCGCGACGAACTGGGGCCGCTAAAAAAATCCGCCGATGCCCGCGCGCGCGTAGAGGATTATGGAATCCGTCGTGTCGGCGGCGCTCGGGTGAAATCTTCCGACGGTCGCGCGGATTAAAAATCTCTTCAAAACGGTGAAAGCGTCATGGCAGATTACAGCTTCGTCACGCGCTGGCGTTTCCGCTCGCCGCTCGCGCCCGTGTGGGATTTGATCTACAACTCGGAGCGTTGGCCGGAGTGGTGGCGGGGCGTCGAACGCGTCGAGAAGATCGAGGCGGGCGACGCGGCGGGGCTAGGCAGCGTCCATCGCTACACATGGAAGAGCAAGCTTCCATACCGTCTGGCCTTCGACATGCGGCTCACGCGCGTCGAGCCGATGTCCGTTATCGAGGGCGAGGCCATCGGCGAGTTGACGGGCGGCGGTCGCTGGCGGCTGACGCAGGAAGGCGAGTTGACCAACGTGCGCTACGACTGGAACGTCGTGACGACGAAGGCTTGGATGAATCTACTCGCTCCCGTCGCGCGCCCCCTTTTCAAATGGAACCACGACGTTGTGATGGGCTGGGGCGCGGAAGGACTTTCAAAAAAGCTCGGCGTCGAAATGCTCGCCGTCGGAGAAGATTAGACGGCCTTCGTCGCACGCTTCTTACTCACGCGCTTTTTCGCCGCGGTCTTTTTTTGCTTCGCCGTCTTCTTTGAAGATGTCTTCGGCCTTTTCGGAGGCTTGGGCTTTTCGTCGTCTCCGATGACCTCGGCCTCGTGCCCCGCGACGGCGAACTCGTCTTCGACCTTCTGCAAGAGCCAGAGCGGTCGCCCCTCCTGCTCGCGCCCCTTCATTCTGAAGAGCCGCCAACGCCCGCGCAGCCGTCTGCCTTCGAGCCGGAATCGCAGCGCGCCTCTGCGCCAGGCGACGCCCGCGTCCTCCTCGGTTTCGAACGCGCCCATGTCCCATCGATAGACGCGCCCCGCGCCGTAAGTTCCTTCGGGCAGCACGCCCTCGAAGCTCATGTACGAGAGCGCGTGGTCGGGCACTTCGACGGCGAGGCGCTTGACGCCCGCGTCGAGCGAAGGCCCCTTCGGCACGGCCCAACTCTTCAGCGCGCCCTCTATCTCAAGCCGAAAGTCCCAGTGAAGGCGGCTCGCGTGGTGCTCCTGAACGACGAACTTCCCCTTGCGTCTCATAGAAAGATTCCTCCCGCCGCCGCCGAGACCTCGCCTCCACAGATTGTCTCATTCTGTGCGTCGCGAGTCGAGATTTCGGAACGCGGCGCGCGCGCGGCGCGTATTTAGTTTGAAGGCAAAAGACAACGGCGCGGCCCCGCCGCGCCATCACAGCGCCAATAAATAGTTGAAACCCGCGGACGTTTTTTGTCATAAACTCTTTCGACGCGGTGTTTTTATTTTAGTAGATCGTAAGCGCGAGTCGTAAACAGCCGGGCTTGCCGGCGCGTCTTACGATTCGCGGCCCGGCCCGGACAAGGTGCGGTCGCCGCTTGCGATCTGCGACACGCTACGCACAAACATCATGACGGACGCCGCCGCCCAAGCGCCCATACGCGTGCTCGTCGTTGACGACGAGCCGCTCGCGCGTGAGAAGATTCGAGGGATGGTCGCTGCCGACCCCGACATCCGCATCGTCGCCGAGTGCTCGAACGGCGCGGAGGCCGTCGAGGCCGTCCAGACGATGCGCCCCGACCTGATCCTGCTCGACGTGCAGATGCCCGAAGTCGGCGGCTTCGACGTGCTCGAAGCGCTCAAGGACGAGGAGCTTCCGCCCGTCATCTTCATCACCGCATACGACCACTACGCCGTGCGCGCCTTCGAGTTTCACGCGCTCGACTACCTTCTAAAGCCGTTCGACCGCGAGCGTTTCCAGTCCGCAATCGAGCGCGCCAAACGGCTGATCAGTCGCGACAGCCACAACGGCAACGGCGTTGACGCGCGCATACTCGCTCTGCTCGAACAGATGCACGGGCAGCGGCGCTACAGCGAGCGGCTCGTCGTCAAGACCGGCGGTCGCGTCTTCTTCCTCAACACGGACGAGATCGATTGGATCGAGGCCGAGGGCAACTACGTCTCGATACACACGGGCAAGAAGGCGTACCTCCTGCGCGAGACGATCAGCAGCTTCGAGTCGCAGCTAGACCCCAAAGAGTTCGTCCGCATACACCGTTCCTCGATAGTCCGCCTCGACCGCGTCAAGGAGCTTCAGCCATGGTCGCACGGCGAATACCACGTCATCCTCGAAGACGGCACGCGGCTCACGCTCTCGCGCAGCTACCGGGAGAAGTTGCAGGCCGCGCTCGGCAACAGCTTGTAAACGATTCGTAAAGCGGCGCGGGCGCGCCGCCGCACGCGCGCCGCTTCATCACGGGTCGCGTCCGGCCCGTCACAAAAGCCTTCCGGGCGTCGCCGCGCCACACTTAAAATTCGCGCGACCGCCCGCGCGCGCAGGTCGGAAGCCCACCGAACAGGGCGCGCCAGTCAACCGAGCGAGGGGCGAGGCGTACGCGCACGCCGCTCAGACAAGAAGGGGGTTTAAAAGTCATGCTGGAACAGAAGCACTACTCGTTCGAGACGACCGAACAGGCAGCGCCGCGCGCGGACGAAGGCGCGCGCTTGCAGGCGTCGTCAGTCAAGATAAAGGCTCTCAGGGAGCTTGCGCTCGCGTTGCTCCAAGAGGTCGAGTCGTTGAAAGCCGGCGACGGGTTCGAGGCTCGTGCGGGCGTCAACTTCTCAGACGAGGTGCGGCGCTTCGAGATTGACCTCATACGCTGGGCCTTGATGCACACGGGCGGCCACCAGCGCCGCGCCGCGCGCCTGCTCAACATGAAGGTGACGACGCTCAACGCGAAGATCAAGCGCTACGGCATACTCGCGCACACGCTTCCCGCCAACGTCGTCGATCTCCGCCCGGTCTGAAGTAAGGAGAGGGCAAAAGAAGAAGAGACGTTTCGCGCGCCTCTCGTCACCGGCGGTGACGAGAGGCGCGCTGTCGTTCGACGGGCGCGGGGCGTGCGTCGGCTGATGATTAGAGCGGCGCTTCTGATTAGAGCGGCGCCTCACTTCGTCCTCTCTTTTGCCATTTAACTTTCGCCCTCGCTGCGAAGCGTCTTTGCGTTTTCAAACGGCTTGACGTATAGAGACTGGATGAAAGCGCGCGCCGTCTTCCTTATTCTCTGCTGCATCTGGGGTTCGACCTGGCTGTTCATCAAGCTTGGCTTGAGAGATCTGCCGCCCGTCAGCTTCGCGGCAGTCCGATTCCTGCTCGCAACCTCAATCCTCTTCGCAATCGTCGCCGCCCGGCGCGTGCGTCTGCCGCGCACTCTTCGAGCGTGGACGCTCATCGCCGTGACGGGCGTTCTCTCTTTCACGCTCAACTACGGTCTTCTGTTCTGGGGCGAGCAGCACATCTCTTCGGGACTCGCCGCGCTGCTTCAGGCGACGATACCCGTTTTCGGGATGCTGTTCGCACACGCGCACCTGCCGGGCGAGCGCCTGTCGGCGTGGAAGATGGCGGGCGTTCTACTGGGCGTCGCCGGGGTCGGCGTCATCTTCTCGAATCAGATGGGGACGGAAGGGAGGCTCGCCGCGTGGGGAAGCGTCGCGGTCGTAGTGGGCGCGGTCTGCGTCGCTTACTCGAACGTGCTCGTGAAGGCGCGCGCCGCGAAGATTGATCCGTCTGTGCTCGCCGCGGGGCAGATGCTGTGCGGACTCGTGCCGCTCTTCTGCTTCGGACTCGCCTTCGAGGGAAATCCTTTGAGTTTTCATTGGACGAAGCTGGCCGTCGTCTCGCTCCTGTATCTGACGCTCGTCGGCTCGGTCGCGGCCTTCATGCTCTACTACTGGCTCGTGAGAAACATGGACGTGACGAAGACGATGCTCATCTCGCTCGTGACGCCGCTCGCCGCCATCACACTCGGCATGTTTGCGCTCGGCGAACGACTGTCGTGGCGCACGCTTGCCGGCGGCGCGCTCATCATGTCGGGCATCGGCCTTGTCGTCCTGAGAAGGACTCGCCGCGCCGGGAAGAAGACGGAGGTCGCCGTCGCCGCCGAAGGGTGAATCACGCGCGCCGAAGAGTCGAGCCGCGACGGATTTCAAGAAGAAGTCTAACGGAGCCTCAAAGTTTAAGCGGTCGCATGCGTAGATGATTCGCGTGCGACCGCTTAAATTTTTCCGACGATGTTTGGCCCGTATCAGCCGGCGCGGAGCGTTCGCATGATTGCGTCGCGCAGGCGTTGCGGTGCGACTTCGGTCTGGCTCTCGCCCCTCTGCGGGTCGCGCCAGTTGTCGAGGATGGCGACCTTGTGCGCGCAGGCGACCGTGCACATCGGCGCGCACCACTTCTCCGTGTTGTACTCGCGTGCGATGTCCGCCTTCGTGTACTGCTCGACGGGGATGCCGGGCGTTCCGCGCTGCTGCGAGCAGTAGTGCACTAATCCGTCCTCGCAGATGTAGAGGTATCGCGCGCCGGAGCGGCAGCGCCACGAGTTCGACTTGCCCGAAGCGAGGTTATCCTGAAACCAGCCGAGCCGCGCGTACTCCGATTTGTTCAGACTCTTCAACTCGTCGTAAACCTTTCGCTCGCGCTCGGCCAGAGGTTTCAGAATGCCGTGGCCGTCGTGTATGACGCCGACGGTCGTCGAGAATCCGAGTTCGATGGCGCGACGCGCGATTGTCAATGCGTCTTCCGGGTTCTTGACGCCGCCGCCGATGACCGAGTTGATGTTGACGTGAAAATCCGAGTGCTCGGCGATGTGGACGAGCTTCTTGTCGAGGTTCTTCAGACTCTTCTTAGAAACCTCGTCGGGGTTGATGTTGTCAATCGAAATCTGTAGGTATTCGAGTCCGGCGTCGTTCAGGCGTCGGACGCGTTCGGGCGTGATGTAGTAGCCGTTCGTGATGAGTCCGGCGATCATGCCGCGCCGGCGTATGTGGCGGATGATCTCGTCGAGGTCGGGGTGCATCAGAGGCTCGCCGCCGGAAATCGTGATGACGGACGTGCCGAGGCGCGCGAGCGCGTCCAGCCGCCGCTTCATCATGTCGAGGGGCACGGGGTCTGAGGTCTTGTCGAACTCGTTGCAGTACGTGCAGGCGAGGTTGCATCGCCGCATCGGTATGACGTGCGCCAGAACCGGGTGGTTCGTTGACATCAGGGCGCGCGTGATGAACCGCGCCTCGCGCAGCTTCAACTTCAGAAACGTGCTTCGCTTCATCAAGGCTGTTTTCGTTGACCGGCGCTCGCGCTGGAAAGCTTTCGTGGCCCTGCGCGGGCTTCCCTTCAGGAAGTCCGATAGACAATACGCAAACGCATCGGCGGAAGCAAGCGCCGCGCGAACGGACGCGCGTCACTGGCGCGGCAGAGACGGCGAAGGGTTCTGACCACTCCGGCGGGCAGAACCCTTGGCGCTTGCTTGAAAAATCAGAGAAGCCCTAGCTCTTGACGATCTTCACGTCGGGCGGAAGTTTCGGGTCGAAAGCATCCGGCGGGACGTTTGCGTTTCGCTCGATGTTCGTCAGGCGAACGAGCGTTGAATCGCCGTTCGGCTCGGTGACTCGCGTCTGCACGGGCATCCCCGAATCGTCAACCCAGACCTCTGTGAACTTGCCGCTCGCGGTCTTCGGCGTGAACTTCAGGTACCAAACGTGCGGGCCGCCGTCGTAGAGCGTGCCGTCGCCCGCGACTTCGACATTGTACTGGCTCTTGATCTGCGCGCCCGAGGCGTTAAGGCCGAAGCCGAGGACGCCGTTCACCTTCCCGGGATTACCCTTTAGGCTGGCCGTCGTGCCGACCATCGCCTGATTCAGACGCGGGCGGTAGAGCGTGTACTTGCCGTTCGAGACGGCGAGGAGTTCGCGCGCAGGACTTGTCCAGTCAACACGGACGTTGGCGTTCCTGCCCTGAGCGGCGACGTACTGCACCTCGCCGCGGGACATCTCTTCCTCATGAATCTGCGCGTTCCACTTCTGCATGGTCATCGCGGCGCGGAGGCTGTGCAACTCGCGACGGTTGCGCTCCATCTTGTTAAGAATGCCGCTGACAAGGCCGGGGCCTTGCGCCTGCGCGGGGCGTAAGACGAATGCCGTCGAGGCCAAGAGCAAGGCTGCGACGAGGGCGAACGAAAAATACTTCTTCATGCTAACTCCTTACAGTTGGGAGACACCTGCCCGGTCAAAAAAAGACCGGATTAGTATAGGGGTTTAAGGCTCTATGTCAACCTCGTAGGCGACCGTGCGACCGTCTGTGCTTTTCAGTTCACGCCAGCCTTTCACGCGTAAATCGGGCTGTTCCGTGATCTTTCGCGCGCAGCGCTCGATCTCCTGCGCGTCCGGCTGCCCGGAGTTCGCCCCGGCAGTCCTGATAAGCAGCTTCTGTGCCGCTTCGAGTGCATTTTGATGCGCGGGCGAGCAGGCGAGTTTACCCCACTCGAACCAGCTTTTGGGCGTGAGAAAGATGAAGACGAGTATCAGCAGGCACAGAATGTCCCACTGCCACGTCGTGCGCCCGTATGACCAGAAGATGATTCTTTTGAATACGCGCAGGAGCATAAAAATACGACAGGTGGATGCATCAAGTGATAAGTGATGAGTGATAAATGATAAGAAAAACCCGACTTGCTTTTCTTATCATTTATCACTCATCACTTATCACTCCTGCATTATATCTGCACGCGCGGGGCGGGGGCAACGATCTGCCCGTCGCGCATCTGGATGATGCGACGGCACATGGCGGCGGCCTCCGGGTTGTGTGTGATCATGATGATGGTCTGGTTAAAGCGGTAGTTCATCTCCTGAAACATGTTCAGGACGATTGCAGAGTTCTCGGTGTCGAGATTCCCCGTAGGCTCGTCGGCGAGTATGAGTGCCGGGCGGTTGACGACGGCGCGAGCGAGCGCGACTCTCTGCTGCTCGCCGCCGGAGAGTTCGAGCGGCTTGTGGTGCATCTTGTCTTCGAGTTGGAGCATCCGCAGGATTTCGCGGCGGCGTTCGGGGTCGCCCTTGCTGTTGCCGCCGTGAATGCCCTCGGCGAGTTTCAGGTTGCCCTCGGCGGTGAGCGTCGGGAAGAGATTGAAACGCTGGAAGACGAAGCCGATCTTGCGTCGGCGTATGTCGGTGCGGCGCGCGTCGGAGGCGGCGGTCATGTCTTCGTCGTCAAGGACGATGCGCCCGGATGTCGGCGTCAGAAGCCCGCCGAGCAGGTGCAGCATCGTTGACTTGCCGCATCCCGACGGCCCCATGATGGCTACGAACTCGCCCTCCTCAACGTCCAAGGAGACGCCGCGCAGCGCCGGCACGTCAACGCTCCCGACGCGATAGACCTTCGACAGATTCTCCGCTTTAAGGATTGTTCTCATGTCTCAGCACAGTGATGAGTGATGAGTGATAAGAAAATCCGTTTGCGTTTTCTTATCACTTATCACTCGTCACTTATCACTTTTAACTTCATTCATACGCGAGCGCACTCACGGCGTCGAGGTTCGCAGCGCGAATGGCAGGATAGAGCGCGCCCAAAGCGCCGCCGAAGAGTCCGATGACCGCCGCCGTCAGCCCCCAAGTCCAACTGTATTCAAACAGCAGACCGTAACCGCGCTCGATCAGGTAGCCCGCGACGAAGGAGACCAGAAAGCCCGCGACGAGGCCGATGATGCTAATTAAGACGGCCTCCTTTTCGATCTCGGCGACGATGAAGGCTCGCGAAGCGCCGAGCGCCTTTAATATGCCGATCTCGCGCGTCCGCTCCGTTATGGTCGTGTACATCGCGAGCATCACGACGAGCATACTCACTATCGCCGACAGCCCGACGAGCGTGCGAAGAAAGACGCCGAGAAACGGTATGCTCTTCTCGAAGTTCGTCACGATGTCGCGAGTGAGTTGAATCTTGTTGCCCGGAATCTGCTCGTCAATGCGCCGCGCCATCTCGACGGCCTGATCCGGGTTCTTCAGCTTGACGTAGATTAGCGTGCACTTGCCCGGCGCTTCCATCGCGTCCTGCATCGCCGCGAGCGGCATCTTGACGCGCGGACCGGCCTCCGGCGAGTAGATGCCCGTGACCGTGTAAGGCTTGTTGCCGAAGAGAAGGAGTCGGCTGCCGGGCGAAAGGTTGTTGTTCTTCGCCTTCGTCTCGTCAACGACCACCTCGTCGAGCACGGGCTTGCCCGACTCGTCCGCCGAGCGCGGCGCGCGTCCCGCGACGAGCGTCATGTCGTTCATCGCTGCGAACTGCGGCCAGTCAACGCCCTCGATCTGCTCGAAGCCGAAGCCCTTGCCGCCCTGCGAGACGTAGCGGATCGAGGGCACGGCCATCGCTACGCCGTCAACGTTCGGGAGAAGGTCGGCGTACTTGACGGGCAGGCTCGCGCTCGTCGCCAGAAGGTTGTCGCCGTTCGAGCGTGTGAAGAGAATCTCGGCCTTCAGGCTCTGCGAGCGGCGCTGCAAGTCGCTCGACATCCCGCGCGTCAAGCCCGTGAACAGCATCACGAGACACACGCCGAGCGCCACGCCCGCCGCACTCACCGCGGCGCGCACCGGGCGCTGTCTAACGTTTGCTGTGACCAGACTCTCCATTCGGGTGTTAGGTTTTGGGTGTTAGGTTTGGGGCGGATGCTCGGCGTTCAAGTCTCACGCCGAACCTTTCTGCCAGAACCTATTACCCAAAAACCCGGAACCTATTTCTTCAACGCGTCCAGATTGACCTCCGGCAGGTTCGACGCGTTCTTCAGGACGAAGATGTCGTGCCCGTACTGCTGATCCACCTTGACCGTCGAAGGGTCTTGGAACGAGACGCGTATCGAGTAGTGATCCTGCGGGCGCGTCAACTCGATCTGCGCGGGCAACCGGCGCTGCCCGTCCGAGCCGAACGCCGAAGGGTTGCTGTAAACGACATCGGTCAGAAGCTGCCCGCGCTCGCCGTAGGTCTGCACGCGCGCGAGGCGGAGCGCGCCGACGCGGTCGAGCCAGAAGCGTCGCGTGACGCGGGCGCGGTTCTGCTGCTGCAACTCAAGCTCGGTCAGGATGTAATACCCTCGAACGACCCGCGCGCCGGGCTTAGCGTTGGGGCGCGAGTCCGTTTCCTCCTCGAACGTCTCGGCCTGCGCATAGACGTGCTTCGAGTCGTCGAACGAGACGGGCAGGACGAGCACCGCGTCGGTCAAGTGCTGTGGTCGGAGGCTTGAGAGAGCGCTGACGGTCGCGCGCTGCATCGCCGCCTCACGACGCTTGCCGCCCGCGTTGCAATCGGGCGAGCGGCCCTGACCGTCGGAGTCGAGCCTTTCGTACTGCGCGTTGTTCGACCCCGTTACGAAGCGCCTGTACTTCTCGTCGCCCTGATAGACGGCGGCCCAGAATCGCTCGCCCGTCGAACTCATCTCGGCGACCTTCGTGCCGATTACGGGAACCTGCACGAGCAGGTAAATCTCGCCGGGCCTCTGCGCGACGAGCCGCCCGTCGGCAGTCTTGTACTTGTCTGCAAGCCCGCACTCGGCGTAGCTCGTGTCGAGGAATTGTATGTCAACCTTGCCGTTGAGCGAGCGGACGGAGGCGAGGCGGTTGATCTCGTCGAACATCTGCGCCATGTCGGCCTCGACGAGCGGCGTGAGCGGCTGCGGCACGCTGATTCTCTTGCTCGGCTTGAACAGGCCGCAGCCCGTCAACAGAAGCACCACCGCCAGCGCCAGCGCCAAGCGCGAACGCGAAACACACCGCTCCGAGATTATCGTCGCCTGCATCGGAAAAAGTTTACCGCGCCGCGCCCCGCACACGCCTGAAAGATTCTTCAGAACAGTTATGGCAAGCTAACAAACGCCCTTCGGCCTTGTCAACGAAGGGATGAGGGATGAAGTGAAGGCGGCGAGCCTTTCTTTCATCCCTCATCCCTCCGCCCGCATCCCTTTCTACTCGTCGAGCATCAGCGGCGGCCTGCCGAACTTCGCACGCAGTGAGTTGATGGCTTTGAAGACGCGCGGTTGGCCGACGAAGCGCGTCTCGATGCCGCGCTTGCCCGGGAAGTCGAGCATCATCACGCCGAGCAGAACGGTCAGCACGCCCGGCCCCGGAACGCCCGGCACGGCCATGATGATGCCCATGACGACGAAGACTATTCCGAGCAGGTTCTTTGCGAAGACGCCGACCGTTCGCAGGAGCCGGTGTCGCTCGGCCAGAAACACGCGCGGGTGCGAAGAGTGAAAGTAGTTGGCCGGGAGCCTGACGAGCACGAACGTTACGAAGGCGCTGCCGACGACAAAGGTAACGACCGAGAATCCGGCGGCGAACAGAACTTCCCACCAAGTCAGTCCCCACCCGTTGATCGTCCGCGTCAACCACTCAAGCATAAACAGTCAGCGCCCGGCGTTTCTGTCACCGGCCCGGGGGCCGGCCCGCAGAAACGCCGCCATGCTCTCACCCATCGTTTCTTATTCGCCCCGCCGCCCGCCGCCCGCTTCGACTCCGCGCGCGCGGACGAGTGTTGCTATCGCCTCGCACACGACATCGCGGCTCGCGCCTTCGAGTCCGAAGTCTCTGGACTCCGCGCCATCCCAGAATTCGTCCAGCCCGCGCGCGCCCGCGCGCTCGAAGGCGAGCGCCTGCGCCAGAAGGTCAATAACGTCGGCGGCTTTCACGAGTCTGGCTTCGAGGCTCGCGCGATCCTCGTAGTCCTCGTGCAGCGCGCTGTAACTCTCGGCCCGGCGCGAGCCGCGCACGATCTCGTCGAACGCGGTTCGCTCGGCACGCCTTCTAGTCTCTTCGCCGTAATATCTGGCGACCGTGCGCGGCATGTCGCCCGTGCGCGCCTCCTGCAAGTCATGCAAGAGCGCGAGCCGCAACACGCGCTCAACGTTCACCCTCACGCCGCGCGCCGCGCACTCGTCCGACAGAAGCATCGCAGCAAACGCCACGCCGTAGCTGTGCGATGCCACAGACTCCGCGCCCGCGGGCAATCCACGCAAAACCCACCCCGTCCGGTCGAGCCGCTTGAGTCGCTGTAACTCTAAAAGTATCGACAGCATGGATTCCTACGGCAGACGCAATCGGTGGCCTCGGATACGGATGACGGCATAGGCGACGAGCGAAAAGACGACCACATGAGTCGTGAACATGGCGTAGAAAGCGGCGGATGGATTTAAGAACAACCTCCAAAGATGCTCAGGCCAGGTCAATATCCACGCAGGCGGCGTCCGCACGTCAAGCTCCAACGCAGAGTCCTTCGCCATCACGGCATCGAGGAAAAAGATGAAAACCAACAACGCGGCGGTGGCCGCGACTCCGAAGAACGCGGCCAACAGAATACGCCCCAACTCTCTTACAAGTCGTCGCATACCCTTTCTCATACAAACATCTTGCCGGGGTTGAGGATGCCGTCTGGGTCGAGCGCGCGCTTGACGCGGCGCATGGCCTCGATTGTCGCGCCGCCGAGCGCCATTTCAAGGTAAGGAGCTTTGACGTAGCCGATGCCGTGCTCGCCGCTGATCGTGCCTCCGAGTTCGACCGCCGCCGCGAAAGTCTCGCCGACGGCTGCGCGCGCGCGGCGGACTGCTTCGGAGTCCGAGCGTTCGCACATGAAGTTGACGTGGATGTTGCCGTCGCCGAGGTGTCCGAAATTTACGACGAATGTCTCGTGCCTGCGGCCTATCTCGACGACGCGCTCGATCAGTTCGGGCACGCGCGAGCGCGGCACGACGACATCCTCGTTGAACTTCAGAGTCCCGAACTTTTTTATCGCGGGCGACAGCGCGCGACGCACGTCCCACAACTTGTCTTCATCCTCGCGAGTCTCCGAGCGCAGAACGTCGTAGCCGCCCAAATCTCTGACGACATCTTCGACGACGCGCGCCGTGCGCTCGACCTCTTCGCGCGAGCCGTCAACCGAGACGAGCAGGAGCGCGCCCGCCGACTCGTCAATGCCGAAGGCGAACTCCGACTCGACGGCGCGGATCGAGTTTCGGTCGAGGACTTCGATTGCGACGGGCGTGACGCGCGCGCGCGTGAAGGCGGGCGGGCAGGCGCAGGCCGCCGTCATCGTCTTGAAGGTCGCGCGAACCGTCCGCGTCGCTTCGGGGAGCGGCAGGAGTTTCAGAGTCGCCTCGGTGATGATGCCGAGCATCCCTTCCGAGCCGCACACCAAGCCCGTCAAGTCAAACCCGACGACGTTCTTGCTCACCCTTCCACCCGTCCGAATTATCTCGCCCGTGGGAAGAACGACTTCGAGGCCGAGCACATAATGTTTCGTCACGCCGTACTTCGCCGAGCGTATGCCGCCCGCGTTCTCGGCGATGTTGCCGCCGATGTAAGAGTTCTTGTACGAGGCAGGGTCGGGCGGATAGAAGAGTCCGACCTCTTCGACCGCCTGTTGCAGCGCGTAGGTCGTCACGCCCGGCTCCGTGACGGCGTAGAGGTTTTCGACGTTGACCTCTTTGATGCGGTTCATCCGGTCGGTTCCGACGACGACGCCGCCCTCGACGGGCACGGCTCCGCCCGTGTAGCCTACGCCGCCGCCGCGCGCCGTGACGGGAAAGCGTCGCTCGTTGGCGAGCCGGAGAATCGCCGAAACCTCTCCGGCGCTTCGAGGCAGGACGACCGCTTCGGGCGGGAACTTTTCTTTCAGGGCGTCCTGCGCGTAAGGCTCGACCTTCTCTTCGTCAACGAGCACGCCGTCCGCGCCGACGATTTCCGAGAGTCGCGCGAGGACTTCCGGTTCGGAAGCCGCTGTCCGAGCGCGACGAGCGCGACGTTCCGCGATGTCTGGCATCATCGACACTGTTTTCTTTTGAACCTCTCCCGGCACAATACTAACTTGACCGTCGCGGAAGACAAAAGCAAAAAGGCGGAAGGGAAGACCGTCGCCTTCCCTTTCGCCTTCTACTTTTTCACTTCAGAGCGCCGTCGCGGTAGGGCCGCTTTCAAGACGTTCGCCATTACTTGCAGTCTGGATGATGACAGGTGCAGCCGATCTCCATCATGTGAACCTTGGCCGCGTCCTCGCACTCCTCGCTGCAATACTTGCTGCCCTGCGCCGGCGGGCAACCGCACGTCTCTCTCGCGCACTTGTTCTGCGACTTGTCGTCAGCCATTTCAGAGCCACCTCCTTCAACCACTCGTTTCGGTCGGGATCGTTCCGTGTGGCCCAAGTTTCAACCCGCGACGCCGCAAAGGTCAAGCCGGGAGGAAGAGTGATGAGTGATGAGTGCTAAGAAAGAGCAGACGGCTTTTACTCATCACCCATCACTCATCACTTGCCTCAAGGTGCTTGCTGGACGACGATGCGGACGCGCTCTTTGCCGACCTGAATTTCGAGCGGGTTGCCGAGTTGCACAGGGATCGTCTTGCCGTTGACGTTGATTTCGAGCGGCGGCACGCTCGGCGGCGCGGCGGCGTTCGGGCCGGACGCATTGGCAGATGTCTGCGTCGCGTTCGACGACGAAGCGGCGGACTCGGCGGGCGGCGGCGAGGTCGGCTCGCCTGGCTTTGCAACGTCGCCCGTGCGCGTCAGAAGCGTCGTCGCGACGATTCGCCACGTCGAAGGCGTGCAGGTCAGACGCAGCCCCGGCGTGTCAACCTCGACCTGCTCCTGCGGCGCGAGCGCCTCCAACTTCCAGAGACCCTCGCCGCAGCGCACGCCGTCCTCGCCGTAGAACGTCGCCCAGCCCGCGACGTAGTTGTAGAAGATAGGACTTCGATTCTCGACGACGACGCGCGTGTCGCGCACGGGCGCGTCCGGCGTGCCCGCCAGCGACTGCGTGCGTAGGCGACCGCCGAGCGCCTCGTGTCCTTCAACGTCGTATGCGACCGCTGCCTGCGAGAGCGCGACTCTCTGCTCGCTCGGTCGAGCGCCCGCCGTCGTCTCCGAAGTTTGTTGCTGCGGCTGAGTGGCCGGCGTCGCCTGTGCTCTTGATTCGCGCGCGCACGCGGCGGCTGCGAGCGCGGCGAGTGCCAGCGTAAAGAGTTGTTTTCTCACTTCTCTCCTCCGTTCCGAATTGACGGGCGACGCCCGCGGAAGACGCCGCGACGGGACGACCAGGAAGACCTTGCGCGCCGCAGAGTATAGACAAGGCGCGGCACGGGTTGAAAGAAGCCGCGCCGCGTCGCCGGCAAAAAATTCTCAGCCCGCGACGACCGGCATGAAGGCAGCGCCGCGCGGCATGACGTAGCCTTCGCCCGCGACTCCTGCGAGCGCCTCGTCGAGCGTGCGCGCCGGAGTCATACGCATACGCCGCACGTCCTCGTCGGGCAGGGACGAGACGAGTTGAACGCGAAACCGCTCGGCCTTCGTCAGAAGCGACCAGGCGGTCTGCCCGTTGACCTCATAATTCGCGCGCAGGCGCGACTCAAGCTCGCGCGAGTTCTTCGAGTCGAACCACTTGAGGAAGTCCGGGCGACCGAGTCCGTCGGCGCACTCGGCGACGAGCACTATGTGGCCGCCTTCCTCGCAGGCGTGCGAGGCCATTTCGAGCGCCTTGTGTGCCTGAATGAGATTTATGTCGTGCGGCGAGCCGCCCGCCGACGCGACTACGACCGCACGCTTCTCTTTGATTTCGATTGAGTGCGAGTCTGCGTACTCGGCGCACGCAAGGCGGTGTGCCGAGCGCCAGTCGCCGGCGTATAGACGAACTACATGGCCGCGCTCGTCCGTCACCGTGTTGACGAGAAACGACGGCGCGGCCTCTGCCGCGATGCGCTCGCACTCTTCGTGCACGGCGTTCCCGTCGAGCCGGCCCGCGCCGACGCCCGCGCGCCGCCCGCCGCGCTCGAAGTCGAGCGCTTGCAGGTGCGTCGCCTCAATCGTCCGCCTCGACGCGAGGCCGGGGCAGACGCTCTTGCGACCACCCGTGAATCCCGCGAAGTAGTGGAAGCCGACCGCGCCGGTCAAGACGATGTGCGAATGGTCGAAGAGCGCGCGGTCTAATTCGACGGGCGTGCCGCGCTCGGTCTCGCCCAGACGGACGTGTTTCGATTCGTCCGACGCGTCATGGTCGAGTATGCGAACGCGCTGCACGATGAACGGCGTCAGAAGCTGCGACCGCTCCTCGCGCGTGACGGCGCGATGAATCCCCGTCGCGAAGATCACGCGCAGGTCGTGCGGCGCGACGCCGAGCGCGATCAGGCGGCGTGCGAGAATGTGTACGACCTGCGCGCTCCCCGTCGCGCGCGTCGCGTCCGAGACGACGACCAGAACGCTCTCGCCGGGGCTTATGATCTCTTCGAGCGGCTGCGAGTCGAACGGGTCGTCAACGAGTGCGCCTATCTCCGCATCCGTCAGCGGTCGCTCTTCGCTCGCCTGCGGTTCGAGCACGTCGAACCATCCGTCCTCGAACTTGAACGGGACTGAGTTGTGACCGTAGCCTAAGTTTATCCGGGGCATGAAGGGTAAGTTTCAGCAGGCGGGCTAAACTTATAAGACCTTTACCATTTGAAAAATGTACTCCTTCTTCTCAGGGCAGGCCCGTATCATGTGACCGCCGGCTCAAGCTCTCTGCTCTTTTTAGCGCGGAGAATATATGCGTGTTTAATTTCCAGCCCGAAGAAATTCGTATTCCATAGCTCAAGCGGACTATCTTCAACCAGGACAGTCTCAAGAATCTTCTTCAAATTCGGATCATCGTGATTAAGGGTAACGATTCTGGACAACGCGAGAACTTCTTCTTCTCCGATGATCGAGGCGGGCTTCTCCACGAATTCACCGAGGGCCTTCAGCTTGCCTTCTTCAAGCCACGGTGCCGATACAACCAAGTCCCACTTGTCTTGTGCCTCTTCACGCAAGAAAAGTCCGAAGAGCGTGAATTCACCCTTCTCAACGCTCACTTCTTCCATTACGCGACGAAGTTTATCTATACGAATCATAGTACACCTAACATAGCCTTGGTAGATTTAATCATGTCGGCAGCATCTTGGGAAGAGGCGCTGCCGATTGGCCGATAACGAACGTTGGAATCCCATGTTGCAACGATAGACCATTCGGCGAAGTGCTTGATCTTGATTCGGCATCTTTTAGACGGCCCTTGGCGATCTTTCTCAGTTCGGATATCGAGACCATCTGACGATCTCTACCCTTTCAAACGCCGAAGCGCACGAGTTCGCGCTCGATGACGTTGAGAGATGCGAAGTCGGTCTTGCCCGATGCGCGCACGTCTGCGAGCCAGCGGCGGAGCACGCGCGCTTCGTCGAGCGTCTGTATGCGGCATGCGCCCGTGAGCGCGAGCGTGACGAGCGAGTCCGGCGCGCCGTGAGTGACGAGCGCCGCCTGCAATGCCGCCTGCTCTCGCAGGTCGAGGACGATGAGAAGGCTGATCTCCATAATTCAAAAGTCCGGCGTCGCGGGTCTGAAGTCAAATGCCGAAATCTTCGAGTCAAAGTCAAAGCCGGGAATCCGAGTTCGTCAAAGATTGGAATCCGAGTTCGAGCGCGTAGCCTTGTAAGACCATTTCAACTTTTGCCTTTTGCCTCTTGCTCCTCTTCGCCGGAGGCCGCGAAATTGTACGCGGGCCACGGGCCGGTCAACTCGAAGCGGAAGCCGAGCGGCGTGTACTCTCCGGCGAGCGTCTCAGCCGACGCGCGGAACTCGTCGAACGTTTCACGCGTGACGAGGAAGGCGAAGCGCGCGGCCAACTCGCCCTGTTCTGTCGCCTCGTCCTTGAGCACGCGCAGGCGTGCCGAGCCGTCGCTCGCGCCCGCGAGCCTGCGCTCGACCTCGGCCACGACACGACGGACGCCCGCGCGCGCCTCCTCGTCACGCGCCGCCTCGATCTTTTTGCGGAGCAGGTATGCCTGTCCGGGCGGCGCGGCGGCGGCGCGCTCTTCGAGTTCTCGCAGACGCCCGCTCAGGCTCTTCACCTCTTCGCGCAGACGCGCGCGCGCGACGTAGATGTTCAAGCCCCACTCGTCGCGCCCTTCAAGCCGACGGATGACGGAGGCGAGTTGCGCGCCGCGCTCGTCGAGCATCCGCGCGACCGCCTCGCGCCGAAGGTAGATCGTGCCGAAGCGGAGCGGCGCGACCGCCGCGCGGCGCGCGAAGTGCTCGACGACGCGCTCGTGTCTGAGCGCGCGCGTCGCAGTCCACGTCGCGTCGGCGAGTCTCGAAGGCAACGCCTCCTCGCCGTAGTCCGCGAGCGGCACGCGGCTGACGACCGCGGCCAACTCGCCTTCGCCGACCAATTCCAGCGCGGACTCCGTCTCGATTGCGCCCGGCAACTCGCCGACGACGAGCGCCGCGAGCGCGTCGCGCGTGCCGACGCAGTAGACGTAAAACGCCCGCGCCGGCTCGCCCGCGTTCTTCTTTGTCGCTCTCCTGCTCATCGAACGCCGTGTCTGAGACTCCGACCGCGCGGCTCATTCTAACCTACGCCAGCCCTCGAAGTGTTCGCGCAGACGCTCGCGCCCGCGCACCTCGTCGGGTCTCTGCGGCGCGACGTAAATCTCGGCGCTTCTCTCGAAGACGCGTCGAAACTCCTTGACGACTTTCTGCTGTCCGGCGCGTCGCGCGGCGCAGAACTCGCATGCGCACGCGGCCTCGACCGTAACGACGTTGTTGACGAGAAGCCGGCGCATCGGGATTTTCAGACGCCGCAGGCTCGCCGCGAGCCTTCTCGTCTCTTCGAGGCTCATCCGTTCTGGGATTGCGACGCCGACGAACCCGCAGTCGCGCGGATCGGTCATAAGCGAGGCGACTCGCTTGATCGCCTTCGAGAGTGCGACCAACTCTTCGGCCACGCCGCCCCAGCGTACCACGTTCCTGTACTTGAGCAGCAGCTTTATAAAAGTCCTCACCCACGCGAGCGCGACGCCGGGCAGTTCGAGGAAGCGCAGGAGGTGTCCCGTCGGCGCGGTGTCGAGGACGATTGTCGTGTACGCGCCCTCGTCTACGAGATCGCTTATCGAAGAGAGCGCCGCGATCTCGTCAATGCCGGGCGGCGCGAGCGAGACTAACTCGCGCATCGCCTCGCGGTCGAACTGTACCTCGAAGCGCGAGCCGCCCGTCAGCGACTCGAACAACTCGTCCGTCCAACGCCTGTATCGTTCCTTCAACTCGTCGAAGCGCGCCGCAGGGTCAATCTCTTTCGCGTCGAGATTCGGAAGACCGGCGACGCCGCGTTTCAACTCGCCGACCTGCTCGCCGAAGCTGTCCGAGAGCGAGTGCGCAGGGTCTGTCGAAAAGACGAGCACGCGCGCCTCCGTGTCCGCCCCGGCGAGCGCGAGCGCGAACGCCGACGCTGCCGTCGTCTTCCCCGTGCCGCCCTTGCCGCCGAAGATGACGAGCCGCTTTGACGAAAGAGGGAAACGCGCTGGCGCGGAGTCTTGCGGTCGCGACGTTGAAGAAATTTGCAGGCGTGCCGGATGGCGTTTGCCGCGCACCTTCGCGCTCTCTTCAAACGCAATGCCGGCTCGTCCGTGCGCTTCTTCTGCGCTTACCTCTTCGCCCGCCCAAACAACGCGCGCGAACTCGCGGAGCGCATCAGCGCCGCGCACCTCCGAGGGGAAGAGCGGGACGCGGTGCGCGTGCAGAGACTTGAACTCGCGGCTCGACGCCTTGAGCCAGCGCGCCTGCATTCGGACGCGCGCGCGGCAGAACCGGCAAGAGTCGTGCTCGCGCTCGACGCGGTTGACGATGAGGTCTGTGACGCTTACGCCTTCGCCCGCGAGCGACTTGAAATAGCGCGCGCTCTCCTCGAACGCCAGCGCTTCGGGGATCGTGACGAGCACGAAGCTCGCGCTCGACGCGTCGAAGAGCATCGAGCGCACGCGCGCGACGCGACCGGCCAGATCGCGCAGAAAGAGATCAACCTCGTCCTCGCGCACGCGGCGCGCGCGCGCGAAGTGCGCGACCATGTATCGATGCTTCTCCGACATCACGTCGAGCGCGCCGACCCATCGCGCGAAGACTTCCGGCAGCCGAAGCATACGCGAAGTGTGCCCCGACGGCGCTGTGTCAACGACGACACGCGCGTACTCTGCGGCGCGCTCGACCTCGCTCAACTCGAAGAGCGCCATCACCTCGTCCATGCCGGGGAGCGATAGGTCGAGAAGGTCGTTGATGTCTGCTTCGTCGAGGATCGTGCCGCGGTCGGCTATCTCGGCGAGCACGGCGCGATGCTTCTGCTTGAACTCTTCGAGCGCGCGCGCGGCGTCCATCTCTCGCGCGAAAAGCCGCGACGCCTTCTCCCCGCGACCGCGTCGCGCGACTTCCGCCGTGCGGTCGCCGACCTTCGCGTCGAGGCTGTCGGAGAGCGAGTGCGCGGGGTCTGTCGAGAAGAGAAGAATCTGCTCGCCTTCGCGCGCCGCGTTGAAGAGAGCGAGCGCGGTCGCGGCGGCGGCGGTCGTCTTCCCCGTGCCGCCCTTGCCACCGAAGAAGATGTATCGCGTCGAAGGAAAATTTTCGGGGAGCGTGCTTGTCTTATCGTCCGCGGCGTCGGTCTTGAAGATGCGTCGAGACTTGCCGTGCTGCGTGGCTGCGCGCGTTGGAGAGCGCGCCGTTTGGCCGCGCTTTGCGTGCGACGGCTTGTGCGCGTCTGTCTGTTCGCGCTTCGACTTCGTGCGGGCGTGGGCGCTTTTGCCCGCGCTTCCTTTTTTCGCCAACCCGACGCCTCCCGCGACGACCTTCGCTCTAGCGACCGCCGCCGGGTTCGTAGAAGCCGCCCTCTTCGTCGCCGCCCGACTCGACGACCATCGAGGACGTGTCGGCGGTGTGCACCTGCGACAAGGCTTCGAGTTGCCGTGCCTTTATCGCGCGCAGGCGGGCGAACAACTCGCGCTCGGCCCCTGCATAGTCGTCCTCGGAAATCTCCTCAAGCTCAAGCCGCATCTGCAACTCAAGCAACTGCTCCTTGATGACGGATTCGTCGTTCAACTCCTTGTCGGCGAGTTGCTGAATCTGCTTCATGATGAACTTGAAGCCGTTGACGGGCGCGAGCAGTATGTCGTCAATCAGGAACATCGTTGATCAGGCGGCCCCTTCGCCGCGTTCGAGCTTGAGGCGTATGTGGACGAAGTTGTAGGGCGGCCAGGGGCCCGTGTACTTGAAGGAGAGCTTGCCCTCGTACTTGGCGGCGATCTCTTTTACCTTCGCGTCGAACTCCTGCTCGCGGTCGCGCTCGATTAGAAAGGCCGCGTTCATAATCATCTTGTCGCCGATGGGCTTGTTGGCGCGCGAGGCGACCGCCGTGTCTCGGAGATGATCGTAAACGCCTCGGACGTATGCGTCGGACTTCTCGGCCATCGCCGTCTCGATGAGTCGCCCAAGCTGCATACGTGCGAAGTACGTCGAGCCTGCGCCGCGCGAAGTGATCTGCTCCTTGAGATTTCTGATCTCCTCGCTCTCCTCTTCGAGTTCGGCGATGACGCGCTCGCGATCCCAGTTCACTTTGAGTCCGAACTCGACCTTGCCCTCCATCTTTGCCAGAACGTCGCGCAGCGCATCGTATGTTCCGCGCATGAGTTCCATGATGTCGTCCTGCGTGCGGAAGAGGACGCCGAAGGCCATCGGCAGCACGGTGAAATCGCGCATCACGGTCTCGTTGACCTGCTCGTGCGCGAAGACGTTTTCGCGCGTCGGGTCGTAAACCTGTATGGGCGTGTTCGAGACTACGGCGGCGAGTCCGTCGTGGTGGACGGTGTAAACCTCGTCACCGCGCCCGCCGATGCCGATGGGGCCGAAGGAGCGCGGCTCCTTCGATTCGATGATGCAATAGACGTACTTGCCTTCGGGCGTCTGCGCTGCGGCCTGTTCAATTTCGGCGCTCATGTTTTCCTTTCAGAAGAAAGTATGACCACGATTTGAAAGTCTGCCTCTGGCGCGTCCGGCTGAAGGGCGCGGGCTTCAGAGTCTTTTCAGCGGCGTGACCGAAAATATAATAAGCGCCCGCGCAATTTCAGCGCAACCGCTATCCACACGGGCGCGCGTCGGTGTTAGAATCCTCGCGGCTGCAACCCCGCGACGAATGCGGACGTACTAAGGAGAGGTTTTGGGTTCTGAGTTCCGGTGCTGGAATGTAGAGCAACCGGGCAAATAGAAATATTGCCGGTATCCAAAAACCCTGGCACCTAACACCCGACACCCTTTCGGAGATTCTTATGAGCGAAGAGCGAAACTGGCTTGAGCGTTTGGGCGAGAAGATTCCGGGCTACGGCGGTTACGTCTCGAAGGAGCGGCGGCGCGACGCCGACAAGATTCAGCGCGAGCACCTTGCGGAGCGGCTGCGCGCTGCGAAGCAGCCCTTGAACGAAGTGATGCGCGAGCTTTCGTCTTCGGGGCGTCTCTTCGAGGTCGGCCCGATTGACCGCGTACTGAAGAAACTCGACCAGATCGAGAACCGCGTGCGCTTCGCCTCATACGGCTACGCGGGCTTCTTCGACGCCATAAAGATTCAGGACGCGCAACTCGACGCCATATACCGCTTCGACCTCTCGCTCGTCGAGAAGGTCGAGGCGATTGACCAACGCGCGCGCGAACTCGGCCCGAAGTCTTCGACACCGGAAGGACTCAAGCAGGCCGCAGCCGAACTCGAATCGGCGGCGGACGACCTGAACCGGACTTTCGACGAGCGCTATCGCGCAATCGAAAACTTCCGCCCCGACGACGCGCAGGGGCAGCCGATGTTCAGCTAACCGATTGCGTCGATGCGGAGTCGAAGCAAGCCCGGCTCTCATCTTCTGTCGGAAGACGCAATCCGAAAGTTGAGTCAAAAGCGATGACGGAACGTTGTAACAACTGCGGCGCGGAGTTGTACGCGGGGCAGCAGTTCTGCCGCCAGTGCGGCACGCCCGTCGCACGCGCGCAGCAGCAGGACGCGCCGACGCAGCTTTTCCCGAAGGGCGGGCCGAACTCCGGCCCTGTGAACTCAGGGCCGTTCGCGGGCACGTCGCCGCTCGCGGGCGGCGCGAGAACGGACGCGGTCGGGCCTCAGACCGCAGCCGCCTACCAACCACGGCCCTCGAACTCGGGGCCGATGCCGACGGGCTTTCAGCAGGCGCAGACGCCCGCGAGTTTCCAGTACACTTCGCCGCTCGTCGGCCAACCATTCGGTTCGCAGCCGCTCTCGGTCGGGACTCCTGCGCGAAAAGGTCGGGGGTTGAAGTGGCTCGTCGCGCTGTTCGCAGTCTTTGTGTTCAGCGTCGGCGCGCTCGGCGTCGGCGGCTATCTTTGGTTGCGTGCGAAGCGCCAATCATACGCGGCACGCACGAACGTCCCGAACGTCCCGAACATTCCGAAGATACCGGAGATGCCGTCGGGCGACATCGGTAACAAGATCAAACAGGCGCTCAAGGAAGCAGGACTCCCGCAGCCTTTGGACGAGTCGGGCGCGACCGTCACAGGCACGGACACCGTGATTACGAAGACGTTTCAACTCGACGACGACGCGACGTTTTCAGTCCGCGGGATCGGCGGCAACTTCACGATCACGGGCACGGACGGCGAGCAGGCCGAAGTGAAGGTGACGAAGCACGGCGGGAGTCCTGATGAACGCAAAGCGGTGCCCGTGCTCCTGTCGCAGACCGACGAGCAGCTTTCAATCGTCGGCGGCCCTGCGTCGAGCGGCGTCGAAGTCTCCTATGAAATAAAATTGCCGCGCGACCTCAAGAAGATCGAGATCAGGTCTGACCACGGCGACCTGAAGTTCGCGGACTTCGGCGGCGCAATCGACATCAAACTGCGTCAGGGCAATCTAGAATTCCGCGACGTGAGCGGGAGCGTTCACAGTGAACTCGTCAAAGGCGATGTGAAACTCTCGCTCGACAAGTCGGAGCGCGAGGACGGGCAGGAGTTCTCCGTCGTCAACGGCAACATCGAGGCGACAATCGCCGACGGCGCGGACGCCAACCTGAAGGCAGAAACCATAACCGGCGAGATAAGCGTTGACGAACGCTACGGCCTCAAGGTCGAGAAGCACCCGGCGGGCCGCTCCGTCACGGGTCAACTCGGCGACGGCGGCCCGGCGCTCGGACTAAAAGCCGTCAACGGCGACATCAGGCTCAAGAAGTAACCCGAAACAATTTCAGCGACGAGCCGCGCTGAACCGAGTTCGCGTGGCCGGGAGGAGAGGCAAGCGAGATGGCAATCGAAGTCATACAGTTTTTCGATCAGACGGGGCAGCAGATCGTGGCGCGTGTTCCCGCGCAGGGGTCTGCGGACATAAAGATGGGCGCGCAGTTGATCGTGCAGGAGAACCAGTCGGCGGTCTTCTATCGCGACGGCAAGGCGCTCGACACGTTCGGCCCCGGACGCCACACGCTCACCACCATGAACGTGCCGATACTCGCGCGTCTGATCTCGCTCCCGTTCGGCGGCACGTCGCCGTTTCAGGCCGGAGTCGTCTTCGTCGCGCGCCATACCTTTCAGGACATGAAGTGGGGCACGAAAGAACCGATACCTTTCCGCGACTCGGAACTCTACATGGTTCGCCTGCGCGCCTTCGGCAAGTACGCGTTCCGCGTCGCAGACCCGCAACTCTTCGTCGGCACGGTCGTCGGCACGCGCGGGCTGGTCTCGACTCAGCAACTCGGCGAGTACCTGCGCGACATAATCGTTTCGCGGCTGACAGACCTCTTGGGAGAAAATGTGAAGACGGTCTTCGATCTCCCGGCGCACTATGACGAACTCGCGGCGGGCGCGAAGGCTCGCGTCGCAGAGGATTTCAGCAAGCAGGGGCTTGAGCTTGTTGACATGCTCATCTCGGCGATCACGCCGCCCGAAGAGGTGCAGAAGAAGATTGACGAGCGCGCATCGATGTCGGCTCTCGGCGACATGAACAAGTACATGCAGTACAAGGCCGCCGAGTCGATGCCCGACGCCGCGAAGCAGCCGGGCGGCGCGGCGGGCACAGGCATGGGCTTGGGGATGGGCTTCGGCTTCGGTCAGATGATGGCGAACGCAATCGGCGGTCAGGGCCAGCAGCAGGGACAACAAGGCGGAGGCCAGCAGGGCGGCGCGCAGTCGCAAAGTGTGCCCTGTCCGAAGTGCGGCACGCCGAACCCCGCGGGCGCGAAGTTCTGCCAGAACTGCGGCGCAAACACGCAGGCGCAGCAGGCGGCGACGCAAACTTGCCCGAACTGTCAGGGGCAGGTTCACGCGGGCGCGAAGTTCTGCAACAACTGCGGCCACTCGCTCGAACCCAAAGCCTGCAAGAATTGCAACACGCCCACGCCGGCCGGCGCGAAGTTCTGCGGCAACTGCGGCACGGCCACCTAAACCAAGAGCCGAGAAATTTAATCGGCGCGGGCAGAGACACGCTTCCCTCGCCCGCGCCGACTCCGAGATATGCGACGCCTCACTTTATCAATCGTCATCGCGCTGCTCGCGCTCGCGCCTTCGACAGTCAACAGCAACGCGGCGCGGCGAGCGTGCGACTGTCCCACTTTAGCGGTTCGTTGTTCAGATACCGTGACCGCTGGCGAATCAACAACCTTCGCAGTCGCGGTCAGCAACTTCAACAGTGATGCAACACTCTCCTACATCTGGACTGTCTCGGCGGGAACTATTTTGAGCGGACAGGGCACGCCTGCAATCGTCGTTGACACGACCGGACTTTACGGGCAGCCTGTCGAGGCTACTGTCGAAGTCGTCGGACTGCCCGGTTCATGTGAGCGGAAATCCTCATGTACTTCAGCTGTGCGCAGTAGAGTTATTGGCGAACCGGTTGACGAGTACGGAAAGATTCCTTTTGAGGATGAGAAGGCAAGGCTAGACAACTTCGCCATCGAGTTGCAGAACGACCCAACGAGTCAGGGCTACCTGATCTGCTACGGCGGGAAGGTTGGTCGTGCAGGCGAAGCGTGGGCGCGGTGCAAGCGCGCGAAGAATTACATTGCGACCGTGCGCGGCATTGCTCCCTCGCGTCTCGTCACAGTGAATGGTGGATACATGGAAAACCTGTCTGTCTGGCTGTGGGCAGTTCCGTCTGGTGCGAGGCCGCCTGCTCCATCACCCACCGTTGACCCGAAGGAAGCTCGCATCATCAAAAACAATCCGAAAAGTCGTCGGCGTCATTAACCGAAACCAGAATTGAACGATGAATCAAACTTGCGAATACTGCCAGAGCGCAATCGAAGAGGGCGCGACGAAGTGCGGGAACTGCGGGGCGTCTTTGGGCGAGAGAGAGGCGAAGGACTTTCGCTTCTGCCCTTTCTGCAAACGCAGGCTTCTGGCGCTTGGGAGTCCCGCGTGCAACTACTGCGGGCGGGCGCTGCCGGAAGATTTCGTGAAGGCGCGCGAGGCGACGTTGCAGCGCGTCAGCGACGTGAGCGCCGGTCACGCGAGCGAGGAGCAGATAAGAGAGTTGGAGGCGGAGAGCGACGACGCGATGCGGCGCGCGCTGAGGTCGCTTCTGGATTTGAAGGATAAGTCTTAGTCGAAGGTAAGTCGCGCGACGCGCGCTCTGCAAGGTAAGTCGCGCGCGCTCTGCTCGGCGGCGCGTGCAGACGAGCAATGGCGCTCACGTTATCTCAATTCAGCGCGTCTTTTTTGTTCAACTAATGTTTTTGTTCCGCGTCCGCGTGCGGCGCGCGCAAAACCGGGACGGATGAAGAAGCCGCGGCGTCCGACTTTCTTTCGTCATCACCCTTCAAAATCTGCTCGGCCATTTCGAGCGCGCGGTCGTGCCTGCGGCGCAGGTCTTCGCGCGTCGGCGCGGCGGGGATGTCGGGGCGGAGGCCCGCGCCTTCGAGACGCTCGCCCGCGGCGGTGTGATAGTCAGTCTCGCTTATGTCGAGGACGCCGCCGTCGGGTAACTGCTGCCGGCGCTCGATGCCGAGCACGCAGCCGCATGTCTCTTCGCCGACGACGACGGCACGCCCCGACTCGCGCATCACCGCCGTGAAGACTTCCGCCGCGCTCGCCGTTCTCTCGTTCGTGAGAAGGACGACGCGACCGTGGAAGCGCGCGATTGAATCCGCCGACGAGAGCAGTACGGAGCGCGTCGTCGGCTCCAAACGCACGCGCCCCTCCCGATCCGTGAAGCGACCGAGGCTGACGCCCGCCGGAAGGAGCGTCGAGGCGAAGTCTGCCATCGCATCTGCCTCGCCGCCGCCGTTGTCGCGAAGGTCTATGACGATTGCGCGCGCGCCCTTCAGCTTGCCGACGAGCGCGCGCGCAAACTCGACGGCGGCCTCCGGCGTGAAGAGGTTGAAGCGCACGACCCGCACGCCGTCGCGCTCGCCCCTGATCTCGAACGAAGGCTTGCGCGTGCGCGTCTCGCGTTGCAGTACGACCGTGCGCTCGCGCGTTTCGCCGGCCCGGCGGAAGACGACCGTGACGTATGTATCGCGCTGGCCGTCGAAGAGCCGTGTGACGGCGAGAAGCCGCGCCGACTTCGAGTCGCCCGCGGCCTGACCGGCCAGCATCCGCTCAACCAGCGTCTCGGCCTGTGTGCCGTCAATGCTCACGATCTCGTCACCCGCGCGCAGTCCCGCGAGCGAAGCCTCCGAGTCTCGCTCGACATCTGTGACGACGACACCGCCCGCGAGTTCGCGCACGGCGATCCCGACCGAGACGTAGCGCTGCACGCGCCAGTCCGTGCTCTCGCCCGGCGCGAAGACGCGCGTGTGCGGGTCGCGCAACTCGCCGAGCATCAGACGCAGAACCGAGTATAACTCCGACTCGTCGCGAGCCTCCGCCGCACGCGGCCTGAAACTCTTGCGCGCCTCCTGCCAATCAACTCCGCGCATCGTGGGGTCGAAGTAGCGGTCGCGCACCTGCTCCCAAACCTCGTCGAAGATTCGCAAGCGCCCCTCGCGCGTCGCCGAAGACTCCGCCGAGTTCGCGCCGTCGCCAGCCGCACGCACGACGACGCGGCGCACGTCGCCCGCGAGCGCCAGCGCCAGCGCGCAGGCGAGCGCCAGCGACGCGAACGACGCCCGCATGAATCTTCCCCGCGTGCGATTCGACTTCATAAACTTTTCAGCCTTCGCCCGCGCCCCGTTCGCGCGCGGCGAATCGTTCGAGGCACTCGCGGCAGAGGCAGCTTTTGAAACGTTCGCGCAACACGGCGCGCGTCTCATCGCTCAACTTGATTTCACTGCACCAGCAGCCCGCAAGCGTCGCGCCGCACGTGAACTCGCCGCCGCACGACTCGCACGCCGACGCCTCGCGCCCGAAGCGCGGCGAGACGAATGCGGCGAGCGTCCTCAGTTTCATCTTCGAGTCTTCAAAGCGCGGCCTCTGTTTTTCTTCGCGCGCGCTTCGGCCTTCAACTCCTCGGCGGCTTGCGGAAATTGTAACGCAGGAGCACGCGTACCGCGACGGGCACGCCGTCGCGCATGGCCGGATGGAAGTGCATACGGCGTATCGTCGAGACGACCGACTCGTCGAGGCCGAAGCCGCCCCAGCGAACTATCTCGACGCGCGCAACCTCGCCGTCCGTGCCGATCTCGGCGACGGCGTCAACGGTCGCCTCCGCCTCTGCGCGCGAGGCCGTGTCGGGGTACGCGGGGCGCAGGCGGTTGTACGGCGCAGGCTCGCGCAGGTCTTTGTTCGCCGCAGCGCCAGCGTCGGTCGAGAGGTCAACGAACGCGTCCGTCTCGTCCGCCGAAGCGCGCTCGACGCGCTCGTGCTCTTCCGTACCGCTCGCCTCGACGATGGCGGCGGCGTAGCCCTCTACCGTCCGCGCGTCGAGCGCGTCGAGCAGACGGCTCTCGGCCTGTTCCGGCTCGCCGGCTTCCGCTTCGGGGCGATCCCACTTGACGAGCCGCCCGGTGCGCGCGCTGACGAAGAGCAGAGAGGCGTATGACTCGAAGTAGAGTGGACGCGCCGACGACGAGCGGCGAATGGTCTGCGCGTCGCCCGCGACGAAGAAGTCGCAGCCGATGGCCGAGCCGAGGTTTCGCGCGTCGGCCAGCGTCATGTTGAGCGAGCCGTCGTAGCCGACGCCGCGCGCCGCCGCGCCGCTCATGCCGCGGTCGAGTATGACCAGCCGCGTCGCGTTCGACGTGACGGGCGCGGAGAGAATTTTCGCCAGTCGCTCGGAGGCGCGCGCGGCGGTCTGCGTCCTGCCGAGGTCGAGCAAGGCCACTCTGATTATCGCCGGTTGCTGATTGCTGTTTGCCGATTTGTCCGTGCGAGAGGCGGCGCGGGTCTGCGTCGCGCCGGAGGCGAGAAGGATTGCCGACAGAAAGATGTGTGCGACGCGCGGCGACATTGGTCGTCGGTCAAACGTTCGTTGTCACTCGTGCGCGGCGTCCGCACGCAGAGGGTCTGCGTAGATGCCGGGCGCGCTGCCGTGGATGATGGTCGCGCCGACCGCGCGCTCGTAGAACGCGGCGGGGCCGACGCCGCCGATTATCGCATACGCGTAGCCCGACTCGCGCAACGCCCAGAGCGACGCGAGCAGCAACGCGCGACCGAGGCCGCGCCCGCGCTCACGCTCGACGACGCCCGTCGGGCCGAAGAAGTTTTTGCGCGTGCACTCGTATGCGGCGAAGCCCGCGAGCCTGCCGTCGCGCAGCGCGACGAAGACGGTCAAAGGCTGACGAGCGAACCCGACCGAAATCTCATCCGCCCACGCGCGGTCGAAGTGTCGCGCGACGAACTCGCGCACGGGCGTTAACTCCCAAGGCTGCGCGCGGCGCACGACAAATCCCGCGCCCTTCACCTCTTCGAGCGAAGGTTCGAGCGGCGGCAGTCGCAGAAGGTTGACGAGCATGTCGGGCATATTGAAGTAAACGTCGAACGCCGAATCGAGAGACGAACACGCGCGGCACGAAGTTCGGCATTCAGACTTCGGCGTTCATCGTTTTGCCGCCGTGGTAGAGCGCGTAAACTTCGTCCTTCGCTTCGGGCGGGAAGCAGACGCGAAGGAGGCTGTAGCGGCGAAGGCCGCGCACGGCGTCGCTCACCTCGCTGATCTCGCGCACGCGCGGGTGCGCGTAGCCGTCCTCGACGTAGATAAGCGACTTCGGCTCCGCGCCCTCCGCGCTGTAGTAGGAGTAGTAAGGTACGTCGCCCGCCGCGTCTTCGACGAAGTAGTAGGCCGGGTCGAAGCCGCGTCGCTCGACCGCCGCGCGCGCCGCCGCGAGAAAGTCCTCGCGCTCGCCCTCCGGCATGTCGAGGTCAACGGCCTTGAAGAGACGACGACCGACGAAGCGCCGGCTGAGGTCGCTCAACACGGCGTCTTCGGATCGCTGCCACTGCTTGAGGTGAAAGGTTATCTCGGCGTCGTCGAGTTCGAGGTGATCGGCGAGCGCGAGCGGCGTCCCGTTCAAAACCTTCTCGAAGGCCGTGCCGTGCGCGCACCAAACTTTCTCGCCGGCCGCGATGAGTTCGAGCGCGCGCCGCAACGCCGAGCGCAAGACCGCCTCAGCCGAGCGCAGCGTGCGGTGAAAATAGACCTGCCGGAACATGTAGTAGCGAGCCTGTAAATACTCCTCGACGGCGTAGAGTCCGCGCGCCGAGACATAAATCCTGTCCGTCGCCTCGTCAACCTCGATGGCATTGATTATCCATTCGAGATCGTAGTTGCCGTACTTCGCGCCCGTCATCAAAGAGTCGCGCAAAAGATAATCCATCCGGTCAACGTCCAACTGCGACGAGACTAGTTGCGCCAGAAACGATGGCTGAAACGTGCCCTCGATGATCGCGGCGACGCTGTGAGGAAGTTCCGGCGAGTAGTCGCGCAGAATTTGTCCGGCCTCGGTCTCGTCGCTCAGGACGATGCGGCGCGTCCATTCCTCGTGGTGGAAGTGCAAGACCTTCTCCATAACGTGCGAGAAGGGGCCGTGCCCCGTGTCGTGCAGCAGCGCCGAGGCGCGTGCGGCGGCGCGCGCCTCGTCAGAGATGCGATACCTTTCCGAGAGCCGGTCGAGCAGGCGCGTCATAAGATGGAGCACGCCCAGAGAGTGCGCGAAGCGCGAGTGCTCTGCGCCCTGATACGTGAAGAGCGCGAGTCCGAGTTGTTTGATGCGCCGCAGGCGTTGAAACTCGAACGAGTCAACGAGGCGCACCATCAGCCGGCCTTCGTCCGTGTCGGTTCGCAGGCGGATGATGTTGTGTACGGGGTCGCGGTAGATTCGCTCGGACAAGACAGACCTCTTGAGGTTTCGTACTGCGTTAGGCGGCGGCAAGCTCGCGGACGTGCAGGATGTCTCGTTCTCCGAGTGGCCTGATGTCCTGCCCGGTCAGCGTCAGGATGGCGACCGTGCGGCCTTCGGCTGTGACGAACTCGACCTCGAACGCTTCGCCGTCCTCGTAGCGGTGCACCACCGCTCCCACGTCGCCATTCTTCAGGCCGTGCTCCACAACGTCGCGCGTCAAGGCGACGGTGTCCAGTTCATCAATCATGCGTGCCTCCCTGCCGCTCACAACGGATACGCCGTGACGAAGCGCGGGCGCTCTTGCCCAACGTCAACAATCCAAATCGTCCTGATTCTCCTTACTCCTTTGACGGGTGTTCGGAGATCGCCTTCGACAGCATCTTTAGTCCCATGCCGCGTCTGCTCTACTTCTGTTACATCCTCAGAACGTGCAATGTCAATCAACGCCTGCTCAAGCGCCGCCGCGTTCGTCTCGTCGAAACCGACTGAGCGAAAGAATCGCGCCTTCGGCCCGCCAACCGGATGCGACGGCGACAACAGATAGTTTACCAGTTTAGGCGGCGAGACGTAGGCAGTCTCACCGCTGGGAAGCTTCATGCCGTGCCTCTTGTCGGTGGTCGGTCGAGACTCTACTGTTTCTTGTTATCCCTGATGTACTGCTCAAGCGTCCTGCGATCCGGGTAGTCGGGACGGGCGGCGAGGAACTGTTCGTAGACGTTGGCGGCCCTGTCCTTCATGCCGGCGCGGTCGTAGAGAAGCGCGAGGCGCAGAAGCGCTTCGGGGCGGCCCAAGCGCGCGGCCTCTTCGAGATGCGGGACGGCCTTCGAGCCTTTCTTGATTTGCAGGTAGCACTCGCCGAGCAGGAGGTTCGCGTCCGCCGACGGCGGCTGCAACGCGACGGCGCGCATGAGGATTTCAATCGCGCCGTCGTATTCCTTCCGAGACATTCGGAGGCGCGCGAGGTCGAGGTATGCGAGGGCGAAGGCGGGTTTGACTTCGATTGCGCGCCGGTAAGACTTATCCGCCTCCGCGGCGTTGTCTTCGAGCAGGTAGGCCGTCCCCAACTCAGTCCAAGCCTGATAGTCTTCGGCGTCCGAGCCGACGAGTTGTTGGAGGAGCGCGGCGGCGTCCGCGTACTTCTTCGCCGTCATAGCCTCCTCGGCGCGGTCGAAGAGTTTCTGGTTCGCCGACGTGCGCTTGTAGAAGTCAACCGCCGAGACGTTGCCCGGCTTCGAGACAGAGGGCCGCGCGCGCCACTGCATCTCTATGTCCTGATGAAAGTCGGTCTTGAAGTTCGAGAAGACGCGTACGCGTAGGCGCGCGACCTCCACGCCTTCGACTTCGACGGCCACGTCGTAGTTTCCGTTCGGCAGGTCGAGGAAGCGATAGCGCCCGCCGTTCGGGACGGACTGGCGACCAACGATTGTGCCCGACTCGGCGTAGAGGATTATGTCGAAGGAGAGCGGCTTCTGCCCTTCGACCTTGCTCTCGTCAACCCTGAGATCGCCTTCGAGCGTGTGCCCGCTGCCCTGCGCCGAAGCGCCGCGCGGGGCGAGCGCGAAGGCCGCGATGAGCGCGGAGACGACGAGCGCCGCGAGCGCGCGAAGACCGCCGGGGTGCGTCGTTTCTTTTCGCATCGTTCGTCTCTCCTTGCCGCCGCGATTTTATCAGCGCGGGTCGGGCGGCGGGAAAGAAAACGCGGGCCGGGGCTAAAGGTCGCTCCGGCCCGCGTGCGGGTGTGTCGGTGTCGGCTTCGGCGCGGCTCCGTTTAGAAGGAGTAGCGGAAGCCGAACTGCATGACGCGCGGCGTGCCCTGAATGGCTGTGAAGTTCGACCAGTTCGTCGGCGGCGTCGCCACCTGCGGGTTGAGCACGAGACCGAAGCCCGTCCGGCTCGCGTCAATAGTGCCGAGCCGCTGCGTGTTCGTTACGTTGAATGTCTCCCAACGAATCTGAAGCTTGTGCTTCTCGCTCCAGGGCATCGTGAAAGACTTTGCGAGTCCCATGTCGAGATCAACGTAGCCGGGCAGGCGCAGGACGTTCCGGTCGCCGGTTTCGCCGGGCTTGGCGTTGCGCCAACTCTGGTAGGCGGCGGTCGTGTTGCAGCCGAAGAGCTTGGGCGAGTCCTCGCCTCCGCGCGTCGGGCATGCGTCAACGGGCGCGACGCGCACGCCGCTCGACTGAACCTCCCAGTTCGTAGCCCAGCGCGCGTCGTCGAAGGGCGAGTAGATCGGCAGCCCCGAGTTCCAGCGGAAGATTGTCGAAAGCTGCCATCCGCCGAGAATGCCGTTGACCAACTTGTTCGAGTCGTTAAAGAGCCACTGGCCGCGCCCGATTGGAAGCTGCCACACCGAGTTCATGTTTATAAGGTGGCGCACGTCGTAGTCGGAGTTGGCGTAGTTGTCGTGCTGCCGGAGCGGGTTAAGTATGAACGCCGTGCTGTAGCCGCCGCCGGTCTGAAGGCCGGAGGCGTCGTCGAGCGAGTGCGAGAGCGTGTAGTTGAAGTCGAGAAGCAGCCTGTCGCCGAGCCGCTCGCGGACGGTGACTGTGGCGGCGTTGTAGTTCAGGTTGCCGACCGAACTGAAGGCCGCGAGCGCGCCGTACTGCGAGTTGTAGAAGTAGTTCGGCACGCCGAAGTCAGCCGCGGTGTTGTCAATGTCGCTCTGCGTCGTAGTCCAATCGTTGCCGTTGAACCTGAGCGCGTCGCCGAAGACGGCCTGCGTGTAATTCGTCGCGAACGACGCGCGGCTCGACCCGAGCAGGTCGGTCGCGAAGACGTTGAGCGGGATGTTGGAGAACAGGTTCTCGAAGTATGGAATCGCGGGAACGTTCCTGATCGCCGCCTGTATCACGGCGTTCGACGAACGGTTCGTGATGCCCTGAAAGGCGAGGTTGCGGCGTATGTCTTCGAGTTGACCCGCCGCCGTGTACCAGTCCATCCCGGACTTCGGGTCGGCCAGATCGTTCGGCGTCATCACGTCGCGCGTGACAAGGAGATTGCGGCCCGCGCGCCCCAGATATGACATCTGTAGGACGAGACCCTTCGGCAGCTTGCGCTCGAAGGTCAGGCTCCAGACGTAGTGGGTCGGCGCGACGAGGTTCTCGTCAATCGAGGTCTCGATGCGGCGCGCGTTGTCCTGCGGCTGCTGCTGCGGGAAGGTCAGCTTGCCGGGAACGTCGATGAGCGGCAGCGTGCGAACGTTCGTGTTGAAGCCCGTGAAGAGTGGGCCGGGGCTGCTCTCCGTATCGAACGTGCCCGCGGCGGTCGTCGTGTTCGAGAGGAAGCCGAGCGTGTTGCTGTCGTCGAAGTCAACCGCGAGTTGCTCGCCGTAGTAGTCGTTCAGTATGGCGAAGCCGCCGCGCAGGCTGGACGCGCCGTCAGCGCCGAAGATCCTGCCGAGCCAGCCCTTTCGGAAGTTCGGCGACCACGCGGCGGCGACGCGCGGCTGGAAATTATTTTTGTCCCAGTGATAGAGCGGCGACGCGCCGTTGGCCGGCCCCGATAGCTCGACCGTCAGGGGCGTGTCGAAGTTCTTGCCCTGCGCCGACGCGGCGATCCTCTGCGCGAAGTATTCCGAGAGCGGTATGTTCGGCTTGGCCTCGAAGCCGTTGGTCTCATAGACGGGGCGGCTCAAGCTGTAGCGCAGGCCGTAGGTAAGCGTCAGGTTCTGCCTGATCTTCCAGGAGTCCTGTATGTAGCCGTCGTAAGACTGCGTGGCGAAGTCGCGCGACGTGGGCGTGCCGGAAGGTTGCAGTTGCCCGTTGCGGTCGAAGGTGAAGCGCGCGCTGTACTGCGTGAAGCGACCGAGAACCGCCGACGCGGCGTTCTGAACCGCCGAGGTGAAGCCCGAACCGATGGACGAGAACTCGTCAACGGCGTCCGAGAGCGGCGTGCCCGAATCGAGATAGAACGAGGGATTCGTGATCGCCGTGTCGAAGGCGTTGGCGAAGCTGACCCGCCGGTTGTTGATGACGCGGACGTTTGCGCCGAACTGGATCGAGTGGCTCCCCTTCACCCACGAAACGTCGTCGGTGAAGTTGTGGACGGGCGTAACGCGGCTGATCGTTCGGTCGTAGTTCAACGGCGAGAAGACGAAGCGGAAGTAAACCGCGTTCGAGCTTGAGTCGCCCGCCTGCGTGAACGCCTCGCGCGTGAATCCGTAGCGGAAGTTGTTAACGACGCGGTTGTTGAGCGTCCATGTGTGCTGGGCGGCGAGCGCGAGCGGATGCGACCAAACGTCTTCGGTCGGCGTGTCGGGGAAGGCCGAAGCGCCGCCGGTCAGGTCGTCCTGCTCGATTGCACGGAAAGTCAAGACCTGCTTGCTCGTCACGTTCCAATCGAAGTTCGCCCAGTGCTGGCTGTAGCGCAGCGGCGTCGAAGCGTTGAAGCGGAAGCCCGCCGTGTTCAGCCCGTCGCCGACCGTGAAGTCGTTGGCCGGATATTTCGCCGCCGCAGCCGCGAGCGCCGAGAGCGCCGCCGGATCAACGCCGCCGAGGTCGGGGAAGATTGTGGCGAGGTTCGCAGCCGTCACGGTCGTAAGATTCCCCGAAGGGCCGAGGTATCGAACCTCGCCGCGACCGAGGCTTGGCAGCGGGACGGTCTCGACGATTGACTGCTGGCTTGCGTCGCGACGCCCCTCGTAGCTGTAGAAGAAGAAGAGCTTGTTCTCCTTGACGGGGCCGCCGATTGAGCCGCCGTAGGTGTTGCGTATGAGCTTCGGGCGAGGCACGCCCGCGCTGTTGTTGAAGAAGTCGTTGGCCGTAAAGATGGTGTTTCGGTGCGCCTCGAAGAGCGAGCCGTGAAACTGATTCTCGCCGGGCTTGCTTATGATCTCGACCTGCGCACCCGAAGAGCGACCCTGGCTCGCGTTCGGCGTGCTCGTGGTGACGCGGAATTCCTGTATGGCCTCGGCGTTCAGACGGATGACGGTGTTTCGGTCGGGCGAGGCCGTCGAGTCGATCAGCGCGTTCGAGCCTGCGCCGCCGTTGGTCGCGCCGCCGAGTTGGTTCGTCTGCGCCTCGTTGATGTCAACGCCGTCGAGCGTGACGTTCGACTGGTCGGCGTGCGCGCCCGCGACGTAGCCCTCGCGCGTGGCGGCGGGCTGGAGCGTCAAAAGCGAGTTGACGTTTCGCGCTTCGAGCGGGAGTTGCGTGATCTGCTGCGTGACGAAGTTATTGCCGACCGTGGCGTCCTGCGTGTTGATGAGAACCTCGGCGCTCGACGTTGAGACCGTCACGGACTCCGTGACGTTGCCGATCTCAAGCGCGACGTTCTGTTCGGTCGGGCTTGCGACGAGCGCCTGAACGTCCGTGATGACGCTCTTCTTGAAGCCCATGGCCGTGATCTCAAGCCGGTAGTTGCCGGGCGGTATCAGGTCGAAGGTGAAATGGCCGTCGGCGTTCGTCGTCTGCGTGCGAGTGGTGTTTTTGTCCGGGTCAACGAGCGTCACGGTCGCGCCCGGTACGACGTGGCCCTGCGAGTCGGCCACCGTGCCGCGCACGGAGGACGTTCCCGTCTGCGCCGACGCATGCAGACAGAAGAGCGCGAGCACGAGCGCGAAGAGAAGAGCCGTCGCGCCTCTTGCTGTAGTCGTGGGTCTAATCATCATTCCCTCCTCAAAACTTTGTTGGGTGGCCGGCGCTTCCGCGCGCGAAACCCATTGGCGAGACGCCGCGCGTCGGGCGCAAAAAGAATTGTGCTGTGCCTTGAATAAAAGTGACTGCTTGCGAGCAGCGCGAGGCCGACTCTAGTGGAGTCTGGCCTCGCCCTGCACAGGAGGTGCGCGGGCGGTGCTGACGAAAGTGCCGGAGAACCGGGGAGCGACACCTCGCGACTACTCGAACTGTTTTACTAAGACCGGAAGAAAGCGAAGAACGATGACGAAAGCTTTTCGCGCTGCCGCTGCTGCGAGACTGCCGCGAAAAATCATTTGATGGAAATTGCTGTTGGCAACTGTCGTTCCCGACGCGCCGACAAAGGCTGACGCCCGACGTGTGCGGAACTTTTCAAGGTTTTCTTCCCGGCGGCGGCTGGAACGCGCGGCATTATATCCAAAAATATGGAAACCGAAACAATTTTTTCGGATGAGGCCGCGGCGGGATTTTTTCCGAGGGCAAGAAAACGCCGCGCCCCTGATGCTGGATCGCGGGGCGCGGCTGTTCTCGACGAAGGCGGTCGCGGCTACTCGATGTGATCGAGCAGGTGGCCCAGCTTCTCCTTCTTAGTCCGAAGGTAGTTCACGGCGTTGTCAGGCGGGTCGATCTCAAGCCCGACGCGCTCGACGACTCTCAGCCCCGCGTCCTCCATCGCGCGAAGCTTCAAAGGATTGTTCGACATCATGCGAACCTTACACAGTCCCATGTCGAAGAGGACTTCGGCGCACTGGCGATACTCGCGCAGGTCAACGGCGAGTCCAAGCCTCTCGTTCGCCTCGATGGTGTCCGCGCCCTCGTCCTGCAAAGCGTAGGCGCGAATCTTGTTGATGATGCCGATGCCGCGCCCCTCCTGAAGTTGATAGACGATAGCGCCGCGACCCTCGCGCTCGATCAGTTCCATCGCGCGGTGGAGTTGGCGACCGCAGTCGCACTTCGTCGAGCCGAACACGTCGCCCGTCAGGCACTGCGAGTGTATGCGCGCAAGCGTCGGCTGCTCCGGGTTCATCTCGCCCTTGTAGAGGGCTACGAACTCCTCTTCGCTTGTCTTCGAGCGGTAGCCGGCGATTCGGAACTCGCCGATCTCCGTCGGCAGCCGCGCCTCCGACACGCGCTCGACCGTCAAAACCTGCCTCGACCAAGGGCAATCCAGCGTAGCTTCTTCTTTCAATTCGGAAACTCCTCGGACGCTTTTCCGGCAATGTCGTCCGTGTCCGCCGCGACGCCGCTCCCGCGCGTTCGTTAAATGCCAAACCTTCTCGCGGGGCGTTTGCCTTAATTATAAGAGAGGCGGAGCGCGGGCCACAAGCGCACCCGCGCAAACGCGCTCGCCGCGCGGGGCTTCGCCGCCCCGATTTCAACGCGACTCAGCGCCGTGGCCGAGCATGAGCGACAGATTCTCGCGGAGCGCGCGTGGGTCAACAAGAACGTTCGCGGTGTGCGGGTCTTCGACGGCGTCGGCGGGCGCGCAGGACTGGTAGAAGTATTCGAGGCCGGAGGAGTTCGCGAGGTTGAAGAACCAGTTTCGCTCCTGCTCGCCGCGCCGGCGCAGTTCGAGAACGGAGCCGCCGGGCCGCATGAAGAATATGTTCGTCAGCCCCGCCCCGTGGTTCGATACGAAGTGGCTCGCGCCGGCGGCGATCTCGACCTGACGCGCGAAGGCGTAGTCCTCGAAGTGCTCGACGCGGAAGCCGAACTCGCCGAGCACCGAGACGACCTCGTCCTCGTTCACGACCTTCCGCTTCGGCGCGCGCGAGCGGCTGAGGTAGATGCGACCGCGCGGCTCGTCGCCAAGGGCGAACGAGTCGAGTATGAGCCGGCGCATCTCGCGCATGAGTCCCTCGTTGTAGTTCCCCGACGGCGCGGTGTGCGTCGGCATCAACAGATGTTCGCAGAAGCAGACCTCGCCCTCGCGGACGTACTCGACGCGGCGCGCGCCGAAGATTTCGAGAGACGAACGGACGAACTCAAGCCCCTCGTATCGCTGCGGGAGCAGCAGGACGAGTTCGCCCAACCGCTCTCTGATCGTGAAGAGTCGCGGCAGCGCGTCCGAGAGCCAGTGAAAATAGCCGTAGCTCCAATCGTCTGTCACCCACGCGCAGCGCGCCCGGATTTTCCGGCGACGGCGCGCGAGGTTTGCGGCGAAGAACTTGACGACGCTCGCGCGCCTGTCGAGAAAATGCCGGAGGACGACGGGCGAAGAGTATGACTCCGGCAGAATCCGCGCGCCTTTGTAGAGGACGCCTTCCGAAGTCGCCGAGACGCCGCGCAGTTCGACGAGAATCGTCGGCGGTATCGCGCGCTCAAGCTCGTGCTCGAAGAGCGGCGCGTCTTCGGATCGGAAGTTGGCGGGAAGTTTCCTCTTCGAGACGCCGCCTTCGCGCACGACGGGCGCTCCTTCGCGTGGCGTGTCGTAGGGTCTGAACATTGGAGCGACTTGAAAAAGAGGCGGAAGGCCCGGCCGTCGCGGTCGGCACGCGCCCTGCGCCGCCTCAGCGCGACCTGTCAACGAAGAAATACTCGTTCACCTTGTCGAGTATGATGACGTTCTGCGCGCAGACGCCGTAGCCTTGTGCGCGCATGAAGCGGACGATCTCCGAGCGCTCCGCGTCCGTCTCCTTGTCCTCGACGACGACGAAGCGCGGCCTGAACCTCGCCCAGTCGTTCGACTCAAGAGCACGCAGGTCGTGCCCTTCAACGTCAACGCTCATGAAGTCAATCTCCTGCCCCGCGGGCAGGTTGCGCGCGAGCACCTCCGAGAGCGGAAGCACCTGCACCGGAATCTCGCGCCTGACCTCGCCAAGCATACCGATGTGTTCGAGGAAGTCGCGCGAAAAGCTGTTCATCGTCGAGTCCTCGCCGATGAAGTAGTAGATCAACTCGCCCGGCTCGGTCGAGACGCCGACTTCGAGGTTGATGTCGCGCGGGCGCACGCGGTCGAAGAGCGCACGGCTGCCCGGACGGGCCTCGACGTTGATGCCGCGCCAGCCGTTCAGGTAGAAGAAGTATGTGTTCGACGAAAGCACCGGATGGTACGCGCCAACGTCAACGTAGAAGCCCTCCATCTTGTCGGAGCCGATGACGTGGCGCAGTATCATGTCCTCGCCCGCGGACGCGAAAGACGGCGCGTAGGAGTCGTAGCCGAGCAGCACGCGCTGGAAATATTTTTTGAAGTCCTGCGGGAGCCAACTTCTCGTCAGCGATCTGATACTCGCCATCTGCACCTCGCGCGCCGTGCCGCTTCAGTTCCGAACAGCACGGGAGACGTGCGGCAGCGCTGGCGTGAATCATAATGTCTGAGCGCGTCGGAATGCCAACGACGCCGAGCAGATTTACGTTGAAGCCCGCGCGCCCGACGCGCTAAGATGCGCGCGGGACGAGCCGGCGCTCGAAGCAAGTGTCCGGCACGCCCGCACCCCGCGCCATTTCTTTCGCTCCGCTTTCCCCTGAGATGAGCAACGAACCGGGCGACAAAACTTTCATCACTGGCTCCGCACCCAAGCCGCGCGCCGGCGACGGCGAACGCCACCCGGCGCTCGTCTTCCTCCGCGGAGAGCTTTTGGCCGCGCCCATCCCGCTCGAACGCGAGGAGGTCACTTTGGGGCGCGCGCTCGAAGCCGACGTTCGCGTCAACGACGCGCGCGCCTCGCGCATGCACGCGCGCATAAGGGTCGAGCGCGACCTCTCGACGAGCGAGCGGCGTTACCGCCTGACAGACCTCGGCTCGACGAACGGCACGCTCCTCAACGGCCAGCAGATAACCGACGAGTATCTACAGGACGGCGACAAGATCACCATCGGCGAAAACCTCCTGCGCTTCGACCTGCTCGACGACATAGACCGCGAATACCAGCGGCAGATTCACCGCCTTCTCGCTCACGACGAGTTGACGGGGCTTCTCACAAGCAAGTCTTTCTTCTCCGAACTCAGGCGGGAATCGGGTCGCGCCGAGACCGAGGGGCTGCCCTTCTGCGTTCTGATGATGGACATCGACCACTTCAAGCTGGTCAACGACACGCACGGCCACCTCGTCGGCAGCCAGACGCTCGAAGTCGTCGGCTCGCTCATCATGAACGCGCTGCGAGCGGGCGACGTTGCCGCGCGCTTCGGAGGCGAAGAGTTCGCGGCCTTCCTCCTGAACGCGGACTGCGCGCAGGGATTGGTCGCCGCCGAGCGCGTGCGCACGGCAATCGAGGCGAACGAGTTTTCCGCCGTGCGGCGCGGCGCGGCGGGCGGCACGGGCGCGACTCTGCGGCTCACCATAAGCATCGGCGTCGCCGCCTACCCGGACGACGCGCGCGACCCAATCGAACTCGTCGAACTCGCCGACACGGCGCTCTACCGTGCAAAGAACATGGGGCGTAATCGCGTCGTCGCCTACTGCGTCTCGCCGCCCGAACTCAAGCCCGGCGGAAGCGCGCCCGGCGTGCCCCGCTGAAAAAGCCTTCCGTCATCAACTGCCATCAACCGCCGTCGCACCCGCGCCGCGCGCTCGGCCTTCCGCGCCGTAGCCTTTCTGCAACCGGCGCGCGCGTGCGGCGTGTAAGTGCGGGCGTGGGCTGGTTGCGTGCCCCGCGCGGCGCGGGTTATCCTTTTAAACGTGGGTGAAGTCTCTCGACAACGCCGCCCGCTCGTCTCTATCGGAAAGCAAAAGAGCAAGTGATCGCAAGACTCAACCTTTCAAGCGACCCGTTCCGCAACCGCGCGCTGCCGTGGACGATAGCCGTTGCCGTCTCGGCGGCCTCTGTGCTCGTGCTCGCGCTCGTGCTCGCGCAGTATCGCGCGGTGAGCGTCGAGGCGGATGCGTCCGAAAGTCAGGTTCAGGCGATGCGCGCGCAACGCGCGGCGAACGACAAGCAGGCTCAGGAGATCAGCCGCAACATCTCGCCTGAGCAGCAGGTGAGCTTGAGGGCCGCGCACGAACTCGTCAGCCGCAAGGCTTTTTCGTGGTCGCTTCTCTTCTCAGACCTCGAAGAGTTCCTCCCCAAAAGCGTACGCGTCGCGCGCATCAACGTCCGCGACGTGGCGCAGGCCGGCGACCAGACGCGAGCAGACCTCGACCTGACCGTCCTTGGGCAAACGCCCTCGGACGTGACCGGCATGATTGACGAGATGAATCGCGTCGGCAAGTTTACCGCAGTCCCGCTCACCGAGAATCAGAAGTCGGGCAAGGGCGAGTCGGGCTACGAGTGGACGCTGCGCGTCTCTTATTTACAGCGCGTGCGGCGACGCGTCGAAGGCGACGAGAGCGCGCAGATCGGCTCGGTCTTGCGCACGCACGCCGCGCGCGAAGACAGTTCAGACGCGGGAGGACGCGACTAGTTTTGAGAGACGACACGGCAGTCACGGACACAACAGGCGGCGGCGCGCGCGCGGGACTTCGCGCACGCTTCGAGCGCCTTCGCGTCACGCGCCGCCGCGCGCCGCTCGGAGTGCCGGAGGCAGCCGCGCTCGGCGTCGCCGCGCTGCTCGTGCTCACGACCGTACTCGCCTACTTCTTCCTTCTCGTGCCGCAGCGCTCGCGCCGCCAATCGCTCAGAGACGAGCACGACGAGCTTCAGAAACGTCTCCAGGCGCAGCAGCAAACGCTCGGCACGAACAAGGACACGCAGCAGCGCGCCGACGAAATCCTAACGAGCCTCGAACGCTTCGAGACGGGGCATCTCGGACTGGCCGACAGCGGCTCGAAGACGGTCATCGAGGAGTTGAACCGTCTCATCATCAAGAACAATCTGCGCATCAGCGGCGGCATCAGCTACACGCAGTTGCAGGAGACCGCGCCCGGAGCCGACCAGACGCAAAGACGCGCGAGCGATCAGGCGGCGCGCGTCGTGCAAAGCATCTTCCCCGGCATCGGCGTTACGCTCACGGTCGAAGGAACGTACCCGAACCTGCGCCACTTCATACGCGACATCGAATCGGACAACAACCAGTTCGTCGTCGTCAACACGGTCGAACTCGAAGGCATCAACGACTCTAGCGCCGCATCGCAGCCGTCGGCGGCGCAAGCGCCCGTTCCCTTGATGCCCGGAATTTCGCCCTCGCCCCCGGCGGCGCAGCCGCGGACGCCTTCGCGCGGCGCGCTCGTCAGCCTGCGGCTCGACATGGCCGCATACTTCCGGCGCGTTGCGGCGCAGTGAAAATCTCGCGGCGGAATTTTACGGAGGCGGCGCGGGCGGCGCGTGTGAGCCGGAGCAGTCGCGGAAGCAAGTTGGAAAGCCATGGCCCTGTTTGAAGGAAAGACACCGGCGGAACGAAACAAGTTGATCGCGGCCATCGCGCTGCCGGTCGTCATGCTCGTCTTCATCTTCTACATGTTCTCCGGCCCTTCGAGGCCGAACGGCGCGGCGGCCTCGCCGACTCCAAGACCGGCGCCGAGACGCACCGGCAATCAGACGAACGCGAACAACTCGCCCGACGCGACCGAAGTTGACCCCGGCACTCTGACGCCCGTCATCGTCGAGCAGGCCGCCTATGACGGCCCCGACGGCGACCGAAACATCTTCGCCTTCTACGAAAAGCCCGTCGCCCCTGCCGTGCCGACCGCGTCCGTCACGCCGCCGCCGACCCCGACGCCCACGCCGCCGCTCGTGCTCGCGTCTCTCGCGCCGCAAAGCGTCTTCGCTTCGACCGGCAACTTCACGCTTCAGGTCTCCGGCGACAAGTTCGGCCCCGGCGTGAGCGTCTTCGTTGACGGCCAGCAAGTGCCGACGCAGTACAAGAGTATGCAGCAGCTAACGGCGACCGTCCCCGCCGCAGCCATCTCAAGCTCGGGCCCGCGGCAGGTCAAGGTGATGACGCCCGACGGCAAACTCTACTCGAACACTTCGACGCTCACCGTCATGCAGCCGCCCGCGCCGACCTACGTCTACGTCGGACTCCTCAAGCGCGCTCGCTCGAACACCGCGGTACTCAAGGATCAGAAGGGCGAGCTTTACAGCGTGCACGAGGGCGATATAGTCGAAGGCCGCTTCCGCGTCGCCGCGATCTCTGAACGCGGCGTGGATGTCGTTGACAAGGATTTGAACATCAAGCACACGCTGCCCTTCACAGCCTCCGCCGCGGGCGGACTTCAGGGCCGCGCCCCCGGCTCGATCCAGCCGCCTTCGAGCGAGGAAGGAGATGAAGAGCCTTGACGCAGCGCCCGACACACATGGCCGACGCGACACCGAATCGCGGCGAACGCGGATACGCGCTCATCGCGCTGCTCGCGCTGATGACCGTCGTCATGATCATGATGATGGCCGCCGCGCCGAGCATACAGCAGCAGTCGCGCCGCGAGCGCGAGCTTGAGGCCGTCGCGCGCGGCGAGGAGGTCGCCGAGGCGATACGCCTCTACATACGTTACAAGCGCCAGCCGCCGACCTCGATGGAAGAACTGCTCGACGGCGTGACGCCGGTCGGTAGCACGAAGAAGATTTACGTTCTGCGCGCGAGCGCCGCCTGCGACCCGCTCACGAGCCACAACGGCGAGTGCGGCGCGTGGCACACCGTCAAGGTCAACGACCCGGCCTTTGTCAACTTCATCAAGCAACTCGCCGTCTACAGCGACGGCCATCTTCCTGTCGCGACGAAAGACCCCGCGCTCCTGCCCTTCGCGCAGCAGCTACCGCGACTCTCCGGCATACTCGACTTAGGGTCGGACGAGGAAGCGCCCGGCGGCGAAGACGAGTCCGAGTCGAGCAACGGCCCCTTCATCGGCGTCGCGAGCCGGAGCCGCCGCGCATCCATCGTCACCTACTACGGCATCGAGCGGCACGACCAGTGGGTCTTCACTCCGTTCTTCAGATAACTTTTCTCTTCGACAATCTCGCCGAACAGACCGTCGGAGCCGACGAAAATTTTCGCGCGCGTCGTTCAAGCATAGTTACTCGAACGACGCGCGCGATTTTTTTTTCGCCGCCGTTGAATTAAAGTTGTTGACATCTTTTTTCAATGTGTTTATAAATCCCAATATGTTGTGCGCCATTCACTCTAGGCCACAAGATAAAAATTGATACAGCATCTTGTGGTGAGAAACGACCTGACCAGGAATGGTGAGGCACACCAAAAAAAGAAAAGGAGCAGCTACAGCTTATGGCAACTAAGAAAGCAGCAAAGGGCGGAGCGAAAAAGGGCGGCGGCGCGAAAAAGGGCGGCGCGAAAAAGGGCGGCGCGAAGAAGGGCGGCGCCAAGAAGAGATAGTCTAGCCAAGGGGAGTACGCGCAACCTTCAACGGCGCACACAACACTCTTCGCCCGCGAGGGCGCTAACCAAGGACGGCGGTCGCATACAATGCACGCCGTCCGAAATTTTTTTGTGCCGTCGGCGCTCGGTCTTCAGCCATTCGCACGACGAACATTTTGTCAACGACAGTGCCCTGTGTTTGACTCCGCACATGCTTGCCCTCACACATGCCCTTCAACGACAATTCATTCGGCTGATGTTTACGAAAGTTGAAAGCCGAAGGTTGATTGCTGACGGCTGAAAGCTTCCCATGCTCCGCGTCGCGCTCTTCGAGCCTGAGATACCGCCGAACACAGGGAACGTCGCGCGTCTTTGTGCGGCGACGCGCACTCCGCTGCACATCGTCGGCGTGACGGGCTTCCGGCTCGACGACCGTGCGGTGCGCCGCGCCGGACTCGACTATTGGCCGGAGGTCGAGCTACAACGCCACCGCGACCTCGAAGCTCTGCGCGACGCGCTTCCCGCCGCGCGTTTCCTTTACTTGACGACGAAGGCTGAGGCGTCCTACGCCGACTGGGCGTTCGCGGAAGACGACTGCCTCGTGTTCGGGCCGGAGACGCGCGGCCTGCCGGAAGACCTTCTGCGCGCGAACCGCGAGCGCTGTCTCACGATCCCGATGCCCAACCCGAAAATCCGCAGTCTCAACCTCGCAACGTCGGTCGCCATCGTGCTCTACGAGGCTCTGCGCCAGACCGGCGCGCTCGAAGGTCGAAGGTCGTGGCGTGTGACAAGTGAGGGATGACAAGTTAAAATATCTGTTTCATCAAGTCCCGTTAAAAAAGGCTGGACTGCACTGACGAGGGCAAGCCTTCCGCTCGCCGCGAGTCAAGGAGTATTCGTTAACACTTTTATGATTAGAGAAGACATACGCAACATCGCCATCATCGCGCACGTTGACCACGGGAAGACTACGCTCGTGGATGCGATGCTCAGGCAGTCGGGCACGTTTCGCGTGGGCGAGCATCTGGTCGAGCGCGTGATGGACTCGATGGATTTGGAGCGCGAGCGCGGCATCACGATCATGGCGAAGAACACTTCGGTGCACTTTCAGGGCGTGAAGATAAACATACTCGACACGCCGGGCCACGCAGACTTCGGCGGCGAGGTCGAGCGCGTTCTGAAGATGGTTGACGGCGTGATGCTTTTAGTTGACGCGGCGGAGGGGCCTCTGCCGCAGACGCGTTTCGTTCTGCGGAAGGCGCTCGAAGCGCGTCTGCCCGCCATCGTCGTCGTCAACAAGATTGACCGGCAGGACGCGCGTCCCGAAGAAGTCGTCAACGACATCTACGACCTCTTCATTGACCTCGACGCCACGGACGAGCAGATTGATTTTCCAGTCCTCTACGCCGTCTCGCGCGACGGCGTGGCGAAGAAAGAGTTGTCGGACGACTCTCGATCTTTGCGCCCGCTCTTCGAGGAGATCGTGCGGACTATTCCTGCGCCGCGCGAGCTTCGCTCCGACTCGCTGCAACTGCTCGTAGCGAATCTCGACTACAGCGAGTACGTTGGACGCCTCGCCATCGGTCGCATATTCTCCGGCGAGATCGCGCAGGGCGACACAGTGGCCGTCGTCAAGCGCGACAAGTCGGTCGAGCGAGTTCGCGTCAAGGAGCTTTACGCCTTCGAGGGCTTGAAGCGCGAGAGCATCGAGCGTGCGCGCTCCGGCGAGATCGTCGCGCTCGCGGGCATCGAAGGAATCGAGATCGGCGAAACCATCACGAGTGCCGACAACCCGCAGCCCCTGCCCGTCATCGCCGTTGACGAGCCGACCATCTCGATGATCTTCGGCGTCAACAACTCGCCGTTCGCGGGCACGGAAGGCAAGTACGTCACGTCGCGCCAACTCAAGGAAAGGCTTGACCGCGAGATACTCGGCAACGTCGCCATCCGTGTCGCCGAGACCGAGTCGCCCGACCAGTTCAAGGTTTCCGGACGAGGCGAGCTTCAACTCTCGATCCTCATCGAGATGATGCGGCGCGAGGGCTACGAGCTTCTGGTCTCGAAGCCGGAAGTCATCACACGCTCGCTCGACGGAAAGACGCTTGAGCCTATCGAGCTTGTCGTCATTGACTGCCCCGAAGAGTTTATCGGCGTCGTCACCGAGGCGATGGGGCGGCGCAAGGGTCAGATGACGAAGATGGTCAACCACGGCACGGGGCGCGTCCGGCTTGAGTTCGAGACGCCCTCGCGCGGACTCATAGGTTTCCGCGGCGAGTTCCTGACGGAGACGAAGGGCACGGGGCTTCTGAACACGATCTTCCTTCGCTGGGGCGAGTGGTTGGGGCCGATGCGCGGGCGTTCGACCGGAAGCCTCGTCGCGGATCGCGCGGGCGACGCGACGACTTACGCCATCTACAATCTACAGGAGCGCGGCACGATGTTCGTCCGCCCGACAACGAAGGTTTATGAAGGGATGGTCGTCGGCGAGAACGCGCGCTCGGTTGACTTAGACGTGAACATCGTCCGCGAGAAGAAGCTGACGAACATGAGAGCCTCGACCGCCGACGAGGCGATGCGGCTCGTGCCCGTCAAAGACCTCTCGCTCGAACAATCGCTCGAATTCATATCCGACGACGAGTTGGTCGAAGTCACGCCCAAGTCAATACGCCTACGCAAGCGCGTGCTCGCGTCGAACCGACGACCGAAGAAAGAGTCTTGATGGGCTTCGACGGCAAAGGCCATCCGCCTTGACAGTCGCCGCGGGACTGAAATATTTTCGCTTGAAAATTCTGAAAACGTTTCGAGGGTGAACGACGTGAACGACGGAGTTTGCTGGAACTGCGGCCACCTGCACGAGCAGCACACGATTGCGGGCGGATGCTCTTTCGAGCACGACGGCGAGCGTTGCGACTGCCCGCGCTACGAGGACAGCGAATACAACGGCGAGCAGCGCAAGCGCGACACGTACACGCTCTCCGACCGTCGCCGTTTGAGTCTCAGGCGCGCGCGACGCTGAAGTGTCCTGCCGTTTCGCTCGACGCACGCCGACCTCAACTCAAATAACATTCACTCTTGGCCGCGTTGCCGCGCGTCCTTTTCGCGGCGCGCCTCTTTCGTCAAATCTTCTTCCGCTTCGTTCTCTTCGACCTCTTCCGGCTCGTAAGTCTCGTAGCCCGTCGAGTCGTCGTAATAATAGTCTCCGTGCCCGCGCGCGGGGCGCGACTCCCGTTCAGGTTTTGTTGTATCATCCCGCCGCTCGTTCACATTCAAAGTCTCCATGAAAATCCGCCGCGACCTTCGTTCGCTCCGCGCGGCCAACTCTTTGGAAGTCCGTCGGCCCGAAATTATACCGCCGCGTCCGGCGGCCCGGCAGAAAGAAAACGAGAGGACGTAAATGCGAGGACACAAACTCCGGCGCGCTTCGGCGTCGCTCGCGCTCGTCGTTTTGACGCTCACGCAGCAGGCGTTCGCGCAACAGCAGCCGTCGCCCTCGAAGAAGTTCGAGTTGACGGTTGACAGCATCATGCGCGGGCCCGATCTGGTCGGCTACGCGCCCACGGGTGTTTACTGGTCGCAGGACAGCCGCCGGGTCTTCTTCCGTTGGAAGCGCGCGGGCGAGCCTCGCTTGAAGGAGTTGAGTCTCTACGTCGTGGATCGCGACGGCACGGGACTTCGCAGGCTTACCGACGAAGAGGCGAAGCAAGCGCCGCCCCCGTTCGGAGAACTCTCGAAGGACAAACAGCTAACGGTCTTCACGGAAGACGGCGACATCTTTCTCTATGACAACGCGAAGGGCGAGCGGCGGCAGTTGACGCGCACGGTGGATGCCGAGTCGAACGCGCACTTCACGCGCGACCAGCGCCACGTCTTCTTCACGCGGCAGAACAATCTCTACACGATGTCGCTCGACGGCGGCACGCTCGAACAACTCACGGACATACGCGTGGCAGGGACGGGCGGCGATTCGCAGCCGCAGGCACGCGGCGGCGCGGGCGGCGGCATTCAAGCCACGGTCAATCCGCGGCAGGGCACGAGCGAGAGTCAGGAGTTCGTCCGCAAAGAGGAGCGGCAGCTTCTCGAATCCGTCGAGGAGCGCGCAGAGCAGCGCGAGGAGCAGGAGAAGAAGCGACGCGCGGAGGAGAAGCGACGCCCCTTCACGTTCGCGGCGGGGCAGACGTTGACGAGTCTTCTGCTGTCGCCCGACGGCGATTACGTCGTCGCAAACGTCAACGAACAGTCGGGCGCGAGGAACACAATCGTCCCTAACTTCGTCACCGAATCCGGCTACACCGAAGACATACAGGGGCGCTCGAAGGTCGGCGACCTTCCGGGACGCACGCGCATCGCTTTGATTTCGGTCGCGACGGGCGAGGTCAAGTGGGTCGAGACGGGACTCCAGCGCCGCGCCGATGTCGCGCTGCACATGCAGACGCGCACAGAGCAGAACGCGACCGAATCCGCCGAGCGCGAGCGCGGCGTCGAGAATCAATCCGAACAGGCGAAGCAGACCGGACAGCAGACGCAGGTCTTACAAGAACAGCAGGGCGGCGCGCAGTCGCAAGGGCAGACGGGCACGCAGTCACAAACGGGAGCACAGTCGCAGCAGACGGGCGCGCAAACGCAACAGCAAACTCCGCCGCGCACGCGAGGGCAGCAGACCGAGGCGTCGCAGTCTTCGCACGACCGCGACGTGCTGCTATTCCAGCTTCAGTGGTCGGACGACGGCACACGCGCCGTCCTGTTGGCGCGCGCCGCCGACAACAAGGATCGCTGGATCATGCTGCTCGACCCGAAGACGGCGAAGACGAAGGTGCTGGCGACCGTCCACGACGACGCTTGGGTCGGCGGCCCCGGCTCGTTCACTCTTGGGTGGTTGCCCGACAACCGGCACGTCTTCTTCGTCTCGGAGCGCGACGGATGGGCGCACCTCTACACCGTCTCGACCGACGGCGGCGAACCCACACAGTTGACCTCCGGCAAGTTTGAAGTCTCGGACGTTCGACTCTCCGAGGACAAGACGAAGTTCTATTTCACTTCAAGCGAGGGCAGCTTCTTCGAGCATCACCTCTACTCGATGCCGGTGGGCGGCGGAGCGCGAACACGTCTGACGACGATGCCCGGCTTCAATCAGGTTGACGTTTCGCCGGACGACTCGATGCTGGCGGTCGTGCGCTCGTACAGCAACAAGCCGCCGGAGCTTTATCTTCAGCCGAACCGTCCCGCCACGACGACTTCGACGAACACGCCGCAGTCAACGAGCGCGCAGTCGTCCGAAGTCAAACAGGTGACGACTTCGCCCATCCCGGAGTTCAACGATTACAACTGGATTGACCCGCCCGTCGTCAGTTTCCGCGCGCGCGACGGCGCGACCGTGTACGGTCGGCTCTACAAGCCCGCGAACTTCCGTGGCGGCGGCCCCGCAGTCATCTTCGTGCACGGCGCTGGATATTTGCAGGACGTAACGAAGTCTTGGTCGAGCTACTACCGCGAATACATGTTTCACCATCTTCTGATGGAGCGCGGCTTCACGGTCTTGAGCATTGACTACCGCGGAAGCGCGGGCTACGGGCGCGACTGGCGCGTCGGCATCTACCGGCACATGGGCGGCAAGGATTTGGACGACCACGTTGACGCCGCTCGCTACCTCGTCGCGGAGCACGGCGTTGACCCGAAGCGCATAGGCATCTACGGCGGTTCTTACGGCGGCTTCATGACGCTGATGGCGATGTTCACCACGCCCGACACCTTCGCCGCGGGCGCGGCGCTCCGCCCCGTCACCGACTGGGCGCACTACAACCACACCTACACGTCCAACATTCTCAACGACCCGCAGGACGACCCCGCGGCCTACCGCCAAAGCTCGCCCATCTACTTCGCCGCGGGACTCAAAGGCCATCTGCTTATCTGTCACGGCATGGTGGACACGAACGTCAACTTTCAGGATACCGTTCGACTCGTCGAACGCCTCATCGAGTTGAGGAAAGAGAATTGGGAGGTCGCGCCCTACCCCGTCGAAGACCACACATTCGACCGCGCGGACAGTTGGGCCGACGAGTACAAACGCATACTCAGACTGTTCACGGAGCAGCTACGCCCCGGCGACGCCGCGCGGGCTGGAAGTTCGGAAGCGACCCGCCGGAAGCAGCGAAAACCGTAAGGAGCAAAGAAGCATGAAGAGAATATTCGCGGCGCTCCTGTTTTTATTAGCCTGCGGCGTCGCCACGGCTTCGGCGCAGACGGAACGTTGCTTCGAGAATGACGGCTTGAAACTCCGTCAGAGGGCCACGTTCACGATCAACGGAACTAAAGTCGAAGGCACGTTCGAGTCGGGCGGCTACGACGAAAACACTTCCGCCGAAACGTTCGACTTCACAGGCACGAAGAACGGAAATCTCCTGACGATAAAATTCGACCGCGGCAAGCCACCTTACGAACTCCCGCCGGGGACGAGGCGAATCGTCTGGACGCTCGGCGCGAGGACGTTGAAAGTTCCGATGTACGGCAAGAACTACAACACGAATAAATACTCGACCTACACGGCAACTTTTGACAGGTGCAAAAACGAGTAGCCGCCTCGACGAAAGTACGTCAACATCGAAGCAACACACCGAAGAAGCGATAACGTTAAAACGACGTGGCTCGAAGAAGCGTTGGAGGTCGAAGCCGTGAAGATGTCACGCGGAAAAGTCGCAGCCATCGCGTTGCTCGTTTGCCTTTCGTTGGCGGCGTCTTCCAGTCTCGCTGCGGCGCAGACGGCGAAACTTAAGTACGGAACTGTTTTGCGCATCAGCGGACACCGCGTCGTCGTCCGCGAGCGCGGAAGCGCGCACGCCCTCGATATTTTTAAGCACGTCGAGGCCGCGCGGCTCAGAGACGCGAGAGAGATTTTCCTGACGCGGAAAGGCGGCTTCGTCTATCTTCTGCTTCAGATCTGCGGCCCGTCGAAGCCGAAGCAGGATTACCACGAGTGCGGCGGGGGCGACGAATGCGACCTCATCTGGCTCAAGCTCGACGGCGCGTGGCGCGAGCGCGACGCGAAGGCCGTGCGCTTCGACTCGTGCTGGTCTCCGATTGTCTCCTACGACGGTCTGAAGGTCAGCGGTCGGACGGCTGCGCTCGAATACGACGACCTGCGCGACAACACACAGCACGAACTCACATACGACGCGGACAAGCCGGAAGAAGGTCTGAAAGACGAATCGAAGCCGCTGCCGAAAGACAATCCCTGAGCGTCGAAAACAGTCTTTGAGAATTGAGCCGGAAGAACCCTAGGGCGTCGCGGTCTGAGCCGGGGCGGCGACCGCACGCAGCAGGTTCGGAGGAGTCGAGAATGAGAAAGCACGAGAGGGCGCGACTCGCGCTCGCAATCCTTCTTCTGCTCGCGCCGCTCGCGCGCACGGGCGCGCAGCAGGCGTCGAAGCGCGGCATCACGCCGGAAGACTACTTCGCGTTCGAGTTCGCGTCCGACCCGCGCGTCTCGCCCGACGGACGACTCGTCGCCTACGTCTTGACGACCGTTGACCAGAAGCAGAATCGCAGGCTTTCGCAAATCTGGGTGGCCCCGGTGGACGGAAGTTCCGCGCCGCGCCCGTTCACGTCGAGCCTGCAATCTTCAAGCTCGCCGCGCTGGTCGCCCGACAGCCGCTCGCTCGCGTTCCTCTCCGCGCGCCCCGCGACCGACAGCGGCTCGCCGACGAAACAATCCACGCCGACGCCGACGCCCGCCTCGCCCGCACTGCCGAGCGCGACCGTCCCGCAGGCGACGCCCGCGCCGACACAGACGAACGCGCCCGCCGTGAACACGACGGCGACGACGCCGGGCGTGCCGAGCGCCTTGCAGACGAGCGAGTCGCAGCCGCGCTCGCAGGTCTGGGTGCTGTCGTTCGACGGCGGCGAGGCTCGACGCGTGACCAACTTGAGAAACGGCGTCGGCAGTTTCGACTGGTCGCCCGACGGCAAACGCTTGGTGCTCACGAGCCGTGTGGGGCCGAGCGACGCGCGCGCACCTTCGAGCGACGTGCGACACTACAAGCACTTGTCTTACAAGTTCAACGACACCGGCTGGTTCGACGACAAGCGGAGCCACGTCTTCGTCGTTGACGTGGAGACCGGCGCGGCGCGTCAGATCACATTCGGCGAGGATTGGAACGACACAGACCCGCAGTGGTCGCCGAGCGGCGGCGACATTGCCTTCGTCTCCGACCGCACCGGACACGCCTTCGACGAGAGCCGCAACACAGACGTTTTCGTCATAAACTCTGAGGGCGGCCCCATCACGAAAATCTCCGACCACCCGGAAGAGGACTACAGCCCGCGTTGGTCGCCCGACGGCAGACAGATCGCCTTTCTCGGTCGCCTCCACGAAACCGACCACCCGAAAATCTTTCTCGCCTCCGCGTCGGGCGGGCAGCCGTCGCGCAACGTCTCGCCCGAACTCGACCTCATCCCGACGAACCTTCAATGGGCCGAAGCCGGGCACGCGCTCTACTTCGAGACGGGCGTGCGCGGCGAGCAGCACCTGTTCCGTGTTGACGCCGGAAGCGGCAAACTCGCGCAGGTGACGCGGGGGACTCGTGCAGTCCACGCCGTTGACGTTTCAGACCGTAGCCGCCTTCTGGCCTACGCCGCCAACGACTTCAAACACCTCGACGACATCTACGTCGCGAACCTCGACGCGAGCGGCGAAAGAAAAATCACGAATCTCAACGCTAGACTCTGGTCGCAACTCCAACTCGCGGATATCGAGCGCATGACCTACAAGGGCGCGGGCGGATGGGACGTTGACGGCTTCATGGTCAAGCCCGTCGGCTGGCAGGAGGGCAAGAAGTACCCGATGATTTTGAGCGTCCACGGCGGCCCCGCCGGTCAGTACGGCGTTGACTGGTACCATGAGTTTCAGGTTTACGCCGCGCGAGGGTGGGCCGTCTTCTACTGCAACCCGCGCGGCTCGACCGGCTACGGTCAGAAGTTCGAGCGCGGCATCGAAGGGCAATGGGGCGGCAACGACTACACGGATATCATGAACGGCGTCGAGGCCGCGCTCGAAAAATATCCTTGGGTTGACCGCGAGCGCCTCGGCGTAACGGGCGGCTCTTACGGCGGCTCCATGACGAACTGGATCGTCGGCCACACCGGCATCTTCAAGGCTGCGGTCACGCTCAGAAGCATCTCCAACTTCGTAAGCGACGAAGGCACGCGCGACGGCGCATACGCCCACCGCGAAGACTTCGGCGGCTACCTCTTCGACAACTTCGACACCTTCTGGGATCGCTCGCCCCTGAAGTACGCGCGAAACGTCAAGACGCCGATTCTCATCCTGCACTCGGACAACGACTACCGCGTGCCGCTCGAACAGGGCGAGCAATGGTTCCGCGCGCTCCAACACTTCGGCGTGCCATCGGAACTCGTCATCTTCCCGCGCGAGAACCACAACCTCACACGCACGGGCGAGCCGAAGCATCTGGTCGAGAGCTTGAACTGGCAACTCTACTGGTTCGAGCGTTACCTCGATGGCGACCAATCAGCCGTGCCGCCGGACGCGAGGTGAGCGGGCCGGCAGATTTAACAACGGCGTTCGCCGAATCGGTGGTATAAATTCTCCGTGGGAAAATCCCGGAATCGGTTTTGATCGTTAACGTCAACGCGTTGAGCATGGGAGGAAGAAGATGGCAAAGATGATGAGTTGCAGGGATGTCGGGCCGGACTGCGATTTCGTGGCCCGCGGCGAGTCTGAAGACGAGGTGATGGGACAAGTCGCCGAGCACGCGCGCGACGCGCACGGCTTCGACGAAGTGCCGCCCGAACTGGCCGAGAAGGCGAGGGCCGCAATCAAAGACGAATAACCGTCCCGCCGTTCCTTCATCCGAGGCCGGGAAATCTTCCGTCGAAGACTTCCCGGCCTTACGTCCGAAGCCTATCGCGCGATCAATGCCGTGCGTTGAAGACTTCTCGCCGCCGATGCTCCTGCCGAAACTTTATCCGATCACAGATAGGCGGTTGTCGGGACTGTCACACGCGGAACAGGTCGCATGCCTTTGCGACGGAGGAGCGCGCGTCGTGCAGTTGCGTGAAAAGAGTCTCTCGCCGCGTGAGTTCTATCGCGAGGCGGAAGAGGCACTGCTGGTCGCGCGCAGGCGCGGCGCGAAGTTGATTATCAACGACCGCGCGGACATCGCGTTGGCGCTCGGCGCTGACGGAGTGCATCTGGGACAGGACGACATGCCGCCGGAGTCGGCACGCGCGCTGCTCGGCGAGGACGCGATCATCGGATTCTCGACTCACAACGTCGCGCAGGCCACCCAAGCCGCGCGCTTGCCCGTTGACTACGTCGCAATCGGCCCGGTCTTCACAACCTCGTCGAAGTCGAACCCCGACCCCTGCGTCGGACTCGAAGGCGTCGCACGCGTGCGCGCCTGCGTCGGTCGTCTGCCGCTCGTTGCAATCGGCGGCATCACGCGCGAGAACGCGCGCGACGTACTCGAAGCCGGGGCCGACTCGGTCGCGGTCATCGGCGCTCTGCTCACTTCCACTTCCCACGCCGAAATCACTCGCCGGACGCGCGAATTTCTCGACCGCTTGTGAATGCGCGTTCACCTCCGCTGGCGAGTTAACTGTTAAAATAATAGTGGTTAAAAGTTTGTACTTGCTTTTTTGCTGTTGTTCATAGAGAATGAGATGGTTCGCCTTCGGCTGCCCCGCCGCAGGTTTCCGATGAGCGAAGCCAAGTCAGCCTTCGCTCTTACGTCCACATCCAACCGGAGCACGACAAACCCCGCATGAGATATTTCGACTTGCCGCCCGTCATCGAGCAAATGCTGAAGGTCTCTGACAAGATCAGCGACCTGAACTTCTCCGTCAACCAATCGCCGCAGGTTGAGATCAACGGTCGCCTGACGCCCGTCCAGCCGCTCGGTCTTCAGAAGTTGACGCCGTACCAGACCGAGATCATCGCGATGACGCTGATGCAGGGCAACCCCGACGCCGCGCACCGCCTCGCGCACACAGGCTCGACCGACCTCAGCTATTCGCTGCCTTCACGCACGCGCTTCCGCGTCAACATCTTTCAGCAGCGCGGCACTTACTCAATCGTCATGCGCGTCATCCCGACCGAGGTGCCGACGCTCGAAGGGATGAGCCTGCCCGAACAGCTTTCGGAAGTCGCCGAACTTCGTAACGGCATCGTGCTCGTCACCGGCCCGACAGGTTCGGGCAAATCAACGACGCTGGCCGCGATCATCAACCTCATCAACGAGAGGCAGTACCACCACGTCGTCACGATTGAAGACCCTATAGAATTCCTTCACACGCACAAGAACTCGACGATAAACCAACGCGAGATCGGCTCCGACGCCAAGGACTTCCCCTCGGCCCTGCGCGCCGCGCTACGTCAAGCGCCGAAGGTCATACTCATCGGCGAGATGCGCGACTACGAGACGACCGAGATCGCGCTCGAAGCCGCGGAGACGGGACATCTTGTGCTTTCGACCCTTCATACGATTGACGCGTCGAAGACCGTTGACCGCGTCATCGGCCTCTACCCGAAGAACGAGGAGCAGGTCATACGCACGCGGCTCGCGCAGACCTTCCGCTACATCATCTCGCAACGCCTGATCCCGCGCGCGGACGGCCAAGGCCGCATGGCCGCGGTCGAGATGCTGAAGTCAACGCCGCGCACGCGCGAGTACGTCAGCGAGGGCGAGAGCGAAGGCAAGATGCTTCTCGACGCGATGCGCGACGGCAGGCTCGAAGGGATGCAGGACTTCGACACGGTCATCAAAGATATGATCGAGCGCGGCACGGTCACGCTCGAAGACGGGCTTTCGTTCGCGACGAACCCGAACAACCTCCTGCTCGCTCTGAAGGGGATGTCCGCCTCCGACGACTTTCTCGCCGGCGAGAGAGGCGGCGTCGCAGCGAAGCCGGCGGGCGGCTCACGCCCCTCTTACGCAAACCTCCCGCGTCCCGCCGCGGGCGCGTCAATGCTCGACATGATCGAGTAAAACGAAGTCAAGAGTCAGAGTCGAAAGAAAAACCGGAGCGGTTACAGCGCCGCCCGACCTGACTACCGAATCCTGATTCCTAACCTCTTACTGCTTATGATCGTTAACTGTCTGAATTGTTCGACGCGCCTCCAGTTGGACGAGGCGAAGATTCCGGCGCGGCCCTTCAGCGTGCGCTGTCCGAAGTGCCAGCAGATCATCAACACGCAGCCCACAGCGCAGACGCAGCGCGACGCGGTGACGGCGGTCGGCGACCTGCCCGTCTCAACGCGCTCGCAGCAAGAGATGAGCGCCACTTCGACCTCGCCGCTCCCGAACGTCGAGGCCGCGGCGGATGCGCGCTCGCAGCAGCCTTCGCCGTCGCCTTCGGACGAAGTGCTGCGCCTGCTCGCGTCGCTGCTGCGCGGCGAGGCCGTGGCGCAGGCGGACTTCGGCGGGTCGAAGCGCCGCGTGTTGGACGGCAAGCGCGTGCTCGTGTGCGCAGGCTCGACCGGCGGCGAGAGGGCGGCGCGCGCGCTTGCGGAGGGCGGCTATCTCGTCTTCTCAGCCGACTCGGCGGCGCAGGCGATGGAGCGTTTGCGCGAGGAGCGGGTTGACGTGATCATACTCGACGCCGAGTTCGACCAGAGGCAGCAGGGCGCGGCCCTCATCAACAGCGAACTCGTTTCGATGCGTATGCCCGAACGGCGGCGCGTCGTCTTCGTGCAGCTAACGGAGAAGGCGCGCACGGGCGACGCGCACGCCGCGTTCGTCGCGGGCGCGAATCTCGTCGTCAACACTTCGGAGGTCGAAGACCTGCCGCACGTGCTTGAGAAGACCGTGCGCGACCTGAACGAGCTTTACAGGGATTTCAACAAGGCGCTCAACCTCGTCGAGCTTTAGACGAAAGCGACGCGCGCGCGTCCCCGTCACTTCAGTCGCGCGCCGAAACCAATCGGTTCGAGAAGCGCGGGCCGAAACCTTGACACGGTTTCGGCCCTTTTTTTATCGCGCGCCTTTCCTGGCCGCGCGTCCTCGCCGCATGCGCGCGCGGGTGTATGGCCGCGGCGCAATCTGCTAAGCTTGACGCTCCGCATACGGCGACTTTGTGAGACGCGTCGGCGGCGGAGAATTTTGATTCGAGCGGTCGGGCGAGTGCGACGCGAGCGGTCTTCGCACGCGTCGCACTCGACTCGCGCGTATGGCTTCGACGAACGGACACAAACACGCGCACGCCGCGGGCGTTCACACGCACGTCGGGGGCATGGCGCGCGCGGGCGGCGACAGGCTCGCGTGGGTTCTCTTGCTGACCACCGCGTACATGTTCGCGGAGGCGGCGGGCGGATGGTGGACTGGCTCGCTATCGCTCGTCGCCGACGCCGGGCACATGTTGACGGACGTTGCGGCGCTGGCGTTCGCGCTTCTCGCCGCGTGGTTCGGCTCGCGCCCGGCAACTTCGAGCAAGACGTTCGGCTATTACCGGCTCGAAATCCTCGCGGCGTTCACGAACGGCGTCGCGCTCGCAGCCGTCTCGCTCTTCATTCTCTACGAAGCTTATGCGCGCTGGTTCAACCCGCCGGAGTTGAGGCGCGGCGGTGTGATGACCGCGGTCGCGACGGGCGGACTCTTAGTCAACCTCGCGTGCGCATGGCTCCTGCACGGGCATCACGAGCAGGACTTGAACGTGCGCGGCGCGTGGCTTCACGTCCTGAGCGACGCGCTCGGCTCGCTCGGCGCGATTGCGGCGGGGCTGCTCGTCGTGCTCTTCGGATGGTATGCGGCAGACCCGCTCTTCAGCGCGCTCATCTCGGTTCTAATCGTCTGGAGTTCGTGGAATCTTATACGCGAGGCGACGAACGTGCTTCTCGAAGGCACGCCCGCGCACATCAATCTCGCCGCGGTCGAGGGCGCGATACTCGAAACGACGGGCGTCGAGGCCGTTCACGACCTGCACATCTGGACGATCACGTCGGGGCGCGAGGCACTGTCGGCGCACGTCGTCCACGCGCACGCCGTCTCGCAGCCGGAATTGCTGCGCGCCCTGCGCTCGAAACTGCACGAGCAGTTCGGCGTTGACCACCTGACGATACAGATGGAGACGGAAGACTTCGAGGACGAGACGTTCCACTTCTGCACTTCGGGCGCGGCCTGCTTCCGCTCGTCGAAAGAGTAGCCGCGGGTCTGGTATGAGTGGCCGGAAGCAATCGGCTCGCAGCGTTCCTCGCTCGCCTTTCGGGTTTTGAAGTCCGCCTCTCTGTCCGCAGCGGAGGGTTATGTCTGAAGAAGAGTTTGGGTTCGACGAAGAAGAAGAGTTGTCGCTGCTTGAGACGCTCGACCACGTGCTCGACCACGGGCTTGTGATCGCGGGCGAGGTGACGATTGCTGTCGCCGACGTTGACCTCATCTACCTCGGTCTGAATCTTCTGCTCGGCTCGGTCGAGACGGTCAACCGCGTCCTCGGCGAGCGCGAGCGGCGGGCCGAGATTCTGAGCGCTCGCTCGCAAGGCGCGAGCGACGCAGGTGACGCGCAAGCCGCGAGCGAAACGCAAGGCGCGAGCGGCGAGGAACGATGAGCCTGTACGTCTATTGCCTCTGTGACGCGTCGGAGGCCGAAGCCTTCGATGGCGCGGTCGGCCTGAGCAATGCGCCGGTGAGCATTTTGAAGTTCGGACGAGTCGCGGCAATCGTGGGCGATCTGGAAGAGGGCGAGAGCGTCGCGGCGACGGGTGATAACGTCGCGGCGCACAATCTCGTCTGCTCGCGCTCGCTCGCCGTGGCGACGCCGCTTCCCTCTCGCTTCGGCGCGCGCGTGTCGGCGGCGCGGCTCGCGGAGTCTGTCGCCGCGAACGAGGACGCTCTCGTCTCGGCGCTCGCGCGCGTGCGCGGCTGCGTCGAGATGGGCGTAAAGATCAGGGACGGCTCGGCGAATGCGAAAGGCGAAAGCCAGAAGTCGAAAGCCGGAAGCCGGAACGCAAAAGGCTGTAGAGAGAAAGACGGCGACGCGCGAGACGGCGACGCGCGCGTCGGGAGCGGGACGGCGTTTTTGCTCGCGAAGCAGAGAGAGATTTTGGGCGACGAGTCTTTGAAGCTCCGCGCGGAAGAGTTGGCGGCGTGGCTCGACCGAAGAATGTCCGGCCTCGCGCGCGAGTCGGCTGTGCGCCTGCGCCCGTCGGAGTCGTTGGTCGTTCGCGCGGCGCATCTGGTCGAGCGTGGTCGCGTCGCAGAGTATCGCGAGCGCGTGCGGTCGCTCGGCGATGAGCGGCCCGCGCTGCAATTCCTGACGAGCGGGCCTTGGCCGCCGTACAGCTTCAGCGACATCGAGTCGCGTTAGCCGACGGGCCGCTTGCCGGAGCCGCGCGCGCGTCTGCTACAATGCCACGCAGCCAAACTTCAGTCGCAGTCAGATCAAGTTAGTGGACACGTCGCGCGATGACAGGGTACTCTTATTGAAGCATCCCCCTGAATCCCCCGCTCCGGTCGAACCGGAGGTCGAGACAGAGCACGCCGCAGAGTTCGTAGCGGAACTCCGTCGCGTGGCCGACGCCCTGCCCGCGCGCGTCAACATCGACGCGCAGTCGGTCGAGCAGGGACTCGCGAAACTCGTCCTGACCCTGATCGAACTCGTGCGCCGCCTGCTGGAGAAGCAGGCCGTCCGAAGGATGGAGGGCGGAGGACTCGCGCCGGAGCAGATAGAGGAATTGGGACTCGCCCTGATGAAGCTCGAAGAGAAGATGGGCGAGTTGAAGCAGCAGTTCGGTCTGGAAAACGAGGAACTGAACATTGACTTGGGCCCGGTCGGGCGTCTGATTTAAGAAGCCGTCGGCAATCAGCCGTCAGCTTTGTCCGTACCGCGTCTCTTAACTTCGTGTTGGTGTACGACTCGACCGTTGAAAAGTAAAAGCTGAAAGCTGTCTGCCGAAACGCCGACAGCTTCAATCCCCGGCGGCCTTTCCGGGACTCGCGTTTTGAGGCGGAGGCCGCCCCGCTCGAAAGGGAGAGCAAGCGAATTGTCTAGCGAGAGAACGAGCCTTATCACCGCCCGCCCGCCCGGCCTTGTTGATGTGCTCGACCGGATTCTCGACAAGGGGCTGGTGATCGCGGGCGACATCAAGGTGTCGCTGGCGAACGTCGAGCTTTTGACGTTGCAGATACGCCTGCTCGTCTGCTCGATTGACAAGGCCGAGCAGATCGGCCTGAACTGGTGGCGTTACGATGCGAACCTGACGACGCGCGCCGAGGCCGCCGAGGCCGAGAACGTCGAACTGCGCGAGCGTCTCGCGTCGCTCGAAAGGGAGATCAGGCAACTCGCCTCCGCCCCCGCGCGCGTCGAAGCGGGAAAGGGAGGCGCGAAGAAAAGCACGAAGACCCGCGCCGCGGGCAAGGGGGCGACGCGCAAAGGCGGGAAGCGACCGGCGTCATAAAAGCGACGCCGCCGCGAAGGTAGCCGCGCCGCTCGCGTCGATGAATTAAAGTCTCCCTCGCGAAAAGTCGGAAGCGTTGAAACCGTAAACTATGCCCCGCTTTCATCGCGGAAGGCGGTACGAAGTTTCGACCTAAATTTCTGATAGAGAGGAAACGTTCAAATGGCTGTTGAGAGAGCACCCGGCGGAACTAGTTTGATTGACGTGCTCGACCGCGTGCTGGACAAAGGCATCGTCATTGACGCCTGGGTTCGCATCTCGCTTGTCGGCATCGACCTGATAACGGTCGAGGCGCGCGTCGTCGTCGCCTCGATTGATACGTACCTGAAGTACGCCGAGGCCGTCGGCCTGACGCCCGCCGTCTCGCGCCCCGCCATCACGCCCGGCGCGGAGCCGCTCGGCGACGAGACGACACGCCGCCGCGTTACCGTCGATGTTGAAAGACAGTAGCCAGTTTTCAGTTTTCGGTTTTCAGTTTCCAGCCGGTCGCGCTCGCCGGAACTGCCTGCGACCGGGACGGCCACAGAACTGAAAACCGAAAACTAAAAACCGAAAACTGATCACGATGGAGAGCCGCATCAACGGAGCGCAGACGTTCGAGGCCCTCGCCGCGGGGCAGGAGGGCGGTCTGTCGAAGCACCGGTACGAGTTTCTCTTCGAGGCGACGACGCAACTGCTCGCCGCGCAGAGGCTCGACGACCAATTGTCGCTCGTGCTCGACACGGTTACTTCCGTGCTCGGGTACGCGTGCGTCGCGGTCGCGCTCGCCGACAGGCAGCGCGGCGTGCTGCGCGTGCGCGGCGCTTCCGGCTTCGCCGACGACGACGCCGTCGGGTCGCTCGAAATACCGCTCGACTCGAACGCCCCGCACGTGAAGGTCGTACACGACAGGCGCGCGGCGTGGCTCGCACGCGACGGCGACTCGGCGGACTTCCTCGAACAGATTGGGAGCGACTCGGACTTGCTGGCGCTCCCGCTCCTCGGCGGGCAGTTGCAGGCGGCGCGCGACGCGGGCGACCCTGCTTTCCGCGCGCACGACGACGAACGGTTCTGGGGCGCGCAGTCGTTCTGCACGGGCGTGCTCTACATCGGTGCGTCGCGCGCCAAGTTCGACGACGATCAGGCGAAGCTTATCTCGCGCTACGCCGAGCGCGTCGGGGTCGTCCTCTCGAACACGATTCAGATCGAGCGGCTGTCGTCGAGCGTCCGCAAGCTCCAGCGCGAGCGCCAGTGGGTCGAGTCCATCATGAAGTCCGTGGCCGACCCAATCGTCCTTACAAACATGGACAACGAAATTCTCTTGCAGAACCGTCGCGCCGAAGAACTCTTCAGCGACCGCCGCGAGGCGAGCGAGGGCAAGCGGCGCGCGCTCGAAATGAACGACCTGCTGTTCTCGGCATACCTTTCGAGCGCGGCGGTCGCGTCGAAAGAGATCGTGGGGCGAGACTTGATCCTCGTTGACCCGCTCGAAGGCTCCGACATTCACTTCGAGGTCATCTCCACGCCCGCCCTGAACGCGCGCGGCGAACGCATCGGTCTTGTCTCGATATTTCGCGACGTGACGGATCTGCGCCGCGCCAACGAGGAGCTTGCAAACAACTTCATGCTCTTGCAGCAGGCCGAGGCCGAGGCGCGGCGCGAGCGCGACCGCCTCGACCTCATACTCGAACACGTGGGCCAGCCCATCGCCGTCTGCGACTCTTCGGGCAAGTTCATACTTTTTAACCAGCGCGCGGAACTTCTCTTTCAGGAGCGCGACGGAATGCCCGCGCCCGCGCTGCGCGCCGTGCACAACAACGCCGTCAAGCTAACCTCTTTCATCTCGACGCTGGCCTCTTCGGCCTCTCTGACCGGACGGCAGGCCGAGATCGAGTTGATAGACCCGGAGGCGGGCAGCACCTTGCCGATGGAGATCACGTCGGCGGAAGTCTTAGACGCCGCGGGGCAGGTGACGGCGGTCGTCTCAGTCCTTCACGACCTCTCGGAGATACGCGAACTCGAACGCCGCCGCGTCGAGCAGCAACTGTTCGAGTCGGAGAAGCTCGCGGCTGTCGGTCGCCTCGCGGCCTCAATCGCGCACGAGGTCAACAATCCGCTCGAAGCGATCAAGAACTCGCTCTACCTACTCTCGACGGGCAAGAAGATCGAACAGAACGAGCGCTTTCTCGACGTAGCGCGCCGCGAAACCGAGCGCGTCTCGCACATCATCCGGCAGATGCTCGGGTTTGCGCGCCGCTCCGGCGAGGTCGAGTTGGTGAACGCCAACCACATCCTCGAAGAGACGCTGATACTAGTCGAGAAGAAGATGCGGCAGGCGCGCGTCGAGGTCGTACGCCGCTTCGACGAACGGCTGCCCTCGATACGCGCGCGCGCCGACCAGCTACGGCAGGTCTTCCTCAACCTCCTGCTCAACGGGCAGCAGGCAATGGAGAAAGGCGGGCGCATAACAATCGCCACGTCGCTCTACGAGCAGGCGCTACAGCCGACCATCTCCGTGCAGATAAGCGACACGGGGCGCGGCATACCCGAGGCCGAACTCGCGCGCATCTTCGAGCCGTTCTTCTCGACGCGGACGAAGGGCACCGGACTCGGACTCTGGGTCACGCAGGACATCGTGCGCCACCACGGCGGCCGCATCGAGGTAACGAGCGACGAGGGCGCGGGCACGACCTTCAACGTAATTCTCCCCGTGGACTCTCCGACGCTCTCGGAAACGAATGCCGAACAGAAGTTCTGACAACCCGGCCTCGGCTAACGGCCATCGCGCGGCGCGCAAACCCCGCGTGCTCGTCGTTGACGACGAGGAGAACGTGCGGCTCACCACCGCCGCCATACTCGAACAGGAAGGCTACGAGGTCGCGACCGCGCCGGACGGGCGCGACGCGCTTGAGATGGCCGCGCGCAGGCGCTTCGACCTCGTGCTGACAGACCTCCGCATGGAGGACATGGACGGCATCGCGCTCCTGAACGAGTTGCAGACCCGGCACCCGAACATCGTCACCGTCGTCCTCACGGGCTACGCGTCAATCGAGTCGTCGATTGACGCGCTCCGGCAGGGCGTTTACGACTATCTCGTCAAGCCGTGCGTCGTCGAAGACCTGAAGCGCACCGTCCGCCGTGCGCTCGAACACAGCGAGCAGCGCGCGCGGATCACCGAACTCTCAAGTCCCGTCGTCGAGATCTGGGGCGGAGTGCTGCTCGTCCCCCTCGTCGGCACGCTCGACGACAGCCGCGCGTCGCACATGTCCACCGCGCTCCTCGAAGCCGTCCGCACGGAGTCGGCGAGCGTCGTGCTCGTTGACATCACGGGCTGCACGGTCGTTGACACGTACACCGCCGCGCACCTCATCAACACAGTGCGCTCCGTGCGGCTGCTCGGCGCGCAGACCATCATCACGGGCATCAGCGCGCACATCGCGTCCGACCTCGTCAAACTCGGCGTGCGGCTCGAAGACATCACGACGCGGCGGCGACTGGCCGACGGGCTGCGGCTCGCCTTAGAATTTCTCAACGTCAAAGTCCAGCGCTCGCCGGTCGGTTCTCAGCAGCCGGCAATAACAAAAGCTGCAAGCTGACGGCTCAACGCTGACAACTTTTTATGTCCGACGAGACGATAAATCTTGAGACCGGCGTGCAAGCGGCGCGTCTGCTGGTCGTGGACGACGAGGAGAACATCGCGCTCACGATAAGCGAGGTTCTGCGCCTCGAAGGCTACGAAGTGGACATGGCTTCGAGCGGGGACGAGGCCGCGCGGCTGCTCGACGAGGGGCGCGACTACGACCTCGTGCTCACAGACCTGCACATGGAAGAGGGCGACGGCCTCTCGCTTCTCGAAGACGTTCGCCGCCGCGCGCCGCTGACGATCATGATCGTGCTCACGGGCTTCGCCGCGCTTGAGACCGCGATTGGCGCGCTGCGCCACGGGGCATACGACTACCTCACGAAGCCTTGCATCATTGACGAGTTGAAGTACACCGTCCGGCGCGGCATCGAGCATCGCCGCCTGATGCTTGCCGAGCGCGCCGCGAGGCTCGGACTTGAGGACTTGAACCGCGAGCTTGAACGCCGCGTCGAGGAGCGAACCGCCGAGTTGCAGCGCGCCAACGACGAACTCGCCGACGCCAACCGCGCCAAAGACATTTTCCTCGCGACGCTCTCGCACGAACTCCGCACGCCGCTCACGCCGATACTCGGCTGGGTCAACCTGCTGCGGGCGAGCGGCGCAGCCTCAGACCCCGCGATGCTTGCGCAAGGTCTCGACGCCGTCGAGCGCAACGCGCGCCTTCAGGCACGGCTCGTTGACGACCTGCTCGACGTTTCGCGCGTCATCTCCGGCAAGCTCCGAATCGAGTCGGAGCCGGTCAATCTCTGCAAGGTCGTAGAACTCGCGGTCGAAACCGTGCGCGCCGACGCCGAGGCGCGCGACATACGGCTCTCGATTGAACTGCCCGTCTGTCCCGTCGTCGTTCAGGGCGCGCCCGTCCGTCTTCAGCAGATAATCTGGAACCTTCTGTCGAACGCGGTGAAGTTCACGCCGCGCGCGGGCCTCGTCTCGGTTCGCGCATGGCGCGAGGGCGGCGAGGCGCGCGTCGAGGTGACGGACACAGGCGTCGGCATCGCGCCGGAGTTTCTGCCGCACGTCTTCGACCGCTTTCGTCAGGCCGACGGCTCGACCACGAGACAGTTCGGCGGACTCGGACTCGGACTCGCGATTGTGCGTGCGCTCGTCGAACTCCACGACGGCTGGACGAGCGCGGAGTCCGGCGGCGTCGGCCACGGCTCGCGCTTCACGCTCGGCCTGCCCTGCGCCGTCGCAGCCGAAGAGGTCAGCGAGCCGCTCGCGGAGGAAGAGACGGAGGCGTCGGGCGTGCCCGTGCTCGTCGTTGACGACTCGACCGAGACCGTAGAGCTTTTGCAGATGCTCTTCATGCGCCGGGGCTACGACGTTGTCGGCGCAGGCTCGGCGGCGGAGGCAGTCCGCCGCGCCAGAGAGAAGAGGCCCGGCGTCATCATCTCCGACATCAGTATGCCGGGCACGGACGGTTACGCGCTGCTCGCCGAGCTTCGACGCATGCCCGGCCTCGAAGGCGTACCCGCCATTGCGCTCACGGGCCACGCTATGGACGAAGACCGCGTGCGCGCACTCGCCGCAGGCTTCGCCGTCCATATCGCAAAGCCCGTTGACCCCGACGAACTCCTGCGCGTCGTCCGACGCCTCACCGCTTAATAGTTCAAAATTCAAAGTTCAAGGTTCAAAGTTATCCGGCGCTAACTTTGAACCTTGAACTTTGAACTTAAGACTTCGGCCTCCGCCTTTGCCGCGCCTTTCAACTCGCGCCCAAGCCTTCCTTCGGCGCGCGACTCCTGCGTGGTCTGCTGACGCGCCTCCGTCTTCGCACGCCAAAGCATTTCAGGCAACGTCGGAGCGCGCAACCGTCAACACGCGCCCTCGCGCGAGCGCGACGGTGTGCACGAGCACGGCGGCGATGATTACCGCGCCGCCCGCGACTGCCCACTTCGACGGTCGCTCGCCGATGAAAAGAAAGACCCACACGGGGTTGAGCATCGGCTCGATGTATCCGACCACGCCCGCGTCGAGCGAGCGCACGCCGCGCGCGATCCCCAGAGTGAAGAGCGTGTAGGCGAGTCCTATCTGGACGACGCCGAGGTAGGAGACGATTAACACGTCCCTCGCCGTCAGCGCGTGCGCGGCGCGCGCAAACGCTGTAGCCGTCACGACGCAGACGATGAGGTTGCCGTAGATGACCGAAGACGCGCGGTTGATCTTGCCCTCGCGCTGGTGGCGCAGCGTCAGAAGAAAGAGCGCGAAGCATAGGCCGGAGCCGAGCGCCGTCAGGTTGCCTTCAACGTCCTGCGGCCTTAGCCTGCCGACGAAGAAGAGCGACATCCCCGCGATGCACGCCGCGACGACGAATAGGTCTACGAGGCGGAATCGCTCCTTGAACAGCAGAGGCTCAAGCACGAGCACATAGACCGGCGCTGTGTACTGCAAAAAGATCGCGTTCGCAGCGGTCGTCAGCTTGCTCGCGACGACGAAGAGCAGAAGCAGCGCCGCATAGAGCACGGACGCGAAGAGCGTCACGGCGTTGAGCCTGTAGCCCTCGCGCCGCGTAAGCCCTGCGACCGTGACGGCGGCGAGGAGCGAGCGCCCGAACGAAAGTTCCAGAGCGCCGAGCGGCGTCGCCTTGATGAACAGCCCGCCCGTGCTCCACAGGAGCGCCGCCGCGATCACGAAGAGGATCGGCGGCAAGCCCCGCACGCCGCGCGCCGCGTCGTCTCTCGCCGTTTCGTTCGACATGGTTTACTCGTCGGGCGCGCGCGTGCCAGAATGCAGCGACCGAGGCCGCGCGGGCATCTAAACAGTCGGCGCATTTTAGCGCACGCGTGGTCTTAAACGCAGAAAGAGGAATTCAAAATGAGCCAGTTTCAACCTCCAAATCAGAATTACAACCGCCCGCAAGGATGGCAACAGCAGCAGCCGTGGGGCAGCTTCGGCATGGAGACGGCGGCGCGCGCAGGTGTGGGTGAGCGCATGGCCTTTGTGCGAAAGGTTTACGCGCTCTTTTTCGCGGCGACGCTGTTCGCGGTCGCCGGCGTCGGTCTGGGTCTTTCGTTCCCGCCGCTGCTGGCCTTCGCGCTCCAACACCCCTTCGTGATGTTCTTCGCGATGATCGGCGCGGTGATGGGCGCGCAGGCCGTCCGCCACGTGCCGGGCGTGAATCTGGCCGCGCTCTTCGGCTTCACGACGCTGACGGGCGTGATCATCTCGCCGCTCGTCGCGCTGCTGATGTACGAGAACCCCGGTTCGATTGTGGCGTCGGGCGTGCTGACGGTCGGCATATTCGGCGGGCTGACCGGATACGTCTTCGTCTCGAAGAAGGACTTCAGCTTCATGCGCGGGATGGTGACGACAGGGCTGATCGTCGTCGTGCTCGCGTCGCTTCTAAATTTCTTCATCGTAGGCTCCGGCGCGTTCGGCTTCGCCATAGCCGTCGCGGTGCTTCTGCTCTTCTCCGGCTTCGTGCTCTACGACACGTCGAACATTATCCGGCGCTATCCCGTGAACGAGTACGTCGCGGGCGCGCTCGCGCTCTATCTCGACGCCTTCAACATCTTCCTCGCGCTGCTACGCATTCTGAATTCGGGCCGCCGCTGACGACAACGCGCGAGTAACTGAAAGGCGGGCCGCCTCGATGCCGGGGCGGCCCGCCTTTCGTTTCAGTTCACTTCCCTTCCGGCCTTTTAGAAGTCGAACTTGACGGCGAGTTGCAGTTGCCTCGGCGTCGCGAAGGTCGTCGTGCCCGAGGCGGGCGACGAGAACGAGCGCGGCGTGCCGAAGGCCGTGACGAACGATGGCGAGACGAGCGTCGCGCCGGAAAGGTTGAAGAAGGTATTGTTGACGGTGACGACGTTCGGGTGGTTGAAGACGTTGAAGGCTTCGAGTATCAGGCGCACGCGCATCGCCTCGTTGAAGACGATGCTGCGCGTGACGCGCGCGTCGAGTTGGAAGACCGAAGGGCTGGTGAACTGGTTGCGAGCGGTGCCGGGCACGCGGTCGTTCGCGCGATTGCCGTCGTTGTTCGGATCGTTTCCGACAAGCGCCGAGTAGGGCGAGCCGGACTGCCACTGCACGATGCTGGACAGTGTGTAGTCGCTCAGGAGCGCGCGCGCCACAGTGTTGTCGCTCCACTTGATGCGGCCTATGTCATAGACGGGGCTGAAGACGAAGCGGTGCCGAAGGTCTGTGTCCGAGCGCGCATAGTCGGTTTCGGGATTCACCTGATTCTCGACGATCTTCGTGTCGTCCGCGCCGACTACCACGGTCGTCTGATCCGGGCGGTCGTCGTAGGCGCGCGAGTAAGTGTAGGCGGCGATGAACTGGAAGCTGTGTGTGAATCGCTGCGTGGCCTGAACCGCCAGCCCGTTATAGACGGAGCGCGCGGCACTCTCGAAGATGCTGATGCGATTGTAGGAGCCGCCCGTGGCGCGCGAGATGGGGCGCGCCGATGGGAATCGCAAGAAGGTGTAGGTTGTGCCGTCGGTCGCCGTGAAGACGGTCGGCACGGGCGCGAAAAGATTTATGTCTCGCGTTCGCGTCAGGTGCAGGCCGTGGTAGTAAAGATAAGTCGCCGACAGGCTAAGGTTCTTCGCGACTTCGCGCTCGAAGCCTATGCGCCCCTGCTCGACGTAGGGCTGCGCGTAGTCTGGCGCGAAGAAGTAGAGGTTCGGGTTCGACGAGAAGCCCGCGGGCGGCGCACTCAGGATGTTCGGATAGTGAAGGCCGAGCGCGGCGAGTTGCGCGCCGTTGAGGTTGATGCCCGTGACGTTGATGCCGTTCTGCGAGTGCGCCGTGCCGAGGACGATTGCGGGCGTGATGCCGTAGTAGATTCCGAAGCCGCCGCGCACGACCGTCTTCTCGTCTGGCGCGTAAGAGAAGCCGAAGCGCGGCGCGATGTTGTTCTTGTCCTTCGGGCAGTTCGCCGTGTTGACGCCGTTCGCGAGCAGAAGCGGGTCTGCGTTCTGAATCGGAGGTCAGGCCATGCCCTCGTAGTCGTAGCGCGCGCCGAGATTCAAGGTGAGCTTCGGCGTCAAGCGCCAGTCGTCCTGCGCGTAGAAGGCGTACTCGGAGATGTCCGGGTGCGTCGTGCCGCCGGTCGTGTTCGGGCCGGGGAAGTTCTGCGTGTAGGCCGAAGGCGAGTTCGTGGCGAAGGCCGCGTAAGAGGGGAACGTGTACGAGCCGCTGAAGAGTCCGGGGAAGAAGTTGAAGACGCGGTCGAAGTTGAAATCGAATCCGAACTTGTAGCTGCTGCGCCCCGAAACATACGAAACGTTGTCGATGAACTGAACGCGCTTGATGGTCGTCTCGCGCGGGCTGAAGTTGTTGCGCCCGATGTTGAGGTTGCCCGCGCCTGTGTTGATGACGGCTTCGGGCTGGTCGGAGTTCGCCTGTCCCGGCTCCTTGTCGCGCGCGAGTTGGAAGCGAAACTCGTTGACGACCTTCGTCGTCAGCGTCGAGGCGAGCGTGCCGCTGACCGTGTCGCTTTTGACGAGGCTGTTGCCCGAATGCTCTTCCGCGGAGAGCGGGCCGTTGTTCTCGTTGTTGACGCCGTTGAAGCCCTGATGGTTGTAGCGCAATGAAAGTTGATTCTTGCTGTTGAGCGAGATGTCCGTCTTTCCGAGAAAGACGTTCTGGTCGCGACCCGTCTGGTAGGTGTCGAGCTTCGGCAGGAGTATCGACTGCGCCGCCGCGGGCGCGGTCGAGAGATTCGGCACGTCCAAGACCTGCGGGATGTTCGAGCGCTGGCCGTCGTATGTGAAGAAGAAGAACGCCTTGTCGTGCTTAATCGGGCCGCCGATTGAGCCGCCGAACTGGTTGATGCGGAACGGCGGGCGCTTGTTGGGCTGGCCGCGCCGGAACTCGTTGGCCTTTGTGATAGGGTCGTTCGCGTTCAGCGACTCGTCGCGGAAATATTCAAAGAGGCTGCCGTGAAATGCGTTCGTGCCGGACTTCGTGACGACGTTGATGATCGCGCCGCCCGCTCGACCGAACTCCGCGGAGAAGCCGTTCTGGTTGACCTGAAACTCCTGCACAGACTCTTCCGAGAACTGATAAGGCGGGCGGACGCCGCCGCGACCGAGAGCCTGACCGAAGAAGGTGTTGTTGTTGTCAACGCCGTCAACCTGAAGGCTGTTCAGAGTGCCGCGCTGCCCGCCCACAGAGAGGTCGCCGCCGCGCGGGTCGCGTATGACGCCGGGCGAGAGCGTCGAGAAATCCTGAAAGTTGCGACCGTTAATCGGGAGGTTCTGGATGGAGCGGTCGTTGATCGTCGTCGAGACGGACGTGCGCGTCGTCTCGACGACCTGCCCCTCTGCTTGAACATTGATCGTTATCGTGTCAGCACCGGCGAGAGCCAACTTCACGTCAAGCGGCGTCTTGCTGCCGACAGTCACCACGACGTTATCACCTTTCCACGTTTGGAAACCGTGAACGCCGGTGACACTAACCGTGTACGAGCCGGGCGGCAGAAGAATAATTCGGTAGTTGCCTTCGCCGTCGGTAGTTGCCGTTTTTTCTAAACCCGTCGCGTCGTTCTTGGCAGTGACAGTTACGTTTGGTACGACCGCGCCGTTCGGGTCGAGCACGCGGCCTTCGACGTTGCCGGTCGTCGCCTCGGACTGCGCGAAGGCGGCGGCGGGCGCGAGCAGAACCGCGCACAGGCACAGCAAGACGAGCCGTGCGAAGAAGGGGGGAACTCTCTTCAACATGTTTTCCTCTCTCTCAGGTTGGATTCAAGGACGAGCGGCGGACTCTCTACTCATTCGTCCGGCGCACGGGCCGAAAGCTTGCTTCTTTGTGAAGCGTGATACTACGTCGTGCGCGTCGCGGCAGTCAACGCGCGCACGTTTAATTCCCTGTTAAGCGGCGGCCCGCGCGCACGTACGTCGCCGTCGTGCGGCGCTGCGGCATTTAAGACTGTTACTCCGACATCTTTTGATATAGTATTTCAACGCCCTACAAGCACAACACCGCGAATTGAAAGGATGCCAAAGATGAACTCCCCGTTCTCTTCTTCCGCGCTCCGTCTCGCCTCTTACGGTTGTCTCATACTTTTGGCGCTCGCCTGCGTTGGGACTCCGACGCCTTCGCGGAGCGTGTTTGGTCAGACGCCGACTCCCACACCCGCCCTTCAGGCCGATCTCGTCGCGGGCAAGGGTGGCGACGAAACGGTCGCCGTCGGAGGACAGATAACCTACAGCCTTTCCGTCTTCAACAACGGCCCCGACGACGCGACGAACGTGATGCTCGTTGACACCTTGCCTGCGCACACGACTTTCGTGAGCGCCGACGGCAACGGCGGGACGGTAGACTTCTCCGGCAACACTCTGACCGTCACCTATTCGACGCTCGCGGCCTTCGACACGGCGAACGTGGCGCTCGTCGTCTCGGTTGACGACGACACGCCGCGCGGCACGACGATCACGAACACAGTTAACGTGGCTTCAAGCGTATTAGACCCCGACTCGTCGAACAACTCTGCGAGTGTGCAGACCCTCGTGACGGGCCCGTTCGCGGGCGACCTTCTCATCAGCGAGTTCCGTCTGCGCGGGCCGGGCAGCGCCCCTCTGCTCACCGCGCCCACGCGCAGCAAAGGATTGAAGGGCGTTCCGAGTTTCAGCGCGGCAAAGGGCGGCGCATTGCCGCCGCAGCCTGTCGTCGCATCCACGCCCGACACCACACCGCAGGCCAACGACGAGTTCATCGAGCTTTACAACAACACGGACACGCCGCTCTCTGTTAACACGACAGACGGCTCTTCGGGCTGGGCCGTAGCGGCCTCGGACGGCATCATACGCTTCGTCATACCGAACGGCACCACGATCCCCGCGCGCGGTCATTATCTCGGCGTCAACACGAACGGATACAGCCTGACTAATTATCCGTCGGGCAACGACGGCTCGTTGCCGACGACGGCCACGGGCGATGCAACCTACACGCTCGACATTCTCGACAACGCAGGCATCGCGGTCTTTCGCACGTCCACCACGGCAAACTTCTCTTTGGCGACGCGGCTCGACGCCGTAGGCTCGACGAGCGAGGCCAACACGCTCTACAAAGAAGGGACGGGCTATCCGGCTCTGACTCCCTTCAATATTGATTACGCCTTCGTCCGGGACATGTGCGGCAAGGGCGGCTCGATAACCGCTTTAGGGCCGTGCCCGACCGGAGGATTGCCGAAAGACACCGACAACAACGCAGCGGACTTCTACTTCGTTGACACGAACGGCACGTCTGCGGGCGCGGGGCAGCGATTAGGTGCGCCGGGGCCCGAGAATCTCTCCAGCCCAACACAACAAAACAACGGGCTGCCCGGCTTCAATCTTGACCGGTCGGTGAACAGTTCGTCTCCGCCGAATCGTATGCGCGACTTCACGAGTGATCCTGCGAACAACTCGACCTTCGGCACGCTCGACCTACGCAGGCGGGTAACCAACAACACGGGTTTTCCGGTCACGCGCCTTCGCTTCCGCGTCATAGACATCACGACTTTCCCCGCGCCTTCCGGCACAGCAGACCTTCGACCCCGCACCTCGACGGCTATCGTCGTCAGCGGCATCAACGATGCGGAGACTTGCGGCGCGAGTCCGACGCCGTGCACGGTGACCGTTCAGGGGACGACTTTGGAGCAGCCTCCGAGCCAGCCAAACGGCGGTGGATTCAACTCGTCGCTCTCGGCTGGTACTGTGACGCTGGCGACGCCGCTCGCGCCGGGCGATTCCATAAACGTACGCTTCCTGCTCGGCATACAGCAGACGGGCAGCTTCAGAGTCTTCTTCAACGTCGAGGCGTTGGCAGATCAATCGGGCGGAGGACTTTCACCGAACAATCCGGCGGCGCGCAACAAAGCCGTCAGCAAAGCTTTCAAAACTGCCGCGTCGAACTGAAGCGACGCTTCGACGCGTCGAAGAGAGTAGCGCGAGCCGCGCGTGGACTTCCGTGAAAAGTCCACGCGCGGCTCGCGCTCTTTTTCCGTCCGGGGATTTCTACCTGCGTCCGAAGATGAAAGGCCGCGGCGCGTCGAGCAGGCGACGCAAGCCCGCCGTCTGTAACAGACTCATGACGCCCATGTAGCCGTAGCCGAAGCAGAAAAGCGATAGGAAAGGTATCGTTCCCCACATATCCATGTGCGCGGCGTATGCGACGGCGAGCACGAAGTACGCGGCGAAGAGAAGCTCGAAGGCGGGAAGCCAACCGCGCCCGCGCCTGTACTTCTTCCGCTTCCACGTCTCGTCGCGCGCGCCTTCGACCTTGTACTTCGGCGTGCGGACGAACTCAGTCCTGACGCGCAGCAGCGCTTCAAAAACCGCGCGCGCGTTCGAGAACGCGAGGCCGATGCCAAGCCCCATGACGAGCGGCAGGTGCAGGAGCCTTCGGCTCGCGCGCGGGCGGTCGAGATACCAAATGGCCGAGCCGTAGAAGAGAACGACCGAAGCGGTCGAGAAGAAGAGCAGAGGCAGGTCGAGCAGAAGAAGATTCTCGAAGCCCTGATTGTATCGGACGAGCAGGAGCGGGAACTGCAAGAGGCTCGTCAGGATCATCAGCGGGTAACTTATGTTCCCCGTCAGACGGAAGAACATCTCAAGTTTGATGCGCGCGGGCAGACGCGAGCGCAGGATTCGCGGGTAGAGTTTCAGGGCGACTTCCGTTACGCCCTTCGCCCAACGGCGCTGCTGAGCCTTGAAGGCGTTTATCTCGACCGGCACCTCCGAAGGCGCGTCCTCGTCGAGCATGTAAACGAAGCGCCAGCCCATCAGTTGCGCGCGGAAAGAGAGGTCTGTGTCTTCCGTCAGCGTGTCGTGCTGCCAGCCGCCCGAAAGCTCAATCGCGCGACGACGCCACACTCCAGCCGTGCCGTTGAAGTTGAAGAAGCCGCCAGTCCGGTTGCGAACCGTCTGCTCGATGACGAAGTGGCCGTCGAGCAGGATCGTCTGCAACCGCGTCAGCAAGTTGTAGCAGCCGTTGATGTGCGACCATCGCATCTGCGCACACCCGACGAGCGGGTCTGTGAAGAAGTGGACTAGCTTTCTCAAACAATCAGTACGGGGCACGAAGTCGGCGTCGAATATGGCGACCAGTCCGCCCGTCGCGGTCTTCAATCCGTTCTCAAGCGCGCCCGCCTTGAAGCCCGTCCGGTCGTCGCGGTGTATGTACTTTACGTCGAACCCTTCGGCGCGATGTCTCTCGACGGCGCGCTCGGCCACGCCGCGCGTCTCGTCGGTCGAATCGTCGAGCACCTGAATCTCGAAGCATTCGCGCGGGTAGTCAATCGCCGTCACGGCATTGAGCAGCCGCTCGACGACATAGACCTCGTTGAAGATGGGGAGTTGGACGGTGACGCGCGGCAACTCGGCTTCGGCGAACGTCGCCTTCGGGCGCGGGCCGAGCTTGCGGTAGCGCCAGAAGTCAACGACCTGCTTGATGCGGTAAGCGCCGTAGAGCGAGAGCACGAAGAGGACTGCGAAGTAGAGCGTGAGGACAGTCCAGTCAAATCCGTCGAGCCGGTAGAGCGGGCTGATGTTCGCGGCGGTCTTCGCGACCGCCTCGCCCACGTACTTTTGTAGTAGGTCTTCGGAGAGAAACAGCGCGAGAACTTGTGCGGCTGGCGACATCTTCGACTTTCAGGAACAAGCGGCGCACGACGGCAGATGCCACGGCGTCGCGACGGAGAAAATATCCGCGGCGGCCCGCCCGCCTTTCACAAGAATCAAGCGAGCGGCGCGCCTGAGTCAAACCCGCTCGCCGCCCGCTTGGATGCACGAATTGTAGTCGAAAGGATGCCCGCGGCGAAATGATGAAAGCGGAAGGATGAAGGATGAAAGAAGATTCGTCTTCACTTCATCCTTCCGCCTTCCGCCTTCATCCCTTTCTTACATCCCTTGCCCGTAGCCGCCGCCCGGCGTGCCCGGCCCGCCAAAGCCCGCCGGAGGCGGAGGCGGAGGAGCAGCCGCGCCTCCGCCCTTGCCGAAGATCGGCGCGCCGATCAGGCCGCCGACCAGCGTCAGAACGAAGACGAGAACAGCGCCGATGATGGAGGCGACGAGCATCAGTGCCACGCCCGAAAATGGTATCGAGACGCCAGCCTTCTCCATCTGCTCCATCTGTGCCGCCATCGCCGCAGTGCCGATGATGAGATTCAGAGGGAGACTGATGACAAGGTAGATGATCGCGGCGATGGCGCCTGCGACTGCGCCGATTGAAGCGCCGCCGCCCGCCGTCACGGGCGATCTGGTGTTCTTCGCGAACAGATAGACGGCGAGGATGCCGCCTCCGACGGCCCAGATGCAGCAGCAGTAGTTGACGAAGGGAATTGCGGACAGTATTCCGGCGACCACGCCGCCGATCAATGCCGCTTTCGTTTTGTCGTTCATGTCCGTTCTGTGCCTTAGTTGGAAGGGATCAGATTCCGAAGGTCGAAGGACGAGGACGGAAGGATGAAGCCGAGGCGTTTAGTCTTCGGGCTTCATCCTTCCGCCGTCCACGCTCTTACATTCCCGACCCGCCGAAGCCGCCAGCTGGCGGGGGCGGAGGAGGCGGCACGCCGCGCCCCTTGCCGAGTACGGCGACGCCGATGACGCCGCCGAGCACTGCGCACACGATGATGACAACCGCGCCGATAACCATTCCGCCTATTCCGGCGACGGCGGCGAGTCCCGCGCCAAACCCCGCGTTCTCCGCCTGACTGTTGAGCGCGGCTGCGCCGACGCCGAGCAGCATCAGAGGTATCCTGATGATCAGGAAAGCGACGATGGCGATTGCGCCAGCTATCGCGCCGACCTTCGCGCCCTCGCCCATCTCCATCGGCGCGTTACTATTCTTCATGATCATGTAGATAGCCAGGAAGCCGCCGCCGAGCGCCCAAAGGAAGCAGCAGCCGCCGATGAAGGGGATGCCTGAGAGAACTCCGGCAATGATGCCGCCGATTAACGCGGCCTTCGTTCTGTCATTCATTTTTTGTCCACACCTTCCTCAAAAGTATCTTTAGAGCTTATTTCTGCGAACCCTTGCTCAAGACCTTGTCGCCCGCCCGAAGTCATTCTCCGGGCGCGAGTCCGTCGCGCGCGTCTGCGGCGAGTCAACGCGCGCGTGAAGCACGTTGAAGTCTCATCAGGCTCAAATCGACGAGGCCCGGCATGACGTAAGAGGCCGCGACGATGCCAAGCAGCAGCGCGGTCAGGAAACGCGACCAGTGCGTGTTCTCCCAGATATGGAAGAAGCCGAGTGCGAAGTCAATGGTCGTCGGCAGCGCCGCGAGTATCAGCCAGTGGCGCGGCGGCGCTTCCCTGCGCATGATCGGCGCGACGAGCGGGTAGGACGCAACGCCCGCGAGCGCGCCAACGTAGAGTCCGAAGCAGCGTGCGCAGACCGCGAGCGGGAAGCCCGCTAAATAGAAGGAACGCGCCGCCATCTGATGACACGCAACCCTGAACCCGTTGTAGATCGTCTGCGACGCCGTGATCGCGCCCTCGGCACGCAGAAGCGGCGCAGCCACTATCAGCCCGACCAACAAAGACGCCACGCCGAGCGCAAAGCCCCACGCGGCCCACGCCGCGCGGACGCGCCGCGCCGACTCGTCGTCGGCCACGAACTGAGGCACGTACTCTGAAATCGAAGCAGGCATAACCTAAACGATGAATGCGGCAGTGATGAATGATGAGTGTCGAAGCGTCGGGCCTGATTTGATTCAACGCCCGTCACCCCGGCATTCATCATTAGAATCTGATCACCGTGTCCGGGCCGCCCTCGACGTGGACGGTGTCAACGAAGCGTATGTGGCGCGACTCGGTCGTCATCACGAGCGAGTGCGTGCGGCGGCCAGCGCCGAAGAAGCGGACGCCCTTCAAAAGCGAACCGTCGGTGACGCCCGTCGCGACGAAGATGACCTTCTTGCCGGGCGCGAGGTCGTTCGTGTCGTAAACTTTGTTCGGGTCGCTGATGCCCATCTCCTTGAGTCGCGCGAGCACCTCTTCGGCGGGCGGGACTTTGGCCTTGTCAACGCCGAGCCGCTCGTGGTCGAAGACGAGGCGCGCCTGAATCTCGCCGTTCAGGCACTTCATCGCCGCCGCCGTCAGCACGCCTTCGGGCGCGCCGCCGATTCCCATCAAGGCGTGTATGTTCGTGCCCGCGACCGCAGCCGAAATCCCCGCCGAGAGGTCGCCGTCGCTGATGAGACGAATGCGAGCGCCCGCGTCGCGCACGTCCTGTATGAGTTTCTTGTGGCGCGAGCGTTCGAGGACGATGACTGTCAGGTCTTCGATGTCCCGGCTCAGGCGGCGGGCGATGGCCTTGAGGTTGTCTTTGACCGGCGCGTCGATGTCAATCGCGCCGCGCGACGAAGGCCCGACGACGATCTTGTCCATGTAGATGTCGGGCGCGTTCAGGAGTCCGCCGCGCTCCGAGGCGGCGAGCACGGCGATGGCGTTGTTCGCGCCTAAAGCGCAGAGGTTCGTGCCTTCGAGCGGGTCAACGGCGATGTCAACTTCGGGAAAGTCGTCCGCGTTGACGCCTTCGTGATAGCCCTCGCCGACCTCCTCGCCAATGAAGAGCATCGGGGCCTCGTCGCGCTCGCCCTCGCCGATGACGATGCGCCCGCGCATCGGAACCGAGTCCATCTTCTCGCGCATCGCCTCGACCGCGACGTGGTCTGAGAATTTGCGGTCGCCCTGCCCCATCGTCCGCGCCGCCGCTATCGCCGCGGCCTCGCACACGCTCAGGAAGTCGAGCGATATGTTGACGCTGTTCAACTCCTGAGCCATCGAAGGGAAACTCCCGAAGCCGAAAAATTTTCGCTGCCATGAAATGAACGCTGGAAGCTCTGGAAAGGCACGGGAATACTACCAGAGCGCGCGCCGAATTGATAGAGGCAAAAAGACTGTAGGCAGACGGCAGCGACAGGAGGCAGAACGTGTAGCGCAACTGTCCGCGCCTGCTTCTTATCCTGCCTCTGCCGTCTGCCTACTATTTCTTCAACTCTGGTCGGAGGCCCAAGTTGCTGATGAGCCGGTGCAGGTAGTTCGGGTGGACGCCGAGACTCCGCGCGGCCTCTGTGACGCCGCCGCCGTGCTGTTCGAGGGCTTGGAGGATGAGTTGCTTTTTAGACTCGCGCACGGCGTCGTGGTATTTCGTCAGGGGCGCGGACGAAGCGCCGGGCGATGACGGCCCGGCTTCGAGTATGGTTTCCGGCAGGTCTTCGGGCCGGATGCGCTCGGTCGAGCCGAGCACGACGGCGCGCTCGATTGCGTTCTCAAGCTCACGGACGTTTCCGGGCCAGTCGTATCCGGTCAGACGCTCGCGCGCCTCCGGCGAGAGGCCCGTCACCCTGCGCTTGAACTTCGCGCCGTACTTCGCTGCGAAGTAGTTTGCAAGCATCGGCACGTCCTCCCTGCGCTCGCGCAAGGGCGGCATCTCAAAGGAGACGACGTTGAGCCGGTAGTACAAGTCCTGACGGAAAATTCCCTGCCCGACGGCTTCCTCCAAATCCCTGTTTGTCGCGGCGACGACGCGCACGTCAACGCGGATAGTGCGCGTGCCGCCGACCCGCTCGAACTCGCGCTCTTGCAGGACGCGCAGGAGCTTCGCCTGCATCAAGGGCGACATCTCGCCGACTTCGTCGAGGAAGAGCGTGCCGCCATCTGCGACTTCGAGCCTGCCCTTCTTCTGCGCGAGCGCGCTGGTGAAAGCGCCGCGCTCGTGGCCGAACAACTCCGACTCAAGCAGCGTCTCGGTGAGCGCCGCACAGTTGATTGCGACAAACGGGCGGTCGCGCCGCGGGCTGTTGCGGTGGATGGCCTTGGCGGCGAGTTCCTTGCCCGTGCCCGACTCGCCGCGTATCAGAACCGTCGAGTCGGTCGGCGCTACGCGCGCGACGAGTTGATAGACCTGACGCATCGCCGCGCCCTCGCCGACCATGCCGTGCTCGATGTGGCTCTCGGCGCGCAGCAGTTCGTTCTCGCCTTCCAGCCGCTCGACGCGGCGCGCGTTGTTTAGCGCGACCGCCGCGACGCCGGAAAAGATCGTAACGAGGCGGAGTTGATCCTCGTCGAAATGCGTGCCCGCGTCGGTCGCCGTCAGGTAGATGACGCCGACCGCTCGACCGAAGAGCACGAGCGGCACGCACATTAGAGAACTGATGCGCGCCGACCTGAGACTTTCGGAAGTCAGCGCGCCGCTGCCTTCGACGAGGTCGTTTGCGAGCATGGCGGCTGATTCTTCGACGACCTGACGGACGACCGTCGCGCTCACCTCGACGGCGCGTACCGGGTCGCCCGCGCGTTCCAGTCCGAACTCTGAAACCGGCTCGCCGCCTTCGCCGAACAGGAGTATCGCGCCGCGCTCGGCGGGCACGATCTCGAAGGCGAAACGCAGCAGCGCACGCTGAAGTTCCTCCGGCTCGTGTATCGAGTTGATGGTCGTGCTCAAGCGGACGAGCAGCGCGAGGTCGCGCGCCATCCGCGCGAGGGACTGCGGCTCCGAGCGCTCGGCGCCCGCCCGCGTGCTGAGCGCGTCGTCTGCTTTTAGGTGTACGGTCGTGGCCGCCGTCAGCCTGCGCTCGCTCACCGCGACCGGGTTCGAGAGCGGCGCGGCGGCTTCGCCCTCGCGGAGCAGGAAGACGAGGCGCGACTCGCCGACGACGATCTGGTCGCCGTGTTCGAGCGCGTGCTCGCGGACGGGCTTGCCGTTGACGAACGTTCCGTTCAGGCTGTCGAGGTCGAAGAGGCGGAAGTCCTCGCCCGCGCGGCGGACTGCGCAGTGACGGCGCGAGAGCAGCGAGTCTGCAATGCGAATCGAGTTCGACGAGTCGCGCCCGATTGACAACTCTTCGCCCTCGACCTCGAAGGCCGAGTCCTTCAAAGGCCCTGTGACGGCGACGAGTTTAGGATTCATCGTCTCTTCCAACTTCGCGGACGAGAGCATGCCGGGGAGCTTCGCGCCGACAAATAACACTTCCCCGCTCAAAAGTCACTGCCGCCCGTGCGGCGCGGGCTATCCGAAAAGCTTGTCGCCTATCTTTTCGGATAGATTTTCGCGCGCGCTCGAAGCCGCACGAACGCCCGCCGCGCCCGCGCCCGTCCCGCGTCAATCTCAAATTCTTCAGGCGTTTCGGCGATTCCACGCAGGCGACTGCTACCCGTGCGCCGCGCGGCACGCCGCTTGTCATCATGTCAGACCGTGAGATGTGGGGACACGAACTGCCGGAGTCGAAGCGCGAGCGCATCCCGCGCAAGAGTTTCGAGCCGCACGCGACGCAGCGGCTAACATAAAGATCGTGACCGTCATTGCGCAGCGAAGACGGCCAGAGCGATTCCCCCGCCACCAACCACCCCTTGAAGCTCACTCACCCGCCTAAATTATGAGCTTCAGCACGGGGCGGCGCACCAACCCTTCCGGTTGCGCCGCCCCGAACGCCTTTCTTTCAGTCCGCGCCGACCGCCTCGCGCGAGTCTGCCGTGCGATAGGGCGGCAGTGTCTTGCGTGCGTGCTTCTCGCCTTTCAGTCCGAGCGCCCAATCGGCCTGCATGAGCGTGTGTATGTCGCGCGTGCCTTCGTAGATGACAGCGGCCTTGCAGTTCCGAAGGTAGCGCTCGACGGGGTAGTCGTTCGAGTAGCCGTTCGCGCCGTGCACCTCAATCGCCATCGAAGCCGCCTTCTCGCTTCTGACGGTCGCCTGCCACTTGGCGAGCGAGGTCGCGCGCGCGTTCGCGCGCGCCTCGTTCTTCAAGTAACCCGCGCGCAGCCAGAGAAGGTGGCACATCTGATAGTCGGCTTCCATCTCCGCGATCTTCTGCTTGACGAGTTGGTGGTTGGCGATCTTCGTCCCGAACGTCTCGCGCTCCAAAGCATATTTAACTGAGGCGTCGCGCGACGCGCGAATCACGCCGGTCGCGCCCGCGGCGACCGTGTAGCGCCCCTGCTCCAAAGCGAACATCGCGATCTTGAAGCCCTCGCCCTCAAGCCCAACCATGTTCTCCTGCGGCACGCGAACGTCCTGCAAAGAGAAGTAGCCGGTGTTGCCCGCGCGTATGCCCATCTTGCCGTGAATCGTGCCCGACGAAAATCCCTTCATCCCTCGTTCGACGATGAAGCAGGACATCCCGGAATGGTCTCGCTTCTTTCTCTTCTCCTCGTCCGTCCAGCAGAAGAAGAGGAAATTGTCGGCAACGTCCGCGAGGCTTATCCACATCTTCTCGCCGTTCAAGACCCACTCGTCGCCCTCGCGCCGAGCCGTGGAGCGCGAGCCGACAACGTCGCTGCCGGCGCCCGGCTCGGTCAACCCGTAGGTCGAGAGTTTCTCGCCCTTCGCCTGCGGCACGAGGTACTTTCGCTTCTGCTCCTCTGTGCCCCAGGTGTAGAGCGTCAGCGAGTTCAGTCCCGTGTGCACGCTCATGGCGACGCGCAGGAACGTGTCAACGGCTTCGAGTTCTTCGCACACGAGTCCGAGCGAGATGTAGTCGAAGCCCGCGCCGCCCAACTCTTCCGGGATGCAGACGCCGAGCAGGTTAAGTCCCGCCATCTTCTCGAACACCGACGGGTCGAACCGCTGCTTCTCGTCCCACTCCTTGATGTAGGGCGCGACCTCTCCTTCGGCGAACTCGCGCACGGTCTGAATCAGAGCCTTGTGGTCTTCAGTCAAATCGAAATCTATCATTGAATTTTTCCTCGGAATCGAAACGGCACGAGCGCACGCGCGAAGGCTTTTCGCGTGCGTCATTCGAGATTTATCCTTCGCGGATTACAAAAATTTAAGCGACATCTTACAACACGCCCCGCTCGAAAGTCACAGACCGCCGCCCGTGCGCCGAAACACGAGTCAACTCGCGTCAGCCTCTCCCTCTTCGGGCGTCTGCGGCGAGTCCGAGCCGCCGCGTTCGCCTTCGATGAGCGTGCGAGCCTCGCGCTCAGCCTCTTCGAGCGTGCGGACGAGACCGTCGAGTTGCATCTCGTAGACCTCGGGCGCGATGTCGCCGAACAGCGGCGACGGCTTGAGTCCCATTTCGAGCAGGTGACGGCCCATGAGAAGAGGCGCGGGCGGCCTCTTCTCGACCGAAAGCTCGCGCGCACGCTCGATGAACCACTCCTGCGCTTCCGCCGTGAACCAACGTTCGCGCGGAACCCACGGCGCATTGCGCCCCAGAGAGTCCGCCTTCGCGACGCGGTAGAGCAACTCAAGCTCGCAACGTCGCGCGAGCCGCCGGAAAGCGCCTTCCGTAATCTCTCCGCGCCGTCGATAGAATTCGCCCGGCTTCAGATGGTCGCGCACGAGCGCCGCCGTCTGCGTGCGAACGTCGTAGCCTTCGAGCGTGAAGATTTTGAGGCGGTCGAGGAACGAAAGCGTCGGCGCGACGCCCGCCTCATCGTGACCGCGCGAGCGCGTGCGACCGTCAATGAATTCGGTCGTCGAGGGCTTACCGAAGTCGTGGCACAGCGCCGCGAGCATCACGGTCAACCGGCGCGGCTGGTCGAGGTCGTCAATCAATTCGCGCGCGCGGTCGCACGTGAGCCGCGTGTGCACGTCAACCGGTCCTTCCGGGTGCCACTCGTCCTCCTGCGGCACGCCCTTGAGCGCATCGAGTTCGGGGAAGAGTTGTCCGTTCACGTTCAATTCGTCGAGCCAACGAAGGCCGATTGAAGGCCGTCGCGCGCCGAGCAGGATTTTCTCCAACTCGCCCCAGATTCTTTCGGCGGGCAAGTCCGTGAGGTCAATCGCACGGCAGAGTTCTATCGTCTCTTCTTCAATACGGAACTCGAAGCGCGCCGCGAACTGCGCCGCGCGCAGCACGCGCAGAGAGTCTTCGACGAACGTTTCGGGCGAGACGGCGCGCAACAGTTTTCGCTCGATGTCCGCGCGCCCTCCGAACGGGTCGATTACTTCGCCGTCGAGCGGGTCTTCCAGTATCGCGTTGACTGTGAAGTCGCGGCGGCGCGCGGCGTCCTCGACTGTCATCGAAGGGTCGCCCTCGATGAAGAACGAGCGATGGCCGCGCCCAGTCTTGCGCTCGCGCCGCGGCAAGGAAACGTCGAGGTCGCGACCTAGCTTGTAAACCGTGAACGCCTCGCCGACGACGTTGACGCGCCCAAGCCCGTCGAGCAGCGAGCGCAAGATGGAAGGCTCGACGCCGTACACCTCAACGTCCCAATCCTTCACGCTGCATCCCAACAGACGGTCGCGCACACAGCCGCCGACCAGAAGCGCGCGCCCGCCCGCGTCGCGCACCGCGCGCGCGAGCTTCAGGATTTTTTCGGGGACGGGAGAAGGCATCGGCAAGACGAGTCAGGGAAGGATGCGAACCGGGCGCGCGAGGCCGGGCGAAGTCAGACGGCTTCGCCGCCGTCGGCGTCAAGGTCTTCGTCTTCGGCGTAGTCGTCTTCGTCTTCGTCCGTGTCGAACGCGGGGTCGTCAACGAGAATCTGCACGCCGCGTGTCGAGGGCAGGCAGCTTATGACCTGCACGCGATGAATCTGCGTCATCTCCGGCGACGTGTGCCAGAGCTTTACCCAGAAGCTGCGCGTGTCGCCGTGCACGACGAACGTCGCGCCGTCCATCATCACCGGCACGGGTTCGGCCAGAGTGCCGTCGCGCAACTCTTCGAGAAGTTCCGGGACGTACTGCCTGAACTGCTCGAACTGAAGCACGACCGCGGAATCTTCGACCTCAGCGGGCGGAAGCTCGACGGGTTCGTCCGACTCCAAAAGCAGACGCGACTCCGTTTGCTGGTTTCTTTTTTTGACTACTGGCATAGCTTGCAGGGTTTTGCGTGTTAGGTGATGGGTGCTGTCTATGCTTTCACCAGTACCTGACACCCAAAACCTAACACCTAATTTCCCAACCTCTTCTTCAAAAGCTCCGGCAGTTCGGCGACCTTCACGCGCTCCTGCTCCCAAGTGTCGCGGTCGCGGACGGTGACGGCGTCGTCTTCGAGCGATTGATGGTCAACGGTCACGCAAAACGGCGTGCCTATCTCGTCCTGCCGCGCGTAGAGCTTGCCGATGCCGCCCGTGTCGTCATAGACGGCGCGCATCGAGGGCTGCAAATCCTTCTTGATTCGCTTCGCAAGCGAGACGATCTCAGGCTTGTTCTTCGCGAGCGGGAGCACTGCGACTTTTATCGGCGCGAGCGTGGGGTGGAGTTTGAGGATGACGCGCTTCTCGCCCTTGTCGGTCGTCTTCTCGGTGTAGGCGTCCATCAGGACGGCGAGCACCGTGCGGTTGACGCCCGCCGCGGGTTCGATGACGAAAGGATAGTAACGCTCCTTCGTCGTCTCGTCGAAGTAGGAGAGGTCTTCGGTCGAATCTTTGTTGATGCGTTCGCCATCCTTCTCAGGTTTCTTCGAGTGCGCCCTGAGATCGAAGTCCGTGCGGTTGGCGATGCCCATCAGTTCGTCCCACTGCCGCTCCGCGTCCTCGCGTTCGGGGAAGAAGCGGTAGTGGATGTCAACCGTGCGCTTGGCGTAGTGCGCCAGTTCCTCCGCGGGCTGCTCGTAGAAGCGAAGGTTGTCGGACGAGATGCCGAGACGCTTGAACCAGTCGAAGCAGTAGTCGATCCACTCCTGATGCACGCGCTCGTCTTCGCCCGGACGGACGAAGTATTCCATCTCCATCTGCTCGAACTCGCGCGTGCGGAAGATGAAGTTGCCGGGCGTGACCTCGTTTCGGAAAGACTTGCCGATCTGCGCGATGCCGAAAGGAATCTTTCGCCGCATCGTCGTCTGCACGTTCAGGAAGTTGATGAAGATGCCCTGCGCCGTCTCAGGCCGTAGATAAGCGAGCGCCGTCGGGTCGTCCTCTTCCGCCGCCGCGCCGATGGTCGTGCGGAACATCAG
>DATINM010000027.1:0-22300 GCA_035474235.1 Pyrinomonadaceae bacterium
TCGACCGAGACATCGATGTTCGGAAAAGCCTCGCGGAACTTTCGGAAGAACGGCTTGAACTCCGAGGGGCCACGAGGCGCTTGTCCCGATTCGCCGGCCAGCCCGTTCGCAACGCACGCCTCGTCCAGCATCTCGTCAATCGCATCCTCGCGCCCCTTGTTCCAGACCTCCTCGAACCAGCGGCGGATAAAATCCTTGTTAGCTTCCGACATGGTATCTCCTCAACTGAAGTTGACACGGACAAAGCGGCGCTTGCCCACTTTAAGCAAAGCAGACATTTTAGGCTTCCAGATGGTTACGGAATTAACAATGGTCTGCCGCTCACCATCAACATACACGCCGCCTTGTTGGATTAGCCTGCGCGCCTCGGATTTTGAGTCTGCCAATCCAACGGTTACTAGCAGGAAAGATAAATCCCAGCCTTGGGGGTAATTTGAAGGTAGAGTGCGTTCTTCGATTTCTTCCGGCGCTTCCCTACGCTTGAAGACGCGATTGAACTCTTCCTCAGCCGCGTCCGCATCAAGCTTCGAGTGAAAGTCCGTGATGATGCGTTTGGCGAGTTCGACTTTGAGGTCGCGCGGGTTGACTTCGCCGCTGGCGGCGCGCGAGCGCATCCCTTCTATCTCGCTTGCGCTCGCGTCGGTCAGAAGCTCGTAGTAGCGCCACATCAATTCGTCCGAGATTGACATGATCTTGCCGAACATCTCCGAGGGCGCTTCGTCTATGCCGATGAAGTTGCCGAGAGATTTCGACATCTTCTGCGCGCCGTCCGTGCCTTCGAGAAGCGGCATGGTGAGGACGACCTGCGGCTCTAGTTTGTACTCGCGTTGGAGGTTTCGTCCCATCAGGAGATTGAATTTCTGGTCGGTGCCGCCGAGTTCAACGTCCGCTTCGAGCGCGACGGAGTCGTAGCCCATCACGAGCGGGTAGAGGACTTCGTGGAGCGCGAGCGGACGATTCTCCGCGAGGCGCTGCTCGAAGTCGTCGCGCTCTAAAATCTGTTTGACCGTGACGTGCGATGCCAGACGGACTAATCCGACGGCGTCCATCGGGTACATCCACTCGGAGTTGAAACGTATCTCTGTTCGTTCGGGGTCGAGCAGTTTGAATATCTGTCGCTTGTAAGTCTCGGCGTTGGCGTCTATCTCCTCGCGTGTCAGAAGCGGTCGCGTCGCAGACTTGCCCGAAGGGTCGCCTATGAGTCCGGTGAAGTCGCCGATGAGGAAGATGACCGTGTGGCCGAGTTCCTGAAACGCGCGCAGCTTGCGTATGACGACCGTGTGGCCGAGGTGTATGTCGGGCGCTGTCGGGTCTGCGCCGAGTTTGACGCGCAGAGGCTTTCCCGTGCGCGCGCTCTTCTCCAACTTCGCGCGCAAGTCCTCTTCGCGGATTATCTCGACCGCGCCTTTTCTCAAAAATTCCAGTTGCTCGTCAATCGTCATGGGACGTAAGTTTAATGTTCAAGGTTCAAAGTTCAAAGTTCAAGGTTCAAATCTCAAGGCTCAAAGTCTAAAGGCTTGTTCCGCAACTTTGAACTTTGAGCCTTGAACTTTGAACTACTTTCTTACGACGCGACGCCCGACTGTTTCGTACTTGCCGCCGCAGACGAGCGCGAGGGCTTCCGGGTATGCCTTGTGCTCTTCCGTGAGTATGCGCGCGGCGAGCGTCTCTTCGTTGTCCGTGTCGAAGACGGGGACGACTTTCTGCGTGATGATGGGGCCGCCGTCGAGCGACTCGTCAACGAAGTGAACTGTGCAGCCTGAGAATTTCACGCCGTGCTCTATCGCCTGCCGCTGCGCGTCGAGACCGGGGAAGGCCGGAAGCAACGAAGGATGAATGTTGAGTATGCGTCCGCGAAACTCTCCGACGAAGCAGGGCGAGAGCAGGCGCATGAAGCCCGCGAGGCACACAAGCTCGACGCCGTGCGCGCGGAGCGCAGAGATGATCTCGCGCTCGTGCTCTTCGCGCGTCCGTCTCTTGCGTTCGACGAGCGCTGTCTTCAGCCCGCGGTCGCGCGCCCGCACGCGCCCCGCCGCCGAAGGCTTGTCGCTCAAAACGACTGCTATCTCCGCGCCCGGCACGCGCCCATCGCGCACGGCGTCGGCCAAAGCGATCATGTTCGACCCGCGGCCTGAGATGAGAATGCCGATCTTCATGGAGTTCAAAGTTCAAGGCTCAAGGTTGAAAGAGACGCGCGAGCTAATCCGGCTTCGACCTTGAGGTTTGAACTTAAACTATCGTGACTTCGCGATTGCCTCCGACGACGCGCCCGATGCGGTAGCACTTCTCGCCGAGCGCGGCGAGGTGCTTCTCGATTGTCTCCGCGTCCGACGCCGCGCATATAACGACCATGCCGACGCCCATGTTGAACGTGCGAAGCATCTCGGCCTCGGCAACGTTTCCGATCTCCCGCATGAGTTTGAAGACGGGCAGCACGGGCCAACTGCCGCGCTCGATTTCGACAGCCGTGCCTTCGGGCAGAACGCGCGGGATGTTCTCGACAAGTCCGCCGCCCGTGATGTGCGCGAGCGCCCTGATCTGTCCGGTGTCGAGCAAGCCTTCGAGCGGGCGCAGGTAGCTGAGGTGCGGTTGCAACAGAGCCTCGCCGACCGTCATGCCGAGCGCGTCGAGTCGAGTCTCCGCCTTGTAGCCCGCGACCTCGAAGAAGAGCTTGCGGGCGAGCGAGTAGCCGTTCGTGTGAAGCCCCGCGGAGGGGAGCGCGAGCAGAACGTCGCCGGCTGCGACGCGGCTCCCGTCAATCGCTCTCCCGCGCTCAACCACCCCGACGATGAAGCCGGCAACGTCGTACTCGCCTTCGGGGTAGAAGCCGGGCATCTCTGCGGTCTCGCCGCCGAGCAGGACGCACCCGTTCTCACCGCACCCGCGCGCGACGCCCGCGACGACGGCGACGATCACTTCGGGCGCGAGCACGCCCGTCGCCACGTAGTCGAGAAAGAAGAGCGGTCGCGCGCCCTGCACGAGTATGTCGTTCGTGCAGTGGTTGACGAGGTCGCGCCCCACCGTGTCGTGCACGCCCGTCATGAATGCAATTTTGAGCTTCGTGCCCACGCCGTCCGCTGACGCGACGAGCACGGGCGACTGCATTCCGGGAAACGCGCCGTCGAACATCCCTCCGAAGCTGCCGATCTCAGAGAGCGTCCGCGCGTTGAACGTCCCGCGCGCAAGCTTCTTGATTCGCTCGACCGCCGCGTTCGCCGCGTCAATCGAGACGCCCGCGTCGGAGTACGTGATTGATCTGCTCATTGTTTGTCACCGCGCCGGACGCTTTTCCAGCCAGCGCTTGAACGAGCTTTGACTCTCGCCGGAAGGCTTGCCCGCGAGCAGGTTCTCGACGCTTATGTCTTCGTCGATGTCGGGCCAGTGAATCCCCACGCCGTCGCCGATGAAGCGCCAGTTACTTCTCTCTTCCGGCGTCCCGTGCAGTAGTCTCGGAAACCAAGCGAGCGGGACGGAAATTGTGCGCCCGTCACTCAAGTCAACCGCGAGCGTGTCGTCGCCGACGCTGACGTTCTGCGCTTTCGACTCAGCCGTTAAAGAACTCATTCCAACACCTCAATAACTCTTCCCGATTCTCTGCAATCAACTTTTGTATGCGATTTATCTCAGTCCTGCCGAAGCCGCCGCTGCTTTGAAGCCTCACTGGTTCGAGCCAGAGCTTTGCCTTGTGCTCGTCGCGCTCGACGTGAACGTGCGGCGGTTCATCCGCGTCGCCCGCATAAAAGAAGAATCTGTAAGGCCCAAGCCTCAACGCGGTCGGCATCGTTTTGCGTCACCCTGCGTTTCAAATCCACTTCGCGTCTGTACCGTTGCTGGCTGTTTGATTCTACATCGCCTCTGGCTGTTTCGGTTCGCCGCGTCAATCGAAACGCCCGCGTCGGAGTACGTGATTGATTTGCTCATCTCGTTTCTTCGATCAAGGCGACAGGGGTTCGGGCAGGAGTTTGCCGTTGCCGTGCGCGCAGTCAACGTCCGCGATGATTCGCAGAGAAGTGTGCTCGCGCACACTCGCGTCAACCTTGTACCTCAACTTGCACTTCTCCCACGAAACCTTCAGAACGTATTCGCCGGGTCTGACCATCTTGAAGTCGAAGCTTATACTGTCATCGAGCCTTTTCGACGCGACCATCCGCTTCATGTCGCGCGTGTAGAGTTCGACCAGAACGCTCCCGCGCGGCGGCGAGTTGTTCGTGAAATAGACGATGCCTGAGACGGAATGCCCGTGCCCCGTCGCGCGCGCCGGAGAAGACGACAGGACGATTACGAGCAACAACAGAGTCAGAGCGATCTTCATGTCCTTAAATATTCAACTATCTTGCCGTGCGTCTCACCTCGCGCCCGCGCGGCTGTTAGCGTTTCGGTTCGCGTTTGTGTTGGCTCGCTCCGGCGTCGGCTTGGGCGCGGGCGCGAGGTCGCCGTAGTTTATGAAGCCGCGCTTGGCCGAGTCGTCGCGAAGCGGCTGAAGCCCGGCCCAAATGTCCTGACCCGGCTTTGGCTCGCGCGCGGCTGTGACTTTGGCGTCGTCTCGCTGGCCGCGGGTCGAGACGCTGATCTCGCCCTGCATGTCCGTGCGGTAGAGTTTGACTCCTGCGGCCTTCAGGCGTTCGAGCGTGTCCTGCGAGGGCAGTCCGTAGCGGTTGTCGCCGCTCGAAGAGATTATCGCAACCTTGAAGCCGCCGCGCTTGAGGAAGTCTGCGGATGTCGCGTACTTCGAGCCGTGATGCGCGACCTTTAAAACTTCAGCCGGGAGGTTCGCACCCTTCTCGACCATGCGCCGCTCGGTCTGCTCCTCTGCGTCGCCCGCAAGCAGCATCGAGAACTCGCCGTAGTCGAGACGCATGACGACCGAGTTCGCGTCCGGTTCGTTCCCTCCCGTGCTCAAATCCTTCGCGGTGAAGAAAGGCTCGGTCGGCGCGAGCACACGAAGTTGCACGCCGTCGCCGAGGTCAACGGTCTGGTCGGGCGCGGCCTTCACCAACTCGACGTTCTTCTCCTTGACTGCCTTCAGAAAGTCGTCGTACTCGCGCGTCGTCTGCGGGAAGCCGCTGTAAACGACCTGCCCGACGTTCATGGCCTTGAACACTTCGCCCGCACCGCCTATCTGATCCGCGTGCGCGTTCGTCGCGACGAATAGGTCAACGTGGTCAACGCCGTCGCGCTTCAAAGCATCGACGACCTTCTTGCCCGCGCCCGGCGGCCCAGCGCCCAGAAGCGCGGTCTTGCCCGAAGGCGCGACGACGAGAATCGAATCGCCCAGTCCCACGTCGAGCACGTGCACCTGCAACTCCTTGCCCGATGCGGGCGGCACCTGATTCGCGCGCCGTGCCTCCCACCAGGGCTTTAAAAACTTCCACCCTACCGCGCCGCCCGCCGCGACAACGACCAGCAGCGCCGCCAACACACAACCGCACCCGCGACTACCTTGCGCCACTCGATCCACCTCTCATCTCTTCACTCCGTGCAATGCCATGCTAACGAATTTCAACCAACGCCTCGCCCGATTTTAAAAGGCTGATCGCTTTCGGCAAAGCCCTCGTCAGTATCTGTTTCAACCGCGAGTTTGACGTGTTGCCGCAGGTGAGCCAAATAACTTGAGGCGGAGGGCCAAGTTCTTCGAGCAGCCTGACGAAGTCGCTGTCTTTCGTCATCACCAAGACCGACGCGCTCCTTGCGGAAAGAAAGATCGCATGGTCAGTGGCCTCACGCAAACCTAAGCCACGCACTGCGAGAGCGAAGAGCGCGAAGTTTTCTGTCAGCCATGCCGCGATTGCAGGAGATAGTTGTGCATCTATCCAGATAATCATGCCGCGACTGTAGCGCGTTAGAGAGCGTCTAGTGTTTTAGGTTGGCGTAGGCACAGTATTCATGCAGCCACGACGGGATGATCCAGCCAGCGTGCCGCGTAAAGAAGCGCCGCCTTCAAATCATCTGCTTCGAGGTCTGGCATCTCTTCGAGTATCTGCTCGGCGCTCAGGCCGGTGGCGAACAGGTCGAGCACGTCAATCACGCGGATTCTCATGCCGCGTATGCAGGGGCGTCCGCCGCATTGCTCCGGGTTGACGGTGATTCTTTCCAGAAGGTCAGGCATTTGTTTCTTCGTTCAGTCCGACGGCACGGGTTCGTGCTCGCGCGCGTACTGCGTCTCGGCGCGGGCGTTGATGCGCGTCGGGTAGTCGCCCGTCCAGCAGGCGGCGCAGGAAGTTTCGGCGGGCAGCCCGCAGGCTTCGAGCATACCTTCGAGCGAGAGGTAGCCGAGCGAGTCGGCCTCGATGAAGCGTCGGACTTCCTCGACCGTCATGTGCGCCGCGATTAACTCCGACTTGTCCGGCGTGTCAACGCCGTAGTAACAAGGGCTGACCGTCGGCGGGCAACTGATACGCACGTGAACCTCGCGCGCGCCCGCCTCGCGCACGAGCCGGACGATCTTCTTCGACGTAGTGCCGCGCACGATTGAGTCGTCGATCAACACGACTCGCCGCCCCTGAATCAAATCGCGAACCGGGTTGAGTTTGAGTCGCACGCCGAAACTTCGGATTGATTGCTTCGGCTCGATGAAGGTGCGACCGATGTAGTGGTTGCGAACGAGGCCGAAGCGGAACGGGAGCTTCGACTGCGAGGCATAGCCGATTGAAGCAGCGACGCCGGAGTCGGGCACGGGCACAACGATGTCTGCGTCGGCGGGCTGCTCGACTGCGAGGCGCTTGCCCATCTTGTGGCGCGACTCGTTGACCGAACGACCGTAGATGAGCGAGTCGGGGCGCGAAAAATAGACGTGCTCGAAGACGCAGAACGAATGACGACGCGGCGGGAGCGGAAAGCTCGAACGAAGGCCGTCGCGCGTCACCGTTATCATCTCGCCCGGCGCAACGTCGCGGACGTACTCGGCGTCAATCAAATCAAACGCGCACGTCTCGGACGCGAAGACCCATGCGTCGCCGAGTCGCCCCAAAGCGAGCGGTCGAAAACCACGCGCGTCGCGCACGGCGATGAGCGAGTCGGGCGTCAAAAACAACATCGAGAACGCGCCCTCTGTCTCGCACAAAGTTTCGGGTATCGCTTCTTCTACGGTCGCGGCGCGCGAGCGCGCGATCCGGTGGAGTATGACTTCCGTGTCCGAGGTCGAAGAGAAGATCGCTCCTTCGCGTTCGAGCCGTTTTCTTTCTTCGGTCGCAAACGGGAGGTTGCCGTTGTGGCAGACGGCGATCTGGCCGTGCTTGCACGCGATAAGAAACGGCTGCGCCTCGCGGATCGAGACTTCGCCCGCGGTCGAGTAGCGCGTGTGTCCGATGGCAGCCGAGCCGGGCAGTTGGTTCAGCCGCGACTCGTTGAAGACTTCGGAGACGAGTCCCATCGCGCGCTCGGAGCGCAGCACGTCCCGGTCGGCCGCGACGATGCCGCACGACTCCTGCCCGCGGTGCTGCAACTGATAGAGGCCGAGATAGGCCATGCGCGCGGCCTCGGCGTGGCCGAAGACGCCGAAGACGCCGCACTCGTCGTGGAAACCGTCTTTGAAATTCTCGCCCACGTCGTTCTTAAGAATCGGCTCGCGCGAAATGTCAGGAGGTCGGAAGCCGCATTGTACCACTCATGCCGCTCGCCCCGCCCGTGTTATGATGCCCCGGAAATTTCGTGGAGCGGAGGTGGCGCTCGTGTTCGGAGTCAAAGTTTACGGCGCGGACTGGTGCGAAGACACGCAACACACGCGCGACTTTTTGGAGCGGCTCGGCGTCGCATACGAGTACGTTAACGTCGAAGAGGACGAGCAGGCGCGCGAGTGGGTGCGCGAACATAACGACGGCAAGGAGCGCAAGCCGACCGTTGACGTTGCAGGGCAAATCCTCAGCGAGCCGAGCGACCACGAACTGACGAGCGCGCTTCGCGAGCGCGGCCTGATGGCCTGAAGCAGCCGGCGCGTCGAGTTCGCGGCGATATTTTCTCGCGCGGGAGATTTTTCGATGAAGAAGACTGTGCAACTCGCGGCGCTGGCCGCCGCCATCGCTTGCATCGGAGTCGCGGTCGCGCTCGGTCAGGGGCACGGGCGGACGCCGACTCCGATCAACCCCGCTGTGACCTTCGAGAAGAACTGCGCGACGTGCCACGGCAAGGACGGGAGCGCGCGCACCTTCAAGTCGAAGCATCACGAGCACGCGCGCGACCTGACCGACCCGAAATGGCAGGCGGACGCGACCGACGAGCGCATCTTCAACGTCATCGAGAACGGTAAGGGAAAGATGCCCGCGTTCAAACGGAAGCTCACGAACGAGCAGATCACTTCGCTCGTCGCCTACGTCCGCGGGCTGAAGAGATAGACCCGAAACACGATGGACACGACGCAAAGCTTCACGCGCCGCGCACTCGTTGTCGTCTTCAGCGTCGCGCTCGTCGCCGTGCTCGCCGCAGCCGTGTGGGGCGTTTACAGCCGGCTGCCGCGCGACGTGCGGACGCCCGCCGGCGCAGCGGCGAGCGGCGAAGGCGCGACCGTGCTCCGCATACGACTCCGGCTCGAAGGCACGGGCACGCTCGTCTCCGCGCATAAGATTCCCGTCCAACTCTTTCCGATAAATATGACCGCAGCGCGCGAAGAGTTCGACTCCGAGCACAGGCCCGGCCAGCGCTTCGAGGACTTCGCAGCGAAGCAGATGGGCAACCGCCAGCCGCTCTCTGTCGAGTTGGACGAGCACGGCGAGGCGTCGCTCGTCGTCCCGCCCGGCAAGTGGTGGATTCACGCAACCGTCAACGGCGAGCGCGAACTCACTTGGCGCTTGCCCGTCAACGTCTCCGGCGGCGAGAAGACCGTCGAACTCACGAGCGACAACGCCTACACTCGCGCGAAGAAGTTTTGAAAGAGCGCGAACCGTAAACGGTGACGAGAGAAACGCAGTTTCTTCCTGTCACGGTTTACGATTCACGATTCACGATTCACGAAATGAAGGCTCTGCGATTCGACGAAGAAGGACTGCGACTTGCCAATCTGCCCGTGCCGTCGCGCGAGGGCGAGGCTTTGGTGCGCGTCCGTCTTGCGGGCGTGTGCAACACGGACGTTGAGATCGTGCGCGGGTATGCGGGACATCGAGGCACGCTCGGGCACGAGTTCGTCGGCACGGTCGAGCGAGCGCCCGGCGCAGGCGAGTTGGTCGGGCGTCGCGTCGTCGGCGAGATAAACGCCGGCTGCGGCGCGTGCGAGTTGTGCCGCGCGGGCGACTCTCGCCACTGCGCCGCGCGCACAGTGCTCGGCATACACGGGCGCGACGGCGCGTTCGCAGAGTTTTTACAACTCCCGGTCGCGAATCTCCTGCGCGTGCCCGACGAAGTGCCGGACGAGCGCGCGGTCTTCACCGAGCCGCTCGCCGCCGCGTGCGGAATCACCGAGCGCGTAAATATCGATGAAGGGATGCGAGTCGCGGTCATCGGCGACGGCAAACTCGGGCTGCTCTGCGCGCAGGCTCTGAAAGTTCTGACGGGCGCGAATGTAACGCTCGTCGGTCGTCATCGGTCGAAATTCGACATCGCGCGGCGTCGCGGCATCGAGACGTTGAAGGCCGAAGAGATGCCGCCCTCGTTCGACCGCGCATTCGACTTGACGGTCGAAGCCTCCGGCTCAAGCTCAGGATTCGAGACGGCGATTCGCCTGCTCCGACCGCGCGGCACGCTCGTCCTCAAGTCAACCTTTCAAGGCACGACCGAGCTTGACGCCGCGCCCGTCGTCGTTGACGAGATCGCAATCGTCGGCTCGCGCTGCGGTCGGTTCGCGCCCGCGCTCGAACTCCTGCGGCGCGGCGACGTGGACGTTGAGAGTTTAATCCACGAAGAGTTCCCGCTCTCGGAAGGCGTCCGCGCGTTTGAGCGCGCAGCCGCGCCGGGCGTCCTGAAGGTTCTGCTCAGGCCGTGAAACTCAAGTCACATCTCGGCGCGGACGCCGCGATCCTTCTGACGACGCTCATCTGGGGTTCGACCTTCGCCGTCGCGCGCGGTGTGCTCGACCACTGGCCGCCGCTCGCCTACCTCGCGATAAGGATGCCGCTGGCGGCGCTTCTGTTCGCGGCCCTGTTCCCGCGGCAGGTCTTCGGCGCGGGGCGAGAGGTTTGGCGCGCGGGCGCGACGCTCGGACTCCTTATCGGCGTAGCCTTCGTGATGCAGACCACTGGGCTTTTGTTTACGACGCCCGCGAAGTCCGCCTTCATCTCAGGACTGACGACGCCGCTCATCCCCTTCGTCGCATACCTTCTTTTCCGCGCGCGACCGAGCCGAGAAAATCTCGCGGGCATTGTCCTCGCATCCGCCGGCGGCGCGCTCATACTCGCGCCCGCAGACGCCGGAGGCTTCAACACGGGCGACCTCATAACGCTCGGCACGACCGTCATATTCGCCATACACGTCTCGCTGATGAGCGTTTACGCGCGACGCTTCGACGTGCGGCAGTTGAGCGCGCTTCAGATCATCACAGCCGCCGCGATCATACTCGCCGCGTGGCTCGCGCTCCGCTCTTACGTCGCGCTCGCGGGCACGGCGGGCTTGCCTCCGGGACTCGCACGCGAGACAGCGCCGCTCGCATGGGACGCGGGCGCAGTGTGGCAACTCGCCTACCTCTCGACGGTCGCGACGGTCGCGGTCTTCCTGCTCTGGACTTGGGGGCAGGCGCGGATGTCTGCGACGCACGCCGCGGTCATCTTCAGCCTCGAACCCGTCTTCGCGACCGTCTTCGCAATCCTGCTTCGCGGCTCGGCGGAGTGGACTGGCGGACGCGCGACCGCCGGCGCGCTGCTCGTCGTCGCGGGCGTCGTCGTCTCGGAGTTGCGTTGGGGTAGAGAAGCGGAGAGGGCGGTCGGGTTGAATGAGTCAGGCAAATAGCGTCGCTAACTTCAAGAAGGCTGTCAAAGATTTTTCGTCCTTTTCCTTCCTTTCATTTGCTCAAGCTCGGGTTTCACCACCTTTTCATAACATGAGGGGCAGATACTATGACTGAATGTTGCCTCCGTATGCTCAGCGACATAGCTCTCCATCTGTTGCCAGGAATTATGGTCATTGCGGATATGCCTACAGTAAGAGCAGATGGGCAGAATCCCCTGAAGTTGTTTGACTTCTGCCAGTGCATCTTTGAGTTTCTGAATTAAATGCTCGCGCTCTGCTGTCAGCCGATTGCGTTCTAAGGTGTCACGTCTAATCAGGGTGTACGCAGTAGAAAGAAACGCGAAGACTAAGATATTTAAAATTGCGAATATCCAAAACATCCTTCGCACGCTTGCTTGGGTTGCCTCATAACGTATCTTCAATAGGGCATACTCTTCTCCTTTCATGTCCTCGATCAAACTTTCGATTTCGTCCATCGACTCTTCGCCTCTGCCGATAGAAATAACCTTCTGTGCCGCTTCAAATCCCTGCTGGCGTCGCAACTCGATGACCTCTCTCAAATAATCGAGCTTGTCTGCCACCTTCGGCTCAAGCACCGCAAGCCGACGCTGTTGACTAGGATTATCAGCCGTCAGTTTCTTCAATCTCTTAACATTTTCGTTGGTTATAGAGATAGCTCCCTGATACGGAGCAAGAAACTGCTCTTGGTCAGTAATCACATAGCCACGCATTCCTCTCTGGGCGTCTTTCAAGGTGGATAAGGTCACTTCGAGTTGCGTTAGAACTTCGTAGGTATGCGTCACCCATTGGCTATCTTCAGTAAAACGCAGTGCCTCCCGGTACGCAATAACACTCGTTAAAAGCACCGCCACCAGCGAGATAATGAATCCTATGAGAACCTTCTTCTCAATAAGTAGTCTCATTTTCCTCTCCATAATAGTTGTTGCCTAACCACTGTTATGAGCGGAAGTGACTTTCACATAACACCATTATACGCGGAAACGTCTCAACCGCTACTTTGCCATCGCGTGATACGCTTTGCGGCGGGTGGCGGCATTGGTTATACTCATGGCTCGCCCCTGTGCTTCAAAGTCTCCCCTCGTTTCGACGCACAGCCCGGCGGCAACGGCAGGGCGGCGGACAGCCCCCGCCCCGGCGCGTTGCTCGCATGACCTTTCCTGTTCCTGTCAGAAGTTGAAGGTGGGAAGTTTTATGTTGCAAATCCCGAAGGGTCAGACGACCGAAGCGGAGCGCGCCATCCTGCGCAGTCTCCGCGTGTGGATCGCGGCGCTCGCCGCCGCGTGTCTCGTTGTCGGAGTCGGAGTCGGCGCGATGCTGAGCCGCACGCGCGTCGCGGCGTTCGACGACTCGCCGCCGAGCGCCGCGCAGATAGCGCACGCGCCCGAAGCGCTCTCCGCCTCGTTCGCAGAGATCGCGCGCCGCGTCGAGCCGTCGGTCGTAAACATCGACACGGTCTCCGCCGCGCCCCAGGTCGCGGGCAAAGACGACGACGAGGACAACGACAACAACGACAGCGACAACCCCTTGCTCGACATGCTCAGGCGACGTGCGCGCCGCCCGTCGCGCGGCGTCGGGAGCGGCTTCATCGTTGACTCGAAGGGGTTGATCCTTACGAACTACCACGTCGTCGAGGGTATGACGGGCATAATGGTCAAGCTCCAGTCGGGCGAGCAGCTTCGCGGCACGGTCATCGGCACGGACGACGAGACTGACCTCGCGGTCGTCAAGGTCAACGCAGGTCGCGACCTGCCCGCCGTCACGCTCGGCAACTCCGACGACATGGCCGTCGGCGACTGGGTGCTCGCCATCGGCTCGCCCTTCGGACTCGAACAGACGGTCACCGCCGGCATCATCTCCACGAAAGAAAGACAGACCGATCCGGGCGCGAGCTTCCGCCGCTTCATACAAACGGACGCCGCGATCAACCGCGGCAATTCGGGTGGCCCGCTCGTCAACATGCGCGGCGAGGTCATCGGCATCAACTCGCAGATCGCGACCTCGACGGGCGACTACAACGGCATCGGCTTCGCGCTGCCGAGCAACATCGCCTCGTCCGCCTTCAAACAACTGATGACGGCCGGCAAGGTTCGGCGCGGCTACCTCGGCGTCTTCCTCGACTCCGTGAAGCCGGAGTTCGCGCGCGTCTACGATATGCCGAAGGTCGAGGGCGCGATCATCAAGGACGTTGCCCCGGACAAAGGCCCCGCCGAGAAGGCCGGGATGCAGACCAACGACATCATCGTCGGGTACAACGGCCAGCCGGTCGAAAACGCTCAAGACCTAATCAACAAGGTCGCCTCGACCGCGATAGGGCAGACCGTACAGATCGACTACCTTCGCGAGATAAACAACAAACTCGAACGGCGCACCGCGAGCGTCACCATCGGCGAGCGCCCGCCGCGCACGACCGCGACGCTCGACGACCCGGACGCCACAGGCCCCGACGGCAAGAGGCTCAAGCTCAAGCAGGCCGACCCGAACGCGCCGACTTCGGCGACGAACGACCGCCCGGCGCTCGGACTGACGTTGAGCGAGTTGACGCCGCAGATCGCCAACGAGCGCAACCTGAAGGGCGTGCGCGGACTCTTCGTCAAGGACGTTGATCAGGCCGGGATAGCCTTCGACGCAGGCGTGCAGAAGAACATGGTCATCCAGCGCGTTAACCGTCAGCCCGTCAACACCATCGAGGACTTCGAGCGCATCGTCAACGCGCTCAAGCCCGGCGACCCCATCGTCATGCACGTCGCCTCCTACAACGGCGAGCGCGTCACGCAGGGCATCGTTCAGTTCACGTACCAATAAGGACAGGTGATAAGTGATGAGTGATAAGAGAAAGGCTCTTACTCATCACTCATCACTTATCACTCATCACAGCTTTTATGGCACAGGCGAAAAAGGCCCTCGGCAAAACCCCGAAGAACAACCGCCGCGCGGCAGCCGCGCAGCCGCGCACGGCCCCCAAAACTTACCCGAACTACATCAACGGCGAGTGGGTCGCGTCGGCCTCGGGCGACTGGTTCGATAACGTGAACCCTGCGGACACGCGCGACGTTGTCGGTCGCTTTCCGCTCTCGACCGCCGAGGACATCGAACTCGCCGTCGGCGCTGCACGCTCCGCAGCCGACCGCTGGCGCAAACTCCCCGCGCCGCGCCGCGCCGAGATTCTCTTCCGCCTCGGCGAGATTCTCATCCGACGCAAGGACGAGTTCTCGCGCGAGATGACGCGCGAGATGGGCAAGGTCTTGAAGGAGACGGGCGGCGACGTGCAGGAGGCGATTGACTGCACGTATTACACAGCGGGCGAGGGACGCCGCCTCCACGGCTTCACCACTCCCGCCGAGATGCCCGACAAGTTTGCGATGTGCGTGCGCCAGCCCGTCGGCCTCTGCGGTCTGATTACGCCGTGGAATTTTCCCATGGCGATACCTTCGTGGAAACTCATCCCCGCGCTTGTGTGCGGCAACACCGTCGTCATCAAGCCAGCCGAAGACACGCCGCTCTCGACATACAATTTAGTGAAGGCTTGCGAGGACGCAGGAGTCCCGCCCGGAGTCGTCAACCTCGTCGCGGGCTACGGCGAGACGGTGGGCGCGTCGCTCACCGAACATCCTTCGGTTCGGCTCATCTCGTTCACAGGCTCGACCGAGACGGGCCGGCTCGTCGCGAGTTCGTGCGCCGAGCGAAACGCCATCTGCTCGCTTGAGATGGGCGGCAAGAACGTCATCATCGTGATGGAGGACGCCGACGTTGAACTCGCCGTCGAGGGCACGCTCTGGGGCGCGTTCGGAACATCGGGGCAACGCTGCACCGCTTCGTCGCGCGTCGTCGTCCACAAGAAGGTCTATAAAAAATTCGTCGAGCGACTCGTCGAGCGCGCGAAGAATTTGAGAGTCGGTGACGGACTCGACGCCAAGACCGACATGGGGCCGGTCATCAACGCAGACGCGCTGCACAAGATTCTCGGCTACATCGAGACGGGGCAGAAGGAAGATCGCGCGCGGCTCGCCTGCGGTGGGCGACGGCTCGAACGCGGCGAGCATGCGAACGGCTACTTCGTCGAGCCGACCGTCTTCGCCGACGCCTCGCCGCAGATGAGAATCGCGCAGGAAGAGATATTCGGCCCCGTCACGACCGTCATCCCGACCGCGTCGCTGGAAGAGGCAATCGAGATCGGCAACGGCGTGCGCTACGGCCTTTCGGCCTCGATCTACACGCGCGACGTTAACCGCGCCTTCCACGCGATGAACGAGATGTACACGGGCATCTTCTACGTCAACTCATCGACCATCGGCGCGGAAGTACACCTGCCCTTCGGCGGCACGAAGGCGACGGGCAACGGCCATCGCGAGGCGGGCACGCAAGTCCTCGACATCTTCACCGAGTGGAAGAGCGTCTATGTTGACTATAGCGGCAAGCTCCAGCGCGCGCAGATTGACGAAGTTAATTTTGAATAAAGAAGATCGGAGACAATAAAAGTGATCGTCGGACTCCCCAAGGAGATTAAGGATAACGAGTACCGTGTGGGACTTACGCCCGCGGGCGTGCGTGCGTTGACGGACGCGGGGCATAGGGTCATCGTCGAGCGGAGCGCGGGCGACGGTTCGGGCTTCGAGGACGAACTCTACACGCGCGCCGGCGCGACGATCATCCCTTCGGCTGACGACGTTTGGGCCGAGGCCGAGATGATCGTCAAGGTCAAGGAGCCTATCGAGCCGGAATACCCGCGCATGAAAGAGGGACTGCTTCTCTTCACGTACCTGCATCTCGCGCCCGACCCGAAGCAGACGCGGGCGCTTCTGGAACACAAGGTCACGGGGATTGCCTACGAGACGATAACAGACAAGCGCGGCACGCTGCCGCTGTTGACGCCGATGTCTGAAGTCGCGGGACGCATGGCCGTGCAGGTCGGCGCGCAGTACCTTGAAAAGATGAACGGCGGTCGAGGCGTCCTCCTTGGCGGCGTGCCCGGAGTGCCGGCGGCGCGCGTCGTCATCATCGGCGGAGGCGTCGTCGGCACTAACGCCGCGAAGATCGCCGTCGGTATGGGCGCTCACGTCACGATCATTGACCGCGACCTCGACCGCCTGCGCGAACTCGACGACATCTTTCTCTCGAAGATTTCCACGCTCGCCAGTTCGGCATACGCGATCCACGGCGCGATCTCCGAGGCCGACCTGATAATCGGCGCGGTGCTCGTGACGGGCGCAGCCGCGCCGAAGCTCGTAACGCGCGAGATGCTGAAGGACGTGCCGAACGGAGCCGTCATCGTTGACGTGGCCGTCGATCAGGGCGGCTGCATCGAGACGACGCACGCGACGACGCACTCGAACCCGACCTACTACGAGGAGGGCGTGCTGCACTACTGCGTCGCCAACATGCCCGGAGCCGTTCCGCGCACCTCGACGTTCGCGCTGACGAACGCGACGCTTCCTTACGCGCTGCGGCTGGCGAACCGCGGATTCGTCGAAGCGATAAGCGTTGACCCCGGACTGAAGGAAGGCGTCAACACTCACGCAGGCAATCTCACCTACAAGGCCGTCGCGGACGATCAGGGACTTGAGTACACGGCTCTCGACGATTTGATCGGCGGCGCAAAGCCGGACGCCAGCGCACGCACAGCGGGTTAGGCTTCGGCGTCGCGTCGAAAATGCGAGGCGTTAATAAAGCGAAAAGGCCGCTCCCCTGAATAGAGCGGCCTTTTCGTACTCCCCTTGCTTTAACTTCCCACCCAGGCTCGTTAGAGCTTCCAACAAATTCACGCGAGAAGTCGCGAGAGGCAGTCCGTGAGTTCTTCAGGACGGAGAGGCTTCGAGAGGTACGCGTCGGCGTGAGCCGCCGAGTCGTCTTGCGTGCGCGTCTTCTCCGATCCGCTCAGCAGCACGACGGGAAGTCGCGCGAGCGCCGGGTGGCGTCGGAGGAAGCGGCAGAGTTCGTGGCCGGAAAGGTGCGGCATGACTGCGTCGGTCACGACGGCGTCAACCACGGACGAGAGCGCGGCCTTCATGGCCTCAAGCCCATCGGCGGCAGTGACGACGGCGTACCCGTCGCGGCGGAGGATTACTTCGAGGTAGCGTCGGAGGGCGCGGTCGTCTTCGGCGAGCAGGACTGTGGCTCTTGGCCCGGCGGCCAAGGCGTGTGCGGCAGGCACCGTCGTTCGGCTGAACTCTTCTTGCGTCGTACTCATCTTAGTGACTCAGAACCTTTCCGGTGCGTTCTCGCGGCGGCGTCGCCGCTTGAGAACGGACACGGACGCTGCCGAGAGACTTTGCAAGACACGTGCCCGCGCCGCAGACGACTCGCGGCGGCGCAAAACGCGTGTGATTCGGTCTTCGATTCGGTCAGCCGCGTTCTTTATGACCGCACGCGCGGTCAGGATGGCGCGGTGAAACGCCGCGTTGACGTGCCGAACTGACGTGCCGGAGGCGCGGCGAACTGACGCGCCCGCCCGCTCATCTATCTTCACTCGAACCCGACGCGGGTTGAACTGCCGCGCGACTTCGACCATACTTTCTCTTTGCACGCGGCGACGATTTCTCGCCTGTGGGATTTACCTTTTGAGACTCTCTTCGAGACGCGTCCCGCTTGCGCGTTCGGTTTGCGATGATCCGCCTTCGACGAGCGGTCAGGTTTTAGAAAATGTACGAATTCGCGGTCACGCCCGCCATCACGCAGATTCGACGCCGCGGCGTCACGATCACAGAGGTCGCGCCCGAAAGCCTCGGCGCGGAACTCGAACTCGAACCCGGCGACCGCGTCGTGCGCGTCAACGGTCGAACGGTGCGCGACTATCTGGACTTTCGCTTTCACACGGGCGGCGAGACTGAACTCACGCTCGACGTTTTGAAGACGACGGGCGAAGAGTGGGAGGTCGAGATCGAGCGCGGCGAGGGCGAAGACTTCGGCCTTTCATTCGAGAACATCGCGCCGCGCCAGTGCGCCAACGAGTGCCTCTTCTGCTTCTGCAAGGGCAACCCGCCCGACGCGCGCCCCGCGCTCTTCTTCCGCGACGAGGACGTGCGACTCTCTTTCCTCTACGGCAACTACACGACGCTCACCTCGATCACAGAGGACGAGATGAATCGCGTCGTCGAGCAGCGGCTCACGCCGCAGTACGTCTCAGTCCACGCGACCGACCTGAAGGTGCGCGCCTACCTCCTCGGCGTTGACGAAGGGCGCGCCGACATTCGCGGCAAGATGCGCCGGATGATGGACGCAGGCGTTGAGATTCACGCGCAGGTCGTCTTGTGTCCCGGCGTCAACGACGGCGAGATTCTGGAGAAGACTATCGACGATCTGGCGGCGGACTACCCGCGCGTCCGAAGCGTGGCAATCGTCCCGCTCGGACTCACGCGCTACAACACGGACGAGCGGCTGACGCCGGTCACGCCCGATTGGTGTCGAAAAATCATCCGCGATGTCTCGGTCGTGCAGCGGAGTTTGCGCGAGAGGCTAGGGACTAACTTCGCCTTCCTCGGTGACGAGATTTACCTTCGCGCCGGTCGCGCAGTCCCTTCGCGCCGGCACTACGGCGACTACCCGCAGATCGAGGACGGCGTCGGCATGGTGCGTTCGTTCAAGGAGGAGTTCGCGCGCCTCGTGCGCCGACTGGGGAAGAATCCCCCGCGCGACGCGGCTCGACTCCGCGGGACAGTCTTGACGGGCACGTTGTTCGCGCCCGTGCTGGCAGATTCGGTCGAGCGATTGAACGCACGCTTCGGCACGCGTCTGAAAGTCGCCGCGGTCGAGAACAGGTACTTCGGCTCGGAGATAGTCGTCGCCGGGCTGATGACGGGCGAGTGCGTCGCCGCCGCGCGCGAACAGATCGAAGGCGACTTCGTCGTTATCCCGAACAGCGCACACAAGTCGGATGAACCCGTGATGCTCGACGGCACGCGGCTCGACGAACTCGAAAGACGGCTCGGCCTGCCCGTCCGCGCGCTCGACTTCGACGGCTTCAAGCGAATGCTCGCGGGAGACTGAGCCGCAGCCGGACAAGAAAACCGCGGTTAAAAAATGCGTCGCACCTTGAAAGGGGTGCGACGCATTTTGTTTAAGCACGGGCCGTGTCCGATTGTTTAAGCACGGGCCGCGTCCGAACGTGCTTCGGACGCGGGGCCTGCGCGGAGATTGTCGGCGAAAAAAAAGGGAGAGCCGTTGAAAGCTCTCCCTTAAAAGTTTCCAACCTCGTGTCAGGTTAGAAAACGATGCGAATGCCGACCTGTATGACTCGGCGTGCAAGTTCGATGTCCTGATTGTTCGCGAAAGCCGCGCCCGGAATGCCCGCGTCTTCGACCGAGAAGTCGGGCAGATATCCGGCACCGTTGACACCGTAGCCGGGGTTCGGGTGGTTCAGGACGTTGTAAGCCTCGCCGCGCAACTGAACCGACAGATTCTCCTTGACCTTGATGTTCTTGAAGAGACTGGCGTTCAGTTGGTTGAGCGCAGGCCCGCGGAGCGAGTTGCGCGCGGCGCTGCCGAAGGGCGTGCCGAAGATGCGCGCCGAGTTGGGCAAGTTCACGATGAAGTGAACGTCGTTCGGCGTCACAGGCACAACGTCGCCCGTCGAGTTCAAAGCGTTGAGCGAGAGGAAGCCGTTAATGTTAGTAATCGGCGTTCCGTAGAACAGCGCGGCGTCAACCTGATCAATGCCGACGATCCTCGGATCAACGCTCGAATTGGTTACGAAGGGCCGGTCGCCGCTCGTCAGGTATGCGTTGCCCAATCCTAAAGAGCCGTTGAAGAACTGACTCGGCGTATAAGGCTCGCCGCTCGTCAGGATGTACACGCCGTTGACCTGCCATCCGCCGAGCGCGTGCCCGACGAATCCGCGCTGCTCCTTGAAGATCGGGATGTCGTAGAGGAAGTTTGCGCTGAAGGCGTGCGGGCGATCAATCTGCGACAGCGCACGCTCGCACGTCGCGAGACAGAACGGGTTCTGCGCGTTCGGCGAGTTGATGTCGATGGCGAAGATTTCGCTCGCGTTGTCAATCGTCTTGCTCCAAGTGTAGGCCGCGCCCACCGTCAGCGCGTTGTTGAAGAAGCGACCGTTGTAGCGCGTCTGCATCGAGTGGTAGATCGAGAACGCGCCGTTCGTGCGAACCGTGATACCCGCCTGCGGCAGTATGCGACCGTTGCAGGTGCCTTCGTTCGGGAACGTCGCAGGGTTGTCAACGCAGTGCTGCGCCGTGATGCCGGCGGGAACGAACTGCGGGAACGCCGGCATGTTTATGCCGGTGCCGAAGAAGTTCGGAATCCCGTTCAAGAGCGGGCCGACGAAGAAGTTGCCGTTGACGTTCTGGAACAGCCCGATGCCGTGCGTGCCGACGTAGCGGACTTCGGCAACGTTGTTCTTGCCGAACTGGTGCTGTATGCCGAGCGAGAACTGCTCGGAGTACGGCGAGTGGAAGTCGGAGGCAACCTGAGTCTGCGAAAGGAAGCGCGGGTCGAGCTTGCCAAGCGGCAGAACGCCCGAAGACGAAGCGGCGCTCCTGATGGCGTCGCCAGTCAGACTACCCGGAAGCGGGAACGGCGAGCCGGAAGCCGGCAGAAGGTTCGTGCCGAGCGTCAGCGCCGCCGAGAACGGGGCCGCGCCCTGAACGTTGCCGAGGATGTTGAAAAAGGCCGGCTCGTAAGCGATTGAGAAACCGCCGCGGATGACGGTCGCGTCCTCGCCGAGGAAACTCTTCCAGAAGTGCGGCGAGTATGCGAAGCCGACGCGCGGCGCGAAGTTGTTCTTGTCAGCCGGTATCTCCGGCACCGTGCGTATCGAGAGCGGAAGCGACGGATCATAGAACCCGGCCGTGCCGCTTTCTCTGGCCACCGAAATCCTGTGCAGGACGTTGATGGGCTGGCCCGTGTACTCGTAGCGCAGGCCGATGTTCAGCGTCAGGTTCGGACGAAGCTTGAAGTCGTCCTGCGCGAAGTAGTACTGGTCGTCCTCGGTGAAGGCCAGCGTCGGGTCGCCGACGGTCAGGCCGATTGACGAAGGCGCGTTGTTGACAACACGCGCGGCGCTGCTGAAGCCGAACGCACCGTTAAAGTTCGGCAGGAAGGGCGACACCTCGTTCAGGTGCTTGTATTCGGCACCGAAGATAAGCGAGTGCTTGCCGTGCGACCATGAGATGTTGTCGGCCAACTGATAGACCTTGCCGACGCGCCCCTGCGGCAGGTTCGTCGCAGGGCCGATGGCCTGAAGCGTGCGACCGTTCAGCGTCGGGAGCGTGATGTTCGTGATGGCCGAGCCGATATCGAGCGGGCCGGGGATGCAGCCGGCCTGTACGGCGCTGCAACCGCCGAACTCGACGCCGATCTTCTGGTAGAAGGCCCGGAACTCGCTGACAATCGAGTTGGTGATCGTGCGCGTCCAGATGCCGCCGAAGTTCTTGCTGCTCGCCGGAACGTCGCCGGAGAATCCGTTGGTCTGCGCCAGATTGTTTACGAACAACTGCCTCTGAAACTCGTAGCGGATCGTAACGTTGTCTTTGTTCGACGCCTTCGCGTCGCCGCGAATGCTGTAGTCCGTCTCGTTGAAAGGCTCTGAGATGGTGTACTCAGGCTGCGCGACCTGGAAGGTCTGCGTGCCCAGCGTCACCGTCCCGAACGGGTTCGCGATGTCGGTTCGCGGACGCGCGCCCGGCTGGAGCGCGAAGACGCTCTGCGTTGTGATCGCGTTGATCACAGCGTTGCCGGGGAACGCCGCCTGAAGGAGCGGGAACTGCGACGGCAGGAAGGCGAAGGAGCTTGAGCGAAGCGTGCTTGTCGCAGGGTTGCGGATGCCCTGATAGGAGAAGAAGAAGAAGGCTCTGTCCTTCCCGCTCAGGAACTCCTTGCCTTTGCCCTCGCCGAAGTGCGGGAAGTAGAGCGGCCCGCCGACCGTACCGCCGAAGACGTTAAAGAGATTCGCGTTCGGAGCGAGTTGGCCGCCCCTCTTCTCGATGTTGTCGAGGCTGTCGAGGAACGCCCTGTCGCGGTGGAACTCGAAGGCAGAGCCGTGGAAGTCGTTCGTCCCCGACTTCGTTACGTAGTTGACGATTGCTCCCTGATTGCGTCCGTACTGCGCCGAGAAGTTGTTCGTGATGACCTGAATCTCCTGTACCTGATCCTGATTGTCTACGAACATCGCCGGGCCTGCGACGCTAAGGTCGTTGTTGTCAGCGCCGTCAATCTGGAAGTTATTCGAGCGAGCGCGGTTGCCGTTAACGGACAGACCCGTGCCGTTTGTGTTGACGCCGCCGCTGTTGTTGGGGATGACGCCGGGAGCGAGCAGAGCCAGAGTGTCGAGACCGCTGCCCGCCGCGTTCGACGGAAGTTCCTCGATCCTTCTGGTATCGACGGTGGTCGAAATCTGCGCCTGATCGCGTTGGACGACCTCCTCTGTGTTGGCGACTACCGTCACCGTCTCGTTGACGTTGCC
>DATINM010000028.1:0-70352 GCA_035474235.1 Pyrinomonadaceae bacterium
GCGAGGTCTTCGGCCTCGGCGGTGTTGGCCGTCATTCTCAGGCACAGCGAGTAGACGCGGCGAGAGTGGCGAGAGTACAACTCCTCGAAGGCCGAGGTGTCGCCGTCCGCCGAACGCCTCGTCAACTCGTAATCCGTCGCGCTTTCTCTCTCGGACTCAGGTGTCGTCACTTGCCCGAACGCACGGCTAAGCAGAAGGTCGCCCGTCGTCAACTTACAACTCTCCACTTTAACCGTCACTGTGACGCGCCCGCCTTTTTGTCGAGGTGAAAAAGCATTCCTGCGCGGCCCTCGCCCTCCGAGTCTTCAAACTCGCGGCTTAACCGCCGGGTGTACACGCGACTGTGATGCGGCGCTCGCGGCGCGTCGTTGCCCTCGCCTGCCCTTAAATCGCGTGATATCGTCCGTTTTAAGCTGTGCCGGCGCGGCGCGCCGTTCAAGCCCAGTAAGTCCGATCTAACGAGCGATAGCCGACGGCCTCGGCGACGTGCTCCGTGCCTATCTCGCCCGCCCCGTCGAGGTCTGCGATGGTGCGGCTGACTTTCAGGATTCTATCATACGCGCGCGCCGACAACCCGAGACGCGCCATCGCCGATTCGAGCAGCCGCTCGCACTCGCCTTTGATTTGGCAGAAGCGTCGTATGTGGCGCGAAGACATCTGCGCGTTTGAGAAGACGCCCTCGCCGCGGAACCGCTCGCGCTGTCGCTCGCGCGCACGGACGACGCGCGCGCGAATCTCGGACGAAGACTCGCCGGCGGGCGCTTCGCCGCGAAGCTCTTTGAAGCGGACTGCCGGAACGTCAACGTGTATGTCTATGCGGTCGAGCAGCGGGCCTGAGACGCGACCGACGTAGCGCTGAATCTGAAGCGGCGTGCAGCGGCATTCGCGCGTCGGGTCGTTGTAGAAGCCGCAGGGGCAAGGGTTCATCGCGGCTGCGAGCATCAACGTTGCCGGGAAGGTCAGAGACATCGCGGCGCGGCTTATCGTAACCTTCCGGTCTTCGAGCGGCTGGCGGAGGACTTCGAGGACGCTTCGGTCGAACTCAGGCAACTCATCGAGAAAGAGGACGCCGTGGTGCGCGAGCGAGACTTCGCCGGGGCGCGGGACTGCGCCGCCGCCGATGAGTCCGGCGTCGCTGATCGTGTGGTGCGGCGAGCGAAAAGGGCGCTCGGTGACGAGTCCGGCGCGGCCCGTCATTCCCGCGACCGAGTGAATCTTCGTTAGCTCCAACGCGGCCTCGAATTCGAGCGGCGGCAGAATCGTCGGCAGGCGCTTCGCGAGCATCGTCTTGCCTGAGCCGGGCGGCCCGATGAGAAGTATGTTGTGCGAACCCGCCGACGCGACTTCGAGCGCGCGCTTGACGGCCTGCTGGCCGCGTACCTCCCGGAAGTCAACTTCGTAGCGCTCGCCGGTCGAGAGCAGCTTCTCCTCGTCAACGCGGACGGGCTGCGGTCGCGTCGCGTCTGAACGAAGGGCGACGACCAACTCGACCGCGCCTCGCAGCGTCGAGACGGCGAACACTTCGACGCCTTTGACGACCGCCGCCTCGGTCGCGTTCTCTTCCGGCAGGATGAGACTTTTAATCCCGGCGTCGCGCGCGCGAATCGCGACGGAGAGCGCGCCGCGTATGGGACGGACGCGACCGTCGAGCGAGAGTTCTCCGACCGAGAGCACGTCGATCAAGTTTTCCGCTACGCCGAGGTCGCCGTTCGCGCCGAGTATGCCGAGCGCAATCGGCAGGTCGAAGCTCGCGCCCTCTTTGCGAACGTCCGCGGGCGCGAGGTTGATGGTCGTCTTGTGGAACGGAAAGAAGAAGGCGCTGTTGTTGATGGCGGCGCGTATGCGCTCGCGCGACTCGCGCACGGCGAGGTCGGGCAGACCGACGATTGTCACCGACGAAGGCGTGTCTGCCTCGCCGCGCGCGGGGCTTAGGTCAACCTCGATGTCAACGAGGTCTGCGTCGATGCCGTAGACGGCTGCGGACTGTGTGCGGAAAAGCATCGCCGTGAGGTCTCCGCGTGCGCCCCAACTTCATGAGCGCGGGTTCGTGGGCGCAAGCAATCAAGCGCCGCGTCTGACGTTTGCGCGAGGTTAAGGAGCGAACGCGAAAACCGGCTTGTTGAAACAGGAAAGCTGCGTGGGTGAAAAACATTCGAGCGCGCTTTCGGCTGTGAGTCCGAAAGCGCGCTCGCCTTTGAAGGACGCGCGGCGTTCGCGCGTATTGGAAAAATTTACCGGCGGCGCGCGGGCTGCGATGCTTGCGACGCAGCCTTCGCCTGCGTCGGGACTTTAATCTGGCGGCCCCTCGCCAGCGGCGCGTCCGTAGAAGTTTCGTTGTTGAGCCGCGCGACCTCTTCGACCGAGGCGTTGTAGCGCGCGGCGATCTGCGCGATGGTCTCGCCGCCGCGCGTCGTCACCGTGACGAGGCTGCTCCCGGCGTCTGCCGTGCTGCCCGGTCGCTCGTAGGACTTCGCGGTTCGGACGAGGCTGCCGCCCGGCGGCACGACGAGCACGCCGCCCCTCGACAGGTCAACGCCCGCGTTCCACTGCTGAAGCTGCGCGACGCTCGCGCCCGTGCGCGCCGCGACCGACTCTAAACTCTCGCCCGGCTCGGCCCTGACGACGCGCGCTAGCTGGTTGCGGCGGTCAACGGGGATGCGCTTGAGGAGCGTGACCAACTGGCGACCGCGCTTGGCAGGGACTCGAAGGATGAACGGCTCGCCCGGCGGCGTCATGTCGCGGCGCAGTTCCGGGTTGAGGCTTCGGATGTAGTCGAGGCTCGTGTCGGTGAGTTGCGCGATCAGGCTGAGGCTCGTCGAAGACGGCACGCTGATGGTGTCGTATGCGAGCGGGGCCATGCGCTCGACGTTTCCGAAGCCGTACTTCTTCGGGTCTTTCGAGATAAGTATGACGGCTAGAATGTTCGGGACGTAGTTGCGCGTTTCCTGCGCGACGTAAGGGTAGATGGCCCAGAAGTCCGAGACCCCGGCGCGCGCAATCGCACGGTCAACGTTGCCCTCGCCCGTGTTGTAGGCGGCCATCGCGAGTTCCCAGTTGTTGTAGCGGTCGTGCAGCCATTTCAGGTACTGGGCGGATGCGCGCGTAGCCTTCTCGAAGCCGTTGCGCTCGTCAACGTATGCGGTCTGACGAAGGCCGAAGCGCGCGCCCGTGCCCGATATGAACTGCCAGAGGCCGGACGCACCCGCGCCCGATCTTGCGGGCGGACGCCAGGTGCTCTCGACCTGTCCGAGCCAGACGATGTCTTCGGGCACGCCCTCCTCACGGAAAATCTTGCGCGCCATCGTCATGAACTGGCCCGAACGACGCAGTCCCGTCTCCATCGTGCCTCGCCCGCGGCCCTGATAGTAGTTGATGTAGCCGAGGACGAGCGGATTGAGCTTGAACGGGAAGTCGAGCGTGTTCTTGACGGTCTCGGCGTCGGCGACCTGCTGGTCGGAGACGTTCTTCTCGGTTTCGTTGAGTTCGATCTTGCTCAACTCGTCGAGCGGCGACGGCTCGAACTTCTGCTCTGTGAAGCCAACCTGCGGCGGCTCCTGCTGCTGCGGGTTGCCGTTCTGCGCGACCTCGACGAAGGACGCGCCGTTTTGCGACGGCTGGGCGGGGACGCTCTGCGGGACTTCGTATCGGTAGATGTTCTCGACCAGCGCGAGGTAGTAGTTCTGAAGGTGCGGGTTCGAGCGTACGTCCATGCCGGATTCGAGCACGGCGTCAACGGCCTTGTCGAACTCTTCGCGCGCGGCCTGCCGCTTGTTGTCGCGCAGGTTCAGTTCGCCGAGTTTGTAGTGCTCCTCGGCGCGGGCGATGATCTGCTGGACGCGCGGGTCTTCGCGCTCGATGTCGCTCGGCGTGTTACGAAGATATGACTGCTGGGAGACCTGTGCGCGGAGAGAAACAGCCGGCGCGGCGAGCGCGACCAGAATCGAGGCGTTGGCGAAAAGGCGGGGGAAGCTCGTCGTCTTCAATCGTTGATCTCCTTTGCGAGATAAAAGCGAATCCACGATGGCGACCGAGGGGTCGCACGAGCGGCATCCACTAAAAAATTTACGGGAGTTCGAGACTCCATGTCCGAGGACGGCTCTGCGCGAAGGCTCTCTCTGCAAGAGAAGCAGAAGCCCGCTTAAACCGCCCAGAGGCTATCACACGCGCCGGGACGTGTCAAACCCTTTAACCCGCATCTACTTGCAAATAAAAGGCGAAACGGCCAAATTTTCCCGACTTTCGCGGCTTCGTCGGGTGAGCTTTTTTGATGCCGAAAGTGTGAGTCCGGTTGTGCCGCTCGGAAACGAAACCGCGAGCATAAACGGGCGTGACCCCGGCTCCAAATACAGAACTTGTCCGCCGAACTTTATACACGCCCGCCGCTGCTCACAGTTCCCGATGCTCCGGGCAGAAGCTAAACTCTCGGCGCTGCGACCTGCGGCAGGCGCGGCTGACGCTGGACGGCGGGCGCGGGCGGCTGCGCCTTCTCCTTGAGCGCCTCGCGGAAGACCTCGCGGACGTTCTCGACGAAGACGAACTGCATCTCGCCGAACAACTCCTTCGGAATCTCCTCCATGTCGCGGCGGTTCAGGTGCGGCAGGATGACTTTCGAGACGCGCGCGCGACGGGCCGCGAGCATCTTCTCCTTGACGCCGCCGATGGGCAGGACGTTCCCGCGCAGGGTTATCTCGCCCGTCATCGCAACGTCTTTGCGCACGGCTCGCTGCGAGAGCACCGAGACCATCGCCGTCGCGAGCGTGATGCCCGCGCTGGGGCCGTCCTTCGGTATGGCGCCTTCGGGGATGTGTATGTGTATGTCGTACTTCTCGAAGTCCTCTTCGGGGATGTCGAGTTCGCGCGCGCGCGACTTGGCGTAGGAGTGCGCGGCCTGCGCCGACTCTCTCATCACCTCGCCGATCTGACCCGTAAGGACGAGGTTGCCCTTGCCCTTCATCTTGAGCGCCTCGAAGAAAAGCACGTCGCCGCCGACGGCAGTCCATGCGAGTCCGGTCGCGACGCCGATCTGATCCTTCTTCAAAATCTCTTCGGGGAAGACTTTGGGTGCGCCGAGGAACTCGTGCACGTTCTTCTGCGTGACGCGGACGACCTCTGTTCGCCCTTCGGCGATTCTTCTCGCGACCTTGCGGCAGATTCGACCTATCTCGCGTTCGAGTTGACGGAGGCCCGCCTCCTGCGTGTACTGCTGAACGACTACGGCGAGCGCGCTCTTCGAGATGTGCAGGTTCTTCGACGCGATGCCGTTCTCCTCGATCTGCTTCGGGAGCAGGTGGCGGCGCGCGATCTCAAGCTTCTCTTCCTCTGTGTAGCCCGCGAGCGCGATGACCTCCATGCGGTCGCGCAGCGCCGGCTGCACGGTGTCGAGAACGTTCGCCGTCGTCATGAACATCGCGTTCGAGAGGTCGAATGTGACGCCGAGATAGTTGTCGCGGAAAGTATTGTTCTGCTCTGGGTCTAAGACTTCCAAGAGCGCCGAGGAAGGGTCGCCGCGGAAGTCCTGCCCGACCTTGTCAATCTCGTCGAGCATGATGAGCGGGTTGCTCGTGCCCGCCTGCTGCAAAGCCTGAATTATGCGACCGGGCATCGCGCCGACGTATGTGCGGCGGTGCCCTCGAATCTCGGCCTCGTCGTGCAGGCCGCCCAAAGAGAGGCGGACGAACTTTCGGTCGAGCGCGCGCGCGATTGAGCGTCCGAGCGAGGTCTTGCCGACGCCCGGCGGGCCGACCAAGCAGAGTATCGAGCCTTTCGGCTTCGTCTTCAGCTTGCGGACGGCGAGCGCCTCTATGATTCGCTCCTTGACCTTCTCAAGCCCGTAGTGGTCTTCGTCGAGAATCTGCTGCGCCTTCGCCAGATCAAGATTGTCGTTCGACGCCTTCGACCACGGAAGGTCTGTCATTATCTCCATCCAGTTCCGAAGCGTCGCAGTCTCCGCCGCGTCCGGGTGCATCCGTTCGAGTTTCTTGAGTTGGCGGAGCGCTTCCTCCTCGGCGTGCTTCGGCATCGCCGCGGCCTCGATCTTCTCGCGGAACTGCGCGACCTCCTCGGCGAGTTCGTTCCCCTCGCCGAGTTCCGTCTGGATGGCCTTTAGCTGCTGCCGCAGAAAGAACTCGCGCTGCGAGCGGTCGATGTCGGCGCGCGCCTGCGTGTTTATCTCCTGCTGGACGGTGAGGACTTCGATCTCCTTGTTGAGAAGGTCGTTCACGCGACGCAGGCGAGTAGTCGTGTCTGCGATGTCGAGAACAGATTGTGCGTCCTCGACCTTCAACTCAAGGTTCGACGCGGCGAGGTCTGCGAGCCGTCCCGCGTCGTCGAGACTGGCGACTATCGCCATTACTTCGGGCGAGATGTTCTTGCCGAGGTTCGTGGCTCGCTCCATCGAGCCGCGAACGTTCCGCGCGAGCGCCTCGACTTCGAGCGAGCGGTCAGGGTCGTCGGCGCTCTCCTCCACCATCTGCTTGAGCTTCGCCCTCAGAAACTCGCCCGTATCTTCGACCGACTCGACTTGCGCGCGCGAGAGTCCCTGCACGAGTATGCGTATGCGCCCGTCGGGGAGCTTCAGCATCCGCATGATGACGGCGACCGTGCCCGTCTTGTAGAGGTCTTCGCCCGTCGGCTCCTCTTTGTCGAGGTCGCGCTGCGAGACGAGGAAGATCATTCGGTTCTCGCCCAGAGCCTCGTCAACGGCGCGTATGGATTTCTCGCGCGAGACGAAGAGCGGAACGATCATGAAAGGATAGATGACGATGTCGCGCAGCGGCAGCACGGGGAGCGATTCTGGAATCTGCACCTGCTGCTCGCCGCTGTCCACGACCTCGATTGATTCGGCGATGTTTGAAATCTGCTGTGGCATAACTTTGGAGTGATAAGTGATGAGTGATAAGTGATAAGAAAAGACGGCTGCTCTTCATTCTTATCACTTATCACTCATCACTTATCACTCTCCTTTTCCTTTACCTCAATCCTTTGCTCGACGCCGCGCCGGTCTTCGATCTTCGGCAGCCGGATGGTGAGCACGCCGTCTTTCAACTCGGCAGTGGCCTCGTCCCTGCGCACGGGCCAGCGTAGCGGGATGGTGCGCGCAAACTGGCCGAAGCTGCGCTCGGAGCATAGATGCGAGATGACGCCGCGCGGTGCGCCCTTGCGCTTGCGCCCGCGAATTTTCAACTGCTCATTCGTCAGCGTGACATCGACCTGCTCGGCGCGCACGCCCGGAAGCTCGACCGAGATCGTTACGAAGCCCTCCGATTCGCAGAGGTCTGCGGGCGGTAGCCACGCGCCCGCCTCGCCCGCCACCATCTCGGACGCCTCCTGCAAGGCGACGAACAAACGGCCCACGCGCCCACGCAGGCGCTCAAGCTCCGCACGGTCGAAAATCGTCGCGTGGACTTTTCTCATAAAGACAGTCTGGGAGTCTCGGAGTCTGGAGTCAATTCAATCATGCTGCCGCCGGCAAGTTGACTTCGGACTCCGAAACCCGGGACTTCACTTCCTTGCCGCCGCGCCGTCGCGCTTGCGAACGAGCGTCTTGAGTTCCTTCATGAACTCGGTCACGTCCTCGAATTCCAGATAGACCGACGCGAAGCGGACGTACGCGACCTTGTCGAGTTCCTTTAGCCGACGCATGATCATCTCGCCGACCTTCGTCGTCGGTCGCTCGCGCTCCGCCGACTCCTGCACGTATTTCTCGACGGCGTTGACGATGCTGTCGAGCCGGGTCGCAGGGATGGGTCGCTTCTCGCAGGCGCGAAGGAGTCCCGCCATCACCTTGTTTCGGTCGAACGGCTCGCGCCGCCCGTCCTTCTTGACGACCATGTAGGGGATTTCGTCAATGCGCTCGTAGGACGTGAACCTCCGCTCGCACTTCAGACACTCGCGGCGGCGGCGTATCGAGTCGCCCTCGCGCGACTCGCGCGAGTCAACGACCTTGTCTTCTAAATAATCGCAGAAGGGGCATCTCATAGGCTTTTAGTCTCTAACCAGCCTCGGCTTCATTCTCGGATGGGACTAAGGGTCGAAATCACGGAACCGTCAATCGCCTTGTTCTCTGCGGCCTCCTCGGTCGCGGCCAACTCGCGCAGCCGCGAAAAGCTGACGCCGCTCCGCAGAAAGTAGTAGAGGCCGAATGGCAGCGCCGCGCCGAAGACCACGAGGTTGAGAACGATCACGGCGGCCTTCGCCTCCATCTCCGCCACGCCGAAGTAAGCAATCAAACTGTACGCGGTCGCCGCGTGGTAAGTGCCCGCGCCGCCTCCCGGCGTCGGAACGAGCGAGCCTATGAGCGACCAGCCGAGCACGAAGACCGTCTCGCTCACGCCGAGCGGCAACCCGAACGCCCGCAGAACTATCATGTTCGCCAGCGTCACCGTCGCCCACAGCGCCGCCGTCCAACCGACGACGACGAGAAGCTCTCGCGCATCCGTCAGCAAGCCGAGCGCCTGCGCGGTCTGGCCGAGCAGCCCCGCAAATATTTTCAACGCGCTCCCGAAAACGCGAGGCAGCTTCTGCGACTTCGCTTCGAGCCACGCGCTCAAGACGCTCGCACGCCCTCTGACCAGCGCGAGCGCGACGAATCCTGCGAGCGTCGCGACGAGCAGCACCAAACCCCACATCCGTATGCGCGACGAAACCTCTTCGCCAACGCCCGGCAGCCGCAGCACGACCATGTTCGCTGCGAAGAGGACGACGACCGCCGCCGTGTCGAAGATGCGCTCAACGGCGATTGTGACGAAGGCCGGGCCGGGCTTCACCTCTCGGTCGCGCACCGCCAGAAATGCCGGACGCAAGACCTCTCCGACCGCGCGCCCGACCAGAAAGATCGCGCCGAAGCCGACGGTCGTCGCCGCGTAAGCCTCGCGCAGAGAGGCTCGCGGCGCGAGCGGCGCGAGCAGAGCCTTCCAGCGAAAGGCGCGTATCAAATACGTCAGCCAGATGAGCACGACAGCCGCCGCGATCAGACGCCAGTCGGCCCGCGCGATGTCTGCCGACACCTCGGCCCAATTCAAACTCCAGCCGAACCACGCGAGCACGAGTGCGGCGAGCAAACACAGGGCTACGAATTTAAGGTGCTTACGCAAGCGACGAAGTTCCTGTGCGTCTCCCGCGTCCGGCGCGTCCGAACGGAGCCGCGCCAGTCATCCCTTCTAGTGCTCGGATTTGACTTCGCGTGTCTAACGCCACAAGATATAGTGTAGCATTCATGGGCTATAATAGTCACAACCGAGCGGACGGTGGAACACGCCGAATCTGCTTTGACAAGGCGCCGCGCCGCGCCGGTCTCCGGCATGGTATGCCCGCGGCTGAGGCGCGGGAACTTTCCCTTTCAGGCGGTCGTAATGCCCGTTTGACAATGGGTTGACCACCCACGCGGGCGCACGGCGGTCGGGGCCGCGGAGGGACTTTTGAAGGGGCGCGAGGTGGGAGTTGCTACGGCAGTGACGGTCGGCGAAGGGGCTGAACTGGTCAGAAGATGTCGCGCCGGCGACGGCGCGGCGTGGGAGGAGATCGTCTCGACCTACTCCCGCCGCATCTACAACCTCGCCTACCGCTTCACATCGCGCGCGGACGCCGCCGAGGATTTGACGCAGGAGGTTTTCGTCCGCGTCTATCGCTCGCTCGAACAGTACGACTCGAAGCAGGGCGACCTGCAAAACTGGCTTATGCGCCTCGCGCGTAATTTGATAATTGACGACTACCGCCGCAGGCAGCGCGCTCCGCAGGATACGCACGCCGAGGACATCGAAGGCCACACGTACCACCTGCGCGCCGCGGGCAACACGCCGCAACGAGAGATGGAGCGACGCGAGTTGGGCGAGCAGGTGCAGGCAGGGATTGATCGGCTTCCGCCAGACCTCCGCACCTGTGTCATACTCCGCGACATCGAGGAGTTAAGCTATCAGGAGATCGTCAACCTCCTGAAGATTCCCGAAGGGACGGTCAAGTCGAGGATCAACCGCGGTCGAATCGAGCTTGCGAAGATTCTGCGGCGCATGAGAGTAGTCGCGATGAGCGACGTTTGAAGAGTTCGGACATGAGCGAGCGTCGGAGGCATGATGGGTGAGCGGGCTTCCGAGGCTTCGGGTTCGTAAAACTTAAGGAGCGGAAGGGTGGAGCGAATTTAGAGATGCTTTGCACGGAGTTTGAAGATCGTCTGACGGACTACCTCGACGGCGCGCTCGAAGGCGACGAGCAAAGCGCCTTCGCCGGGCACGCGCTTCGCTGCCCCGTCTGCCACGACCTTCTGAGCGAAGTCCGAAACACAATCGTCGAATGTCGTTCAGACGCACCACCGCAGCCGACGCCCGGCCTCGAAGCGCGCATACTTTTGAAGACAGCGCCCGAAACCTCGATGACCTGCGCGGAGTTCGAGGAACACCTGACGGACTACCTCGACGGCTTCCTGCCCGCGACGCTCTATCACCGCTGGGAGCGACACGCCGCGCTCTGCGAAACCTGCTCCGACCTGCCCGGACAAGTCGTGCGCGCCATCGGCGCGTGCTACACGTACATCAGCGAAGAGAGACCTCTGCCCGCGGGACTTCACGCGCGAATACTTCAGGCGACGCTCGGCACGACGGAGGCCGAGCACGTCCGCGCTCCTCTGGCTGCGCGCGTCGCCGAATGGATGCGCGGCTGGCTCGATGTTTTGGTGAATCCGCAACTCGCGACCGTGGCGACGATGGCGCTGCTGGCCGTTCTGGTCGGGACGAGCACGCTCTCGCCCGACGGTTCGATCAGCGGGATGTACGACGCGAGCCTGAGACTGGCCGCGCGGACTTATAACTACGGCGCGAGCCACGCCGACGAGTTCAAGCGCGCGACCGCGGGGTTCGTCAGCACCCCGTCGTCGCAGGAGCCGAACGCGTCGAACTCGCAACAGAACTCAGGCGGCGCGCAACAGCAGCCCGAGCAGAAGAATCGCTGAGCGGCAAGCGCTTAAAATCATGAATTGCGAAGTCGTCGAAGGAAAGCAACGGGTCGGACGGACGACGAGTCTCAAGTGAGGGTGTAAGAAGTTGGCAGCAGGCTTGATGAATTGTGCTTACCACATGACGAACCGCGCGGTCGTGCAATGCAGCCGCTGCGCTCGCCCCCTCTGCCCCGCCTGCGATCACCGCATACGCGGCTTCCCTTACTGTCAGGACTGCATCGTCACGGGCGTCGAGTTTCTGCAACACCAGCAGGCGCGCCCCGGCGCGTCGGGCGTCGTCCGGCGCAAGACCTCTGCGTTCGTCGCGCTCTTGCTCTCGCTCCTCTGCCCCGGACTCGGCGCGGCATACAACGGCCAAACCTCGAAGGCTCTCGTCCACTTCACAATATTCGCAAGCTTCTTCCAGATGGCGACCGTGACAGACGGCACGGCCTTCTTCGTCCTCGGCGTCATCGGCACATGGCTCTTCGCCGCCGTGGACGCGGTGCGCACGGCGCAACTCATACGCTCAGGACTCGCGCCCGACGCCGAGCAGGACGCAATCGCGCGACGACTCTACGGCAACCCGCTCGCGTGGGCCGTGACGATGATGACGCTCGGCGCGGTCTTCCTGCTCCACACGCTCTTCGGCGTGCAACTGCCAGTCAGAGAGTTCCTGCCCGTCCTGCTCGTGCTGCTCGGCGCTTACATGCTCTTCGACTGGGCGAGAGCGCGTCGCACTCGGCGCGAACTGCCGAACTTTGACTCGTTCGCGCGTCCGCCTTCCGTAGTCGGCGGGATGTCGGCGTCGCTTCCGGGCGGAGCGACAAGGTTCGGCACGGGCGAACTCGTCACTCAGGTTTCCGCGCGCGAGACGAGCGGCGTGTGGCCGTCTGAGCCTCGTCTCTGAAGCGAGGGCGGCGGCCCGCCTTTTTTAAGGGCGCGTGGCCGTGCCCGACGGAATTTGTTAAGATGGGCCGCGGCCAAGCGCAAGGACGCGCGGGGCCGTCGTTCAAAGCAGTGTAAGGAGATTAAAGATGGCAGTTCTTCAAGCGGCAGGCAGATTCGGCGGCATACTCGCGCTAATCGCGCTACTCATCGTGCTCGTCAAACAACTCATCGCGCTCGTCGGCTTCATAATGTTCGCCGTCAAGGCTCTCATCATCATCGCCTTCATAGGGCTGATGCTGCTAATCGTCATCACTTTCCTGAGCACGCGCCGCAAGCGACGGCGCGAGGCCGAAGAGTTATAAAAGACTGCTTCCTTCAGTCAGAGCGCCCGCCGCATGGGGCCTGTGTCGAGGCTTCCGAGCGGCGGGCGCTCTATTTTCTAAACGCCGCGATTTTTCGCCCGCCCCGACGTTTGCAATCTCGAAAATCGTGTGATAGGTTCTAGCCCCTTGTGCAGCCCCGGTCAGTTTTCCGTCTTAGGCTGTGTCGTTAAATAGACGGGTCTCGGCAGCACCTTCAGGAAGGGTCTCGCAAATAAGAACCCGGTAATTTAATAGTTTCGCACTCGTCGCCTTCTTTCGGCAGACACAGTGCCTTTCGCGTTCATCCGCGCGCGTTTGCCTCGCCATGTAGGCCGCGCGGACGGAGCGCCCAAGGAGCACACTCCGATGAACACGGACGAGCGTCTTTACGCTTTCATCGTTTCCCGAACCACGCGTTCCCGTTCCTACGTCCGACGCTTCTCGATACACAAGCGCTGGGTCAAGGCTTCGGCCTTCGCCGCCGCGGCACTCTTCTGCGCCGCGGCCTACGGCATTTACGGCATGACGCAGCAGGTCGCGCACCTGCGCATCGAAGAAGAGAACAACCGTCTTCGGCTTGAGAACGAGCGCCAGCGTGAGAAGCTTCAGAATCTCGAAAACCGCGTTGACGCCATCGAGACCGACGCGCGCCGCCTGTCCGAGCAATCGGGCGTCTCACACGACGAAGGCGCGGGCGCTCATGGCGCTGGCGGCCCGGCGCTCAAGCTCGACGACGCGGCAATCGCCGCAATCGAGGAGCGCGCCGAACGACTCGAATCAGACTTGCAGGTCTGCGCGGCGGTGCTCCGCGAGCGCGAGCGCATTCCCTCGATCTGGCCCGTCGAAGGCGGACTCAGCGACGGCTTCGGCGTCCGAAGCAACCCGTTCGGCGGAGGCTCTTCGGAGTTTCATCCCGGTCAGGACATCACTGCGCCATCTGGAACGCCCGTCGTCGCGCCGGCTGACGGCACGGTCGCGCAGGCCGGGTGGCAGAACGGCTACGGCCAGACCGTCGTCATTGACCACGGCAACGGCCTGACGACTCGCTACGGTCATCTCTCGAAGATCGAAGTCGCCGTCGGGCAAGAGATAAAGCGCGGCGAGGAGTTGGGACAAGTCGGCTCGACGGGGCGCTCGACGGGGCCGCACCTGCATTACGAGATCAAGATCGGCGACGTGACCGTCAACCCGCTCGACTACCTGCCCGCTGGCGAGAATTCGCCCGCGCCGACGCAGTAAGACGGGCGGGGTAGTGCAAATTTTTCTGCTTGACACTTTTGTGCGCTTTCGCTTAGTATGCGCCGTCCGAGTCCAAGCCGCGGGCTGTTTAAAGCCGCACCTGCGTTAGACTTGCAAGTACAGCAATGAAGTTGCAGCGGTTCTGTCTCTGTCCGTGAACGATGGGCCTCAAGTGGCGCTTCAAAGCCATAGGCCATCGTGCGCGGGCTTTTTTGTGTAGTGGAGTTTTGGTCGCGTTCCTCGACCGCGGGGCGCGCCGGCTCGTCGGAGATCAACCTTGCGGGCGGTCTTGAAGTTTTCGACCGGCCCATTTACCGAATCGTTAGGAGGATTCGTCAGCTATGCCTAGAATTACCGGTAAGGTCAAGTGGTTCAACAATGCGAAGGGCTACGGCTTCATCGAGCAGCCAGGCTCTTCCGACATCTTCGTTCACTATTCCGCCATCCAGGGCGACGGCTTCAAGACCCTCGAAGAGGGTCAAGAGGTCGAGTTCGAGGTCACGCAGGGCCCGAAGGGGCCGCAGGCGGAAAAAGTCATCAAGATGTAACTCTCCCCATTGAACACTTCAGCTTTCGTTGAAGGCCACTGACCGCTTCCGTCTTCCCAACGAGTCGGCAAGCGCACTTCAAAGCAAGGCACTCAAGAAAGCAAGTAAGCAGTAGGCAGTCAAGACCAATCCAGTTTTGACTGCCTACTGCTTTCTGCTTTCAGCTTACTTTTTACTTCTCGGCTTTGGCCTTGAATTGGACGCGACCGTCTTGGACGGAGACGGAGAAACGTATGCGCTCGCAGCCCGCGCGCTCTTTGAGCGCCTCGGACTTCTCCGCGACCATCCGGTGGAAACGCGCGAACGAGAGGTCGGCGGTCGGCTCGCCGCAGCGGCGTTTGGCCTCGACGAGCGTCTCGTAGAGACTCCTGACCGTGCCTATGTCTTTGCGCGCGTCGGAGCAGACGAATGCGCGCGCGGCGGACTCGCCGGTCGAGTCGGCGGTGTGCGCGGCGCGGCGCGTGTGTTGGTGGCGTCCCTCCTCGCGTTCCTGCATCGTCCTGCGCCAGAGTTGGAGGAAAGAGTTATAGCGCGCGGTGAGCGAGTTGTAGTGATAACGCTGCGCGAAGGTGAGCGTGCGGTCGTCTGCGAGACGCTTGATGATCGTCTCGACGCGCCCCTTCGTGTCGTAGGGCGGGCGCTTCGCGGCCCCGTTGAAGTAGATGTCAAACTCGACCTTGAGGCGGCGTATGTCTTCTTCGAGGCGGCTCAACTGCTCTTCGGGGGTGGGCTGCTGGTCGCGCAGGACTAACTTCTTCGAGTCCCTCTGCTGCGTCGCGCGCCGCGCGAACTTGTTCTCACGGATGGGCACTGCTCTGACTCCTCTTCAGCCGCTCCGGGCGCGACCCTCAAATTTGAGCATAGGGTTTCGGCGCGGAGGGTGTCAACAAATTTAAGGATGAAGGCGGAAGGATGAAGGATTAATGATGAATGATGAGGCGAAAGCTGCTTCCCTTCACTTCATCCTTCATCCTTTACTGCGGCGGCCACGGGATGACTTTGCCGCGGGGCGTCGGCGTGGGTGCGGGCGGAGGCGCGGACGGGCGCGCGGGCTGCGCGTCGGCAGTGCGCGAGTCTCGTCGCGGCTCGGAGGCGTGAGAATTGTCGTTCGTTTCGTCGCGGCTCCCGGCTGTCGTCTGCGCGGGAGGCGTAGTTTCGCGCGCCGTCGAATCCGTCCTGTTCTTCGTGCGGGAAGAGTCGCCGCCCGCCGTAGCGCCGCCGCTCTCGGAGATGACGGTCGGCTCTTTCGGCGCGTTCGTCAGGACGGAGTTCGGAGGATTGTAGAAAGGCTGCGCGGCGGGAACAGGCACGACGTAGGACGTGCCCGGCACTTCGGCGGGGGCGACGCCACTCTGCGCGTCGGGCGTCGCGGGCGTGGGCGAGGCTTGAGGCGCTTGGAGACTCTGCGCGGGAACGATTGGCTGTGGGGATACGCTCTGCGGCGTCGGAGCGGGGCGCTGATTCTGATCCGCGGTCTTCGAGCCGCGCCACAGCGCGAAGACGCCCACGCCGAAGGCGAGCAGCATCATCAACGTTCCGACCGACGCCTGCCACGAGCGCAAAAAGTTTCTCAGCCGGAAGGTCGAAGCCGAAGGGTGCGACGGCAGGCGCTCGTCGCGACGCACCGAGACGCTCGCGTCGGACGCGTCCGTGTCTTCGGGCGCGGAGACTCGCCCCGGCAGAGTCGAAGCGCTCAACGCCGGAGTCGAAGCACTCAATGCCGGAGTCGCGGCGTCCGACTTTGAAGTCAGAGCATCCGCCGAAAGTGTCGAAAAGATTTTTGCAGCCTCGTCCGGGTCGGCACGCTCGAACGCGGCACGCACTCCCTTGCGTTCGGGCTTTCTCGAAAAGATGCTCACCTCTTCGGCGCGTGCGGCCCCGAACTCTTCGACGCTCGCCCGCTCGGACCTCGACTGAATCGCCTTCGCTCGCGGACGCGCGGCGGGAAGCATCGCAGCGATGGCCTTGAAGCCGCGCGCGTCCGCCCACTGCCTCGCCGTCGTGCCGAGCCGCGTCGCCGCGCCGGCGTCCGCGCCGCGTTCGAGCAGGAGGCGCACGAGCGACTCGTGGCCGAAGAAGACGGCTAGGACGAGCGGCGTAAAGCCGTCGGCACGCCGTGCGTTCACGTCCGCGCCAGCGTCGAGAAGAACGCGCGCAACGTCGTCGAAGCCTCGCGACGCGGCGCGCATGAGCGCCGTCTCGCCGTTCGGCAGAGGCGCGTCGGCCCGCGCGCCCGCTGCGACGAGCGACGCGACGCGCGCGGCATCGCCCGCGCCCGCCGCGTCGAGCAGCGTGCTCGCGTCCGACTGAATCTCTCCGCCCATCGTGGTGACGTTCGACATTTAGATTTCGCTTCGGCGCGCACGGCGCGTAGAATGATTCTTCAGAGCCAACAGGCTCACTTTAGAACTTACCACCAACGTCTCGTTTCTGACTACCGTCCGCCCGTGGACGACTGCCCGGCTTGCGATGCCCGACCGACTCTCGACCGAGAACTTGCGCGCGCTGCCGTCGGTTGACGCGCTGCTGCGGACGCCCGAAGCTCAGGCCCTTCGCGCGACGCTCGGCGCGCGACACCTGACCGCGCTCGCGCGGGCCGTGACCGACGCGATGCGCGACGAACTCCGTTCGCGCATCAAGTCTAACTCAACCGGCGGCGAGCGCGAGTCGCACACTCTCTCCGAAGCGCAATCAAGATCCGACGACGAACTCGCGCGCGAGTCACTTCTCGCGGAGGCCGCGCGCCGGCTCGCGCTCGTAGCCGTGGTCGAGTCGGCGCGCGGCTTGCGGCGCGTAATCAACGCGACGGGCGTCGTGCTGCACACGAATCTGGGACGCGCGCCGCTCTCGGCGCACGCGCGCCGCGCCGTCGCCGAAGAGGCCGCGGGCTACTGCACGCTCGAATACGACACAGAGGCGGGTGGGCGCGGTCGTCGCGGCGCGCGCGTCGAAGAATTGCTCGCGGAGTTGACGGTGGCCGAAAGCGCGCTCGTCGTCAACAACTGCGCGGCGGGCGCGCTGCTCGTCCTCTCGGCGCTTGCGCGCGGCGGCGAGGCAATCGTCTCGCGCGGCGAACTCGTCGAGATCGGCGGCGACTTCCGCGTGCCCGACGTGATGGCCGAGTCCGGTGCTTCGATGGTCGAAGTCGGCACGACGAACCGCACGCGGCTCGCAGACTACGAGCGCGCGATCACGGAGCGCACGCGAATGATCCTGCGCGTTCACCCGTCGAACTACCGCATCGTCGGCTTCACCTCCGGGCCAGCGCTCGACGAACTCGCGGGTCTCGCGCACGAGCGCGGCTTGTTGCTTTATGAAGACGCGGGTTCGGGCGCTCTCTTCGACCTCTCGACTCAAGGCATCGCGGGCGAGCCGTTGATTGGCGAGTCGGTCGCGCGCGGCGCGGACGTTGTGACCTTCAGCGGCGACAAGCTGCTCGGCGGGCCGCAGGCCGGACTCGTCGTGGGTCGAAGCGAAATCGTCGAGCGGCTGCGCCGTCACCCGCTCTATCGCGCGCTGCGCGCCGACAAGCTCGCGCTGGCCGCGCTCGAAGCGACGCTCCAATCTTACAGGCGCGGCGACGCCGCGCGAGAAGTGCCCGCGCTCCGAATGCTCGCCGCGACGCGCGAAGAGATTGAGCGGCGCGCACGCGCGTTTGTCCGGCGACTGCGAGAACGGGTTTCGGACGACTCGCTCGTTCTCGAAATCGTCGAAGGCCGCTCGGCAGTCGGCGGCGGCTCTGCGCCGACAACTCATCCGCCGACCGCGCTCGTCGCGCTCAAGCATACGACGCTATCCGCGTCCGCGCTCGACGAACGACTGCGCCGCGCCGCGCCGCCCGTCGTCGCGCGCATACTCGACGACCGCGTCGTCCTCGACCTACGCACCGTCGCGGAAGAAGAGGAGGCCGAACTGCTCGACGCGCTCGCGTCCGTCCGCGGCTGAAGGAACTTGAAGAAGGGTCGGCAAAGTCTCGCCGGAGTCGCGACGTTAGAAACGCGGAACAGTTTCCCGAACTCAACCGGCGACGATGAAAAGGCTCATCAATAAAGGCGAAAAGTATATTTTTGGATGGCTTCTTGTTAAGCCCGCGCGCCGCATTGTAAGATGTTTTTAGCGCCGGGACTCTCGACCGGCGCGAGTGTTTGAAGAACCTTCCTTGATCTTGCCCTCCCGAAAACCTTGAAGAGTCCTGTTTCATTCTCTCTAAAGTCGGCGCTCGTCTCCGTGTCCGTATCGCTCGGCGTCTCGTCGCTCGTCGCGGCGGCGTGGGGCGTGGGCATTCTGGCGTCGCCCGCGGCGCTCTTTATGTTCGACGACCGCGCGACGCCGAGCGTGCCTCCGCAGGCCCCCGTCGTGTTGCTGCTCGTCGCTTCGGCGGGCGCGTTCGGCGCGCTGGCGCTTGAGCGTCTGGGTGCGCGGCGCGCGCTTCTTGTGACGGCGTGCGCGTTCGTCGCGCTGTGCGCGGCGAGCCTCGTCGTGTCGCGCTTCCTTCATCTCGACATCGTATTCGCGCCGATGATGTTCGCGGCCTTCGGGTCGCTCGCGCTGGCCGAGGCGCGCAGGCTCTGGACTGTCGACCTTCTGCTCACGCGAAACGTCGAGCGCGTCGCCGCGCGTCCCTCTGCGCTCGAAGGGCGCGCGGCGGGCGGGCGACTCGCGTGCGGGCTGCGCCTGCTCGACACGGTTCTTCCGCTCGAAGAGGCCGTCGTGCTGCGGCTCGACGACGCGGGCGCGGTCGTTCAGGCCGCGCGCCTGCGCTCGCCGTCGCAGGCGGCTTCGGCTAACGGCGACGGCGACCGCAACTCGGCATGGCGCGAGGGCGTCGCGATGTGCGACCGCGCGATAGCTTCGGGCGAGATGGTCGTGCGCTCGGTCGAGCCGGCGGACGCGCGTTCGACGTGCGACGCTCACGCGACGAACGACGTTCGCACGCTTTCCGCAAGCGACCTTCACACAACGAACGACGCGGGCGACGTTCATAACACTCTCGGCGCGAGCAACGCTCGAAGCAGCGGCGCTCGCTCGGCGGTCGCAGTACCTCTCAGGCACGACGGTCGCGCGGTGGGCGCGCTGCTGCTGCGGCTGCGCGGGCGATTCGACGAGTCGGACGCGCCGCTTCTGGCGAACGTAAGCGCGCAGTTCGCGCGCAACCTGCAACGCGAAGACGCACGCTCGCTCGAAGCGCCCAAGGCGCGCGAGACTTTCTTCTCGACGCGCGCGGCGCGGCAGCGACTCGAAGCGTTCGGCGTCGTGAGCGGCCTGCTGACCGAGCAGGGCTTCGCTGGTCTCGTTCTCTCCGAGGCGCGCGACGGGCACGCGGTCGCGTACCTCGACGGCACGCTCGCCTTCGTCAACCGAAGGATGCGCGAGGCCGCGCGGGTGAGCGCCTCGGAGTGCCGCGCGCTCGACCTCTTCCAACTCCTCGAACGCTTCCGCACGGGCGTCTTCGACGAGCCGCAGATCGCCGTCCGCCGCGTGCTTCAGACGGGTCAGGCATACGAGCGCGAGCTTACCTTCACGGATCGCGAACAGACGCTCGCCCTTCGCATCTCGCTCATCACCGCGGCAGCCTTCGGCGACGAAGACGACGCGGGCGACCACCAGCCGACGCCGCTCTGTCTGGCCGTCACGGTCAACGACGTGACGCGCATGAAGGAGTACGAGAGTCTGAAGAGCGATATGTTGTCGCTGATGTCGCACGAGCTTCGCACGCCGATCACTTCGATCAACGGCTTCGCAGAACTACTCGCCTCGGACGAGCGCATCCCCGGGGACGCGCGCGAGTTCCTCTCGATCATCAGCGCGGAGTCGCAGCGCGTCTCGCGTATGCTCTCGACCTTCCTCTCGGTCGCGAAGTTGGAGCAGAGCGACCGCCGCGAGGTTCTCATCTCGCCGCTCATGCTGGATGAAGTCGTGCGCGAGACAATCGTCAACTTCCAGCCCGCCGCGAAGCGCAAGCGCATTCGACTTGTCGAGCGCGACGGTCAGAAACTCCCGCCCGTCGCCGCCGACCGGAGCCTTGTGACGCGCGCCGTCGCCAACCTCGTTGACAACGCGATCAAGTACAGCCCCGAACGCACGAGCGTTACGCTCTCGACGGCGCTCGAAGCCGACGCCGTGCGCGTCACCGTCGAAGACCGCGGTTACGGCATCCCTTCGGAGGATCAGGATCGCGTGTGGGAGAAGTTCTACCGCGTCGCGCGCGACGGGCGGGTCAAGGAAGAAGAGTCAACAGGACTCGGCCTCTCGTTCGTGCGCGAGGTCGTCGAGCAGCACGGCGGTCAGGTCTTCCTCGAATCCGAGGTCGGCCAAGGCTCGAAGATAGGGTTCACGCTTCCGAGGCTCTGAAGCGACTGCTGTCTCGATGCTCCGTGCCGAAAGCCGGGCGCTATTTCAGACGAAAGCTGCGCGCTATCGAGTCGGTCTGATTCTGTATGCGCTGGAGCCTGTCGCGCAGGCCCGTGAAGTTGAGGACGAAGACCGTTCGATTGTCGGCCTGAAGATAGTAGATTCGACCGGCCATCGGCTTGCCCGCGCTCGTGTACTCGTAGCCGACGACGATGCCGTTGAGCCGACCGGAGAAGCGCTCCTCCTTGCCGCTGGCGACGAAGCCGGGCAGGAATCGAAGCTTCGAGTCCTGCTCGTTACGCGCGAAGTCCGAGAGCTTCGCGTCGGGCGCGACGACCTCCTTGCGGACTTTCAGGTAGCCTTCCGTTCGGTCGCCGTTGATGAACTCTGTGTGCTGGTGGACGCCGTCGGGTCGCGGCACGGCCTTCCAATTTTGCGAAGGCAGTTCGAGCGAATAGCCTTCGTCGTCGCTCGTGTAAGTCTCCTGCGCGAATGCGACGCTCGCGGCCAGAGCCAGAAGCGCGAGGGCGCAGGCAAAAACTCTCTTCGTGCGTTTCATGCTTTCGCAACTCCTTATCGAGATGCGCCGCACGCGCGCGGCGGAAAAACTTTCGTGGAAAAACTGCCCGTCAGATGTGCGCCGCGCGTGCAGTGTTGCCCGCGGCGCGCGGCACGAAGCGCCCTACTCACTTCTTGGCGCGCAGTTCCTTTATCGTCCCGCGCACCTGTTCGGCGTCGGACGCTTTGGGCGAAGCCTTGACGTAAAGCTCAAGCTCGTCCGCAGCCTTCTTGTAGTCGCGCCTCGACCAGTAGATGCCCGCGAGATAATAGTGAACGCGCCCCGCCGAGTCGCCGCCGAGTTTGATCGACTGCTGAAATTCTTTCTCGGCCTCTTCGATCTTCGCCTGCCGCTCGGCGTCGGTGCCCTTCTGCCTCATCAGCGCGAGGCCGAGGAACATGTGCGCCTGCGCGTTCTTATCCATCAGCTTGACGGCGCGGCGCAGAGGTTTTTCGGCCTCGACGTAATCATTCTTCCCTCCGAGCGCGAAGCCGTAGTTGAACGCGATCTGCGGGTCGTCGGGCAGAGCCTTCTGCGCGGCCTTCAACTCTTCGACCGCTTTGTCCAACTGGTTCGACTTCAGGTAGAGCATTCCGAGTTCGCCGTGCGCGAGTCCGAACTGCGGATACTGCGCGATGGCATCCGTCAGAAGCGAGATCGCTTTGGCGTCGTCGTTCTTGTGCTCGGCGTCGAGCGCCTTCGTGTAAAGGTCTTGCGCGGGCTTCGGCACTCCGGCGAGCGCGGGGTTCGCCTCCGGCTTCAGGCGCAGGTAGATCGGCACGTTGTAGATCGGCTGGCTGCCCTCGACGAAGATTGACTCGCGCCCCGTCTCGAAATCCTTGCCGGCGTCAATCACGAGGTCGTGCGGGCCGGGTTCGATGCCGCTGAACGTAAAGTTGCCGTCAGCGTCCGCCGTGGTCGAGCGAACGCCGCCGTTCGTGCTGCTGAGCGTGATGCGTATGCGCGTGTTGGGCAGCTTGCCCGTCGGGCTGACGATGTGTCCCTGAATGACATCCGTGCCGCCGGTCGCGCCGATGTCGCCGCGGTTCGCGCCGATGGCCTGAGCACGCACCGACGCGCAGGCGGACGCGAACGCGAGCGACAAAAGAAGCAGAGGGACGACGCGCTTCGGGAGAGAGAGCGCGAATTTGCGGATTGAAGCTGTAGGCATTTCTGTAACTCCTTCGAGGTTAGAAAGGGATAGCCGGGTTCAAGAATTTTACCGCGTAGACTTCGCCGACTTCATCGCCGGGACACAGGCTTACCGTGCGTCGTCGAGCGCCGCGCGCTGAGCCACGAAAAGTTTTTCGCACCCGGCGGCCGCGAGCGCGAGCAGCGCGTCCATCTCGTCGCGCGTGAAAGGCTTGCCTTCGGCCGTGCCCTGCAACTCGACGAAGCGACCGTCGCCGGTCGAGACGACGTTCATGTCAACTTCGGCGTGCGAGTCCTCGTCGTATTTTAAGTCCAAGAGCGCCGCGCCCGCGACTAGGCCGACGCTGACGGCTGCGACCTCGCCCGTGATGGGAAGCGACGGAAGCTTATTATCCTTGACGAGGCGGCGGCAGGCGAGCACGAGCGCGACGTATGCGCCCGTTATCGAGGCCGTGCGCGTGCCGCCGTCGGCCTGAAGCACGTCGCAGTCAACGGTGATCGTGCGCTCGCCGACGCGCGAGAGGTTTGTGACGGCGCGCAGGGAACGACCGATGAGCCGCTGAATCTCGTGTGTACGTCCCGAAGGCCCGCCCTTGCCCGTCTCGCGCTGCGTGCGCTGCTGCGTCGCGCGCGGCAGCATCGAGTATTCGGCGGTGAGCCATCCCTGCCCTGTGTTGCGACGGAAGAAAGGCACGCGCTCGTCGAGCGTCGCGGTGCATACGACGCGCGTGTTGCCCACCTCGATGAGCGCGGAGCCTTCGGCGTAGGGCATGAAGCCGGGCGTGATGCGAACCTCGCGCAGTTCGTCGGCGCGGCGACCGTCCGTGCGCGCGAAAGTTCCGTCAGCGTGTTTGAAGCTCATCCTGCCCCCAGACTTCGACGGCCTCAAGGCGGCGCGGCGCGCTGCCCAAAAACCTCTCGGCGACTCGCGCGAAGCGCTCCTCCGCGTCGGTCACGTAAAAATGGTCGAGATCATCGCACAAAACGCGCGCGCGCGCACCGGCCTCGCGCAAATCTCTAAGCTCCTGCGTCGCCGTGCGCCGCAAATCTTTCTCCTCGATCAGAGACTCGACCGCGTCCGCCGCCGCCTCGCCCGAATCAATCAAACGCACGCCCGCCCCGACCGCCTCCTGAATCACGCGGCGCAGGATCGGGTAGTGCGTGCAGCCCAGCACGAGCGCGCTCACTTCCCTTTCGCGCAGTTCGCGAAGGTACTCTTCGGCGACCATGCGCGCGACTTCCGACTCTGCCCAGCCCTCTTCGGCGAGCGGCACGAAGAGCGGGCACGCTCGCTCCGAGACTTCGACGCCGGGCGCGAGCGCCGCAATCGCGCGACCGTAAGCGCCGCTCCTGACCGTTGACTCGGTGGCGACGACGCCGACGCGCCCCGACGCAGACGCCGCGCTCACGGCGGCGCGCGCGCCCGGCCCGATCATGCCGACGACCGGAAGACTAACGCTCCTGCGAATCGCGGGCAGCGCCAGTGCCGAGGCCGTGTTGCACGCGACGACGAGCAACTTGACGCCGCGCGCTTCGAGGAACCGAGCGTTCTCAATCGCGTAGCGCTCGACCGTCGCCAGCGACTTCGTCCCGTAAGGCACGCGCGCCGTGTCGCCCAGATAGACGTAACGCTCCGAAGGCAGACGTTCGTGCAGCGCGCGATAGACGGTCAGGCCGCCGACGCCGCTGTCAAAGATTCCGATTGGAAGATTCCTGTCCAAACTCGTTCGGAGTGATAAAAGCTGAAGGCTGATTCCCGACTGTCGAATAATTCAGAGTCTTAATGATTCAAAGTCTATAGCTGTTCAAAGGCTCAGACGAAAATCTCCGACACCTTGCAGCGAAACCCGGGCACGACATCACCGCCGTCAAGCTCGTCGGATTCCGAAAGTCGCTTCACATCTTTCATCGAACGATAGACGCTCACGTTTCGTCGCCGCGGGTTCACTATCCAGACGGCGCGCGTTCCCGCATTGAGCCACTGCTCGACCTTTTCCTCCACCTCGTTGTACGTGTCGCCGGGGCTGACGACTTCGACGGCGAGGTCAGGCGCGCCGGGCCAGAAATTTTTCGGGATGCCGCTTTCGGGGATACGATTCCGGCTGACAAATGCCACGTCCGGTGCGCGCACCGTATCCGGGTCGGACGCGATTTTGAATCCGGCCTCCGCACCGAAATAGAGGCCGAGGTTTTTTGCCTCCACGTGCTGCCCTAAACGCACCGTCAGCCTCCCGATAATCGCGGCGTGCTCGCTTCCAGAGGGGGACATTTTTCTGAGCTCTCCTTTCACAAGCTCGTAGCGAAAGCCGTCTTTCGGCATCGCGAAAAGCTCGTCGGCGGTCAACTGTTGAAGCGTCGTGCTCATCGGAACTCTCCCGGTTTGTCTCGGCGGACTCGTGTGAATAAAAAAGCAGCCAGCTTGAAGTGGCGATGTTATCACAACACCATTCAAACCGGCTGCCGTCAAGTAGCCCGCGAATTTTCAAATGGAGGTGCCGAGAATCGAACTCGGGTCCAAAGGCCGACGCCGAAGAAATCTACACGCTTAGACGCTTCTCCAGTGCCGGACTCGCTCCGGCGCGTTCGCCACGGGCGGGTAAGTGAAGCGTCGAAGACCCCGCCAGTCGGCTAGCCCAGATTTTTCTCGCCCGCCTCAACTGAGCACTTGAGGCAGACTAGCTCAACTAAGTTACGCCCCGGCCCGCTTCGCTTGAGCAACTCGCGGCGGGACGCTCGCTCGGAGTCCTAAGATAACTTAGGCGGCGAGAGCTAACTCGTTAGAGTTCGCATTTGTGTTTTCTACGCTTGTTAACGAGCCGCATAGAACGCCCGGCGTGCATCCGTCCGACGATCCAGGCCCCTGTCGAGACCTTTCACCCCCGTAACGTCTGATGCATCTCTTTAGATGCGCGAGCCGGATTATAGATGCCGCCGCCCGTTGATGTCGAACACGCGAAGCCTTATTCTTTCGGGCGCTACGGTCTGAACGGTTGAGAACTCACCGCATGGTTTCGTCAGGTGTCGCGGCGAGAAGAAGATGATTGATTTCAAAAGACTGCTTGATTTCAAGAAAATTCTTGAGCCGAAGAATCGGGTAATCCTGCTCGATGTCATAATCTTTTTCGTCAACTTGATTTTGATGACCGTCCTTGCGCGGCTTTTCGCCGGCATGGCTCAAGAGGCCAAGACCAACGTCCAGTCGAAAGCGATGATGGGCGTTTTCATTTTAGGGATATGCCTCCTGTCGCCCGTCGGGGCGCTGCTCAAACGCAGGAGCGCGCACCGGCGAAACCCCGAACTCGGCACTGACGAGATCGGCTGCCTTTGGCTTCCATACTTTTTGTCACAGCTCATGTTTTGGATCTTTGCGGGCGTGATGTACGCGGAACTGCTCGAACAGATTTCCGGCGACCCAAACGCCTCGGCGGGACTTTTCCTCCCGTTCTTTTTTGGGATTCCGCTCGTGGCAATCTTCAACACACTGATCTTCTTCTTCTACTTTCTGAAGCCGAAGCACGAGCCTGTCTTCAAATTCTTACAGTGGCCGCAGGCCGAATCGCTCGGCGACATTTTTCTTTTCATCAACCTGATCGGCTATCAGGTCTTGTGGCTGTACCTGATGTCGGAATTGCCGAAGGATAACAAGGGGATGTTCGACCGGCTATTCCTGTTCGTCTTCACCGCCGTGTTCGTCTATCTCCCGCCCAGACTTTTTTACGTGATCGAAAACCGCGACAACCCGCGGACGTGGATTACAATGCTTGTATCCAATTCGCCGATCATAATTCGACTCCTGATACCTTGAGCCGTGCGCGACGACGACCGGGCAAACTACTTGCGCAAAAACTTGTCGAGATAAAAGGCGATGAGGTAGAGTCCGAATCTTCGGCGAATATCTTTTCAGGCGAACAACTTTTCGATTGGAGGCGATTCAGTGGGATTCGATTTCGGCGCGATATTGAAATCATTGTTGCCGCCGCTCATCGTGTGGACGACGGCGGTCATCTTCATAACGTTTGTCGGGCATCAGCCCGGCGTCATCTGCGTGACGCCCGTCGCGTGGCTGATGGCCTGCTGGGTCGGCATGAAGTGCGTCTGGGCCTCGCGCAGCGCGGCGAAGTCTTCGCTTCTGATCGAGGCAGCAATCGCGGGCGCGCTGCTCGGACTGCTGCAAGGCGTTCTCTTCGCCGTCATCGCACCGCGCATGGGAGACATCAGACCCGATGAGCAGCAGAAGTATTTTGTGCTGACCATAGTGATGATCGTCGCAGGCGCGCTCGTGTCGGCAGGGCTGAGCGTGATTGTCGGTGCGGCGCAGGCGAACCGCCGCGCGGCGAAGCGGTCTTGAGATTCCCCTGCTCGCCTCCGCGCTCGGCCTTAACTCCCGCCTCACTCGAAGCGCGAATAGAAGCAGCATGGCTTTTGCGCGCCACGCGCTCTACCTCATCCTTAACTTAAGATCATTGCAGATGAAGCTTAAGCTGAAAATGATTTTTTTGAGTCTGTAAATACAGGCTCATTTCGTCGAAGAGCTTAACTCTCAAATGCAACGATCCGTAATGCTCTTGCCCTCCGCCCCACTTCCCGTCTCGACGCACGCCGGGGCCGACAATCCCTTCTGAAAAACCGAGCGCGATTTTTTTTTGCGCCCGGATGAAATAGTTTTCCCGAAACGTCTTATCGGGATGAGAACCGCACTGCGCGCCGGATGTGGCGCGCAAACTTCGCATGGTCAAAGCCCCGAAAGGAAACCCATGAGAGTCAGACGGAGACTACAGTTAGGCGTGCTCTCGCTCGGCCTGCTTGTAACGTTGATCGCTTTGGTCACGGGCAGTTCGCGCGCGCAGTTGATTGATCGCACGCAGAATCCCAACATCGCGAACGCGGGGATCGCCAAGTCGCTTGCGCAGGAGATCGGCGCGGGGCGCGGCGACATCAAGACGCCCGACTCATCCGCCTTCATCATCGCGCGCGACCCGTTCCGCGCTATCCGGCGCGGGCGGCAACTCTTTCAGCGCAAATTTCTCCGCAGTCAGGGTGTCGGCCCCTTGAGCGGCGACGGCGTCGGCGACATCAACTCGACGCTCGCGCTCGGCGCTGGACTCTCCGACAGTTGCGCAGGATGCCACGCGCGTCCGCACGGTGCGGCGGGCTTCGGCGGCGACGTTGTGACGCGGCCCGACAGTCGCGACGTGCCGCACCTGTTCGGACTCGGCATCAAAGAGATGCTCGCCGACGAGATTACCGCCGACCTTCGCGCCACGCGCACGCGCGCCGTCGCACAGGCGCGCGCCGAGCACGCGCGCGTTACAAAGCCGCTCGTGAGCAAGGGCATCGAATATGGTTCGATCACGGCGCTGCGCGACGGCTCGGTGGACACCTCGCAGGTCAAAGGCGTTGACACGGACTTGCGCGTCCGCCCCTTCTTCGCGCATGGCGGCACGATCTCGATTCGAGAGTTTCTCGTCGGCGCGTTCAACGCAGAGATGGGCTTGCAGGGCGTTGACCCGGAGTTGATGGCGGCGCATGGCGGCGGTCGCTTCGTGACTCCTTCGGGTATGGTGCTCGACGGCTCGCAAGACGCCATCGAAGCGCCGCCGACCGAGGACTCGCACACCGACCCTGACGGCGACGGCGTTGCCAACGAGTTGCCGACGAGCCTCATCGACTACGAAGAGTTTTACCTTCTCAACTACTTCAAGCCCGCGACCTACCGGCAGAGCGAATTAACGAGGCGAGGCCGGCGAGAGTTTGAGCGAATAGGCTGTGCGCAGTGCCACGTCCCGGACTTGCAGATCAACCGCGACCGCCGCGTCGCCGACGTTGAAACCACATACGACGAGACGAACGGCATCTTCAACAACCTCTTCGCCACGGCCATCCCTCTCTTCGACCAGAGGGACGATCATAGCGGCTTACCACCTTTGAAGTCGCCGAAGCTCGGCCCGTTCCTCGTCCGAAACATCTTCACGGACTTTCGCCGGCACGACCTCGGCCCGAACTTCTACGAGCGCAATTACGACGGCACACTGCGAACGCAGTTTCTGACAACGGCGCTCTGGGGCGTCGGCTCGACCGCGCCCTACGGCCACGACGGACGCAGCATCAATTTGTCGGAGGTCATACTGCGCCACGGCGGCGAGGCGCAGTCAGCGCGCGACGCCTTCGAGCGCCTGTCGCCGGAGGATCAGGCCGAGGTTCTGGCCTTCCTCAACTCGCTCGTCATCTTCCCGCCCGACGACACGGCGTCCACGCTCGATCCGGGAGATCGCAACACGCGGAACTTCCCGCAGTTCGGTCACGGCAGCATCAAGCTGACCGCGCTCTTCAACAACCCGTTCGACCCGGAGTAGGCGCGGCGCGCTGCACGTTCGCCGGGCCGTCGATAAGGAGAACGCCGCGAATGGCAAGGAAGCTCGCGGCGCTCTCCTTTCTCATCCTCGCACTCTGCCTTGTCATTAGGCTATAATTCGACGTGCCGGTGGCTCTTCCCGTAGCTTCCGCCGCGTGGGCTTCTAAAGTTTTACGGCGCGGCAGTTCCCCAGACTGCACGGCCTTCTTGAGAAGGATTGCCAAACTCCATGTCAGCAAAACAGACGCGCAATATGGATGCACGCGGACGCACGCCCGCGCGCCCGACGCAGAAACGCCGAAGCTTTCTGCGCCGTTTCTGGTTCCCGGCAGTCCTCCTGCTGGCTATCGCCGCGGGGGGCTTGACGGGCATCGTGCTCGCGTACAGTCTCAACTACTCGCGCGCGGCGGAAGAGGTCAAGGCGCTGGCGACCTACAGGCCGAGCGTCGTCACGCGCGTCTATGCCGACGACGGCGAGACAGTCATCGGCTCGTTCGCTTTGGAGCGGCGCATCCCTCTAAAGTTCGACGAGATTCCCCCGAACGTGCAGAACGCCATACTCGCCGTCGAGGACGCACGCTTCTTCAAGCATAGCGGCATTGATCCGATACGAATCGTCGGCGCGGCGTGGAAGAACATCACGAGCGGCAAGCGCGAGGGCGGTTCGACGTTGACGCAGCAACTCGCCAAGCGACTCTTCCTCTCTTCAGAACAGACCTACACGCGCAAGTTCAACGAGTGGATTATCGCGCTCCAGATCGAACGCTACTACACGAAGCAGCAGATCATGGAGATGTACGTCAACAACGTCTTCCTCGGCGCAGGCTCGTACGGCTTCGAGGCGGCGTCGGAGACCTACTTTGGCAAGCAGGCCAAAGACCTGTCGATTGACGAGGCCGCGCTGCTCGCGGGCATACCGAAGGCTCCGAGCCAACTCTCGCCGACCGTCAACCCCGACGCGGCCAAAGAGCGCCGAGATCTCGTGCTGCAACTGATGGCCGACAATAATTTCATCTCGCAAGGAGAGGCCGACGCCGCCAAAGCGCGCCCAATCAAACTGCACGACACGGCTTTCGGGCCTTCGCTTCAGTCCGCGTCGCCGGTCTTCGCCTACCCCGTAGAAGAGATTCGACAGTACCTCGAAGACAAGTACACGACGCGCGTTGCGCAGGGCGGACTCACCGTCTACTCGACCATCAACGTCGCCGCGCAGACCAAAGCCTACTACGCGCTGCGCGAGGGACTGCGCGTTTACGACCGGGGGCACAGCGGCTGGCGCTCGGCCTATCAGGCCATCGGCACGCAGAGCGCCGACGGCTCCGTCAACGTCACGCCGCAACAACTCGCGAGCTATCATCACCCCGATTGGTACGAAGAGCGTTTCAAGCCCGGCGAGTACCTGATGGGACTCATCACAAAAGTTGACGCCGCGCGAAACGAGGCGACCGCGCACTTCGGGCAGTACGACGCCATCATCACGGCGAAAGACATGGGGCGCGCGACCGGTCATCAGCCGAAGAGCGAGTTCAAGGTCGGCTACCTCTGCGAGTTCCACATCAAGGAGGTCAACGATGCCACGCGAAAGCTCACGGTCGAGCTTTCGCAGACGCCCGCGGTCGAGGGCGCGATCATGACAATCAACGCGCACAACGGCGAGATCATTACAGAGGTCGGTGGCTACGACTTCAATCGCAACAAGTTCAACAACGCCACTCAGGCCGACCGGCAGACCGGCTCGTGCTTCAAGCCCTTCATCTACACCGCTGCAATCGAGTGGGGCATGACGCCCGACACCATCATCAGCGGCGCTGCTATTGACCGCAACGGCTGGCAGCCGCACAACTACGACGGCTCGACATCGTGCGGCGACGTGCCTCTGAAGATCGCGCTCGCGCACTCTCTGAACATCCCCGCCGTCCACACGCTCGACACCATCGGCATACAGACCGGCTCGCAGATGGTCAGGCGCTTCGGCATCACGAAGCCCATGGCCCCTTACTTGCCGTCCGCGCTCGGCGCGACCGAAGTGCCTCTTATCGAGATGGTCTCGGCCTACACGACCTTCCCGAACAAAGGCATACGCAACGAGAAGCACCTGATACGACGCGTGCTCGACCGCGACGGGAACTCGCTCGAAGAATGGGAGAAGACCACCTTCAAGGTCGTCAGCGAGTACGTCGCGCTCACGATGGTTCAGGTGATGCGCGGAGTGACCGCGCCGGGCGGAACCGCGCCCGCAGCGTCTTCGGTCGGCGTGCAGGTCGCCGGAAAGACCGGCACGGTCAACGACCACACAGACGTTTGGTTTATCGGTTACACGCCGACTTACGTGACCGGCGTCTGGATGGGCTACCCCGGCTACAAGAAAAACCTCGGCTCCGACATGACGGGCGGCCACGGCGCTCTGCCGATCTGGATAGACTTCATGAAGGACTATCTGAAGGACAAGCCGAAGGAGACATTCGACGCGCCGCCGAAGATGCCCGAAGACATACGCGAGCTTTATCAACAGCGCCAGCGCGAGATGGCCGAGGAGCATAGCGACCTTATGGCCGCGGCCTCGAAGGGCACGGGAAGCGGCGACAAGACGACGCCCGCGGCGGTCGCCGAGCCGAAGCTCGAAGAGGTGACGCTGCCGCCCGCCGCGCCCGGCGAAGGTCTGACCGCGCCGCCCGCCGAACCGGGCGCGAAGAAGCCGGAGAAGTCCGAGCCTGCCGCGCCGCGCGTCACCACGCACGAAGAGGCACCGCCGCCCGCGACTCGACCGCGCGAGGTCGAGCCTGCGAAGAAGAAGGGCAAGAAGGGCGAAGGCGATCAGTGACGAAACGATGAACACATAACGCCGGATGGTGAATCGAAAGGCGAGGCCGGGGCCGGAGTTCGACTCTTGAACTTCGGCCCCGGCCTTCTTGTTTTCATTCCGCGTTCGGCGTTTCGCCTTTCAACGTTTCATAGAAGTCTGTCCAACCAGTAGGGCAGCATCTTGCGCCACCAGGGCCAGTCGTGGTCAACGTCGTAGCCCCACAGGTCGAGCGTGTGCGGGATGCCTTTCGAGCGGAGTATGTTCGAGAGTTCGCGGCTGCGCTCCGGCGCTTCGTATGCGCCTTGGCCCGTCAGTATTACAATCGCGTCGGCGTGCCGGAGCCGCGGCAGAAAATAATCGTCGTCCAGATTCGGCAGGTACGACACGGGATTATTGAAATAGACGTTGTCGTCGTCGTAGCCGTCGAACCACTTGCGAACGTCGTAGCTCCCGCTCATGGCGATCATGCCGCGCACAACGTCCGGATGTCGGAAGTATGTGTTCGCAGAAAGGTACGCGCCCATGCTCGCGCCCGTCACGAGCGGCGCCTGCCCGCCCGACTCGTTTCTGATGAGCGGCAGAACCTCGTCCGTGATGTAGCGGTCGTAGCGCGTCAACAGTTCGGCCTTCACCCGCGGCGACGCGGCCTCGTTCATCAGGCTGTACCGGTTGACGCTGTTGATTGAGTAGGCTCTCAGCCGCCCCGACTCGATGTGATGGCTGATGGAATCGACGAGGTGGAACCGCTCGTATTCGAGGAAGTCGGCAGCAGCGGTCGGGAACATCAAAAGCGGGTAGCCCGCGTGCCCGTATGCGACGATTGGCATCTCCATCCCCAGGGCGGGGCTTTGCCACGAAGTGATGCGACGCTCCATGCGTTAAAGAACCCTCCTGCGCTGTCCGCGCGACATAAAAAAATGGGTACAAATTTAGTTGAGAGATAATCACCCAACTCGCGCCTGCTGCGCAAGTCTCCACAGTTTGACACCCGCGCGAACGCTCTGCTATAAAAATTTTGCCCGCGAGGGATTTCAACGTCGCGGGCGTTGCAATCCGCAGTAGCTCAATGGCAGAGCATTCGGCTGTTAACCGAAGGGTTGTAGGTTCGAGTCCTACCTGCGGAGTTAATCAAATCAACAAGTTACGGGAGGCTACGAGCCTCCCGCTTTTGTTTATATCCGCTTTGAGCGATAAATGCTGTCTTGATGTGTAACAAAATACCCACGCAAGGCTTTGGTGCAAAAGTCTCTTTTGATTAAAGGCCCGCCTGTCGGGGAACTTGAGCGCGACAGGCTGTTGCGTGGGCGTCGGCGTTTCGACAGGTGTAGGCTTCGGCGCAGGAGCCTTCTTCCGGCGGGAGTGCGACGCCTCTGCGCCGAGAGCGCGGCACAGCAGAGAGTAAGCAGTAAGATTGCGGCCAGTGATTTACGCGCGAGGCTCATTTTGACTACTCCTTGATTGAGGCGGTTTGGTATCCTTACCGTCCTGTAACTTTGACAACTTGAATCTACGGCTATGCGACCCGCGGCTGTTCATCTCCGGTGATAGCTGTCGTTAAGGGGCGGTGTAAGAAACTCCTTGCGGCACGAGACGACATCACCGATGCGAATACCATTGTATCTAGAGGGGCCGCGCCCCTCAAGCTGGCTGATTCGTCAGGAGTCCCCGCCTGATGAAGAATGCGCCAGCGACAAGGCCGAAGAGACTAGCCGAGAAGCTGCGTCAGATACGTCTGTCGCTCGGATTGTCACAAAGCGAGATGCTGGATAGGCTTGGATTTAGTAAGACACTGTTTCGTGGCAATATCTCTCAGTATGAGTTAGGCAGGCGAGAACCACCCTTAATGGTCTTGCTCGCCTATGCGCGAGCTGTGGCGGTCAGTGTAGACGTTTTGATTGATGACGAATTAGAGTTACCGGCTAAGTTGTTGAAGCAGAAATGAAGTATTCCTCACGGGGTATACTGTCCTGACTCGTCCAAATGGTCTGCCATGTAACACATCCAATCCCTTATCGCTTCATAAATACGCTTTGCACGCACGTAGTCGTACTGGTGGTCGGCGTGCATCGAACGGTTACGCCAAGCGACCCTAACGGCGTGTAGAAGCGCGTGAGTTTCCTCGAAGAAAGCCCTCTTGTCTGTTATCCATGTAGGGTCGCCACTTCTATTAAGTTGCTGTATTTCATCATTGGCTATGTGAAGGACGTTACCCCAATTTGCTTGCGCCGCCGTTATCTGCGCCATGACATTCAGACTTTAGCCGTATGCTTTAAGACCTACTTCGGCAGCCCTCATCAGGTGCATGACACACGCTGTATTACGCTCTAGCGCGAAGCATTTCGACGCCTCTGCAATGTCATAGCTGGCTGAAGGGAATCGGTCTGCGACTTTCTGTCCAAATGGGAAAGTCATTTTGTACAAACCAGACAGGTGCGGTGGGACTAACTTGAAATTTATAGCATTCAAGTTCTCACTCATTCGCTCCTTCACGCCCTCAAGCATCTTGCGTACTTTTTTATATGTAAGCTGATTAGGAGGAGTGTTGAGGCATGAGTGGGCATATGTAGCCACTGGAATCAGGCGTATCTCCTGACACCAATTCTCCACGTGCTGCATGTTCAGTCTGAAAGCGTTCTTGAAATCATCCGGCAGCTGCGCATCGAATACTGTGTCGTGCTGAGGCAGACGTGCGTGCATACCTTCTATCAAGAAGCCGAGTAGATAAAACTTGAATGCGTATTTGTCCAACATATTGTGAGTGCTCCGGAGTGGGACGCTGCTTACTGTCCTTCGATGGGAGGTATGGGTAATGGCTCTTCTACCTTGTAGTAAAGTTCACCGTGCTCCATGACAAACTTGAGTGAGATTTTCGGATTGTTAATATGCGATGCGCCTGCTTTGAGCTTCTCCTCGCACTTTGTGAAGAACAGATCCAAGTCGGTTGGGGTGAGCCTGTAAATGGCTTTAAGTTCGATGCCCTCATAAGCAGCGAAGAACCAGTCAACCTTCCGATACTTCGCTAGTATGGTTTCGTTCAGGTGATGATGCGTTGAGAAACTTTTTGTCAGCAGGATGTTGACGGTCTTTAGCTCGAACTCATTTCCTTCATCGTCAACCGCGTCGTTCCCCTCGCGTCCCGGTAATGCCTTGATGCCGAGAACGAGTAGGAGTTGTAGGAGCTTCCCTCCGTTGTCTTGGAAAATGTCATGGATGCCATGCTTTGACGCCAGTTCTTGATACTGGCGAATATAGGGGAACAGCTTATCGAGAATCGCCTTGTCAGGGTGCTCTTTCATCACGGCATTACTCCCCAAGAAGGGCTTGAACGGTGATGCCCAGAGCACGGGCGAGGCGTTCCATATTGTCTATAGTGATGTTACGCTCGCCACGTTCGACAGAGCCGATGTAGGTGCGATGCAACTCAGCTAGTTCGGCAAGTTTTTCTTGTGAAATACCCTGTTCCTTACGCGTCTTGCGGAGATTTTCAGCGAAACGCAGGCGGGCACTTGTGATACGCTTCGGCACATGGTAAGAAATAGCTGAATGATGACTTTATAGCTACAGACTTTAAGTAGCATTCCGATGACCTAACAGATGCTGAACACTCAAACAGACCACGTTTCAAGCCTGATTTCGACCGCGATACCCGCATACACAACGCGGCTCGGAGCAGCCTACCATGGCGACTCTTTAGAACTGCTCCCTAAGCTCCCAGATTCCAGCGTCAATCTGGTTATTACTAGCCCGCCATTCGCGCTTCAACGTGAGAAAGAGTACGGGAACCAGAAACAAGATAATTACATCGAGTGGCTGGAGCAGTTTGCTCGGCTTATACATCGTAAGCTGTGTGATGATGGAAGCTTCGTTCTGGATTTAGGTGGGGCGTACAGGAAGGGTGTGCCTGTGCGGAGTCTCTATAACTTCCGCGTGCTGATTCGGTTCTGTGATGAAGTCGGATTCCAACTGGCAGAGGATTTCTATTGGTACAACTCATCAAAGCTGCCTAGTCCTATCGAATGGGTCAACAAGCGGAAGCTGCGGGCAAAGGATTCCGTTAATACTGTTTGGTGGTTTAGCAAGACGGAACATCCGAAAGCCGATGTCTCTAGGGTCTTGACGGAGTACAGCGATAGGATGAAGAAGCTACTCGAAGACCCTGATGGCTTTTATACTCCGAAGAAACGACCGTCGGGCCATGACATCGGCAAGGGTTTCAGCAAAGACAATGGCGGGGCGATTCCGTCCAACCTCTTACAGATTCCGAACACAGAATCTAACGGGACTTATCTCAGCGCGTGCAAGGCTCTCGACATCAAACAGCACCCGGCCAGATTCCCGGCAAAGCTGCCAGAATTTTTTATCCGTTTCTTGACTGACCCGGACGACGTTGTGCTTGATATCTTCTCGGGCTCAAACACGACCGGGCAGGTTGCCGAGGCCGAAGGGCGGAGGTGGGTAGCATTCGAGGAGAGGATGAAATACCTAGCACCTTCAGCCTTCCGCTTCTTCTCCAAGGACGACTCGACAGACGACATGGCATCTGTTCACAGTCGCATCAGCGCAGGCAAGACAGTGGCTCTCGAAATTCACGTGAGCAAGTCAAGAAATCTGTCGCTACAGTTACCGAATAGAACGCGGCCCGCCGCTCCTATCACTGAAGACGACGGACCCCATCTTTAAGGCGTTACAAGGCCAAACTGGGTGGCGAGGTCAGTCCCCTCCTGTAACAGGTGGGTCAAGCAGGTGAGCCGGAGGTCGTGAACCGTCCAGCCGCCGGCGACGTGCTGCCCGTATGTGATCTTGCACCGCTCCGACGCCTCTTTGAACACGGCGCGAATCCAGTGGTCGCGGCGTGTGAAGCAGTGGACTTTACTCTCCAACCCGTCCCGCTTGCGCGCTATCAAAACCTCGACGACGGCGGGCATGTGCAGCACCCGCTCCTTGCCGGTTTTGTGCGCGCGGAGCACGACGGTGCCGAAGTGCTTGTTCACGTCCACCCAACGGATTCCGGCAGACGACATGTCGTCGCGCTCGACCACGGGCATGAGTTCGTGTCAACACGCCCGCCGCTGCCTAGAGTCACTCGGAAGAAATCGTAAGCGTCACGTCACTCGGGTTTGGACGCCAGTGCGGCGGACAGCGCCTTGATCTCATCTTCGTCGAGAATCCTCACGCGTTGCTTGTTAGTCCGCTGCATGTCATTGATTAGACGCGGCGCGATTTACACGGCTCTCTTCGTCTTCATCCTTACCTTCATTAGCCTGCTGCCACGCCTGACGGTCAGCAGATATACTTTTCCGTCCCGCTTGAACATCTTCGTCAGTATGTCCAGATTGTATTCGCTCGCGGGGCGTCCGTCGATGGAGACGATCTCGTCGCCTTCTCGTAGCCCCGCCTTCGCCGCCGGGTAATTCGCGAGCACGCTTTTAATCATGATCGCTTTAAAGTCGTCCGGCTTTGTCACCAACTCCAGCCCGCTCATGTCAACTTCGTAAGGCTCGCTGAAATAAGCGTTCGGCCTGAGCAGCATCCGGCTCGTCGAGTAGTCCAAAACGAGCGTAAATCTGCGGAGCATTTCCCCGCCGACAACTCCCGCCGCAGGCCCCGCGCCGAACCCTTCGGTGTCCTGCGAGATGCTGACGACGGGGCGGCTCATGGTGTACTTGCCGATGCGTATGCTGTGGATGCGCGCTTCCGTGAACTTCACCCGGCCGCCGATGCCTTCGCCCACGCCCTCCGCCGTACTTCCTCCGGGCAGCATCTCCAAAATCTTATGCGCTTCGGCGAAGGGGCGGTTGACGTGGAAGATTCTGTTCGAGCCTGTGTCGAGCATGAACTTGTCCGTAATCTTATCCTGACCGTTGATCGAAAGCTCCGCCTCGACGTAGGGCCAGCCGTTGCGCCCCTCCATCGGGATGGCGTCGGGTTCCTTGGCGAGGTTAAAGACCTTCGGGTCGTGGAAGGTGAGCACCTTATGCTCGTAATCTATCTCGACGACGAAGTTCATAAGGAAGGGAGTGCCGATGAGTCCTTCCACGTCGCGGCCTTCCAGGCTCATTGCGTCGAGCGGGGCCGAGGCTATGGGTTGCTTGTACGCCTCGACGCCGGGCAAGCTGATCGTCACGTTGTCCGCGAACTGTCCTTTAGCTATGCCCCCGCCGCCAGTCAGATTCGCATCGCCTTTAGGTGACAAAGCCAAACGGTCGAAGACACTTTGATTGATGATATTGATATTGGCCCCAGTATCTAAAGCGAGCCAGACCGGCTGCGAGTTATTAATGCGGGCCTGTAGGAGTATGCCGTCCCAGTAGAGGTCGAATGGCACCTTTACATAGCTTTTGTCGGATGAGAGGCGAAAACCCTGCTGATCTTGCCGGGTCAATGAAACTGTTTTGTTATGCTTGGCGATGACCGTAGGATTCAGGCGAGGGCCCGAAGCCATGACAATCAAAAGCATGAGCAGAGTGAACGAGCGCACGCCGAAGCGTATCAGTCTCTTTTCTACACGCATACAATTGAGCTTTCGTAAACTCGCCCGAGCCGCATAACTGCTCATTGCTTCTTACTTTCGCAGACATATTTGCTGGTAAAGCGTCTAACACATAGTAGACGTACTATAAACCGCGAGTAAAGATGCCCATACCAGAGCGCGTCGAAGACGAGTTCTTCCGAGGCAGCGTCTAGTCCGGTCGAAGGCTCGTCCAAAAGGAGTATCGGCGTGTCGCGGATGATGGCGCGCGCGATAGCGATGCGTTGACGTTGTCCGCCCGAAAGCGTCTCGCCGCGCTCGCCGATGACCGTGTCGTAAGCGTTGGGCATGCGTTCGATGAACTCGTGCGCGCTGGCGAGTTTGGCCGCGCGGACTATCTCTTCGCGGCTCGCTGACGCCGGTCTCAGGCGTTAATCCCGTGACTTCACCTGCCTTTGCCATGTTTCACCTTCGGCGCGTCGATGCTGCGGCCTCTTTTACGCCTGACCCGCGCGGAGACGTGGCGCGCGAACCCCTCGGCGGTAATTAGCTTCTTTAACTGCGCCGTCGCCTTCCTTCGTGCCGCGGTTTGGTCATCGCTAAGAGCCTTGCACAAATATTCAGCGGAAGTTGCATAATAAACCTTTACCATTCATTTATGCATTGCTTATTCGCTTAGTCTGAATATTTGTGCAAAGCTATCGCTAAGCATAGCGACTATCCACTTTGTAAAGATGAACGTAAGCTTCCGCCACGCCCCAGCTAAGAAGGACTGCCGCCGCCGCCCAGAGAAGCGATGAGGGAGCGGGCAACTCAAGACCGAGCAGTGCGCGCAACGCGGGAATGAAGACGGTGAGCAGTTGCAGGCCGGTGCACAGTATGACCGACAGGTGCAGCGCCGGGTTGAAGCCGGGCGACATTCCGACCCGGCGCGAGGGGTAGGCGTAAAAGAGTTGCCGATTGTCATGAATAGGAAGAGAAGGCTGCGCGTTTCGCCGGTGCTGTATCCCAGTCTCGGCAGGCCGACGAGCAACGCACCGCCGACGAGAGCTTTGAAGATGCCGCACGTAAGAATGAAGCGCAGCGAAGGCGAGTCGAGAAGCGCCGACTTCGGGTCGCGCGGACGACGACGCATCACGTCGGGGTCTTGGTCAAGCCCGAGGGCGAGTGAGGGCGGGCCGTCTGTGACGACGTTGACCCAGAGTAGTTGCGCGGCTGTGAGCGGCAGGAGCAGCACGCCGCCCTCTATTCGATACTTCCGTCAAAGACGCCACAGGCGCGAACGCCTTTCTCCGTCCAACGGTTTCCGCCACTCGCGGCTGTCGATTTCCCAGACACATTGCTTCGAGTGCTAAGTCTGTATCGCATCGTGCTTGCAGGTCGGCGCCGGAATCGGTTCACACAAGCCACAACACAAACATCGCGACGCTCGCCGCCGCCATGACAAAGACGGTGGCCCAACCGAGCAAGCGTAGCAGTTTAGGATTGACACGCTCGCCCATCACCTTCGGGTCGTTCGTCAGCAAAACGACCAGCACGACCAGCGGCGGCGCAAGCACGCCGTTGACCACCGCGGCCCAGAAGAGCATCCGCACGGCGTCGAGCCTCAGAAGGCTGAGCGCGAGGCCGAGCAGGACTGCGACGGCCAGAAACGCGTAGAACTTTCCGGCGGCTCGCGGGCGGTCGTTGAGTGAACCGCGCCAGTGCATCGCTTCGGCTACGGCGTATGCCGCCGACCCCGCGAGCACGGGCACGCCCAGCATCCCCGTCCCGACAAGACCGACGGTGAAGAGCAGGTAAGCCGCGTTGCCGGCCAGCGGCCTTAGCGCTTCCGCGGCCTGCCGCGCAGTTTCAATGTCGCGCTGTCCCGAAGCGTAAAGTGTCGCGCCCGTCGTCAGGATGATGAAATACATGACGAAGTTCGAGAAGAACATACCGGTCAGAACGTCAGAGCGTGCTGCGCCGAGTTCCAGATCGGTTGCGCCACGACGTGCATGCAACGTGCGTCTGCCCAAAGCGCGTTCTTCTTCAACCTCTTGCGCCGCCTGCCAGAAGAAGAGGTAAGGCGAGATGGTCGTACCCATGATGCCGAGAAAGACCGCAATGTACTGAGCGTCCCACACGACGCGCGGCCAAAGGGTCGCCCGCAAGACTTCGCCCCAGTGCGGACGCGCGAAGAAGGCTGCGATGACGTACGCGAAAAGAGCAAGCGTCATCCACTTGAAGACGCGCGCGATGTGACGATAGCTCGACCAGACGAGCAGCGCGATGATCGACGCGGCGACGAACGGTAGCCAGAAGAGAGCGCGAACGCCCGTCAGCATCTCCAACGCCGCCGCCATGCCGCCCAAGTCAGCCGCGATGTTCACCGTGTTGGCGACGACGAGCAGAGCGCCCGCGCCCCACAGCACCGCGCGCGAGTAACGCCGGCGGATGACACCCGCCAGCCCAAGCCCCGTTACAAGTCCTAGCCGCGCGCACATCAACTGCACGGCGACCATCAGCGGGAATGAGAGAAGCGCCGTCCAAAGCGCGGCAAAGCCGTAGGACGCGCCTGCCACCGAACAGGTTGAGATGCCCGAAGGATCGTCGTCCGCCGCGCCTGTGATAAGACCGGGGCCGAGGCCCGCGAAGAAACGGCGCAGCCTCCAACGCCGCGCTGAATCGTCGGCGCGTGACGCTGCGGGTTTCTCAGTCCTCATTACTTCGGCGCGGCTATGACGCATATCTTCGTCTGAATCGTGGAAGACCGTCAGGCGTCTGCCGTCCCGCCGCGCGACGATGCGGCCAGCGCCGCCACGCTCGCGGCTTATGTTTTCGTAGTGCGCCCGTGGCATCTACGGACGCCGCGCGATCTCTTCCGCGGCGGCGTCGCCGTAAGTTGACCCGTCAAGTGCCAACAATATTTTCATCACGAACTCCTTCGTGCACAGGCACCGACGGACTGAGCGGTCTGGTCACGAGCACGGGGCACGGCGCTTGGCGCAACACTCGATCCACGTTGGAGCCGAAGAGAGCGCCCATGCTGAAGTTCTTCCCCTTCGCCCCCATGCAGATGAGGTCGATCTCATGCTCCTTTGCGTAGGAGAGAACTTCCTGATAAGGCTTGCCCCAACGAACTGTGTGCGTGACCTTGGCCCACAGTTGGGCCTGCGTTGGCACGGCCTGTTGCAGGCGACGCGCGGCAGCGTGGTACACGCCCTCGGCGCACCCCGGCCCCCACGCGATTTCCGGCCCGTCCGTCTCCGGGCGTCCGAGCACGTGCATCAGGTGCAGTTCCGCCTGATACTCCTGCGCCAGCAGAACCGCGTAGCGCAGAGCCAACTCCGAGTCGTTTGAAAAGTCGTGGGCTACGAGAACTTGGCAGAGGTCTATCTCGCCGCTCGACATGCTGACCCATTCCTGCTCGTGTGGGTGCGTGACGAGAACCGGGCAGGGCGCGGTGCGACAGACGCGTTCGGCGGTCGAGCCGAGAAGCGCCGCCGCGCGGGGCCTCCGCCGCGAACGCATCACGATGAGTTCGACTCGCAACTCCCCGGCCATGCGCACGATCTCGACCGAGCACGGAGCGTGCAGCGAAACTGCCTGCGAGACTGAGCCGAGCAGGAAGCGATTCCACGCCCCCTATCCGTGCGAGCCGACGACGATGAGATCGGCATCCCACCTTTCGGCCTCCTCCACGACGACCTGTTTGGGCGAGCCGTCTATCCCGTCCGATGTGACTTTCAGCGACTTGTCGCCGCCCGAGACGAGTTTCGAGACGGCGGCTTTGACGACTGAGTTGGCCTTCTCATGCTCTATCCGGTCAACCTCCGCGAAGTAGTCCTGTGACCCGATCCATGGTTCGGGCGTCAGGCGCGCCGCCGGGTTAACAGCCGAAATTACTTTCACCTCACTGCCCGCGGGCCAAGGCTGTCGCAAGACTTCGCCGACCGCCGCCTCGCTACATGTCGAACCGTCAATCGCTAATAGAATTTTCATGGCGACTCCTCCGTAAAATTGATGCCGAGGCATTCGAGCCGAACCGCACCTTCCTCCAAGATAGCTCTGACTGCCCCACTGACTAACAGCATGAAGTGTGCCAACACGACGCAAGTTTTTCCCGGCTCACGCGAGACTCTTCTTTCGCATGCCCCGCTTGCTCTTTTAATCGTTCGACATGCCACCGCGATGCTTCGATGAATGCTTCGGTAGCGGGTTTTCACGCATCGGGTGGGGAACTTTCCGCTGCCTTCATAAACATGAACGGAGCGCCGGTTCAGTAAAGCCGTTTGAATGATAAGCGGCACGCCCGTTGCGCTTGACGGCGGCAAGTGCAAGTATGCTCGGCGGGCGTAAATGCTCCGGCGCATCTTCTAAGACACATACGAACGTGAAGGATCAGGAAAGGGTTAGGTGAAATGAGTCTCGCGGAACTACAGGCGACAACACCACTGGCGGCGGATGAGATGCGGCGGATGAACGCGTACTGGCGCGCGGCGAACTATCTTTCGGTCGGGCAGATTTATCTCTACGACAACGCTCTTCTGCGCGAGCCTTTGAAGCTCGAACACGTCAAGCCGCGACTGCTCGGCCACTGGGGCACGACGCCGGGACTGAACTTCATCTACGTCCACCTCAACCGGCTCATCAAACTCCAAGACCTCTCGGTCATCTACGTTACCGGCCCCGGACACGGCGGCCCCGGACTAGTCGCCAACACATATCTCGAAGGGACGTACAGCGAAGTCTATCCGGACATCTCGCAGGACGCCGAGGGGATGAGAAGGCTCTTCAAGCAGTTCTCGTTTCCGGGCGGCATTCCGAGCCACGTCGCGCCCGAAACACCCGGCTCTATAAACGAGGGCGGCGAACTCGGCTACTCGCTCGTCCACGCATACGGCGCTGTTCTAGACAATCCCGATCTTGTAGCGGCCTGCGTCGTCGGCGACGGCGAGGCCGAGACGGGGCCGCTCGCCGCGAGTTGGCACTCGAACAAGTTTCTGAACCCGGCGCGCGACGGCGCGGTGCTGCCCATTCTTCACCTCAACGGCTACAAGATCGCGAACCCCACGCTGCTTGCGCGCATGAGCGACGACGAACTCACGAGCCTCTTTGTAGGCTACGGCTACAAGCCCTTCTTCGTCGAAGGCCACGAGCCTGAGCCGATGCATCAACTCATGGCCTCGACACTCGATGCGGTGCTGGCGGAGATACAAAGCATCCAACGCGAAGCGCGCGTGCACGGATTCAAGGAGCGCCCGCGCTGGCCGATGATCGTGATGCGAACGCCGAAGGGCTGGACGGGGCCGAAGGAGGTTGACGGGCAGCCTGCCGAAAACAACTTCCGCTCGCACCAAGTCCCGCTCGCCGAGCTTGCGTCGAAGCCCGCGCATCTCAAACAACTCGAAGAGTGGATGCGCAGCTACAAGCCCGAAGAGTTGTTCGACGAGAATGGAACGCTGATGGCGGAACTGGCCGCGCTCGCGCCGCGGGGCGAGCGTCGGATGGGCGCGAACCCGCACGCGAACGGCGGGCTGCTTTTGAAGGACTTGCGCCTGCCGGATTTCGGTGACTACGCGGTCGAAGTGCCTCAGCCGGGCACGGTCGTTGCCGAAGCGACGCGCGTCGCCGGACAGTTCCTGCGCGACGTGATGCGACTCAACGCCGACGCGCGAAACTTCCGCGTCATGGGGCCGGACGAGACGGCCTCGAACCGGCTCGGCGCACTCTTCGAGGCAACTGACAGAGTCTTCGTCGAACCAATCCTCCCGACCGACGATCACCTCTCGCACGACGGTCGCGTGATGGAAGTCCTGAGCGAACATCTCTGTCAGGGCTGGCTCGAAGGCTACCTTTTGACAGGCCGCCACGGTCTCTTCAACTGCTACGAGGCGTTCATACACATCGTTGACTCGATGTTCAACCAGCACGCCAAGTGGCTCAAGGTCACGCGGCACATCCCCTGGCGACGGCCCATCGCTTCGCTCAATTATCTTCTTTCGTCGCACGTCTGGCGGCAGGATCACAACGGCTTCAGCCATCAAGACCCCGGCTTCATCGACCACGTCGTCAACAAGAAGGCCGAGGTCGTCAGAGTTTATCTTCCGCCCGACGCCAACTGCCTTCTCTCCGTGACCAACCACTGTCTTCGGAGTCGCAACTATATCAACGTCATCGTCTCGGGCAAGCAGCCCGCGCTGCAATACCTCGACATGGACGCGGCGGTCAAGCACTGCACGGCGGGCGTGGGGCTTTGGGACTGGGCGAGCAACGACGAGGGCGCCGAGCCTGACGTTGTGATGGCCTGCGCTGGTGACGTGCCGACGCTCGAAACTCTCGCAGCCGTTGACATACTCCGCCAGAACTTTCCAGAGTTGAAGATTCGGGTCGTCAACGTCGTCGATCTGATGACGCTCCAACCCCGGAGCGAGCACCTGCACGGACTCTCCGATAAAGAGTTCGACTCGCTTTTCACCCCCGACAAGCCGGTCATCTTCGCCTTCCACGGCTACCCGTGGCTGATTCACAGGCTCACGTACCGACGGACGAATCACACGAACCTTCACGTGCGCGGCTACAAGGAGGAGGGTACGACGACGACGCCCTTCGACATGGTCGTCTTAAACGACCTCGACCGCTTCCACCTCGTCATGGACGTGATCGAGCGCGTCCCGAAGCTCAACGTCGTCGGCGCACACGTAAAGCAGGCCATGCGCGATAAACTTCTCGAACACAAGCAATACATCTGTCAGCACGGCGACGACATGCCGGAGGTGCGCGACTGGAGATGGCCGTCGGGCGTCTAGAGATTTGTCCACGTTCGGACGACTTTTTTTAAGACTCCCCAAAGACGCGATGCTTCGTTAAGATGTTTCACGCATGAACGTACTCGTACTCAACTGCGGCAGTTCTTCCGTCAAGTTTCAACTCATCGCGACGGACGCCGCGCGCATCGAGCAGAACACGGACAAGCGGCTCGCGCACGGCGTCGTCGAACGCATCGGCGGCGAGAGCATCATCACTTTGCAGGCCGAAGGCCAAACGGCGCGGCGCTCGACCGCGCCTTTGAGAGACACGCGCGCCGCCGTCGAACTCGTGCTGCGCTGGGCTTGCGCCGAAGACTCCGGCATCAGTGAAGTCAAGTCGGTCGCAGACGTTCACGCCGTCGGCCACCGCGTCGTGCACGGCGGCGAGCGCTTCACTCATTCGGTGCTCATCACGGACGAGGTCTTGCGCGGCATCGAGGATTGCATCGAGCTTGCGCCGCTCCACAACCCCGCGAACGTCAAAGGCATCAACGCCGCGCGCGAAGTCTTCGGCGCGGGACTTCAGCAGGTCGCCGTCTTCGACACCGCGTTTCACCAGACGCTTCCAGACCACGCGTACCTTTACGCGCTGCCGTACCAGTTGTACCGGCGACACCGCGTGCGGCGCTACGGCTTTCACGGCACGTCGCATCGCTACGTCGCGTACCGCTACCGTCAACTGCGAAACATCGTGCGCGAAGAGACGAACGTCATCACGCTTCACCTCGGCAACGGCTGCTCGGCGGCGGCCATTCGCGCGGGCAACTCAGTTGACACCTCGATGGGGCTGACGCCGCTCGAAGGTTTGGTGATGGGGTCGCGCTCCGGCGATATTGACCCGGCGATAATTGATTTCGTGTCGGCGAAGGAAGGTTTTTCGGCGCGCGAGGTCGAGACGATGCTGAACAAGCAATCGGGACTGCTCGGCATTTCGGGACTCACAAACGACATGCGCGAACTGCTCGACGAGGCGCGCGAGAATGATGACCGCCGCGCCAAGCTTGCCATAGAGATTTTCTGCTATCGCGCGCGCAAATACATCGGCTCATACCTCGCCGCGATGAACGGCGCGGACGCAATCATCTTCGCCGGTGGCATCGGCGAGAACTCGCCCGAGGTGCGCGCGAAGATTTGCGAGGGCCTCAGTTGGCTCGGACTCGAACTCGACGCAGCGCGAAACACGCAGATGACGGGCGGGCGCGAAGGCTCGATCAGCACGGACGGCTCAAGGCTCGGCGCTTACGTCATCCCGACGAACGAAGAGTTGCTGATCGCGCGCGACACTGTGCGCGTCATCACCGGCACGCCGCAGCGTTTACTTGCGCCTGCGGAGGAATTTTGTTGATGCCGGCACGACCGCCGCTGACCTGTTCAGGCCGTGACGAGAAATGGAGCTTGCGTTTCCTGCCCGGCTACGTTGCCTGCGGCGCGTGCGAAGGCGAGAAGATCGACGGCGACTTGAGCGGGATGGTTTTCTCCTACGAGTACACGAGCGGCGGCAGGCTGATGGCCGGGCGCGTCTGTTACCTGCAAGCGGACAGCCGCACCTCCTACACGCTTCACTTCACGGGCGCGCGCGAACGATTACAGAATCTGCGCGATCAGATGGACGCAGTTGCGCGAAACCAGTAAGGAGCCGCTTTAGTCGATGCCGAGTTGCCAAAAAAAGAACGCCCAGATATCGGCATAACGGGCGATGGCACTGCTCACAACGGGGCTGCCACGGTGCCCGGCTTGCTCTTCTCCGCGCAAGAGGGTCGGGTTCCCGGACACGTTTGCGGCAAGCCATGCACTGTGCATTTTGTAGCTGTGCCATGGAGCGACGCGGTCGTCATTGTCGGGAGCGATGGTGAGTATCGCGGGGGCCTCGATCTTTTTTGGCAGCGTATGATAGGGGCTGTATTGCATCAGGAAGTCGAGGTCATCTGAATTTTCGGGTGAACCATAATCGGCGACCCAGTGCTGGCCGCCGTGGGCCGTAGGAAAGCGAACCATGTCGGTGACAGCCGCGCCGGCAACTACAGCCTTCCATAGATCGGGACGCTGTACCGCTACGGCGTTGGCCGACAAACCACCGTTACTCCACCCGAAAAAGCCAAGCCTTGAGGGCTGTGTGTAACCCTGTGCAATGAGCCACTCGCCGGCGGCGATGAAGTCATCGAAGACTTTCTGCTTATTCTCGCGCATGCCAGCCCGATGCCACTCTTCACCAAACTCTCCCCCGCCTCTGGCATTAACGATTGCATAGACCCCGCCACGTTCAAGGAATGGAATCACGTGTGCCTTAAATGCCGGCAAGAGGCTGACACCAAAGCCGCCATATCCATTAACCACCACGGCATTCCTGCCGTCGCGCTCGATGCCTCTCTTATGAAGCAGGAACATCGGTATTCGTGTCTTATCGAGCGATTCAAACCAGACCTGTCTGACCTGAAACACCTCCGGATCAAATGGCACTTCGTTTTGATGACAGAGCTTGTAACGGAGGGTTTCGAGATCCATGCGATAGACGGCACCCGGTATCAAGAACGACGAAAACGAAATCAACAACTCTCCCGACTCCGGCTCCGCGCTGAGCGAGTTGATACTACCGATTCCGGGCAGTTCGATCTCCTTGACGAGCTTTCCCGCAAGGTCATACACGCGCAGCCGTGATGAGACATTCTCGATGGTCTCGACAAAGAGGTGATTTCCGACCGCCGTCCATGTTCCGAGAGGATAGGCTCCCTCTGGAATCACGGTCGTGCAGGCGAACTCACCGGCGGTAATGTCGGCGAGCTTGATCGCGATGAGTTTGCCTAAAGGTGCTTGATGATTTGTACGAATGTAAAGCCTGTCTCGATGGAGTCCGGCGGTGATAAACGCCTCAATCCCTCGAACGACGGGGATGAAGTGTCGTTGTGGCTCCTCGCGATCCAGAAGATACAATTGCGAGCATGGCGCAGCGCCCGATACGTCCTGCACTACTACAACCAGATAGCGGCCATCGGACGAGAGTTGCGGATACGGCGTTTGCTCTCGCTTAAGAGATTCGCCAAAAGCAAGCGTGTCGTCGCGCCAATCGTCGCCGAGACGATGGAAGTAAAGTTTATGATGGAAGCGCGCCTCTTCGTTGCCGCGGCAACGCGTATAGTAAAAGCCGCTGTTATCAGGGAGCCACGCAACACGGTTCCTAGTGTGCCATGAGTGCGCAACCGGATTTACATCGCCGGGAATGAAGTCGGGCAGCACCTCTTTGCTTTCGACATCCATTACGCAGAGCGACATGCAGGAGCTACCGGACGATGACAGACGGTATGCGATCAGCGAGCCGTCGGGAGATGGGTGCGTGTCCGCAAGCGTGATTGTGCGGTCGGAACTCAGCTTATTCGGATCAAGCAGCAGCCGCGGCTCGCCGTCCGCCACGTCCCTGCAATAAAGCGCCGCAAGCTCCTGATCCTGAAAACGCTTGCGAAAGAAATATCGTTTTCCGGCTTTGGTGATTGTCCCGATGGCGTGTGGGCGCATCACCTCATCCAAACGCCGGCGGATATGTTCGCGAGCCGGCAGGGACGAGAGTCGGGCCATCGTGTATTCGTGCTGCGCCGATACCCATGTTCTAAGGGCGGGCGTGTCATCTTCCATCCAGCGATAAGAGTCGCTGATCCGGCGTCCGGCCAGTCGGTCGCAGAAGTCCCTCTCGCGTGCTTCGGGCGATTTTCGTTTCGAGGATGCCATAGCAAGGAGCGTTTGCGGTTCGCTGATCGGCGGTCGCCGGAGGCAATAATATATTTAACACGGTCGGGACTAAATCTGAATTTACAGGGAGGAGATTTCACGAGAAAGGCGCGACGATCTGCCAAAAGCGCAAGATGAGAATCCGTCACTACTGACTGCAAGTGATTGTTTGCGCGCTGGCCGGAGGAAACCTACAATAACTGCCCGCACCAAGACGGTCACAATTAGTTCGATAGTGTGGTTGTCCGGAGCAGCTTGCGACAACGACGGAGGGCCTTATGGCACGAAGCAGGATGCGCGTTAATCATCAAGTCCCGATCACCTCGCCGCAAATGTTTTCCAGCCCCTATTCGGAGATTCCGATTGATAACAATGATCCGCGCGGTCGCGAGCCGCTGATTTCATTAGAGTCGGTTGGCGTCGCCTTCGAGAGCTACTACGCAAAGACGGATGGCAAGAATCCGCCGTTCGGCCGCGCAATCGAGGGCAGCAGACAAGATGTCTGGCTGCGAAGATCGGTGGCCGAAAAACTTGCCCGGGTCAACGAGCTACTGCGACCGTTTGAAGCAGAGTTGTTCGTGCTCGACGGCCATCGCACAGTGGCCTGCCAGCAAGGTTTGTGGAACTTCTTTTACGCAAAGGCGAAACAACTTAACCCAAGTGGCAGCGAACAGGAACACAGTGCGTACGCGAGACAGTTTATAGTCAACCCTGTGTCCTTTGACGAGTCCGACTCCCGTACTTGGCCTGCGCACACCAACGGGGCGGCGGTTGATCTGACGCTGCGAGATTCCGTAACCGGGGAACTGCTCGACATGGGAGCGAATTTTGAAGAGGACAGTGACAATGATGCGAGCGTCGGCGACTATTTTGAACGACAGTTGAGGGCCGGACACATCGACGAAAGTGATGTTAGGTTACAGAACAGGCGGCTGCTGAATTGGGCCATGACTCAAGAAGGGCTGCTCAACGAAACGGCAAAGGTCTTCTGGCACTATGACTGGGGCAACCAGTTATACGTGAGAGCCAGTCGAGCGTTTCTGCAAGACCCTCCGCAGGCTGCCTGGTACGGCTATATCAAGCTCCCCGGATGAACGAATCACGTCGAAGAATGACAGGCAGAAATGGCGGCCTTACAATATGGGCGGCTGCATGGGCTGCCACGGCAACACTACCGTCAACGGCGGAAGCGATGCCAGCTTCATCCTCGGCCACGGCAGACCGTTTGAAATCGAGGGCGTCGAACCTAGTCTGGAGCACAAGCTCTACAGGCACAGAAATTATTTCCTGAAGAAGTAGTCCCGGTCTGTGGACGCAGGCTGCGTTGCTCCGAAATGCGTTGATCCAATCTACAAGTGAATCGTGCTGCCAACCCGGCCACAAAGATGATTGACTTTGAAGCGACATCCCTGTATCGCATTAGTCAATTGCCGCTTGACCCGGACGCAGAGATATTTCGCCATTATCCCGCCTTAAAGCTCGGCGTCACCAAAAGCGTTCGCCATTACGCCCGGTTGATGCTATCGCTGTTGAAAGAGACAATCGCAAGCGACTCGGAACGAGCCGACTGGGTATTGACGGCACCGGCGATCTCGGCGCGGACACCGGCTGCCGCCAACTTGTTGTGTTGGGAACTGTTTGATTTGTACATGCGAGAGCGAGACAGAAGCAATTCCAACGCGCTTTCCTTGATCGATATCCGGCACGATAGCGAGTCGATGGCCTCGATAGATTGGAAAGACCCGACCAAGTCTCAGGACTATGCAGAACTGGACTTTGCAGACCGCTTGACCGAACGCGAGCGATCCAACCGGCGAATGATTCCTAACGCTGATTTTCGCGAGCGCTCGATTTTGTTCGTCAACGACATGTGCGTCACCGGCGCACAGCAACACGTAATGCAAAAGTATTTCGAGCGTGCCGGAGCCGCATGCGTCAGGTGGCTGTACGTAATCGTCGTTGATCCTGAAATCGGCAGAACGACGCCGAGAATAGAATGGCAAATAAATTTCGCCCCGTTCAAAGACCTTCTGCGAATGGTATCTCGCGAGCAGATTCAATTCACAGGAAAATGCGTGCAAAGGCTAATGGGCTTGAGCATCGACGAACTTGAGCGGGTGCTGCGTGCGCTCGACGGCGAGCGCCGCACACGATTGCTGGAATTAGCCGTACTGAATGGTTTTCAAAATCTGGACGGCTTTCAGGAGCAGTTGGAACTGGTCAGATCATATAGCACGGAAGGAAACGCTCTGGGCCAGACCTGATGGGAGGAACGACACTATGAACACATTCGCTTCCGACCCCGAGCGCGCCACGCTGTCTCTAAGTCCACATGAAGCTCGCTTGTTATTTCGCGCCGGTGAGTATGCGGGATATACATCCGGTTTTTGCGAAGGGTATATACAGGCGAACCTGTGTATTCTGCCACGGAAATACGCGCTCGACTTTGCCACGTACTGCCATCGCAACCCGAAAGCCTGCCCGCTTATCGCCATCGGTGATGTGGGCGATCCTTTTCTGCCGATGTTGGGTGAAGATCTGGACATTCGTACCGATGTTCCCCGCTACAGGGTATTTCGCGATGGTGAGGTGGTCGATGAGCCTGCCGATATCAAACACGTGTGGCGCGACGATCTTGTCGCTTTTGTTTGGGGTTGTTCATTTTCCTTCGAGCATGCGTTGATGGAATCGGGAGTGTCGTTGCGCGATGCTGCTCGCGGCGATAACGTGGTCATGTATGAGACCAACATTGATACAATCCCGGCCGGCGCGTTTGCGGGAAAGATAGTCGTCACGATGCGACCGCTCGTTCCCGCGCAGGCCATACGCGCGATTCAGGTTACGTCGCGCTTTCCGAATGTCCACGGTGCGCCTATCCATATTGGCGCGCCTGAGTTGATCGGAATAAGTGACCTTGAAAGACCGTTGTTCAATCTGAAGCCGCCGCAGGTGCGCCCGGATGAGATCCTGGTGTTCTGGGCCTGTGGAGTCACGCCGAGGCTTGCGATAGAGCGTGCGCGCCCGTCGTTTTGTATCACGCACAAACCCGGCTCAATGGTGATCGCGGATCAGCTAAACACGAGTCTGGCGATTCTTTGATTCGACGCTTTTAGGGAGGACGATGCGGCATGGCGCACTCGGAGACGGCAGCCGATGTCCGCTTGCTCGTGCTCGACATTGACGGCACGATTGTGGACGAATCGAATCGCACCCGCGATTCCGTCGCACGGGCCATCCATTCAGCCAAACGCCGTGGGGTTGCCGTTGCTATCGCTACCGGGCGACTGTATCAGTCTTCACTGGACGCGTATGAATCAATCGGTTCAACATTACCTTTGATCTGTTATGAGGGTGCACTAATCCGACAACCTCATACCGGACTTGTTCACCGCCACTGGCCTCTGGAACCTGATGTCGTAGCACTAATGCTGGATCACACCGAACCGCTAAGCCTGAGCGGCTGCCTATCAGTTCACCTCTATACTCAGGACAGTCTGTATGTCTCGAATCTGAACGACGCATCGATCAAGTATTTTGGAAGCTCAAAGGTTGAGCCAATTGTCGTGAGTGACTTGCGGCAATTGTTAAATCGGGCAACCACGAAAGTGATCGTGTTGAGCGATGATGTCGAGATCATCGCACGGCTCTCCGACCAACTGAAGAGTTCGTCTAGTCGAACTCAGGTGAAGCAGTACAAATCAATAACGTTGCTTGAGGCGTTCCACACGGCTGTCAACAAGCGATTGGCTGTGAGTTATCTGGCCGAGGAAATCATGGCACTTCGCCCGGAAAATGTAATGGCGATTGGGGACGACTTCACCGACATCGAAATGCTTCGGTACGCAGGAATCGGAGTCGCGATGGGGAATGCACCCGCGGCGGTCAAAGCATCTGCTGACTGGGTAACCACGAGCATCGAAAAAGATGGAGTAGCCAGAGCAGTCGAAAGATGGATTCTCCATTCCAAGTTTAGACATCCGCTTCCGCTTGCGGCGTCAGGTTAAGGTTCACGATGTAGCTGCCGAACCGAGCGCCCAAAGTCACGCAGGTTCGTTTCGACTCCCCGCCTGATCGTTCCAGCACTCCTCGACGATCTGCTCGTATTCCGCGCGCCGTACGCCTTTGGCCGTCGAAATTTGATTGGGATGTAAGCGATAGTGTAATTCAACGGTCGGCAAATTGTGTATCTTCAGACCCGCCTTAACCACCTTTAACCAGAGGCCGAGGTCTTGAGCGACGCGATACGTAGGATAGCCGCCCAGCTTCAACACTTCGCCGGGTCGCAGCATTACGGTGGGGTGATTGAGAAACCAGATTTCCGAAGTGTTCCGCTGGTGTTTGATGTACTCGTCCGTGATCTGCTCGGGATGCTCGGTTGGCGTGAGTAGCTGACCGGTTTTCCAATCTATCGCCTGTAGTTGAGTCCCGAGCACTATCACGTCCGAGTGAGCCTGCAAGTAGGCAAATTGCCGCTGTAACCGCGTCGGCATCATCTTGTCATCGGCGTCCATCCGGGCCACCAGTCGTCCCCGACACCGGCTCAGTCCTACGTTAAGAGCGGGAGCAATACCTTGATTTTCCTTAAGTCGTATGAGGGCGACTCTGGGGTCATCCGCGATGCGATCAATTTCCGCGATGGTTTCGGCTGCTCGCGATCCATCATCTACGAGAACAAGCTCCCACTCGCGGAACGTTTGAGCACGGATCGATTCCCAACATTCCGCCAAGTACGCCGCCGGAGCATCGAAAACGGGCATCAAAATCGAAATTTCGTAGCGAAGGGCTGCCGAAAACCCCGCACTGTGCGTAGCGGCATGTTCATGCACACTATGTTTGTTAACAACCGACGTGCGCCCTTTGTTTCCTATCTCGAAACGTACGTCCGCTTCATCCAACTCACGAAGTCGGGCGAGAAGTTCGGTATCCTCACTTGCGTACAATGGCGCATCTCCACAGTTGTATCTAAGCCCGGGCAGGTCTCTGGCGATCACGGGCAACCCGGTCGCCATTGCCTCCAGCGCGGCATAGGAGCCGGTTTCACCTTGGGTAGCATCTGTGGGAATCATCAACGCGTCCAGCCGGCGCAGAGCCGATGGCATTTTGGTTGGTATCACGTCGCCCGAAAAATCGATCCAGTGCACGTTCGCAAGCTTCTCGCCGACGAATCGCTGATAACCAGTGTCGAGTCCGTGGCCGATGAAGCGAATCCGCCACGGCCCAGCTTGCCATGCCAGAAGCGCGTCTATGAAAGAGCGTGGAATCTTATCCTCGTGCAGCCGACCCACAATGCCGCAGACGAGATCAACATGCTTTCGTTTGCTTGGGCGAAACTCACGGGTATCGATTTGCAGCGGCAACACTTTGAGCGGCAACTCCCGCCAGCCCGGATGAATTTCGTGTGAGTCAAAATTCGTAAACACTCCTGCCGGCGTCGCATGCTTTGGCGGCAAGGCTCTCAGAGAATTTGTGCAGTGTAAGACCCAGACTTGCGGGCATCTGGAACTGATCCCGTTCTTCACAGCCGGCTCGTGATGCACCAGCAAATCCGGCTGTAGGGTTTCAATCAGACGCGGGATTTGCGAAGTCCTCAGTTCCGAATGGATCGTTGCGCCTGCGAACTCAAACGGCCCGCGCGCGCCGACCGTGACGATGTGCGTGTCCCAACGATAGGCTTGGCGCGAACACCATAAGTCGAGCATGCGTTGAGCGCCGCCCACAGTAAGATCCCACGGCATGAGATGGATCAACCGGGGACGGCCGTCTCGTGGCCAAAGTTCTACGAGATGTTCCACCAACCCTTTGTCGCTCCCAAGCGGCTTTGTAAGGTTAACGCAAATTTATTCGTCGCAATCGTTCCAGAGACAATCCTTTGAGACTCTAGCCGAACGCAAGAGCCTGACGGCCAATTCGCTTGATAGTTGTGTTCTCGTTGGCACGAATAGGCAATCAAATGCCACCTATGAGCCTAAAGTGTTTACGCTGACTTCAATTCGACGACGAAGTTTATTTCCCCACCGCTCATCCGCTAGCCGCTCCGAAAAATGGTCGGTTTCAATCTCTCTCAACCCGCCGGTACGATGCACAACCGATCTGATGGCTTCCACCCATTTATCGACAAGTGACCTCAGCGAAATTTCGTGCTTGGCCCAAACTGCCCAGGAGTCAGGATGTATGCCGATTAGCTCTGACCATAGACCATAGAAATGGGCCCTCTCGCTCGTCGTCAGAGGAACCGGCAGTGCGTTGGGGAATGACTGCAAACTATGGTGGCCGCCAACCTGATGATACAAAGTAGTGACGCCCTGACTGATCGACTCGGCTGCGGCCAAACCGAAGCCTTCGGTGATACTCGGCAAAACCGTGCAAGCTGCGTTGCGCATAGCGATGAACAACTCATCCTGAGTGAGCCACGGCAACCAGTAAATAGGAGTGCTTCGAGATCGATTTCCAGACTTTGTTCGCTGCGCGGGTCGCTGCACCGCAACACAAGCGATGTTGTCGGCTCGCAGTCGTTCCGCAATCGCCGCGAAAATGCCAAAACCCTTGTCAACCGACGGTCGGCAAGGGAAAAGAATATAGCGTGAGGGCAAGCGTTTCAGATTCTCCAAGTTTGAACTTCGAGTCAGTCTGTTCGACGAATTCTTCGAGACTTCCGGCAGGCATCCCATGGATTCGACGGTCAACACTCGATGTTCATCCGACGCAACCATTAGTGCTTTCTGCAATTCTTCGAGCCGGTCAGGCCATTCAAACTCGCGCGCGTCCTTCAAAATGCCCGTGCTCGTTACGACGAGATCGGCCATCATAACGGCAGAGGCAAGCAAAGATCGGGACGGAAGGAGCTTGCGTTGCTCTTTAGACAAGTCGCTGATCGGCGGGTCGTAAAGACTGTGAAGCCAAAAGACTGAAGGCTCACATGATCGTTTGCCACTGCGCAGAATCGTGAACATCGCGCCTTCGTCGCTATGAGCTATGAAGGCGTCTGATCGTGCGCCGGCACTGGTCTGTTCGACCGCCTCAAGCGCAAGGCGACAAAACTCGCTACATTGCACCACCCGAGGAGTACGAACTCCGGCTCGCATTTTCAGGGACAAAAGACCCGGGTTATTACCGCGGCGAGTGTCCGACCGATCAGGTAAGAGAACTTTGGTTTCGATCCCAAGCCCCGTTAACTGGTTAGCCAAGCGTCTGATTGCGTAGGCTGTGCCGCCCCGTGTGTAGATGGGATCCAACTCCCAAGAGACCATGATCACGGATTTCACAATCATCCCCTCGTCGATGAGGCCCGATTGCTGCGAAAGTAGCCGGTGCGCCGACCGGCGAAACAGTGGCAGAGTCCATGCACGGCGGGACACGCGAGCTATTTTCCTGCAAACTTACCGAGTCGAATTGCTTGAGTATAGCATGATCCACATTCCTCGAATTAACAGTTCTGCTATTTTCATCCTCAGAAAACACAAGCTGGCTGCACCGCGAATTGAGTAGAGTGCGGAGCTATGGCAACCTAACATGGCTGACTGCAAAAGAGATCAGCAAGCAACTCGAACGCCTTTTTCCGGGTCACATCATGTCAAAGACTGCTGAAATATTGACCAACTACAGCGACGACGATCTCACGTTTTTCGCATTGACTTACAAAGACTACGATGCCGCCGCAGAGTGCCTGGCAGACCTGCGCAAACACTATCCGGGGAGCCGCGTCATATTACGGTCTGATGGTGATCGTGATACTCGCTTGCCGGCCCTCGCCAAGCGTAACGACGCCGACTTTCGCGCAGAGTTGCGATTATTCGGCATCGAGAATGGTGGAGCGGTGATCGAGCGCATGCTCGTAATCTTCCTCGAACGACCGACTCGATACTTGTTTAAGATCGACCCCGATACAGTGATTCATCGGAGATTCAAGTATCTGCCTGTTCGCAGCGGATTGTTTGGAACGCTGCAATTAGAACATGAGACTCCATCGATTCAGGGCGGATGTATGGGGTTTACACGGGATGCGGCAGAGCAAATCCTACGGTCGGAGATGTTGCGAGATCGTCGCTTGAGAGAACCGGCCAGCTTCGTCAACGACTCGCCTTATTTTGTTCGCATGGCCCACCGCGCTCAACGCTGTGGACTAGCCAGTTTTGACTGGATAGTACCCTGGATCGCCAGCGAATTGGGAATCTCCATCTACTCATTTGACGAAGTCAACAGCGGCTGGCAACAGGCACCTCCGAATCCTGACCGGCGCTACGCGGTGAGTCATCCTCGCGCCTTATCGATTTGATAGTGCGTTCGTTTCAGGGTGCATTTTAATCAACTCGCTCGAAGTGGCGGTGTCGCGGTAGGCTTAGAGAATGGTAATCACAGAAGAAGGATTCGACCACGAGACCTCTGACGATAAGGTCGCAATTTTAGAGTGGCAAGCGTGGGATGGTTTTCTCCTCAAGCATGTCCTCGGCGAACGCGCCGCGCGGATCGAGACAGACCCCTTCCGCGAATTTCCGTCCGAGCAATTCGAGCGCCTTTGCGATTCATTCACGACAGTCTGTTTTCAAATTAACCTGTCAGTTCGTGGTCGGCTGCCGCTGCGGGCGCGCGACCTCACCAATCGCTTCGTTGAACGAGGTATCTATGTCGTCAACGGACTCGTTCAGGACATTCGCAAGTCAACCCTTCACGCACATCTCGAAGCCATCGGGCTTCCCTCGCTAAAGGCAGCGCGATACGGTTGCTCTGACGAAATTCTGTTCGTGAAGACCGCCCTGAACTATGGCGGCGATCTGGAAAGGTGGCTACCGCCAGAGAGCATCGCCGCCGTTGGCCTTGAGCATCTTATCTCTACTGACGTTGGCGCTTACCGCTACAAAACCGTCGAACGCGGAATGCTTCAAGAGAGTGTCTGGACGGACGAGGCCCTCGTGGTTGAGAAGTACGTCGCCAACGAAGAGAACTCGTTCTATCGCATTTACTTCTCTGGCAATCAAGTAATCATCGTCAAGGCATTTGCTCCGGGCATCATCAAGAAACTGTCGAACGATCCGCGTGACACGAACTTTGTGACCGACCTCGAACATCTTAAAGCGGGTACGGACGAGTTATCGATCAGTGCGGCGCTAAAGCGGGACGTTACCGCATTCGTCGAAAACACGCCCGTAGAGTTTGGCTGCATAGACATCGTGCATGATGGCCACGACAAGCATTACGTCGTCGACCTTAACCTGACGCCTTACGCCGGAACCAGAGTGTACGATGACTTTTTGAACAGCTTCCTGCGATTGGGGATTACCAACCCGTCTCAACGTAAGGTGAAGCGTTTTCTCGATTCACCACTGGCTGCTGGTTAGCCCAAAGCGTAGAAGAAGTTATGCGTTGGGTAAGCGATTGCCTGAATGGAAAGTGATCAAATTACGTCCTTCAGATCAAAATAGTCCTTTGCGCGTGCTGCTTCAGGGATTTCTCCGGGCTGTAGAGGCTTATCGACGATCTCGACCCGAAAGCTCTCTTCTAACGGAGCATTCCAGATACGCGTTGACAGGTTCACCTTGAAGATGCGGAACGCTTTGATGTCTTCCTTGGTTGTCTCATTCGTTTCGAGGCGGTCGGTGAGATCGTAGAACTCCCGCGGCACAAAATCCTGCCGCAGATTGATGTTCGCCGTCTTCTCACCATCGCTGACCCACCATTCATACTTCATCTTGCTGTTGCACTGCATTGCGCAGCCCTCGGCCAGAACGACGTTGTAGCGGTCGCGGCTGGCCGCCCCCGTTACATAGTCGATGGTGTCTTTCACCCCGGGGCCGGGATGACCGCTGACGATATAGAGATTATCGCGGGCCCACAGATCGTCTTGCGAGAGAGCTTGGGCGGCCACTTGCATAGCCCGGAAGCCAACCGCTGTGCCCCACCATAGCGAACCCGGATGTTGACTGACCGCGCCGTCATAATCCAATTCCAGAAGTTCGCCGTGATCCTTGATGCGAACCGTGACACCCTCGGCTGCTTTAACAGTTAGGTTGCTTGACATTCGATCTCCCTTCGGATTGACGGGTTGTGGATTCCTTTGGCCGGATTCGTCAGCCGGCCATCCGGGTAGAGCGCACTAACAAATCCGTGGCAATTGTTCGCCTACGAGCATGTCAACGATGCGACGCCCGCCGAAAACGGTCTGCATCACAACACGTCCGGGGCGATGGTCGGTCACGTCGCCGATTCTCGCGGCTCCTTTGCCAAGGGGATGCGACTTGAGCGTCGCCAATGCGGTTTCGGCATCTTCCGGTGGTACGACGCAGACGACCTTGCCTTCGTTCGCAAGATAGAGGGGATCAAGTCCCAGTATCTCGCAGAAGCCCTTTACCTCGCTGCGAAGCGGGGTGCGGTCTTCATAGATATCAATACCCACTTGTGACGCTTCGGCGATTTCGTTCAAGACCGTGGCGAGTCCCCCGCGCGTAGCATCTCGCAGGAAACGTGTACGAGGAACAGATGACAATAACGTTTCGATCAGATCATGCAGGGAAGCGCAATCACTCTCGATGGCTGTGGTCAACGCCATGTCTCCACGGGCATTGAGGATCGCTGCGCCGTGATCGCCCAGCAGCCCATTGACGAGAATGGCGTCGCCGGGTCGGGCTTTATCGACGCCCAGGTTGATGCCTGCGCGAATGACACCCACGCCGGCAGTGTTAATAAACAGCTTGTCACAGGCTCCTCGTTCGACAACCTTGGTATCGCCCGTAACCACTTTTACGCCGGCCTCCAGAGCGGTCGCCGCCATAGTTCTAGCCACCATGCGCAATGTTTCGACCGGCAGACCTTCCTCGATAATGACGGAACATGTCAGGTAGAGTGGTTTCGCGCCGCCCACCGCCAGGTCGTTAATCGTGCCGCAGATTGCCAGCTTGCCGATATTGCCGCCGGGGAAATCGAGCGGCTTGACCACGTAGGAATCGGTCGTAAAAGCAAGTCGATCACCAAATGCCGCAAGGTCGGATAGACTGAGCCGTGCCTGATCCTCCAATGGCGCCTGACCTTCGTTATCAAACGCATCAAGGAAGATGTCGTCAATCAAATCATGCATCGCTTTGCCGCCGCCGCCGTGGGCGAGCGTGATTGTCGGAACCCGCACCTTGCCGCGATGCCTTGGCTTGCCGTTCTTTGCGGTTACTTCTAAAACGCTACTCATGCCACCTCCTCGACGAGCGCCCGGGTGTCGTGAACCTTCTCTATGTCACCGTACTGATAATACGCGGCGCAGGCACCCTCCGACGAAACCATCAGGGCACCGAGCGGAGTCTCCGGAGTACAATCTCTACCGAAGACCTTGCAGTCCCAAGGCTTGATCACGCCCTTGAGAACTTCGCCGCACTGGCAGGATTTGGGATCGGCAATCTTGAGGGCCGGCACTGAGAATCTGCGTTCCGCGTCGAACTCCGCGTACTCTTCGCGGATGCGAACTCCTGAATGGTCGATTGAACCTAGACCGCGCCACTCAAAGAACTCCCTCAATTCAAAGACCCTGCCGATAGCGTCCAGAGCCACGGTGTTGCCGCCGTTGGGAACCACGCGGTTGTACTGGTTCTCGATCTCACAGCGACCTTCGGCGATCTGTTTGAGAACCATCCAAATTCCGTGCAGGATGTCGAGAGGCTCGAAACCCGCGATGACCAGCGGCTTTTTGTAATGTTCGGCGATGAATCGGTAAGACGAATTGCCGATAACCATGCTGACGTGGCCGGGGCCGAGGAACCCGTCCAACTGCAAGTCAGGTGAGTCGAGTATCGCCTTGATCGTGGGAATGATCGTAATGTGATTACAAAAGAGGGAGAAGTTCTTAACGTCCTCTTTCTTCGCCCTCAGCACCGTGAGTGCTGTACTGGGCATGGTCGTCTCGAAACCCAAGGCGAAGAAGACGACCGGCCTGTCCGGGTTCTCCTTCGCAATCCGCAGAGAGTCGAGAGGCGAGTACACCATCCGCACGTCGGCCCCGTTAGCTTTGGCTTGCAAGAGGCTTTCTTTCGAGCCGGGCACTCGCATCGCATCGCCGAAGGTGGTGAAAATCATGCCGGGCATGTGGGCTAGCGCCACGCAGTCATCGACGCGTCCCATGGGCAACACACAAACCGGACAGCCGGGCCCGTGGATCAACTCGATTCCATCCGGGAGCATCGTCTCGACACCGTATCGGAAGATGGCGTGCGTGTGGCCTCCGCAGACTTCCATGATGTATATCGGGCTGGTGCGCCCCTTCTGAATTTGTGGCACGAGGGTGCGGATTTCCTTTAACAGAAACTGCGCTTTCTCGGGATCGCGAAATTCATCGACGTATTTCATTTCGCCCTCTTTCTCGTGTAGCTGTCGTTAAGCGGTCAGCCCGTAGCGGCCAATGAACCGCGATTGTCTGCCAGCAGCGTGTGCACCAGATCCCATAGAATGTGGTAGATGATTACGTGGCATTCCTGCACCCGATGAATGCTGTCGGTTTCGACCACAAGACAATGATCCAGACCGATCTTTGCCATCTCGCCACCGCTCATCCCGGCCAGTCCGATGGTGGTTACGCCCATTTCCTTTGCTTTCAGAAAAGCTCTCGCAAGGTTGTCCGAGTTCCCGCTGGTCGAGAGGCCAATCAAGCCGTCTCCGGGGCGAGCCTGAGCAATCAATTGACGGACGAAGACATGCTGGAAGCCGACATCGTTTGCCACTGCGCTCATCATCGTGCGGTCGGCTGTCAGATCAATGGCGGTCAGCGCGACACGCCCGGCAGTGACCGGGTGGAGAAACTCGACAGCCACATGCGCCGCGTCACAGCTAGAGCCACCGTTGCCCATCGTAAAGAGACGACCATTGCGGCGATAAACATCCGCGATAGCCCCGGCAGCAGCGACCACTTTTTGCCCGTTTCCGGCGAAAAAGGCGTCAGCGACGTTGTGATGATGGGCGGCCTTTTGCGCCACGGACTCCAGCAAGGCAGAATTCATCGACGATGGGTCTTGCTTCTTGCCGTGCAGGAACGGGTACAGCCCCGCCAGATTTGGATCTTCCGTTGAACCCATCACGTTCCGACCACTAGTTCTGGCGAAGCGTTTGCCGGAGCGCTTGAAGATGGGCTTGGTGCCGACTCCTTCATCGCAAGAAGTTCCGCCTGCACCTCGCCAAGTTCCCTCAAGACCTTCAAAGTGGCCTCCGCCTCGTCCTCATTTATCAGGCTCATGGCAAAGCCAACGTGCACTAGCACCCAATGACCGACACATCTTTCGAGCGGATGGTAATCGTCAACCACACACTCAAGGCTCACCTCTCGTTGAACTCCACTAACGTCAACGAGAGCCATTTGCCGGGGAACGTCCGTGATCTGTACTATTTGACCGGGGATTCCAAGACACATTGCTTGCTCCTTAGATTGGTGACGCGCTCGACCGCAAGTTCGCCCGATTCGTGTGCTCGATATGGCGCGCAGCCGCGATAGCAGCCTGCCCCAGCGCCAGACCTCCGTCGTTAGTAGGGACTTTGGTGTGCATCAGACAATTTAGCCCGTCTGCCACAAGTAACCGCACTACCTCTTCTAACAAAAGCTTGTTCTGGAAGCAGCCGCCGCTCAGTGCGATTGTGTTCGGCGGGGCATCGACGTTGATCGTGCCCCGGATACGTGCAACCATGTCGCGAATCGCTCTGGCGAGTCCGTAGTGGAATCGGCTGGCCATTCGAGCAACCGGAGTCGATCTGCCAATATCCTCCAGCAACTCCTCCCACATTGGTGACGAGTCAAGGTAGAGCAGCCCGCTCGCAGCTTGCCCGTTGATCGTGAAACTGTACGGCGGTTCAGTCGCCGGTAGCCGCGGCTCGGCTAATGCTTCCAACTCCATCGCGCCTTGACCCTCGAAGAGTGCACGGTCGGCGCACAGACCCAAAGCCGCCGCAACCGCATCGAAAAGCCGTCCGCACGAACTAGCCAACGGCACGTTTAGTCCTGTTTCCAGCATGCGATCAATCGTCGCGAGCGGCTTGGTGGTCAAGTAACGATAGAGTTCGAGTGCGGAGAACCTCTCGACAAACCGGGCCCAGCCCTGCCCTGCGACCAGATGCGCATAAGTGTTGCGCCAGGGTTCGCGAATGGCCTGGACTCCGCCGATCATAGCCACGGGTTTGAAGGCTGCAATCCGCCGGTAGCTTCGATAGTCGGCCAACAGAAACTCACCGCCCCAGATCGTGCCGTCGTTGCCATAACCCAGACCATCAATCGCAATGCCCAGTACCGGCGGGGCATTTAGCGGGACACCGTTTTCCGCCATACAACTAGCTACGTGTGCATGATGATGCTGAACTTCCAGAAGTGGCAGGTCGTGGGCCGCCGCGTGTTGCTTGGCGAGTTTCGCGGAAAGGTATTCCGGGTGCATATCTGCAACCAGCAAGCGCGGGCAATGATCATAAATCTTTGAGTAAAGGTGCAGGTTCTTTTGGTAATCCTCGAAGGTCGAAACATCCTCCAGATCACCCTGATGCTGAGAGAGCACCGCGGCTCCGTCCTTCACGACGCAGAAAGTGGCTTTCAACTCACCTCCAAACGCCAACAGGTCGGGCGCGCCCTCGAACCCGGGCGGTAACGGCACAGCACTCGGAGCATAACCGCGCGCACGTCGCATCACTGATGGCCTACCGGCCACGATCCGCACGACCGAATCATCAATCCGGTTGGCGATCTCGCGATTGTGCATCAACATGGCATCGGCGATCCCGCGCAGCCCCGTCCGCGCAGTATCGAGACTGGTGACCTGTGGCTCGTCGGAAACATTGCCGCTGGTCATGACCAGTGGCCCATCGATCTGACGCGTAATCAACAAGTGCAGGGGCGTGTAAGGCAGCATGAAGCCCACCGTATTGAGACCGGGTGCGATACCCTCCGGCAACCTTTCGGGTCCGTCGGCTGCGAGCAAGACAATCGGCGCTTCGGGACTCTGTAACAAGTCCGCCTCGGCTGAAGTCAGGTTGCAGTATCGACGAATCACGTCAAGGTCTCTGGCCATTAGCGCAAATGGTTTGCCGTACCGATGCTTGCGCTGGCGCAATCGCTGCACGGCTTCCGGATTGGTAGCATCACAAGCGAGGTGGAACCCGCCCAGCCCGCGAATGGCTACGACCGCGCCGTTCTTTAACAACTCTATAGCGGAATCCAGAGGCGTGTCCGTCGTGGCGTGTGCCGCCACTACGCTCGTGTCAAACCGTTCCAGCCAGATTGATGGCCCACAGGCCGGGCAAGCTATCGGTTGCGCGTGAAAGCGGCGGTCGGCAGGCTGAAGATATTCCCTTTTGCACGCCGCGCACATCGGGAAGTCCGCCATCGTGGTGTTAACGCGATCATACGGAACCTCTTTCACGATGGAAAAGCGAGGCCCGCAGTGTGTGCAGTTCGCAAACGGATAACCATAACGCCGTTCCTTTGGATCCAGCACTTCCGCGCTGCAAGCCGCGCAAACCGCGGCATCGGGAGTGACGCGTGTGCAATTCTCGCCGCTTACACTTTCGGCAATGCGGAAGTCCTCAAAGTTTCGTAGGCTGAGAACCTGCGTCTCGATAGTCTCGATCTGCGACAGAGGAGGTGCCTCGCTCTGCAACCGCGTAAGAAATTGCGAGATGGCACCGGCATTTCCTGTGGTTCGGATCAACACTCCAAAGCTGTCATTCAAGACTTCGCCAACCAGTCCCTCGTCGCATGCCAAGCGCCATACGGTTGGCCGAAAGCCAACTCCCTGAACTGTCCCCCGGACGCGGATTTCGACGGTTTGCCGAACCTCCATTGCATCTAATCCTGACATCCTACGGTCTTCACGAAACTTTCCTGACTATGACTCTTCCACTCACGCTGCTTGAGCGCCAGAGGCATCGATAGTGGCTTTCAGGCGAGGCCCCAATCGCACTCGGTTCACCTTAAGATTTTCCAATAGCGGGACAACTACACGAACCACTTGCAGCGGTGACTCCGGCGGCGTAAACACGATACGGTAAATTGGTTTTTGCACTACACGGCGCAATCGCTCGATCACGGCGTCGAGTTTCTGCTGCAAGGTGCCTGCAACGGCGAGGTCTGGAATATCAGTCAGCAACATTTGCCCACGCGGATCGCTCACGCCCAGCATATGTTGCCGCACGAGTCTCGCTTCCTCTCGCTGAGCATCCAATGCGGAGCCTGCCGCTCGCGACATGGGCATCTTCCGCCCTCCGTGAATGAAAGCCACGCGGCTTTGCGCTGCCTCGGTGACGGCCCGCACGAGTGCCCGGTCGCGATCCAGATCGCATGCCCAACCACCATTGAATGTCTTGCGGCTGGGATTGTTCAAATCGAACACGAAAGCGGCAAAGAACGGCATTCCGTAGTCGTTGGGAATAGCACGAACTTTTAACTGTAGGCCGCTGCGCTCAGCGCGCTCGACGATTTCGCGCACATCGTCCGGCAGACTCGCCGTCTCGACTAACTTCGATGCGCAACGAACGAATTCAAACGACCAGATGTCGCGCTCGATCAACTCCAACAGAGCCTGAATACTTCCCTCAAGCACGGAGTTGCCCGATGCCAGACCGTTGGTTGACGACCCGAAGAGCGATTGTCCAACGTCCGGCGCAGGGAAAAAGATGAGTTCTGCCGGAATCGCACATTCATAGCCGTTCTCCAAGTCCTGAACCGAGGCAAGCAGCAACGGAGCGTCGAGGTCAACCTCGCGCTGAAGGAGCGGAACGAAATCAAGAATCGCATCAACCGTACGCTCGTGGCCTGCAACATCCCTTGGAGATCCCCAGCGGGTTGAAACACGGCCTATCCCCGGTTCGGCGAAAAAAAATTCCAAGGCCTCCATGTAGGCCCCGACTTCGGCATCAACATGCCGCAAGCCTTTCCCAAAAGTAACGGCATCACCGCGCGCTTGCGGTCGCACACTTGCATATACCGGCACACCGAGGATATCCAGACCGGTGATATCCCTCACCTCGCTGATGCCAGCAGTTGCGGCCCACTGTCTGGCATACAGCAAGGTCGTTTCGGGCGCTACGCTGCGCATGCTTTGAGCACTGCTTGAAACCAAGCGTTGAATCCCCGCGAAAGAAACCCAGCCCTTTTCGACAAGCGAATGTTAAGGGTCGGGACGTGCCGAAGGCCCGCATCAACATGCAGTTTGAAGAAACGGGCACGCGCGCGCGGGCCTCGACTTCTTTTCTTCTCGCGCCAGTTCAAGTTGTTCTTTTCATCCAATCGCCGTTGGCGTGGTGAAATTCCTAAAGCGATTGGTTCTGGAAGTAAAGATCGTCAGCCGTCAACGTCGTCTCCGCAGTGGACTCCCGACGCTACGGCTCCGCGAAAGCGATCACTCACGCCATCTACGTCTCCATCGTCGTCGCCACAATGCGCTCCGGTCACCAAGGGACGATCACCTAACAGGCGTTTGAATCGTGCCAAGGATTCCCGATCCAACGCAATCGATACCGTGTTCTTCTGCATAGTCTTCTCCTTTTATTCTAGAGCGGTTTCCCCTTGAGTTTACTAAGAGCAGGCGTTCAGAATACCGTGCATGAAAACCTGCCCTAGGACGCGTGGCGCTCGGTTGCGAGGGTCGGAGTCTCAGCCGCAACAGAGGCCAGCGCGGATAATGTTGCTTGCGGCCAACGGGCAGTTTTTCCGAAAACATGTTCCGCCAACGCGGCACCCTTCGGCGTGAGAATCAGAGAAGTGTGTTCGTTGAAAGAGCATCCATCACTGCGGCGCAGCGACCGGCCAGTGTCATTGTAAACGGGTGTTTGCTGGCTGTGCTCGGCAAACCCTTTTGCTACCATCCAGCGGAGATCGCCGCTGGTCATTCCTGCCAAATAAAGCCTCCCGGTTCGCAGAGCAAAATCCCACACGTTTGCACCCGTTGCGTGCGCGCAAATGTACGCCCGCCAAAGAAGAGCGAGTCCCGCACGCAAATCTTCGTTAATCAGAGTGGATGTTGATTCTCCGGCCCAATCGGCCCATTTTTTTTCGTTGGCTACCATCAGTACCACTCCTTGAGTTCAGGAAAACAGCCTCGCCGTTGGTTGTCAGGTACTGGACTTCTTTTGGCTTACTTGTGCTGCATGTTGGTGGTGTTGCTAACAACCTGCACAAGTTGCATCATGCCGCGGTCTTCGTGGGTCAGGATGTGGCAATGCAGAACGTACATGCCGGTGAAATCCACGAATCTGGTCAGTATCTTCACATAACCGCCAGTCGGGATCGCGAAATTATCCCACCAGACATAAGGCCGGGGTAGCTTAACCGGAGCACCACCGTTTTGCTTCGGATCAAGAATCTCTACAACCTGAAACGGATTGACATGGATGTGGAAAGGATGTGCCGCGCCGCCATCGTTATACAAAGTCCATTCTTCGGTGGCACCGAGTTGCATTGTCTGATCGACCATTCCCATTTCGAACTGCTTGCCGTCGATTGTTTGTGTCGAAGGTTGATTTGGAAAAGTCGGTGACGTTGGCGGAGTTGACTTGAAACGGAGTTCCCGCCAAACCTTGACATCGCCGGGTTCGATGTCAACAAGGAATCCGGGCATCTCGGGAAATTGCTCTTGAGTCGGGAAAGGCATTGGACTGGGGATTGGTGGAACGGCAGGATCCTGTGCCACTTTTACGGTGAGCAGAAGTGTGCCGCCAAAAGTTACCTTGAATGTGCCCGGGCTGCTGGGCGCCTGCACCAGTAAGTCAATCCTGTTTCCCGACGCCAAACTGCCGAACGGAGCTTTCGACTTCGCGGGCACCGTAAACGCGGAATTGTGATTCGCCGGATCCGCATAGTTTCGCGGATCGAACTGGACACCATCCTGCGCGGTTTGCTTCCACTTAATTCCATTCGGTTTGTCCAGCGCCACCTCTGCCGAGTGGCAGGCATTCACAATCCGCCAGAGTTGCATTTCATTCGGGTTCATCTGCAAGACCGGGGTGTACTGCCCGTTGACGTAAACCAAATCGGAGGGTTGCTGCGCGAACCCGCTGCGAAGGAGGCTGAGTACCGCCGCATATTGCTGCAACATCAACACGCGTTGTTTGGTAATGAAGGGCCTGAGCTTATCATCGTAATCCCCTTCAATGATCAGCGCACCGGCCATACCATTAGCAAGGTTCAGCGCTGTCGAGCCATGCTTGTGAGCGTGATACCAGTGTGTTCCGGGCGCTTGGCCCATACTGTTCTTCTGACCATTCCATTCTGGTATCTTGAAACAGTTGGGGAAGGCACCGATGTAGTACTGCGGCAAACGCATTTCCGCAATCTCTTTCTCGTTTTGCGGCCAAAGCTGTTCGTCGCGTGGCAATTTCCCGGGCTGTCCCTGCCACGACGCAGTCCTGTCATAAGCTTGCAGAAGCTTCTGTTGCAATGCTTGCCACTCCAGAGGCCAGTCTTTCCACAAGAGAGGCTGATGCCCGTGCGCGCATGCCGCGAATATGCGGTCGAAGGTCTCTTTTACAGTCTGCTCGGTTACTGTCGGTTTACCGTTGACTATGGGAGAGGGCCGAATATTCAGTAGGACGTTGTCGGCGATTCCGCTGGGACTGACGTGGCTACCATGAAAATGCAAATTGGTCGTACTCGAACCGTGGAAGCAATTAGGTGGCGTTTCAAAACTTGGATCGCCCGGGTAAGTGTTGATGCTTGTACCGCCGGGCCCCACGGATTTATTTTGATCGCAAGCCTGCCCGTGCTCGGCAACGTCTAAGGTGCCGGGGAAATTTTTGACATCCACGTGGTTCAGGAGCGTGATTTGAACTCTATCTCCCACGCGCGCCCGAAGAGTGGGACCGGGACTCGGCAAGCCCGAAGTCGTAGGCCAAGTACGGCTGGGGTTTGTCGGGTCGTAGCCGGCCATATAACGCATCTGGCCGGTGTTGGTAACACACACCCCTGCGGCCCCGTTGTCCGGGGGAGCCAGATAGGTCTTTTTTTCATCGAGAATCTTGAGTACGGCTTGAAGCGTTTTTGTAGCACTCGAACTCTTGAATTCCATTATCGTCTGAAGCGGCTGGCCCGGAGGACAAGGAGCCGCGACCTGTTGCGCCCAGGTCTTAAGAAAACGCGGCGGCAGCATCGAAGTTATCACCAATCCCGAGGCCACTGCCATCGTCTGTCGGAGAAAATTTCTCCGATTCATTTCTGACTCTTGCTTTGCGTTGGATGACTCGTTGCGATCTTCTTCGCCAGCCTGATCTTTGATGATCGTCTCATCTAACATATTGACCTCCTGAGGTACGTTTGTTACGCAGAGGTTTCCTGCGGATCCGGCAAGGAGTCTATCGACGATGTTCGCGGTTGCGTCCTCATAGCGAAGGCGCGTTACTTCGTGGTTTTGCCAAACGCGCCTTTCTTCGTGCCCTTACCGAACGCGCCTTTCTTGGTATCACCGCCGAACGCGCCTTTCTTAGTGTCGCCACCGAACGCGCCTTTTTTTCCACCAAGCACCTTGATCTGACCCTTCTCGCCTGGGTGGAGGGCGCAAACATAGTCCAAGGTGTAAGGCCCGGGCGGGTTGAGAGAAATTTGGCTGGACTCTCCGTCGGGAGCAATCTGGTAGTCAAGCCAACCTTTCGGGTTTGCAGCACTGGGTGCCGGCCAATGAGCCACTTTGTCGCCGTTGTACCAGAAGACACTGTCATTCACATTCACCGTCAACGGACTCGGGTCAAACACCGCTGGTTTAGTCGCGTTGATTTGGATCCTGAATATGGACATCGAAAGTCCTCCTTGTGTTCTCTTTAAAACGACGCAGATGGAAAACGGAGTGAGATGTTTTAAAGCTGGCCGCAGTCTATCACAGATGTCAATAGTTGCAAGTACTGACCGCTTATCACTTTTGGGGGGTCATCAGCCACTTGAACATCCTGAGCCGGGGCGGCGGCAGATGTTCGCGCACGAAGCTGGCGGTAAGCGCTAACTGCTTCGACATCCTCTGCCAGTAGTAGGAGCCGATGCGCGCCAGCGACAATCGCGCCCCTTTCGTCCGGCTCTCAAGCCTGACCTTCGGCTCCTCAACTTCTACGGCGCGTCCGACCGTCGTCCAGAGCAGCAGCGCGATGCCGACCAGTAAATACATGCGCTCGACGAACTCCGCCTTGGTGAACTGCGTCCACCGCAACTTCATCCCGAAGCGATGACCCTTCGTATCACGGAACTGCTCTTCTATCCCCATCCTCCGGTCATAGTAAGCAACCAGTGTCGAGACCCGGTTCGTTAAATCCGTCGCCAGCCACCAGACTTCTTTCGCCCCCACAGCCCACACTCCGACGAGACGGGCGCGGACGAACCCATCGGCTCGCAGGTCAACGAACCCGAAGTCTTTATGCTCGCCCTCTTTAATCTCCAAACTCTTGAGCAGGCAGGCTCCTTGCGGCAGATGCACCATCACGTCGCGCTGCAACCTGACGACGAAGTGTTGCTTCATCTCAACAAGGCGCTTGAGCCACGCCACGCGATGAAAACCCCGGTCGCACAACCAGACGGCGCACAGCCGGCAAGCGCGTAAGCGATCAACCACAAGCCGAAGGAAGGTCTCTTCCCAGAGGTTCTGCGAGCGCGCAAGTTTAGGCTTCTGGCAGGCCGAGGCCGCGAGGGGGATGGAGCGCGTGCCGACACAGACCGAGACGGTCAAGACCGAGAAGCGGTCTTGCCATTTAGTCCAATCCAACGCCAAAAGCAGTTGTTTCCGCTCCTTGCCGAGCAACCTCAGCATCTGTTCAGTCAGGAGCCAGTTATCGAATCGCTCATTACGCAGGAAGCGATAGAGGCGGGTCAAAGCCGAGCCGAATTGCACCTCGCTCAAGCAGGCGAGTTGACCGGCAATAGCGAAACTACTGGCTTGCGAAGCCTGGCACAAAGCGATTACGAGCGCGGCGCAGGTCTTCTGCTGAGAGAGTCGAAAAGGTCTTAACAGCGAGGAGAGGACGGGGTATCTTCTCAATGGGTTCATGGCCTGTCTCCGGTAGTAAGTTGTTTCTGAACAATCCAACTTCTACCACAGGCTATGAATCCTTCCCTTACTTCCTCTCTCAAAAGTGATGAGCGGTCAGAATTAAAGCCTGACCGCTCATCACTTTTGAAAAGCTATGTGAGACCGGTCATCGTTCATGGCCTTTCCGAAGGCGGACTCGATTACGGTTGACCATCACAAGATGGGTTACGTCGCATACACCTGTGGCGTCGTCGCGTTT